>NZ_JBHMQM010000002.1:0-1001895 GCF_042434975.1 Terrimonas alba
GATAAGACAGGCACACCAACAGGTACAGATTGTAACTGGACAGTGACCTATCACTATGAGATCTATGACGACTGCGGTAATCATGCAACAGCTGTAGACATCACCTACAGTGGTGGAGATACAGAAGCACCCATCATCACAGGCTGCCTGACAAATCAAACAAGAATCTTTGACTTTGGCGAAACCAACTACACAGTTGCCGGCACCGAGTTCGATATTTCGGCATCGGATAATTGTTCGCTGCAATCCCTGACTTACGAGCTTACAGGTGCAACAACGGGCAACGGTACGTCATTGAATGGTGTTGATCTGAATGGAGGCGAAACTACTATTACCTGGACGGCGACAGATGCTTGTGGCAATACTAAGACTTGTGTATTTAAGGTAACGGTGAACCTACGTCCGACAACGCTTACCTACACCGGTGACCTTACCGAGCAGTATTCAGATAAGCAAATCCTGACGGCTATACTCAGAGATGCGACAACATCGGCTCCTTTGGTTTCAAAAACTGTTTCATTTACCCTGGGCACGCAATCTGCCTCGGATGGTCCGGGAGCGCCGGGTAATGGAACAGATGGCAATGGCCTTGCGGATACTTACGTTATACTTACACAAGGACCAGGTAGCACGAATTTAAGCGGCTCATTTGCCGGAGATGCCACATACCTATCCAGCAGCTTTAGTTATATTTCCGGATTTACTATTACAAAAGAGAATGCAGATGTTACTTACACAGGTTTGCCCTACTTCTCGACTGCCAGTGCAAGTTCGTGTGTTGCCTCAATCACACTGAGCGCAACTATCAAAGACATAACAGCAGTGGGTGGTGATAGCTATATGGGAGATATTCGCAATGCTACGGTTACATTCCGCCTGGGCAGCCCGGCCGGAACCATTCTCGGCACTCCGAATATCCCCGTCGTGCTGGTCAACACAGGCAATATCATGATCGGCACTGCATCCACAACCTTTAATTACACCTTGAGCAGTACCGATTGTGCCAATAAGGGAACAACACTGGATGTATATGCCGTCGTCAATAACTATTACACGGGTGATAATACGCTGGATCCGGGTAATGTGACCATTTCTGTTCCGGGCACTGAATCAGTAACAGGCGGCGGCTATCTTGTAATGCACAATTCTATTGGCACCTATGCTGGTACTACTGGTACAAAGACCAATTTTGGATTTACCATGAAGTGGACTAAGTCAGGAACGAATCCAAAAGGTCAGTGTAATATCATTATTCGTCGCAATGGCAGAGTATACCAGATCAAGAGCAATGCAATCAGTTCTCTTGCTGTAAATGGATCGAGCGGCAATTTTGCAACAAAAGCAAATATGAAAGACATTACTGATCCGCTGAATCCAACCACAGTAAGCGGTAATGCCGATCTGTTTGTAAATATGTATGATGGTTCACCGGGTGGTCAGCTGGATTCGATCAGCATTCTGTATCAAAATGGCTCTACCATAATTTATTCCAGCCATTGGAATGGAACACAAACTGTGCGCCGCTTATTGAATGGAGGTAATGTACAGGTTCGCCAATCTACACCTCCAACAAACCAGAAACCAGCGGCTGAGCAACCTGCAGAACAGATCCCGATTACGCTGATTCGTAAAGCTATACTGGCAAAAAACCTGGCAGCAAAGCTGAAAGAGAAGAATACCAGCCCTGCTGATCCAACTAGCATGGTGCTGAATATGCAAGCCTTCCCCAATCCAACCCAAAACTACTTTACCGTGAAAGTGACCAGCCCGGTTAGTCAAACAGTAGAAGTAAGAATGGTGGATGTATTAGGTAAAGTGATACAGGTGGAAAGAGGAGCTCCTGGTCAGTCATTGCGTTTCGGTGATAATGCCGCAGCGGGTATGTATATACTGGAAGCAAGGCAAGCGGGTCAGAACGAGAAAACTGTCCTAAAGGTAATAAAACTAAATTAAGGCGACTCCATACATCAAGACCACCTGTGTAAACGGGTGGTCTTTTTTTGTGGGTGATCGTTCCGTATCTTTTCCTAATTTCATCCCTCATTTAAAATCTATGAAGGAATATAATCGTCGTCAGTTTATTGCCACCGCTTCCGGAATGGCTGCTGCACCTTTGGTAATGGATGAATTGGGAGAAAAGAAAGATTCAACAAAGTTGGTGCACCATGTTTTTTTCTGGTTAAAAAATAAGGGTTCAGTCGCCGATCGCCAGCAATTAATAGAAGGACTCAAAACCCTTGCGGGAATTAAAGAAGTTAAAAAGCTGATGGTTGGCACACCTTCGCCAACAGAACAGCGGGGAGTAGTAGACAATAGCTATGATGTTTCAGAGCTCATGTTTTTTGACAGTATAGAAGGGCAGAATGCATACCAGGTTCATCCTATTCATAAAGCCTTTGTAGAAAAATACAGCCATCTCTGGGATAAAGTGGTTGTGTATGATATGGATGTCGTATAATTTTTATCAATAACAAAGGTGGCGCTGCAAAGCAAAAAATCCAGGAAGATTAAACGATGGTTGCTGATCATTCTTATTATCTATGTGATAGTAGGGATCGCATTGTATTTTCTGCAGGAAAAATTTTTATTTCATCCTGGGAAATTACCCGGTGATTATGCTTACAATTTCGGTGTTCCCTTCAAAGAAATAAACCTGCCGGTAAACAAAGAAAAGACGCTCAACATCATCCAGTTTAAAACAAGGGATACTCTTTGTAAACGGGTAGTACTTTATTTTCACGGTAACAGGAAAAATATTGCCTACTATGCGCCTTATGCCGGCAATTTCACCAGGCACAATTACGAAGTCTGGATGATCGACTATCCCGGCTTCGGCAAAACAACAGGCAGGCGAACCGAAGGGGCGATGTATGAGGACGCAGCCATCCTTTATCAAATGGCAAGGGCCCGCTTTGCAAAAGACAGTATTATCATCTATGGAAAATCCATTGGCACCGGTATAGCCTCTCAATTAGCTTCTATAAGAGATTGTAAAATGCTGGTATTGGAAACTCCTTATTATAGTATTGATGCTTTATTCAGTCACTATGCTTTCATGTATCCGGTTAGTTGGATGACGAAATATCATTTGCCC
The DNA here is from genome assembly GCF_042434975.1 of Terrimonas alba. Lineage (NCBI taxonomy): Bacteria > Pseudomonadati > Bacteroidota > Chitinophagia > Chitinophagales > Chitinophagaceae > Terrimonas > Terrimonas alba. Next base: position 3,095 of record NZ_JBHMQM010000002.1, read on the forward strand.
AACTATCAATACTTAAAAAAAGTGGATGCTTCAATCTTCATATTTCATGGTACAAAAGATGAAATAATCCCCTACAAGCAATCCGCTCGTTTAGCAAAAGAAAATCCCGGTGTTCAACTGGTGGCGATTGAAAAAGGTCAACACAACAACCTGAACAGTTTCCCACTTTTTCAACAGAAGCTTGATTCGTTACTGACATTGAAATAAGTAGCCGTTTTGTAAAAAAAACTTGTCTTTATGTAAAGTTTACTTTACTTTTGGGCAATAAATCTTTACACCATGGCAGTTAATCTTCTTTTGCCACCCAAATTCAAATGGATCGGTCTTGCATTGTTCGTTCCATCAGTTGTACTTGGCATCTTAGTGATTTACTATGATTTTACTTTTCATTTCCTGAACATAAAATCGTATACCTCATCAGGGAATATATTTAATAGCACTGATTATAATCTGACCAATGAAGTGGCTCTCACCGGTGTGATACTCGGTTTGCTGATGATGGCATTTGCCCGGGAAAAACAGGAAGATGAATTCATTAGTAAAGTGAGACTGGAATCGCTGCAATGGGCCGTCCTCATCAATTATGTTTTACTGCTGGCGGCTACCTGGCTCATCAATGGCTGGAATTTTATCGAGGTAATGATGTATAATATGCTAACGGTTCTTGTCATTTTTATTATACGGTTCAACTATGTATTGTTCCGAAGCAAACAGACCGGGAATTAAACAGGATAACACATGAAAAATACAATAAGGATAGAAAGGGCCATCCAAAATATCACGCAGCAGGAGCTGGCTGAAAAAATCGGTGTTTCCCGTCAAACCATTAATGCTATTGAAAGCAATAAATATATACCGTCCACTGTATTGGCGCTTAAGATTGCCCGTTTATTTGAGAAAAAAGTAGAGGAGATTTTCCAGTTGGAAGAAAATGATTGACCCGCAAATTTCACAAACATGCATTCACCCCCGCAGCAATATGAAACCAGATTAGTTCATCTTTTAAAATTTTAAACAATGAAAACACAACATGTAAAATTACATGGCAGACTTCTATTGCCATGTACAAAGATTATTATTCTGTTAATGCTCCTGTCCTGCACGAAAAATACAGGAGACCGATTCACAGCTCCCGCCGACGACCACAATCTTATAGGCCTGATTGGCGGTGAGAAAATATCAGGATCACTCAGTTCAGTCGGTGATGAGGAAGGTCTTGTTTTGTTACTTAATGATTACCGCGAGATTGTTGTTCTGCAAAAAATACCTGGTGGCTCTACCATTTCTCCAGTCGATATGACACATGCAGAAGTCATCTGCTCTGACCATGGCGTAATAGTGAGAGACGTAGACTATAACAAGATATGGATGTATCCTAATAATGACCCGATCAGCATTGAAAAATTCGAGACTATAAAGGCCGGTATGCCAGCATCTACCGAAAGTTCTGCCGTGTATGGCTTTACAAGGATCCGATCGTTCAATGAATAGATAAGCAGCCTGCCGGTGAATGGAGCTAACTGTCGTTATACAGTTAGCTTTTGGAGTTATATGGGTAAGACATTTAAGTTCTTATTCTTTTTGATCTTTTCTGGTACTGATGCAATAATTTCTTTTTTCAATATTTCAACTAATCGTTTTTTTACAAAATCACGATGTACCGCTAAACTTACTTCTCTCATAGGTGCTGGCCGTTTAAACTGACGCAATTGTTCCTGCTGTTTGCCGTTTAGTTCCATACTTGCCAGTTCCGGCAGGATGGTAATGCCATCGCTCAACTCGACCATGCGCCGGAGAGTTTCAATACTGCCTGCTTCGTATTCAAAAGACTGGCCTTCCTTACTGGCTTTTTGCAGTTCGCATAGATTCATGATCTGTGAACGAAAACAATGCCCCTCTTCCAGCAGCCACAGTTTATGCGGATCAATATCCTGCGCCAGTACATAATGCTTTTTGAAATCTTTGTTTTTTCGGGAGATATACACCAATAGTTCTTCATAAAAAAGTACGTGTTCCTTCACGCCATATTCCTGTAGAGGTGTCACCAATATGCCGGCATCAATGGTTCCTTCACGCAGGCGGTTTACTATCAAATCGGTCATCATTTCATTGACGATCAATTTTACATGCGGGTATTTTTTGGTGAACTGCTGTGCAAACAAGGGTAAAAGATATGGAGCCAATGTGGGGATGATACCGATTTTCAGCTCTCCGCTCAAAATGCCTTTTCGGGTATTCAGCATTTCGTTCATCGCATCCCTTTCCGCCAGTATTTTTTTTGCATGCTCAATAATGGCCAACCCGGCTTCGGTCGGCATCACCGGCTGTTTGCTACGGTCAAATATCTTCATGCCAAGCTCCTGCTCCAGCTTGTGAATTTGCATGCTTAAAGTAGGTTGAGTCACATAGCAATTATCAGCCGCCAATGCGAAATGCCGGAAACGATCGAGGGCTACTACATATTCCAGTTGTACCAATGTCATGATATAAATTTTATCTATTAGATTATAAAATTAATCGATTTCATTGATAGGTAAATAGTCATACATTCGCCAGACATTTACAAACCGATGAAATTCTTTAGTTATGAGTGAAAATAACAATAACGACATCAGCAAATGCCCATTTCACAACGGGGCATCTTTGAAAAAACCAGTTGGCGGCGGCGGAACAAAAAACCGCGATTGGTGGCCAAATCAATTAAAATTAAGCATCCTGCGGCAGCAGTCTTCCTTATCTAACCCGATGGGCGAAGATTTTGATTACGCAAAAGAATTTAAAAGCCTCGACTATGAAGCGTTGAAAAAAGACCTTCATAAACTAATGACCGATTCGCAGGATTGGTGGCCGGCAGATTTCGGACACTATGGGGGTTTGTTTATTCGTATGGCATGGCATAGTGCAGGTACATATCGTACCGGCGATGGCCGTGGTGGGGCAGGAGCAGGACAACAACGCTTTGCTCCGCTCAATAGTTGGCCCGACAATGTGAGTCTGGATAAGGCACGCAGGTTGCTTTGGCCCATCAAACAAAAATATGGTCGCAAGATTTCCTGGGCAGATCTTATGATCCTTGCTGGTAATGTTGCATTAGAATCAATGGGTTTTAAAACTTTTGGTTTTGGCGGTGGTCGCCCGGATGTTTGGGAGCCGCAGGAAGATGTGTATTGGGGCGCTGAAACCAAATGGCTGGGTGGTGATATACGTTATGCGCATGGCTCCGAAGGGGTAGAGAAAAAAGGTGCTGTGGTTGTTACGGATGATAAAGCAGATGGCGATATTCACTCCCGTAATTTGGAAAATCCACTGGCTGCCGTACAAATGGGATTGATCTATGTAAACCCGGAAGGACCCGATGGCAATCCTGATCCGATTGCAGCAGCCCGTGATATTCGTGAGACTTTTAAACGAATGGCCATGAATGATGAAGAGACTGTTGCATTGATTGCAGGCGGTCATTCATTTGGTAAAACACATGGCGCTGCCGAAGCAGGCAAATATGTTGGAGTTGAACCTGAAGCAGCCGGCATTGAAGAACAGGGTTTCGGATGGAAGAATAGTTTTGGTTCCGGTAAAGGCGCTGACACTATTACCAGTGGCCTTGAAGTGATATGGACTAAAACTCCTACGAAATGGAGCAATAATTATTTTGAAAATCTGTTCGGCTTCGAATGGGAATTAACAAAAAGCCCTGCAGGTGCACATCAGTGGGTGGCAAAAAATGGTGCCGGTATAATCCCTGATGCGTATGATAAAACAAAGAGTCATGCACCCAGAATGCTGACAACGGATCTGTCACTAAGATTTGATCCTGTTTATGAAAAAATATCAAGACGCTTCCTTGAAAATCCTGATGATTTTGCAGATGCTTTTGCCCGTGCATGGTTTAAGCTAACCCACCGCGACATGGGTCCGATTGCACGTTACTTAGGACCTGAAGTGCCGAAAGAAGAACTGATCTGGCAAGATCCGGTTCCTGCAGTGGATCATAAATTGATTGATGAAAAAGATATTGTTGCATTGAAATCAAAACTGGTTGAATCAGGATTGACAATATCGCAACTGGTGTCAACAGCATGGGCTTCCGCCTCTACGTTTCGTGGTTCAGACAAACGTGGTGGCGCCAATGGTGCCCGTATTCGTTTAGCTCCGCAAAAATATTGGGCGGTGAACAATCCATCTCAACTTTCAAAAGTGCTGGATAAATTGGAAGCAATTCAAAAAGAATTTAATGCTGCACAAACGGGCGGTAAAAAAGTTTCTCTTGCTGATCTTATTGTATTAGCAGGTTGTGCAGCAGTTGAAAAAGCGGTGAAGAATGCCGGATACAATGCGACCGTGCCTTTTACACCCGGAAGAACTGATGCTACACAGGAACAAACCGATGTGGAATCATTTGCAGTACTGGAACCTATTGCTGATGGTTTCCGTAACTACTCAAAGGGAAGATACAGCGTATCAACAGAAGAATTATTGGTTGATAAAGCGCAATTGCTGACGCTGACTGCTCCTGAAATGACAGTGCTTGTAGGCGGTATGCGGGTACTGAATGCCAACTATGATGGTTCTAAACATGGTGTGTTCACAAAAAATCCTGAAACGCTTACCAATGATTTCTTTGTAAACCTGCTTGACATGAGCACGGCCTGGAAAGCAATTGATGAACATAACGAAGTGTTTGAAGGCAATGATCGAACAACAGGCAGGCCAAAATGGACAGCAACCCGTGCAGATCTGATCTTTGGTTCTAACTCGGAGCTTAGGGCAATTGCTGAAGTTTACGGAAGTACAGATGCTAAAGAAAAATTTGTGAAGGATTTTGTGGCAGCATGGAACAAAGTAATGAACCTTGATCGCTTTGATCTCGCTTGATTTTTTTTTTGGCGTTAGCCTTAAGCAGCTACCGCAGTTTAAACTTATCAATACTTAAGTAAAGCCGGGAAAACCGTCTCGTTTTTTAACGAGGCGGTTTTTTTATTCTTCCAATAGCACTTTTGTTTTTGTAACCTTCAATTTATACCCTGCACCGATCTTCAATGCATAGTTTTCTTTGACATGACTCACCGGGAAGCCAAAGCAAACTGGGTATTTATATTCTTTTATTATATCGTAAATAATTTCATACACGGTCTTGCCAAAGGGCCTATCAGTATCTTTCATATCACTAAAACCTCCTATGATCAATCCAGCCAGTTTGGCTAACTTTCCACTTCGTTTTAGCTGGTAAAGCATCCGGTCAATATTATAGAGGTATTCGCCGATATCTTCAATAAACAAAATCCGGCCCCGTGTTTTGATATCCGAATCAGTCCCAACTATATTGGCCAATAAGGCAAGGTTGCCGCCTATCAATTCACCGATTGCTTCTCCACTTCTGTTGAGATCATGCCCGTCAACAGTATATTTCGCCCATTTTCCTTCCAACGCACTCTTTAATGATTGTACATAACGATTAATATATCCTGCATCATTAAAGGCCCCGGCCATTGGTGCATGAAGTGATGAAATATAATAATTGGAATAAAGATGTGCATGCAAAACAGTGATATCGCTAAAGCCAATGATCCACTTGGGTTGTTTCTTAAATTTCTTAAAATTGAGTTGATCAATGATACGCCCCATGCCGTAACCACCCCTTGCGCAAAGTATCGCATTCACTTCGTCATCATCGAGCATTTGCTGAAAATCATTCAAACGTTCTTCATCTGTTCCGGAAAAATAAGTCGCGGAGCTACTGCCAACGGTTTTGCCAAGTTTTACTTTATATCCCCATTCTTCCTGTAATACGCGGATGCATTCTGTAACTCTTTCCATTGCCATATATCCGGCAGGACAAACCAATCCTATTGTATCACCTTTTTTTAAGTAAGGAGGAGTTTTGATCATTGAGCAACTTTTTTTAAAATTAATGCAGATCATTCCCGGGAAAATCCCTTCTACCCATTATGACATTTCTGTTAAGATACATTGTTGTGGTTGTACAATTAGTTTATGTTTTACGCCACACTTCAAAGCAAAGTTATTTTTCTGATGCCCTACCGGAAAATCGAAACAAACGGGATAATCATAATTTTTCACTTTTTCCAGCACAACCTCTTCAAGGATCTTACCAAAATCATCGTCACCTTCATCCACTTTTATTTTAAAACCGCCGATAATCAATCCTTTCAGGGATGATAATTTCCCACTTCGCTTCAGGTTCCAGAACATCCGGTCGATGCTATACATGTATTCCCCGGTATCTTCTACAAATAAAATTTTTCCTGCCGTATCAATATCTGACTTTGAACCAGCCAGGCTTTCAATTGTTTTTAAATTTCCGCCAACCAGTTTTCCAACAGCAGTGCCTTGTTTATTGAATGTATTAGCGGTAAAACTATATTTCATCTTTTCGCCACTTAGTGCTTTTTTTATGGAAACAATAGTCTCGGCCTGGATAGGTTCCGCTTTTTCCCAGTTGTTGGGAAAACTGTTACACATTTTTGAATGAATGCTGGCAATACCCAAATTTCTATTAAGATGTGAGTGAATAACCGTCACATCACTAAAGCCAATGATCCATTTGGGACATTCTTTAAATTTTTCCCATTTCAATTTATCGATAATGCGGATAACGCCGTAGCCGCCTCTTGCACACATGATGGCTTTTATTTTTTTATCATCGAGCATTTGTTGCAGGTCATAGGCTCTTTCTTCATCAGTACCTCCAAAAGTGAAATCTTTCTTGCCGATTGTGTCGCCGATTTTTATGGTATAGCCCCAACTTTCCATCAATTGCATGGCGGGTTGTATTTCTTCCAGGGTGATATAGCCAGCGGGAGAAGTAATGCCTATAACACTACCTTTTTTTAAATAAGGTGGAATTGAAGACAATGCCTCTTCATCTCCTGTGTGAGCTGTACCGGCTTTGATCAACTGTTCCATAAAAGGGGCCAGGGTGGTGCCAGCAATACAACCTGTTGCCGAATGCAAGAAATCTGATCGCTTCATTTTTTAAAGTTATCAGAAATATGTAAAACTTGCTGCGATTGCAATGACAGGAGCGATATCTAATGGCTATTCGGTTTTGAGAAAATAAAAAAGGGATATGTTAAGCTCACTCATCATTTGGGCAATGACCCTGATTAAGGTATTTTTGCAGGCTCAAGCTTTAAAAAAGGATATGACAGATTTCAAACGATATTTAGTTACAGCAGCTCTTCCCTATGCTAATGGCCCCGTTCATATTGGTCATTTGGCTGGTTGTTATATACCCTCTGATATCTATGTTCGCTTTCTGCGGGCGCAAAAAAAGGATGTAAAATTTGTTTGTGGTAGTGATGAACATGGAGTGCCGATTACCATCCGGGCGATGAAGGAAGGTATCACACCCCAGCAAGTGGTGGATAAATACCATGCGATTATCAAAGACAGCTTTGCGAAAATGGGCATCTCTTTCGATATTTATTCAAGAACATCGAATAAGGTGCATCATGAAACGGCTGCGGCATTTTTTAAAAAAATGTATGATGATGGTCTTTTTGAAGAAAAAGAAACAGAACAATTTTATGATGAAAAAGCTAAGACATTTTTGGCTGATCGTTATATCACAGGTACCTGTCCCGTATGCGGCAACCCGGGTGCTTATGGCGACCAGTGTGAGAAATGCGGAAGCTCATTATCACCGGAACAGTTGATCAATCCGCGCAGTACATTAAGTGACGCCATCCCGGTAAAAAAGAAGACTACCCATTGGTATTTCCCTTTGCAGAATTATGAGACGTTTTTAAAAAAATGGGTACTCGAAGATCACCAGGAATGGAAAAACAATGTATACGGCCAATGCCGGAGCTGGCTCGACAACGGGCTGCAAAGCCGGGCGATGACAAGGGATAGCAACTGGGGAGTAAAAGTGCCTATTCCGGGTGCAGATGGCAAAGTGCTGTATGTTTGGTTTGATGCACCGATAGGTTATATCAGCGCTACCAAAGAATTAACCGACCATTGGGCCGATTACTGGTGTAAAGAAGATACTAAATTGGTGCACTTTATCGGTAAGGATAATATCGTATTTCACTGTATCATTTTCCCGGCCATGTTGAAGGCGCATGGAAATTTTGTACTGCCGGATAACGTACCTGCCAATGAGTTTCTGAATATTGAAGGTGATAAAGTATCCACTTCCCGTAACTGGGCAGTATGGGTGAACGAATACATCAACGACTTTCCTGGTTGTGAAGATGTGTTGCGCTATGTGCTTTGTGCCAATGCACCCGAAACAAAAGACAATGATTTTACCTGGAAAGACTTCCAGGATAGAAATAACAGCGAACTTGTATCGATCTTTGGCAATTTTGTGAACCGCACTTTTGTGTTAATGCATAAACTGTGCGGTGGTAAAGTGCCAAAATTACACGAGGATATTTTGGATGAAACGGATAAGGCCATTATTGCCGAAATAAAAGCTGCCAAAACCAAAGTGCAATCTGCATTGGAGAATTTCCGTTTCCGTGATGCCTTATTTGAAGTAATTGACCTGGCAAGAAGTGGCAATAAATACATGCAGGATAAGGAGCCCTGGATTGTTGCAAAACAAACTGGTGCCGATGGACAGCCTACGTCGGAAGCCCAAAAAAGCATTGACAATAGTTTACACCTCTGCCTGCAATTGACCGCTAACCTGGCCGTTTTGATCAATCCTTTTCTACCGAACACAGCATTGAAAATGCTGCACATGATGAAAGTGGTAGATAAAATGCTGGAATGGGAAAATGCAGGAAGCCTTAAACTATTGAGCGTCGGCTATAGCTTGCGGGAACCACACTTGTTATTCAGGAAAATTGAGGATGCGGAGATCAGCGCACAGGTGGAGAAATTGAAAGCGGGGTTGGTGAAACCAGTTCCCAGTTCCCAGTTGCCAGCTAACAGGCAACCGGAAACAGGGAACCGGAAACAAGAAATACAATATGATGATTTTGCAAAACTGGACTTAAAAGTAGGAACGATAACTGCTGCTGAAAAAGTACCGAAGGCAGATAAATTGTTGAAACTGGAAGTGGATCTTGGTTTCGAAAAAAGAACGATCGTTTCAGGTATAGCATTGCATTTTCAACCGGATACAATTGTGGGTAGACAGGTAGTGGTGGTCGCTAATTTGGCGCCACGTAAAATGAGAGGTATTGAAAGCAATGGGATGATCCTGATGGCGGAAAATGCCGAAGGGCAATTGAAATTTGTGAATCCTGATGAAACGGTTGATAATGGCTCGTCAGTGAGTTAGGGTGAATAATGAGAATTGACCAGATTAAATATTGAGAAGTGAACCCTTCGACTTCGCTCGGGATGAGTGAAAAAGAGCGACCTCAGCCCGATGTTTTAAAAGGGCCGAACAATGAGCAGGGCTTATTCACCGTTTACTACTCACAACTCACCATGGAATGTCAACCATTGAATTTGTAAAAGCTTATATCGAACGTCTTTGCAAAGACATAGGTACCACATCGCACCAGATCTACAATTCGAAAACCAGCGCCTGGTATTTTTCAAGAGGTTCATCTACGATTGAGGTATTCCTGACCAGTAAAGAAGAAGATGATGGCAGCAGCCGTACATTCATTCGCTGTTTTGCTCCTGTTTTTTCAATACCCAACAATCCTGTTGCCCGGCATAATCTTTTCCAGGAAGCTCTTGAATTGAATACAAGGCATATGGGCATTAAACTCAGCACTATTCCGGATAAAGGATTGCTGTGCGCCATTGCAGAACGGGATATCGATGGAATGGACTACCACGAATTCATTAGTCTCATTAGTGATATCAGCAACTATGCGGATCTTTTGGATGATTATCTTACCGCTAAGTTTAGCAAAGCCTGACCAGCTGGTAACAATTCTCCCATTCATGCGTTAAATAGGATTCATAATCAATGTATTTATTTGATTTTGTGTTTTTTACCCCGCCTATTTTTAGTAAATTCAGGTCTTAATCCTTCCGCACCTTGACGTTAAAACGCCTGTCAATACGAACGCTGAAGATTACCGCTTTCATACTGGGTGGTATCCTGGTATTGATGACGGCGTTTCATATTTGGTTTGTCAATCATGCCGGGCAATTGCTGGAAGATATGGTGAGTGCACAATCAAACGGAAAACTGAAATTAAAAATTGACCGGTTCAAATTTGATTGGTTTAGCTACAGGATGGAGTTGCGGAAAGCAAATTTTTATTCTGCTGATACCGGTGCTGCTACCTCCTACCAGTTCAACGTAGCAAGAATTAAGGTAAAGGTCCAGGAAATATTACCCCTTGTTTTTGAAAAAAGAATACTGATTGATTCAATTCAACTCATCAATCCCGATATAGTAGTGACGCGGTTAAGATCCCTGAAGGATTCAACCGATGAGTCGGATACCAGTATGTCCATTCCCCAGGAAATGGGACGAATTTACAATTCCATACAGGACGCCCTTCGGGTGCTGCAGGTGGATCGTTTCCAGATAGACAAGGGTAAGTTTTCACTGGTCAATAAAATCAGGCTCAAAGAGCCGCCGGTCGTCATTACCGATATAAATTTTCATTTGGAAAACCTGCAGGTTGATACAACGGAAAAGGAGAGTAAAGAAAAGATATTGTTCAGCGATAATGTGGCCCTGCATACATCCAATCAGAATATTGTCTTTCCTGATGGAAGGCACCGGTTGAGTTTTAAAAATTTCCGCATCAATATTATGAACAGGCTGGCTGAGTTTGATAGCTGTACCGTAATGGCCACAAAAGACGACAGTACAAACAACTCTTTCAGCATCTTTTTTGATAAGCTGCAAATGACCAGTATTGATTTTTCAACACTGTATCACAAGGAGATTATCAAAGCTGATTCGGTTTACTGCATTAACCCAAGATTTAAACTGGATGTAGATATTACCCGCCGGTCTGGTGCAAGCAAATCAACTCCCCGCCTCGATGAATTGATAAGGCAATTAACCGGTAATATGCAGTTAGCTTTCGTGGTGGTAGAAAACGGGGCGTTCGACATTAATACGACAAGGGATGGACAATTAAGTTCCTTTACTTCTGATAAAAATAATTTCGAGCTGCAGGGATTACAGATAAGAAAGTATGGACCCAAACCTTTGACAGTTGAAAAATTTGTGATGGCTATCCGCAACTATGAAAATTTTTTGCGTGACAGCAGTTACGCCATGCAATTTGATAGTATCCTTATTAATGATAACAGGATCAGCCTGAGTAATTTTAAATTCCAGGATCTTGAGAATGGAAAGCCGGTAAACACCCTAAGCATGCCGCAGTTTGAATTGCAGGGACTGTCCTGGGATGATTTAGTGTTTAACAAACGGCTTGCAGCTAACAAAGTGAATTTATACCGGCCTGTTATCAATTACACCGTTGAACAAAAGAGGTATAAATCAAAGGATATATTTCAAACGCTGGCTGGTATTGGCAATTTCATGCAGTTGGAAAATCTTACTATCAATGATGGCCAGGTAAATCTCTTTTTTAAGAATAATATCCAGCTAAAGCTTGAGAATGCTAACATCAATGTACTGGGCCGGCGGCTCGTAGACTCACGTAAGATCAATAACATTCAAAATTCCGTTACGGCACTTTATTTTAAAAAAGGGGTTTTTAAAATGCGCCAATTGGTCGCCGACCTGGCCGATGTAAATTTTGCAGGAAGCCCTGCGAATCACCTGCATGCCGGTACCATTCATATTAAAAATAAGAATGAGCTGGATGTGGTGATTAAGGATGCCTCTATTCGTTCCATGATCATCAACGACGATCTTCAGCACACCGGGATCGGGGGCATTGATTGGAAACAGGCTGATATAAAGCTTTTCACATTTCCGAAACAAAACAAGGATAATTCAACTGCGTTTAAATTAAGCGATATTAAGGGTGCGAACACACAGGTGTCAATCGAAGATAGCTCCGGGAAACTTTCGGTATATCTTAAAAATATTCAGGCAGATGAACTGTCAACGAGCGCCGGTAACAAACTATTGCTTGCGGGGTTGGCGGCCGCTGGCAATAAGTTGAGTATTTCGCACGGAAGTGAAAAACTGCAGATTGGGCAATTTAATCTTGCAGATAAACGGGCGTCGGTGCTTGAAGATATTTTGTACCTGAAAAAAACGGCTACTGATTCAGTAAAGGTGATAATTCCATCTGTTCGAACAACACCAGATATCAACACGATTATAGATGGCAAGCTATATGCAGGCGTTGTGCATATTGTAAATCCGCTTATTTCTATTTATGCTGTCAAACAACCGGCGACCGAAACAAAAAAATGGCCGGAAACAAAAATTGGCAGTCTTATCATTGAACAACCGGTCCTTGACTTTAGTAAAAGAACTGAAAATGGATTGTCAAGTTTAAAATGGAATGGCGAGGGGAAAGTTTTTGAATTGATCAGTCTCTTTATCAATCATCAATCGTCGCCTGAAATTTCTGCTGCCGCCTTGAAACTGTCACTTCATAAGTTTTCGTATTCAACTCCAAAGGGCCGGACAATAGATGCCGGAAAAGGTCAGTTGGACGTGGACATAGAAAAAATAAGGCTGCAGCAAAATGATGTGGGAGCCTGGGATTGGAGTGGATTTATCAAAAGCCTCGACGCCAGCAACATTGTAGCAGACAGCCTCGGTAAAAATGAAGGAAGACTTTTTATTGAGAAAGGTAAACTGAAAAATCTCTCGTTAAATTCCGCTAACCTGCTCAGTCTTCATGAAATGCTGAAGACTAATATTTCTTCCAGGTTACAGGAAATAACAGGAAGTTATCAAAACAGCAAAAGCCGGTTTGATTGGTATAATACAACTTATGATAAAAGCACCAGGTATTTTACCATGGATTCTTTCACCTATCATCCAATGGCAAGCAGGGATGAGTTTATTCAAAACGCTCCTTACCAGGCAGACTACATCGTGGCAAAAACAGGTGCAATCGCTATTGGTCCTTTTGATATTGACAGGTATGGAAGAGATAGTGTTCTCGAAATGGGCGTTGTAACTATTAACGACGCTGCATTTAGTAGTTATCGTGACAAACGAAAGCCACAGGAGCCAGGCGTCATTCGGCTATTACCCGCCAATCTTATTAAAAAAATCCCCATGCGGTTGTTGGTTGATACATTGAACCTGAAAAATGCCCGTGTAGAATATGAAGAAGTGAATGAAAAAACAGGTGTTCCAGGAAAAATAACCGTAGGTGATTTAAATGGTACGGTTACGCAAATCCGGAATTATAATTTAGGGGACGGGGACAGCCTGCAGCTAAAAGCAAGTGGCTATATTGAGAAAAAGCTGCACACTCACTTGAATGTAAAGGAATCTTATGCCGACCCGTTGGGTGGCTTTGTAATGACTGTAATAATGGATTCAGCAGATCTGACTGTTTTAAATCCCGTTTTAAAGCCGCTGGCCCTGGCGGAATTAAAGTCAGGTTATCTTGACAGCATGTATATGTATGTGGTTGGTCGTGAGGAAATGGCCTATGGGAAAATAAAAATGGCCTACCGCGATTTAAAAGTCAGGATAATAAAAAATGATGAAAAAAAATCTGCTTTCCGGGGGATCATTACTTTTTTTGCCAATAGCGTGATAAAGAATAACAACGCGGAGAAATTAGGAACGGTTTTTTTCAAACGACTTCGGAACCGGTCGGCTGTTAACTATCTCGTTAAGATTACCTTGAGCGGGGTCAGTAGCAGCATTGGCCTCAAAAAAAACGACCGGCTTTCACGAAAGAATAAGCAACAAACCATTCATCGCAATTTCAAAATCGTAAAGCCGGGATAGGTTACAAACGTTTGGGTCAGGACGGTTTTAATATGGTAAAGTCTTAATCAAAACCTTTTTTTACCTTCGCCCCCATGACAGAAAAGATACTGATCCTTGACTTTGGTTCTCAATATACTCAGTTAATTGCCCGTGCTGTAAGAGAAGCCAATGTGTACTGCGAAATAGTCCCTTATCATAAAAAAATTGAATTTGAACCGGCTTTAAAAGGAATTATTCTTTCCGGATCTCCTTTTTCAGTAAATGAAAAGGATGCTCCTGATGTGGATGTGCAGGGTTTTATTGAAAAGGTACCTGTTTTAGGTATTTGCTATGGGGCACAGCTGACTGCCAGGCGGTATGGTGGAAAGGTAGAAAAAAGCGATAAAAGAGAGTATGGCCGGGCCCAGTTGCAATTGAAAAAGCAGGATATCTTATTGCAGGATGTATCGTCGCACAGCCAGGCTTGGATGAGTCATAGCGATACCATTAAGGAATTACCTGTTGGATTCGAACTATTAGCTGATACCGAAAGTATACCGGTGGCGGCCTTCAAAAAAAATGGCGCTGACTTCAACCCTTTATACGGAGTACAGTTTCACCCGGAAGTATATCACTCTACCGAAGGGAAAAAAATCCTCAAAAACTTCCTGGTCAATATCTGTGGCTGCAGCCAGGACTGGACGCCTGCTCATTTTATTACCGATACCGTTGAGGCATTGCAAAAGCAGATTGGTGATCGGAAAGTAGTAATGGCATTAAGCGGGGGAGTGGATTCAACCGTTGCAGCAACCCTCATTCATAAAGCGATTGGAGATCGGTTATTCGGCATATTTGTTGACAATGGTGTATTAAGAAAGAATGAGTTTCAGAATGTATTAGATACTTACGCCAAGCTGGGGTTGAATGTAAAGGGCATTGACGCCAAGCAAAGATTCTATGACGGCCTGGCGGGTAAAGAAGATCCGGAACAAAAAAGAAAAGTAATCGGTAGTTTGTTCATTGACATCTTCCAAGAGGAAGCCAAAAAAATTGAAGGTATCGGGTTGTTAGGACAGGGAACCATCTATCCGGATGTGATAGAAAGTGTTTCAGTGCATGGACCTTCTGTGACAATCAAGTCGCATCACAATGTGGGCGGGTTACCCGAACACCTCCACCTGGAGTTGGTAGAGCCGTTGCGTTCTTTGTTTAAAGACGAGGTGAGAAAAGTAGGCCGTGAGTTGGGAATACCGGCGGACATGATCGACAGGCATCCTTTTCCAGGTCCTGGATTGGCCATACGCATCCTGGGTGAAATCACAGAAGAAAAAGTAAAATTATTGCAGGAGGCTGACCATTTATATGTTAAAGGATTAAAGGATCGAAACCTGTATGCAACTGTTTGGCAGGCCGGGGCAATCTTGCTACCGGTAAAAAGCGTAGGAGTAATGGGCGACGAAAGGACTTATGAGTTTACCCTGGCCTTAAGGGCGGTTACCAGCGTAGATGGAATGACGGCAGATTGGTCTCATTTACCTTATGATTTTTTAGCTTATATCTCAAACGAAATCATCAACAACGTAAAAGGGATCAACAGGGTAGTGTACGATATAAGCAGCAAACCACCGGCTACTATTGAATGGGAGTAAAGCAGTACAAATTGATATTGTAATTAAACAGTTACCAATAATGAAGATAAAAGCATGGCACCTGATTTTTGTATTAGTGCTTTCACAAACAGCTGTATTTTCCCAGGATACTCTCAGCAAGCATAAGATTGCCATTTTTGCCCCGCTTTATCTTGACTCAGCATTTGACGGCGTCAATAATTATAAATACGCAAAAAACGTTTTTCCAAAATTTATTAACTCCGGGCTTGAATTTTATGAGGGGGCCCGTCTTGCCCTTGATTCGTTAGATAAGGAGGGTGCGGAGCTGGAAGTGTATGTATATGACACAAGGTCTGCTACAGAAAAATTGGAAGAGCAATTAATGAAGCCCGAATTAAATGACGTCTCTCTCATTATCGCCCATTGCAGCAATAATGAAGTACGCCTGTTAGCAGAGACGGCTTTCAAAAAAAAGATACCAGTAATCAATACGACGGTACCTAATGATGCAGGTACTGCTTCCAATCCTTTTTTTGTAATTCTTAACCCCACTTTGAAAACACAGTGTGAAGGCATCTACCGGTATATCCAGAAATATTTTGCCATCAACCCGGTGGTAGTTTTTAAGCGAAAAGGAACCTTTGATGACCAGATAAAAAAAATACTGGATGAGTATAGCAAGAGCACCTCATCTGTACCATTGAAAATTAAATACGTTGAGTTGCCTGACAACTTTTCGACAATGCAGTTGAAAGCCCATCTTGATTCCAATCGCACCACTTTATGCCTGGCCGGAAGCCTGGATATGAATTTTGGTAAGCGCCTGGCTTCAAGTCTTGCATCTTTGGTAGATGAGTATCCTGCTGTAGTAATGGGAATGCCCACCTGGGATGGGATCAGGGAGTTTAACAAGCCTGAGTTTAAAGGGATAGAAATTATTTACAGTTCCCCTTTTTACAACGCAAAGACCGATAAGATAAGCGAATCCATCAATGAATATTTTACCACCGTTATGTTTGCAAGGCCAAGTGATATGGTATTTCGTGGTTATGAAGTAACCTGGAAGTTTGCTAAACTTCTTGCGAAATATAAAAACGATCTTGCTTCTAACATCGGCAACAAACAAGGCAATGTATTTACTGACTTCGATATTCAACCCGTTCTTAATAAGCAAACGATGGTGTTGGATTATTTCGAAAATAAAAAATTATACTTTCTTAAATGGGAAGATGGGATAGTGAAAGGCGTGAACTGGTAAGAGTTTTGGATAGGCAGAAAAAGAAAGCGGGAAGATGTTTTAAACATCTTCCCGCTTTCTTTTTTAGTATTTGAAAAACTTAATTTACCCGGTTAAAATATTCACCGATGCCGCATTCCGTTTTTCTTCTGATATCATCCATGATGATGCGGATGATTTCATCACTCGAAGGCGGCCATTGCTCTTTTTGATTGATGAGCATTTTGTCTTCATCGCTTAATGCTCTTTCATCGCCGGTAAAAGTGGCAAACGACGCTATCCAGTTATAATCGCCGCGATACGTATCACTCCATAACCAACGGTTATCATAGTCCCTGATCGTAGCCTGCAACAGGCCGTTGGCTTGTATGGTACGGGTAGTGGTCGTGATTTTGGCTTTAACAGTGATGTATTCTTTTCTGACAGAGTCCTTCGTGACAACAATTTCTTTGCCTACAATTTGTTTCGATACTTCCCTTGTATCCCTTTCGTCGCGGTAACGGCCAATATTTACATCGCTAAAACGCATGTCGGCTATATTGTCCGTACGCACTTGTTGGGTTCCCGGTCCTGATTGTTGATAAAAACGAAGAAAGCGGCTCTTGTTATTATTATTCAGATAGCGAAGCAGGTTGTAGTTGAAATTATTATAATCAAAATTGTAGGAGCCATATTGGAATCCATATCGGGTCAGGGGACGAACCATAACATTGGTCACAGCATTTTCATAGGCCTCATCAATTTTTTGCTTAATAGAGAGATCCCCTGGTTTTAATGACAATGCTTTTTGAAATTCATAATAGGCTTCACGAAAGCCTGCTTTGCTGTTTTGGTTCATTAATTCAAGGCCGCGTTCCACCCGGGCATTACCGGCCTCTTCTTTATAAGTAGTTATATACGATGAGTAGTCTGTAGGCTGAACAATTTTGAAAACTGAAGGTGAGCGGCGGATGGCTTCATAAAGCCCTTGCAGCTGAGCATACTCATGGTAGATGTTTTCAAACTTCAGCGATGTATTACTATTGGAATAGTTGCGGATCCTGCTTTCATGATCTTCTACGGCAAAGCGATAGGCGTCCTGGACAATATTGATAAGTTTCGTATCGCCCGGTTTTTTCTGCAGTTTTTTAGTGGCAAGCATTATAGCTTCGTCGTAGTTGCCTTTTGAATAGACCTTCTCCGGCGTTTTACAGGAGAAGAGAAAAAGGCTGGCGACAAAAAGAAGTGAGTAAAGTTTCAGTTTCATAAATCTTCATTTAAATATTGGACGTATGGGTCAAAATTAAGTTATAGTAGCAGACTCTATTTACAAAAAGCTTAACATGTTAGTGACTGGTTGTGTGTTTCAAACGTTAATACTTCAAGATATCCCTTACGAAATTATGGTACTCGTCATACATCGGCAGGTTGTTATGCCCACCTCCCTGGATACGGATCAGGGTGATTTTTTTAGGGTTGATCTTTTGCAGCCTTTCGCTATGTTTAATGGGAATGAGCCAGTCTCTTGTTCCGTGAATAATATAGGTGTGACATTTTACCAATGCAATCCATTTATCGGTTCGCAAATGATATCGCAATACATAACGAACAGGCAGGATCGGCAAAAATCTTTCCGCAACTTTCAAAAAACTATAATAGGGCGCATCGAGAATAAGATACCTGGGATTGTTGTCGGAAGCGACTTTTGAGGCAAAGCCACTGCCGATACTTCGCC
Source organism: Terrimonas alba (assembly GCF_042434975.1). Lineage (NCBI taxonomy): Bacteria > Pseudomonadati > Bacteroidota > Chitinophagia > Chitinophagales > Chitinophagaceae > Terrimonas > Terrimonas alba. Next base: position 21,418 of record NZ_JBHMQM010000002.1, read on the forward strand.
CATACACTATCAAATGCTGTTCAGGATACGACTGCAATAGTGTTTGATAGACAAACTGCATATCATTCAGCATTTCTCTTTCACTTCTTTTGCCGGTGCTTTTACCAAACCCACGATAATCCACTAACACCACGTCGTAGTTGTAACGATAAAAATCGCGGGCATATTTTGCCCAACCCTTGATACTACGGGTATTACCATGAAAATAAAGAATAAGTCCTGCGGGATTTTCCCTGAAAAAATGCAGGCCATTGATCCGGACGCCGGGCTCTATATCAAAAAAGTATTCTTTAAAGGGAATGTCGTATTTAAACTGGAAGTCCTGCCTTAGCTTCTCTGGTTTAAAAATGAATTTTTCCTGTAAAAAGTAAGCTGCAATTGATAAGGCGATAATACCACCAATAATATACAGGACAAATGGGGGCAATTTTTAAAGTTTACAGTTTTGGAGTCAAGATAGCCCGATTCTCCAAGAACTCAAAAGCTATGTAAAGCAAACTAATCTTCCACTCTTTTCAATCGCAAATTGGTAACAGGCGCTACGATCAGCGGGAATTTTTCAACTGTTACATTGGCTAAGTCCAACCCGAAGCCTTTTTCTTCAGAAAGACTATGATCCTTGAGCCAGAAATGAAGTTTCATGATCACCCGTTCGATAAAAGGCAGCTCGTTATCCTGGCTGAGATATTTTTCCATGACCATAAATTGGAAGTCACCAACTGTATTGCTGCTGGCGAGGCTTTCATAACGGCTGATGATATTTACTTCTTTATTGGCAACTAAATCTTCCACTACTTTACGGAACATCAGGTTAATCCGCGGCTCCATTCTGAAGCCCAGCCTGAAATCAATACGAATAATATCGTTCGGAATAATGTGGTCCACTTTATACTCGCAGGTATAAGGATCGTCCATGGTGTCTACGTGAACAAACCAATAAATGTCGGCACGTTTTGGTTTTTTATTCAGAATGGAATAGATGATCTTATGCTCAATTTCTTTAGGGTTATTAGCACTGGTAAGATAAACCAGGTGCGTGGCATATTTTGGCACGGCCTTGTCATTGCTCAGCTCCTGTATCTTGGGCACATAATGTTCCATCCTGACAAATTCCACATAGCGGTTTTTGATCTTACGGGCACGATACCACACATACATGATCGTAAACATCAGGCCACCGATCAATAAGGTAATATAACCTCCATGAATGAACTTGTCCATTAATGCAACGAAGTAGACGATCTCAACGATAAGGTAACCGATCAGGAATACATAGATCTTATATTCCTTATATCGATGAAGTACCAGGTAATTGGCAAATAAAATGGTGGTTGAGAGCATAGTCATAATAATGGCGAGGCCATACGCTGCTTCCATGGAGGAAGATTGCCTGAAGTGTAAGACCACACCAACACAACCAACGAAGAGAATAATATTGATGCCGGGGATAAAAAGTTGACCTTTTTCTTCCGAGGGATAGCGAATCTTCATCTTTGGCCACAGGTTTAATCGCATGGCTTCACTGATCAGCGTAAAGGCGCCTGAAATCATAGCCTGGCTGGCAATGATAGCGGCCGTTGTTGCGATAACTACGCCGGGAATAATGAACCACTCCGGCATCAGGTCATAAAAGGCGTTAATGCCCATGGCTTTTTTGACCTCCGATGTAACCTGGAGGCCATTTCTATGGGCTAGCAAGTTTGCTCCCTGTCCAAAATAATTGATCAGCAAACAGGTTTTTACATAAATCCAAGAAAAGCGGATATTTCCCCGGCCACAATGTCCCAAGTCGCTATAAAGGGCTTCGGCACCCGTGGTACAGAGAAAGACGGCTCCCAATAACCAAAATCCTTCCGGGTAGGTACGGAGAAATTGAATGGCATAGTGAGGACTAACCGCTTTGAAAATGGTAAGATCATCAAAAACATGGATGATTCCCAATATCGCCAGCATGGTGAACCAGAGAAACATGACCGGTCCAAAGATTTTGCCAATAGAGGCGGTGCCAAATTGTTGAAGGAAAAAGAATGAAGAGAGGATAACCAACACAATGATCACAATGGTATCGACAGGCATACCTCTTAAGGCCGGAAGTTCACCAAGTCCTTCGACGGCGGAAGTGATAGAGATGGGAGGGGTGATAATGCCATCAGCTAATAAAGCCGCTCCACCGAGCATGGCTGGAATTACCAGCCACTTTCGTCGCCTTCTTACCAGTGCATACAACGCAAATGTGCCACCCTCACCACGGTTGTCAGCCCGAAGAATCAGGATCACATATTTGATGGTTGTTTGTAAGGTAAGCGTCCATATAATACAGGAAAGCGAACCGAGAATAAGAGCTTCATCGACTATCCGTCCATTGATGATCGCATTAAATACATAGAGGGGGGATGTACCTATATCTCCGTAAATAATTCCTAGTGCAATGAGTAGTCCAGCCGCTGTAGCTTGGTTAGTGTTTTTTTTCACTATCGGGGGTTGTTGTTATCCAGGTACAGAAATTGATTCTGTAACAGTTTGCCTGCAAAGGTATAGGCAAAATTCAATTACAAAGAAGAGCTTGTTAAAACTTTGTGCAAGCAATATTTAATACAACTAAACGTTACCAAAAGCCGTCTCCCTGATGCTGCCAAACTAAAATAAAACTTCACATTTTTTGGCAGCCAACGTGTAACTTTAATTTGCAAAAAATCAGAATATTATGCTTCGTGGACGATTGTTGATTGTCTTTTTGTTTTTCGCCGCGTTATCCGCCCAATCACAAAAACTTGTGTATTCCGAACCTGAGAAAGACGATACCCGCCGGCTGAACTTTGAAATTGTTGGAAAGATCAATGGCAATTTTCTTATCTATAAAAATGTAAGGAATAAAAATTGGATCGCCCTGCTCGACAATGATATGAAATTGGTTAAAAGTGTTGAACAGGATTATCTCCCCGATAATGACAGGGTAATCAATGTTGACTTTTTCCCTTACAGCGATTTTGTGTACATGATTTACCAGTACCGCAAGAAAAATATTATTTATTGCATCGCCGCTAAAATTGACGGCAACGGTCAAAAAGTAGGAGAATTGACTGAATTGGATACCACCCAGGTGAACTTTGGCGCTGATAACAAGATCTATTCTGTGGTAACGAGCGAAGACAAGAGTAAGATCATGGTGTTTAAAATCAATAGTAAAAACAAGAAGTTATATAAAATCACCACCCTGTTGATGGATGATAAGCTTTCCCTTATTAAAAAAAGCAGGTTATCACTGGAAATGAATGACCGGGATGATTACCTGAACGAGTTCCAGGTAGACAATGACGGGGATTTGATTTTTACCAAATTCGACCGGGTAAACAGCGAAAACATCGGTAATGCTGCTTTTATAATTAAATATGCCCAGGCCGACTCGTTTAAAATAACCCCATTGGATACAGAAAAAAGATACCTGGATGAAATAAGAATAAAACCTGATAATTATAATAAGCGGTACCTGATTACTTCTTTCTACTACAAGCAGAGACGTGGTAATGTGGATGGCTATTATTTTTATATCTGGGATAAGCAAACAGGGCAGCCGGTTGCAGAGGATACGTTGATTTTTAGTGATGAGCTGCGGCGTGAAGCAAGAGGCAATGCGGGAACCCGTACGGCATTTAATGACTACTTTATTCGGAATATCATTAACCAGCGGGACGGCGGTTTTATAATAACAAGCGAGTCTTACTATACTACTTCAAGAGGCGGTGGTTGGAACAGGTGGAGCAACCTTTACGGTTCGCCATTCCTTCGGTCTTATGATTATTATTATTATTCACCCTATTCTTATAACAACCTGTGGGCAAACAGGTGGAATATGGGGCAGTCGGTCCGTTACCAGGCTGATAACATAACGATATTGTCTTTCGATAAAGATGGAAAGCATAAATGGAGCAGTGTTATCACCAAGGAGCAATTCGACGATCAATCGGATGACTTGTTATCTTACCAGGTTATGAACACGGGCGGACAGCTGCATTTTTTGTTTAACAACCTGGAAAAAAGGGCTAATCTTCTCAGCGATTTTAGCCTGCAACCCGATGGTAAGATTACCCGTAATCCAACTTTAAAAAACCTTGACAGGGGTTACGAATTAATGCCCAAATACGCCAAACAGGTGAGTTCAAGGCAGGTGATTATACCGTGTGTGTACAGGAATTATATTTGCTTTGCAAAGCTTGAGTACAATTAAACGATATAATTTTTCCTTTATCCGTGATCGCACTATTTAAACAGAAAAACCCGGCCAATCTTTTACTACTGCTTATAACCGGCATTTTGATCAAAATGCCCATGTTTATGAGACCGCATGCGGCTGTAGTGCGACCTGCCGATGGAATCCTGTTTGAAGGAATTATTGCTTTTTTTGATCCTATTGCCAAATCGAACCCGGTATTTTATCCGGTATTGACCTTTGCCTTATTGTTTTTGCAGGCTGTAATGATCACCCGCTTTATCAATAACCAGCGGATGATGAATAAGCCCAATTACCTGGCAGGGATTGCTTACATGCTTATCACTTCACTTTTGCCGGAGTGGAATTATTTTTCAGCCCCGTTGCTTTGCAATACAATTCTATTATTTATTTTATCGGCACTATTTGGGGTTTACAATAAGCCCAATGCCAAAGGCGCAATTTACAATGTGGGCCTGGCATTAGGAATTGCCGGATTTCTATTTATTTCTTCATTGACATTCATCATCTGGATCTTGCTGGCATTAGCCGTAATGCGGCCGTTTAGAATCAATGAATGGCTGATCTGCCTGCTTGGTATAACAACTCCCTTTTATTTTTATGCGATCTATACGGTAATAAATGGACATTTCACGTGGCAGGAATTTATTCCCCAGCTTAGCCTGGGTGTTCCATCGCTTAAACAATCAGCCTGGCTGGCTGGCAGCATTTTCCTGGTGATGATACCTTTTTTAAGCGGGGGGTATCATGTGCAGGAAAATCTCCGGAAGATGCTGATCAACATCAGGAAAGGCTGGAGTCTTTTGTTATTGTACTTGTTGGCGGCCTTATTGCTCCCGTTTGTGAATAGCAGCGCAACATTTGAAAACTGGATCATGGCCATGGTACCGATGGCTACTTTTCACGGATATGGTTATCTGCAGTCAAAATGGAGAGTTTTCCCGCTCATTATTTTTTGGCTAACCATTGTTTTTATTTTCGCTTATCAATATTATGGGCCCGGTTGGTAGACTTCAAACCAACACTTGTTTAATATAACTGGTCATTTATCCCTCTTGCAGCTTGGGCACTGTTGCTTATATTTGCGTTTTAAATTTTAGCCGTAAAAGATGGAAAATGCAGCATCGTTTCCATTGGGCTTAACAAAATAATACATAAGCAAATGAAATTCGGGGTAGTTGTTTTTCCTGGTTCTAATTGTGACAGAGATATGCATGATGCCCTTAAATACGATCTGGGGCAGGAAGTAACGATGCTTTGGCATAAAGACAAAGATCTCAGCCAGTTTGATACGGAAGACTGCATCATACTCCCCGGCGGCTTTTCTTATGGCGACTATTTGCGTTGTGGCGCCATTGCAAGGTTTAGCCCATTGATGCAAAGTGTTATCGAATTTGCTAATGCCGGCGGCAAGGTATTGGGAGTTTGTAATGGCTTCCAGATATTATGTGAGTCCCATCTTTTGCCGGGCGCCTTGTTAAGAAACAGCAATCAACAATTTGTTTGTAAAAACGTTTACATAAAAGACCAGGCAGATAATATCTACAAGATACCAGTGGCACACGGAGAAGGTCGTTATTACGCGGATGACAAAATACTCAGTGAGTTGGAAGCCAATGGACAGATCATTTTCCGGTATTGCGACGAGCATGGTAAGGTGAATGCTGACGCCAATCCTAATGGTGCTATTAACAATATTGCAGGAATCTGCAATTCAAATCGTAACGTATTTGGTATGATGCCGCATCCCGAAAGGGCTTGTTCAGACACGCTGGGTAATACGGATGGGCGCCAGATAATTAAAGATCTGTTAATGGCGGGGCAACTGGTAGGGTAGTCGCATCGTCTACAAGGAAATATTTAGCAGCCTTTTATCACTTTGCTGACAATTAGATACCCGGATGTATTCTATTTTTGTCTTGTATTAATACAACCACGTTCGAATGAAAAAAATTTTAGCAATTTTATTGGTGGCTTTTGTAACGACTTCGGTTAATGCCCAATTGAATCCTGTTAGCTGGTCTTTTTCTTCCAGGAAAATAAATGATAAAACATACGAAATACACCTGACAGCAACCATGCAGTCAGGATGGCATTTATATTCACAAGTTCAACCGGAGGATGCCATAGCTCAGCCTACGGATTTTAAGATCAATAATAATCCTTTACTTTCCCTGGACGGAAAGATTAAGGAGGTTGGAAAAATGGAAAAATTTCATGATGCAAAGCTGCAGGTATCGGCCAATCAATACGCCAATAAAGTAGATTTTGTGCAGGTAGTGAAATTAAAGGCCAACGCAAAAACAAATCTTACCGGCAGCGTGGAATTCCAGACTTGTGATGATAAGAAATGCCTGCCGCCAAAGACTGTTAATTTTAGTGTTCCCGTCAAATAAGCTGATTAAATTGTTGTACAAAATTTAACGGGTTCTTCTTTAGAACCCTTTTTTATTAAACAGGCAAACGAATGCGTAGAAAAAGTAAAGCCATTATTGTTATTGTTGCAAGCCTATTTTTATCTCTCGCTTCATTTGCCCAGGATTCTCTTCCCGTTCCTCATCAATGGAAAGTTGCAAGCAAGAAGCTGGTTGATGGTAAATATGAGCTTTCATTTTCTACTGCTGCAACCGGCGAATGGAAAATTTATGCGCCTAATCAAACCCTGCTGGAGGTAAAAACAACTGAATTAGTTTTTGCCGATTCTTCTATCCGGCAGGAAGGAGACTTTAAGATAGAGACTTCGCAGGTAAAAGAAGAACCCAGTTCAATTTTTGAAAATACAATCATCAAAATATTTCCCGGCGATGCTGTTTGGAGAGCAACGGTCATAGTTGATGGCAATATACCGGCTCAGTTGCAAGGGAGTTTGCTATATACTTATGGTAAGAATGATGAGTTTTATCCGGCCACGGCTATTCCTTTTGTTGTGGAATTGGAGGGAGGCGTCGCTTCCACAACAAAAATCTTAGTTCCCTCTATAAACATAGGAAAGCCTGTAAACGACTGTGGAGATGAGGGTACGAAAAATAAAAGCATACTGTCAATTTTCCTTCTTGGCTTACTCGGAGGACTCATAGCCTTGCTGACACCCTGCGTATTTCCTATGATGCCTGTGACGGTAACGTTTTTCACAAAAAAATCGCACGATAAAAGCAGGGGAATAACCAACGCTATTCTTTATGGCCTTTTCATTTTCCTGATCTATGTTCTGATCACTCTTCCCTTTCATATTGCTGACAAAGCAATAAGCCCCGAAATCTTTAATAATATTTCCACCAATGTCTGGCTAAACCTATTATTCTTCGCCGTTTTTGTGGTATTTGCTCTTTCCTTTTTTGGCCTTTTTGAAATAGGCCTCCCGGCTGGCCTAGCGAATAAAATGGACTCAAAATCGGGACTGGGTAATATCGGTGGTATTTTCTTTATGGCGTCAACGCTGGCGATCGTTTCATTTTCCTGTACGGGGCCCATTTTGGGAACGCTGTTGGTTGGTGTTGCAGAACAAGGCGCCTGGCCATTAACAGCAGGGGCTGCAGGTTTTGGGATTGCGCTTGGATTGCCCTTTGCCTTGTTTGCCATGTTTCCGAATTGGCTCCATTCACTGCCAAAATCAGGTGGCTGGATGACTGATGTAAAGGTCGTGTTAGGATTCTTAGAGCTTGCGTTAGCGATTAAGTTTTTGTCTAACGCGGATCTTGTAAAACAATGGGGATTGTTGAAAAGAGAAATTTTTATAGGCCTTTGGATTCTAATTGGAATATTACTTACGTTATACCTGCTGGGAAAACTGAAATTTTCGCATAGCTCACCGGTAAGGCGTTTTTCCTTTACAAGGATAGCCTTTATTGTTTTGTTTGCATCTTTTACTATTTATCTGTTGCCGGGCCTTTCTAAAACAAAATGGGCGGATTTGAAATTGATCAGTGGATTTCCACCGCCACGTACATACAGCTTATACAGCTTTGATGATAATAAAAGTGTTTTCGAGCCCATTCATAATAAATACGACGAAGCGTTGGCTATTGCCAAAAAAGAAAATAAACCGGTCCTGATTGACTTTACCGGCTGGGCATGTGTAAACTGCCGCAGAATGGAGGAAAAGGTATGGCCCGATCCTATGGTGGATAGCCTGATGCGGACAAAATTTGTTGTGTTATCCTTATATGTCGATGAAAGAAAAAAACTGCCGTTAACAGAACAAACCAGGTATAGAGCTCCCAATGGCAGTGAAAAGTCCATTATAACCGTGGGAGACAAATGGTCGACTTTTCAAACAGAAAACTTTGGCGCTACTTCCCAACCACAATACGCAATCATCAGTGCCGATGAAAAAGCGATGGTCAAAACAAAATTTTATACCCCTGATCCAACCGAATTTGCCGAATGGCTGCAGTGTGGATTAGAGGCATTTCAAAAACATAATCAAACAACGATGGCAAAATAAAATCATCGTTCGGCTATCAATCATATTAAATAAAAAACGTCCCGATTATTGATCGGGACGTTTCAATTTGGTGTCATTCTGCAACAGCCTGTTGCCGGGCAAGCAAAGGAAAAATTCTTTTAGTACGAATCTTTCAGGTGCAACGGGAGAAACAGAATGACAATATTTTTTTCAATAAGCTGCATCAAAGATATAAAGAACTGATTCAATCCACAAAGACTATAATGCAATTTGTTTTTGAATCATCAATTTTCTGAGATTAATAAGACCGTAGCGCATACGGCCCAAAGCTGTATTGATGCTGCAGTTGGTTGTAGCTGCAATTTCTTTAAAGCTCATGTCTGCATAATGACGAAGGATGATTACTTCCCGCTGATCTTCGGGTAACCTTTCCAGCATTTCACGGACACGATTATGACTTTGTCTTTTTATCAAAACAGTTTCGGCACTGTCATCTGCAAAGTTCAGGACTTCAAAAATGTCTTTGTCTTCGCTATTGCGGATCGTAGGTGTCCTTTTTACTTTACGAAAATGATCAACGCAAAGGTTGTGAGCAATGCGCATAGCCCAGGGCAGAAACTTGCCTTCTTCAGTATAACGGCCACCACGCATCGTATCGATGATCCGGATAAAAACATCCTGGAAAATGTCTTCAGCGAGGTATTTGTCCTTTACCAGAAAAAGGATAGAAGTGTATAACTTGTCCTTGTGGCGAAGCACTAAAGCTTCAAGGGCGCTAAGATTGCCATCCTTAAAAAGATGGATAAGTTCATGGTCGGTTTTTTCGATAAAAGCTTTCATAAAACTTCTACAGTTTAGGTGGTTGAATGGGATAGGTTTAAAAACTAAAAATAAAAATGGGTGATTCGCTAATAAAAAGTAGAAGTATATGCGATAGGCGGGGTAATTTTTTGGTTATTCATTTTTTGGATATTGGATAATAAAAATATAGTTTTTAGTTGATGTTCCAAACACCCCTCCAAAAAAAGATTTAAACTTTATTGCAAAAAAAATGTTAATCATAACCCTTGAAGTTTGCGTGGGATAAGGGTTTAACTTTGATATTCTAGAAAATGGAAAAGGAAATAATAGGGAAAAAACCCTTAGTGACGAAAACCGTAAATCCTGCAGAAAACATCCTTATCAAGGGTGCCCGGGTCCACAACTTAAAGAACGTTACAGTTGAAATACCCCGAAACAAGCTGGTGGTTGTAACCGGTGTGTCCGGATCCGGCAAGTCTTCACTGACTATTGACACCTTGTATGCCGAAGGACAACGGCGTTATGCGGAAAGCCTCAGTGCTTATGCCCGCCAGTTTCTGAACCGGATGAATAAGCCGGATGTTGATTTTATAAAAGGTCTTTGCCCCGCCATAGCTATCGAACAGAAAGTGATTACACGAACTCCACGCAGTACAGTGGGGAGTATGACAGAGGTCTATGACTATCTGCGGCTCCTTTTTGCCAGGATCGGTAAAACTATTTCACCAGTTTCAGGAAAGCAGGTGAAAAAAGATGATGTAACCGATGTGGTTAAGGCTATAACAAGTATGGAACCCGGGACCAAAGTTTTTATCCTGGCCTTATTTAAGCAGCATAAAAACAGAAATATAAAAGAAGAATTGAATATTCTTTTACAAAAAGGCTTTACGCGGGTTTATAATCATGAAGAGGGAAAAAATCCTGCCGGCACTGTTTATAATATAGAAGACTTGCTGGAGTTGGCGGATAACGACCTTAAGGGACAGTTTGGCGCTAAAGGGTCCCGTTTATATATTTTGGTTGATAGGCTGGTTGTAAAGGAGTTTGATGAAGATGATATCCACAGGATATCTGATTCGGTCGGCACTGCCTTTTACGAGGGAGAGGGGGATGTATACATCGAGGCGCAAACAGCGACTGATAGTGATCAGGTGACAACTGGTAACGGCTTGAAGGCAAAGGCAAAAAATAACAACTCACTTCTTCATTTCAACAACCGCTTCGAATTAGATGATATACAGTTTGAAGAACCCGTACCCAATCTTTTTTCCTTTAATAACCCGTTTGGTGCATGTCCGACCTGTGAAGGCTTTAGCCAGGTGCTCGGGATAGACAGTGAATTGGTGATACCCGACAGAAGCCTTAGTGTTTACGAGGGTGCCGTTGCACCCTGGAAGGGAGAAAAACTGGGTCTATGGAAAGAAAGGTTTATTAAGGAAGCGAAGAAATTCAATTTCCCTGTCCATAAACCCATTGCTGATCTCACCGAAAAACAATACCAGGTTTTGTGGGATGGAAATGAATATGTGGAAGGGATTAATGACTTTTTCAAAGAAGTAGAGCAGAATCTTTACAAAGTTCAGTACCGTGTGTTGTTAAGCCGATATCGTGGCCGGGCCCTCTGTCCCGAATGCAAAGGTTATCGGTTAAGAAAAGAAGCATTGTATGTAAAAGTGGGTGATAAACACATTGGGCAATTAGGCGAAATGCCGGTAAAAGATTTGAACGTTTGGTTTATCGGAATGGAAAAAAAGCTGAGCGATCATGATAAACAAATCGGAAAGAGAATCTTGCTGGAAATTCATCATCGGCTCAAAACGTTGCTGGATGTTGGGCTTGGATATTTGACTTTGAATCGCCTTGCCAATACCCTGAGCGGCGGGGAAAGTCAGCGTATTCAATTAACTCGTAGTCTTGGAAGTAATTTGACTGATTCATTATATATCCTTGATGAGCCTTCCATCGGGCTACACCCGAGAGATACATCGAATTTGATAAATGTGTTAAAAGAGTTGAGGGATTTAGGCAACACAGTGGTAGTGGTTGAGCATGATGAGATAATGATGCGTGAAGCCGACCATATTATCGATATGGGACCGTTGGCCTCTCATCTTGGCGGAGAAGTAATTGCTGAAGGCGACTATGATGAAATTATTCGCAATCCACAAAGTCTAACTGGAAAATATTTGGATGGCATTTTAAAAATTGAACCACCAAAAACTGTAAGAAAATGGAACAGGTCGATAAAGGTGGAAGGCGCCAGGCAGCACAATCTTAAAAATATTACTGTTGAGTTTCCACTCAATGTACTATGCGTCGTAAGTGGTGTTAGCGGAAGTGGTAAAACAACATTGGTAAAACAGATTCTTTATCCCGCATTAAGAAAGCTTAAAGGAGAGTTTGGTGATAAGATAGGCTATCATAGAGCTATTACCGGTGACATAGATAGTATTGGTCAGATAGAAATGATCGATCAAAACCCTATTGGCAAATCGTCGCGGAGTAACCCTGTTACCTACATCAAAGCATATGATGAAATAAGGGATTTATTTGCGAAGCAGCCCTTGAGTAAAATGCGTGGATTTCAGCCGAAACATTTTTCCTTTAACGTGGATGGCGGCCGTTGCGACACCTGCAAGGGTGAGGGAGAACAAGTGGTAGAAATGCAATTCCTGGCCGATGTGCACCTGGTATGTGAAGCTTGCGGGGGTAAAAAATTCAAAGACGAAATCCTGGAAGTAAAGTATAACGACAAAAATATTTTCGACGTGTTGGAAATGGGCGTGGATGAAGCGATTGATTTTTTTGCGGGTACCGGAAAAGATGAACAAAATATTGCCAGGGCGATACAACCTTTAAGCGATGTCGGGCTTGGCTATGTGAAGCTCGGTCAATCTTCCGATACACTGTCGGGCGGCGAAGCTCAACGGGTAAAGCTGGCTTCTTTTTTAGGGAAGGGTCGAAGCGCCAATAAAATTCTTTTCATTTTTGACGAGCCTACTACAGGCCTTCACTTTCACGACATACAAAAATTGCTCACATCCTTCCATGCTTTAATTGAGCAGGGGCATTCAATCATTGTTATTGAACATAATACTGACGTAATAAAAAATGCAGACTGGTTGATAGATTTAGGACCCGAAGCCGGAGAAGGAGGAGGTAATCTTGTTTATGCCGGGAAGCCAGCGGATATAAAGTCAATAAAAGAAAGTCATACGGCCCGATTTATATGATCGGGCTTTTATAAGCCTGGTCTTATCTACCGGGATTATTTTTCCACCAAAATATTTTAGGTAATATAAAATCGCCTAGCTTTGTAATCCACCCTGTTTATATTAATACACCATTCTCCTACCCTGGGTTATTTATTCTACCCTTGAAAAAAAATCTAATCTGCCCAAATTGCGTCGGGTTCTGACGTACCCCTTTTAGTTTTTCCAATTCCTTTAAAATTTAAGCAAGCCATTTTACAAACGATCTACCCCTGACGCTTAGTAAATTCTTATTCTCTATAAAACAAAAAAGGTAGCAATGAAAAATTTTTACTTAATTCTGGCCACTGTTTTTATTTCAATTACTGGCTGGACAAAAACAACTACATGGGACGGGAGTGCGAATGCTAACTGGGACAATGCAGCTAATTGGAGCAATGGAATTCCTGCAACTGGTGATATTGTTATTTTCCCCACCAATTTTGCAACTATTATAACGAGGGTAGCTCAAGGTGGAAATATTTCTTTGGCAAGTTTGTCGATACAGGGTAATTCGAGTATTACTTTACAGGCAACTGCCGGCCGGACTTTGACAATTTCTAACGGAGCCGCAGGAAATGACTTGATCATTGAGACTGGTGCCCAATTGACACTCAGTACCAATGTTAACATCACATTGGGGGATAATGCAAATGCTTCAATTGCCGGTCAATTGAATTTGCAAACCGGGCGAGTTTATAATACAAATGGAAGTGCTGCTGTTACAACTGTTACTTCTACCGGTATTTTAAATAATAATGGAGGGACCGTAACCAGTACTCAGGTGATAAGGTTGCTATTTAATAGCGGGGCCACCTATATCCATGCTCAAAATGGAGCAACAATACCTACTGCCACCTGGGATCCGGCTTCGAATCTTAACATTACCGGTATTACCACTACTGTTCCTTCCAATCTTGCACAGACCTTTGGGAATGTAAAATGGGATAATGCACAAACTGCAGACATTAATCTTAATGGAACGCTCACCACGGTCGCAGGTAATCTGGAAATTGTAAAGACTAGCGCAAATAGTACAGTGCACCAACTCATTTTTAAAGAGACCGGCCCCCTTACAAATCTTAACATCGGGGGAAATTTAGTCGTTCAGCAAACAGCGCCGGCAACTACGAATGTTGTTTTGCTGGATGAAGGCACCGGCAGCATAACCCTGAACATAACAGGCAATTACAATCACAAAAGCGGAAATCTTGTTTTGGCAGATGTAAACAGCGATGGGGACAATGGGACTGTCATTATTAATTTGAATGGGAACTTTTTACAGGAGGGCGGAGATCTTGATTTTACCAGTGGTGATGAAGGTCCCGAAGGAAGACGGGCATTTTTATATGTAAAAGGAAACTTCACCCAGACAGCCGGGACAATCAGAACTACTGTGATTGACGATGCAGTTATTAACGGCTTGATTACCTTTAATAAGGCCGGGGAACAAATTTACACGGCCACGACACCTACCAACATTACTTATACAAACTACACAGTGGCGAACGGAAGCACATTGAGGTTGGCTTCCGGCTTAAGAATCAGCAGGGATAATCTTCCAAATTTTGTCGGTAAGTTAATAGTAGAAGATGGAGGTGCCTTAAATACTGCCACCTTTGTGGTTTCGTCACAAATTGAAGGCGATGTACCCGCACCTGAAACTGCATTTGCGGAGTTTCAATTATTACCGGGCGGTAAATTGATTACAGGAAGTGCAAATGGTGTCCAGGGAGCTATTAATACAGGAAACAACCTGACAGCCACATTTAGTAGTGCGGCGGATTATGAGTTCCGGGGTGCCGCCACGGGAACTTTTGCTACTTCACCAACAGCTAATACAGCAAGAAATTTCATTGTAAATAACTCTACAACCAGCAATGTCACGCTTTCTCAGCCAATGTTGGTAACAGGTGCCCTGACTCTTACAAATGGGTATCTCACCACTACAACAAATTTATTAACGGTCGGAACGGCTGGAACAGCCACCACAGCTAACGGCGCATTTGTAAACGGGCCGCTGGCAAAGAATACTAATAGTGTGTCAACGTTTACATTCCCGGTAGGCAAGGTGGACGGTGGATTGCGAACCGTCGGTATTGCTACAACAGCCGCCACCGCCTCTACATTTACAGCTGAATTTTTCAGAGCCACTCCTCCCACGGGTGATTTGGCTGCCACTCTTACCAGAATAAGTGGTTGTGAGTATTGGGAAGTAGAACGTCCGGCAGGCTCGGCTGCCAGGGTAATTTTGTCGTGGTCTGCTAATAGCCCTTGTACACCTGGCGGTGGATACGTTACTCAGCCATCAACATTGAGAGTGGCTCACCTGGTAGGAGGCACCTGGCTTAATGAGGGCGGTATAACTCCTACCGGTAATAATACTGCCGGCACCATTACTTCAGCCAATGCCGTATCGGTGTTTAGTCCTTTTGCATTAGCCAGCAGTAGCGCAGCTAATCCGTTGCCGGTTATATTTGCCAATGTGCGGGTGATAGAGAAAGATAATGGTGTAGAGATAGGATGGAGCAATTTGACCGAGAGAGATGTTCTTAGTTATTCCGTCGAACGCTCAACCAACGGAAGAGATTTTACAATGATAGCTCAGCAACAGGCAATCAACAATTCGAATGATAAAGCGGATTACCTGGCCTTTGATGCTGCTCCAATGACGGGAGTGAACTATTATCGTATCAGGGTAGAAGAAACAGGAGGAAAAGTAACCTATACCAGGATTTTGAGTGTCAACCTGAAAAATAATGCGTTGAGCCTGCAATTGTACCCCAACCCTGTTATTGGTAAGCAGGTTACAGTTAGCCTTGCCAATTTGAAACGTGGTCAATACTATTTGAAAGTTGTCAGCTCATCCGGTCAGCAGGTATTCAGGCAATCTATCAATAGTATCAGTAACAAGATAACACAAGTGATTGACCTCCCTGCTTCGCTCAAAACCGGAGCTTATAACATGATTGTAACCGGAGATGGATTTAATGAAAGTAAAATTTTCATTGTGCAATAAAATTCATTCAATATAAATCTGGTTTCGACACCCGGCAATCAAAATATTACCGGGTGTTTTATTTCAGGGCTCAGTTATTGTTTTTTAGTCATTTCTCCGGGCAGTAATTTTTCCTTTATCAGGTATGTTTTCTTCTATCAAACCTGGCGTTTATACCATCGTAATTGCCTTGGGAGTATTACAATGGAGCCAAATATTTACTCTTCGGTAACATGCTACTTAAATAATATTCAAAAAAAAAGGTTATTTATTTAATCAACAGTTCTGTTTTATAATGTTGATAATGAACCTTTTGTAAGTCTTGATCGTAATATATGCAGCGATGTTTTCGGGTAATTTTACGTGGAATAATGAAATTTTTTGTGGAAAATACTTGCGAAATCGGAAGTTGCGATATAGTTTTGTTGCGTGTTAATAATACAACACCTACTCATCCAACCACTCCTTGAAATCCGTACCAAATACCCGTGACATATAAATAGTTTATTGAGGCAGTTCCAGGTTTTGAACTGTTGATTGATATCTGAAGATAGCGATATGTCCATGTTTTGCCCGATCCAAATTCTATGTTGTCGTACTCGTGTTCTCTATACTCTAAATAAAACTTTGAACAATGAAAACAAATCTACTCAACTCCGTACACGTAAAAGTGAGCCTGTTTTTCGCAGGTGTGTTTTTTACAGCAACAAGTTTTGCGCAAACAACTATTAACAATGGTCAAACTCTGGATGCCAGTAATATTACGGCCAATACTGCCATAGTTATTAATGCAGGCGGGACATTAAACATGGATGTTGCCCGTTCCTTTACTACATTAACAACTGCTAACACAGGTTCTTCTAATATCTCCGGCACTGGTGCTTTGACCTTGAATGCACTGACTGTAGGTGCTGATAATGATCTTTCGGTTGCTGCGCCGGTTACAACAACTACATTGGCAAGCGCCGCTCTCACAAACCAAACTTCTACAGTTTCGGGTGCAGGTAGCATCAATACCGGTGCCTTAACTATTAACGGTACAAATGGTGACATCGCAGCATTTGTGATTGGCACGGGATTGACTGTACAAACAGGTTCTGTGAGCGGAGGAGCCGGTAATACTCAAACAAATTATAATTTAACAGTAAATGGTACCTTGAAAATAAGTGGTGCCGTAGCAAATAATGGGGGTAACTCGATTGATAATTTTACTGCTGGCGCCGTGTCATCAGTAGAATATAACGGAACTGGTAGCCAGGATATTTTTCCGGGTAATTATGATAACCTGACTTTATCTGGTAATGCTACTAAGTCATTTCCGAATGCTGGTGGCGCCGGATCAATTCTCCTGGCCGGAGATTTGACTATCGAAGCAGGGACAACAGTTCAGGGAAGTAGTAATAAACCCTTGAGCATTGGTGGTAATTGGATCAATAACGGCACTTTTGTACAAGGAGCTGCTGGAGTAACATTTAACGGCGCTGCTGCACAATCCATTGGTGGTTCACAGGCTACTACCTTTAGTGCAGTAACTTTTGCAAATACAAATGGTGGTATTACTTTAAGTAAACCTGTAACTGTAACAGGATCCGCAACCTTTACAAGCGGTGTCGTAACAACTGATGCTACCAACTTATTAATATTTAACGACGACGCTACTTCTTCCTTAGTTGCTACCAACGCAGCAACGACTTCTTACGTACACGGACCAGTAAGAAAAATTGGTAACGATGCATTTGTTTTCCCGGTTGGAAAAGCAAATGGCTTTGTACCGATTGAAATCGGTGCGGTTGCAGGTGTGGGTAATACCTTTACGGCAGAATATATTCGTGCAACAGCTCCTAATCGTACCAACATCACTGCGGCTGGCATCCAGGCCATAAGCTCATGCGAATATTGGACATTGGATAGAAGCGCCGGTACTACTGCCATCAGCCTTATCCTGCATTGGAATGCTAATAGTCCTTGTGGTGGAACTTATATTTCAGATGTACAGTCGATGAGAGCTGTTCATTATAACGGTACTCAATGGGATGCAGCCAGCACCGGCTTTGGAGCGGGAACACCAGCAGTAGGATCAGTAACCTGGGGATCTGTGAACACTTTTAGCCCATTTGCTTTAGGTACTACTGATGCTGCAGCTAACCCACTTCCTGTAGTATATGCCAATGTAAAAGCTTATGAAAAGAATAAAGGTGTACAGGTAGAGTGGAGCAATCTGACAGAGAAAGATGTAGCTTCTTACTCTGTTGAACGCTCTGTAAATGGCAGCGATTTCAGCAGCATTACTACCCAGCTACCCGCTAGCAACCAAAATGACAAAGCTGACTACAGTGCTTTCGATGCTACCCCTAATACCGGAGTTAATTACTATCGCATTAAAGCAGTAGAGGTTTCTGGTAAAGTTGTTTACAGCCAGGTTTTAAGTGTAAGCCTTGGTAAATCAGGTCAGGCTTTAAGATTGTATCCAAACCCGGTAACCGGCAACCAGGTTACCATTAGTCTTTCCAACGTGAAAAATGGTCAATATAGCCTGAGGGTTTTAAATACAGCCGGACAAGATGTATACAGACAAGCCATCAATGCAAACAGCAATACGTTGACTCAGACACTGGAATTGCCTTCTGCCATTAAGCCGGGTGTCTATAATATGTTAATCATTGGAGACACTTATCGTGAAAGCAAAATGTTCATTGTTCAATAAAGTGTACAAATAGAGGACCAAAAGAACCGGCTAAATTAGCCGGTTTCTTTTTATAATTAACTAATGGTTCAACTCAACTTAGCATTACATCAGGTACTGAAATATTATTTTTTAAAAAAAATCCTGAAATAGTTGCAGAATTGAAAATGGGAATATAGATTTGTTCAGTGTTATCTGTAACACATCCTCAACTATCCACATTCTTCTGAATTCCGTACCCAAATCCTAAAAACTTTATTGTGACAAGAACTGGTGCAGGCATAGGGCCGTTGTGCAAACTACTATACTGATATCTAACCAGTGCTTTTTCATCCAACTCCTGTTTAAAGATCACAGATCCTCCCCGTGCAAATCCCCGGATTGTGAACTCTTATTCTCTATAACCTAAAACTCTGAGCGATGAAAAAAATTTACTTTGGTTTGGCCATGGTTTTGGCTACAACGACTTTATGGTCACAAACAACCCGCAGATGGGTGGGACCAGATAACGGATTATGGACTTCGGCTATTAACTGGGAAACAGGCGTAGGCGCCCCGGGTGTTCCTCAAACAGGTGATCTTGTAGTATTTGACGACGGTACTACCCGAACCGTATTAAATGTACCAACAATCACTCTTGGTGGGCTGACTATCGCCAATACCTCCACCGTAACACTTCAGAACACCTCAAGTGCTAATACCATTACAATTCAGGACGGTCCTAATGTGACAGACTTTAGAGTAGAAGGCGGCTCTGTTCTCACATTGGGTAATGGTGTATATCCAAATGGAATTAGTATTCATTTACAGGTTGATCAGTTTGTTAAAGCATCTATTGCCGGAACCTTTATCATCAACTTCGGTACATCGTACGAAACCGATTTTAATGCTGTAAGCACTTCAGTTAGCGGTATCATCGAGAACAGGGGATTGGTAACCGGGACAGAAACACGGCTTCTTTTCCTGTCAGGAAGTACCTATATACATGCTGAAGACGAAGGAGATATTCCTGATGCCAACTTTGATCCTGAATCAACTGTCAGAATCACAGGTATGATATTTGACGCTCCCCGGTTCCTAAACAGGGCATTTGGCAATTTTGTGTGGGATGCTCCCGGACAAAAAAGAGTTGCAAGGCTTGCAGCTGCGGGAATGTCCGTAGCAGGCACGTTTTCCGTAGTGAATACAGGTGAATCCCGTTTACAGATGGACCAGGAAAATTTGAGCGTCGGTAACTTCAATCAAAGCGGAGGTAATTTTGCAATCGGAACCGACAATACTGTGGCAGGACTTCCAGTTCCTACATCAAGAACCTTGAATGTTAGCGGAGATGTTTCAATTACAGGCGGCGACCTTTTCGCAGGTATCTATGCGGCTCTTGGAGGCATAGGTACGATCAACGTTATGGGTGATTTTTCACTTACCGGTGGAAGGATCACTGAGAATGGAGCAGGAAAAGGCGTCATCAATTTTGCAGGCACAGCTGTACAATCCTTTACAAAGACCGAAGACGGTGTGATTGCTCAAACTATTGATTTTAATATTAATCCTGACGCAAAGGTTGACTTCGGCACTTCTATTTTAAATGGAGGCGCTGGATTATTTACATTAAATGCCGGTGGTAAAATCATTACTTCGAATCCCGCTGGATTGGGTGGTACGGGTTCGATCCGTATCAGCAGAATTTTTTCGAGTGCAGCCGACTATGAGTTCCAGGGTCCTACAACAGGCGTGTTTACCACAACAGGTGGTGCGGCAGGACAAGTGAGAAGCCTTATTATTAATAATTCTACGACTGGTGAAGTGATAGCTGCAAGATCTTTTTTGGTAAGCGATGCATTAACACTAACCAATGGACATGTTACGACTACCGCAACTAATTTAATAACTGTTGGATTTACGGGAACTGCATCGACGCTGAATGGTGCTTTCGTAAACGGTCCGTTGGCAAAAATGACCACTGTACAGGGACAATCCTTCACTTTCCCTGTTGGTAAAGTTGATGGAGGTCTTCGGACGATTGGAATCACTCCTCAAAACGGAACTAATAATACTTACCGTGCAGAATTCTTTAGAGAAGCCCCACCTGTTGGTACAATCGGCACTGGCCTTACAAGAGTTAGCGGCTGCGAATATTGGACAATGAATCGTACTGCAGGAAACGCCCCTGCCAGGGTTACTCTTTCATGGGCTGCTAACAGCTCATGCAATGGCGGTGCATATGTTTCCCAACCATTGGATCTGCGTGTTGCACGTTTAGAAGGCACGGTTTGGACTGATAAAGGAAATGATGGAATTACCGGTACCTTGACTGCAGGTACTGTGCAGTCTGGCGTTATTGGTGGAGGCATTAATAATGCCTTTGCCCTGGCAAGTTCCAGCGCAGCAAACCCGCTTCCTGTTGTGTTTGCTAATGTAAGAGCGTACGAAAAAAATGCAGGTGTACAAATCGAGTGGAGCAACTTAACAGAGAAAGATGTAGCTACTTATACCGTAGAACGTTCTTCTAATGGAAGAGACTTTAGTGGTATTGCTGA
Source organism: Terrimonas alba (assembly GCF_042434975.1). Taxonomy (NCBI): domain Bacteria; kingdom Pseudomonadati; phylum Bacteroidota; class Chitinophagia; order Chitinophagales; family Chitinophagaceae; genus Terrimonas; species Terrimonas alba. The sequence goes on from NZ_JBHMQM010000002.1 coordinate 42,321, forward strand.
ACAGTTGCCAACCAGTAACCAAAACGACCAGGCTGACTACAGTGCATTTGATGCAAGTCCGTTTGCAGGTGTTAACTACTATCGTATCAAAGCAGTTGAAACTACCGGTAAAACTGTTTACAGTAAAGTGTTGAGTGTAAACCTTGGTAAAGCTGGAAAAGGTTTAAGCTTATATCCAAACCCGGTAAGCGGGAACCAGGTTACTATCAGTTTGTCTAATATCAAACGTGGTCAATACAATATTCGTGTGGTAAATGTTGGTGGCCAGGATATTCATAAACAAATTATAACTAATCAGAGCAGCAATTTCACTCAAACTATTGATTTGCCATCTTCCATTAAGCCAGGAGTTTACAATATGGTGATAACCGGAGATGACTATCGTGAAAGCAAGATGTTTATAGTACAATAATGTATATTATCAATAGGGGGCCGCACAATGTGGCCCTCTATTGATTAATATTTATCACCCCCCTCTCTCTTAAGCATGCTTTATTTTCAAATCAGGCCAAAATAGCCTGGTATCGTTATTATCTTCTCCAATCCTTCTGAATTCCGATCCTTCGAATCCATTTACAAGCAGGTGAGTAACTGAAAATTTTTATTGATAACTGCTAAACCTTTAAAATAACCTCCAGGTTTACAGTTAATCCAACTCCTTTAAAAAAGCTGTCGGTCTTTTTTAAAAACATTGCACGGTAATAATAAACGTTATTTACAGTGATAAGGAAATCTTATTCCCTATTTTTTCTTTTACTGCTTGTTTTGACTGCCCGGTCCCAAATTCGTACCTGGAATGGAGGAAATGGTAATTGGAATGATGCAACAAAATGGACACCATCCGGGATTCCGATGGAAACAGATATACTTGAATTTAATAGCGGCACTGCTGCAATTTTCAATGTACCTGCTTATTCTTTTAAAGGAATTATTGTTAGTAGCGGTGAAATTATTTTACACGGCGTTACAGCTGGTGAGCCTCGGGTTTTGTTAGGAGACAATTCCCAAAACAATGCATTAAAAGTTTTCAAGGGTGCCTCATTGACGATTGCCAATAATCTGGGGTTGGAGCTATTTAATAACGCTTATGCAAGAATTGACGGCACCTTTATTGTTTCAGCGGGTGCTACTCTTAATCTTGGAGAATCAGTTGTGGATGGCGATGGTGACTTTACAATTGACAAGGAAGCTAAGTTAATAACAGCGCATGCACAAGGCATTTCTTTGACAGGATCAACGGGCGCCGTTAAGGTTGCAGGAAAAAGAAGTTTTGACAGCAACGCCACATACGTTTACTCAGGTTCCGGACAGCAGGTAACCGGGCTAGGATTACCGGTCAAAGTCAAAAATCTCACTATTGACAATACAAGCGGATCAAATCAGGGAGGTGGAGTAACCCTTTCCAGGTCGACGACTGTCACCGGCGAATTGATGCTAAAAAATGGGTTTATCCAAAGTTCAGATGAGAATATGCTTGTCGTTGATGAGGATGGCGTGTTAACTGTTGGGAACGAGAATGCGTTTGTGACGGGGCCAATGAGGAAAATAGGAAACACTCCTTTTACATTCCCCACCGGATGGGCAGGAGCTGGCGGCGGCAGAATACCCATTGGCGTTAGTGTTATGGGGGCAAACGCATCTATACAGGCGGAATATAGGAGGCTGCCTGCAACAAACAAGGGAAACACAATTAACGCCCCCTTACACCATATCAGCTATTGCGAATATTGGGAATTGTTTCCTGCAGGAGAGAATGTCAAAGGGATTGTAACATTATACCGGAATGCCTATAGCAACTGCAGTCCGGTTTCAAGCATGAGGGATCTTTCTGCGGCAAGGGTAGCCAGGTCCAATGGTGCAGCATGGACACAAATTGGCAATTCGAAAGATAGCGTTGACGGGATAAATGGTTTCGTAGTATCAGATTCAGGGGGAGTAATGCTGACACAAAAAGAAAAATATTTTACACTGGGTAATATCACAACGGCTAATGATCCTTTACCGGTAATGTTTGATCATGTTATTGCTTACGAGAACAATAATGGCGTTGTTATAGAATGGAGTAATCTTACCGAGAGAGATATTGCCACTTATTTTGTCGAACGCTCAGGAAATGGCAGTGATTATTCCATCATTTCCCAAATTCTTCCCAAAAGCAACCGTGACGACAAAGCCAGTTATCAATATTTTGATATCAATCCATTGCCTGGTCTGAATTTTTACCGGGTTAAGGTGATTGAAAAATCGATGAAGATCATTTTTAGTAAGGTGCTGCGGGTAGAAAGGGACAAAGAAAAACAGGGTATTAGTTTATACCCCAATCCCGTTACCAATAACCAATTGATTATTTCACTGAGTAGCATTCGGGAAGGTAACTATAACCTGATGCTATATAATAGTGCTGGTCAAAACGCATTTCGCGACATCATTAATAATAAAGGGAGTTCCACCATAAAGACATTAAAGTTGCCTTCAGCAATAAGGCCAGGCATCTATAATTTAGTAATTACCGGTGACAACTATCGGGAAAGCAAGACACTCATTGTTCAATGAGGGTATAGAGTACCAATAGAGAAGAAAGGGCTGGCCATTCAGAGTTGTGCTGGCCCTTTTCTTATTCAGTAAGCGAGTTTGGGCAGTTTGGAAGCCGGCAATAAAAAAGGCCGCAAGTTTGATTTAAAAACTTGGGCCTTTTTACTTAGAGAAATTATTTACCTTAATTTATCGAGACTTTTTACCAATTTTTCATCTTTCAATATGCCTCTTGTAGCCATTATATACCCGATAAGAATAGCAAATACAAAAATAGCCGTGAGTGCAAAGTTGCCACTGGTAAATTTTTTTACCTGTAGAAAATAAAGCACCAGGAGGGTCGCGGCTACTAGTGTACCGGTGATGGTTAGTTTGACTTGTGTTTTCCGGTCTTTAAACAGAAAAATAGCTATCGCTGAGATCAATAAAGAAGCACCGGTTAAAATCAAAAGAAAAAAAGTACTTCCGCCATTCAATTCGGCAAACCGTGATATATTATCTTCCAGGATATTGCCAGTATAAAAAGAGAACTTGAAACTTAGGAAAGAAGATACCGCCGCTAACAATAACCAAAGTGTCTGCTGCCGTTGAATCATAAAATGAATTGTTTCTGTCAAAAATAAGCATAAATGCTTTCATGGTGTTTTTCGGTGCAGTCAATAATGCCTGTTTGGATATTCCGTTATATCCTACCGATTGTTTTTTGACAAAAATCAAAACATGAAATTTTATTGATCAGGCAAAATAATTATAGTTAGAAACTGGTATTTAACTCTCGCTTTTTTTCTTCAAATTTTGGATAGCGGGATGTTATGTATCTCCTTTCAATTCGTATTCCTACCAATCGGCGGCACCAGTGTATTCAGGTACGTTGCTGTATTTGAACGTTTCCTGGTAAATATTTCCATTTAAGGAAAATGTGCCTGATCCGACTATTGTTTCATTACCTGATGAATCTTTCGATAATAAAAAGAAGTCATTGTGAAACATTTTGAACTGGCTGAATTTTGCCTTTTCTATAAACTCCCCATCGACCGTTTTGCCCACGACCTGCAAGGCGCCACCGATCGGCGCGGTCGTGGAATTTTCTTTGCCCCCTGCTGTATCCCGGCCTTTGGCAGGTCCATCAGTACACCTGGAGAAAAAGATGACCGGCAGGGCCAACAGTATTGACCCACAAATTCGATTTATCATCGTAACCGATTTGTATGTTATGAAAATTATCTCCAGCCGGGATTCGTAATATCTCTTGGATCAAAAAAGTTTTCCTGTTCTATTATTTTCCCTTCCTCGTCTACAATGAACCGATCAATAATCCGTAGCGTACAGGCTGGTTGTGTAATATGACAATGAAATTCTGCAGTAGCCGTCGTTTCATCGCTATTGATAAACGTTTCGATGAGTTCAACGCCTCCCAGCAAGGATGGTAAAGGTGCCCACCACTGGGTTCTTAAATTTTCTTTTCCCTTTAAAGGATTTGCTGAACCGCCGGGACAAATAGGAGCTCTTAGTACCACATCATCGGCATAAGGGATGGCATCAAAGTTTTTACCTCCTAATCCTTTTAATACATAGTCTTTGGCTACCTGGTGAAGGATTTGGCTTTTTGATAAGGTAATTGTTGGCATTTGATTAATGGTTAATGGTGAAGAATTAGTTTGCCCCCAGTTGCCGTTGAAAATCGGCGTGATCCCATTCAATCTCTATTTTTTCAATTTTTCCAGCTGGATTCAGGCGGAAAATAAAAATATGATCGCTGTCAAATGATTTTCCTTTGCTGGGAATACCTGCAAAGTCTTTCGCCTGCGTACCTCTTATCACTACCTGGCAGCGTACTGTATCACCATCCTCAGCTATAGCAGCATCTACTGTATTATCAATATCAGGGAAGCAATCGATCAATGAAGTCCAGATAGCCTTACCCAACTCGCCGATTTTTCCTTTACCCGAATCTCCAAGCGGTTTGAAATAAACTTCACCTTCCGGGTTGCAAAAGCTCAACATCTTGTCTACGTCTCTTTGCTGATAGGCAAACATAAAAGAGACGCAGGCGTTTTTTAAACTTAGTTCTTGTTGTTGTTTTACGAGAGTGTCCATAATATAAGATTGAATGGTTATTGAATAATACCGGCCTAGCCGGGATAATTACTATGCTGTTTAATCTTTCGAATTTGACGAAGGTGGCGATCGCAATGGCCAAAAATGATGATATATCGCTGATGAATGTCGGGGCTTCCAGGCTTAAGATTATAGCTTCTCAGGTCGTCATTTGTAGTTGTAAGATGACTAATCGCTTCATTTCTCAGTTTTAAAAACCATTCCAAATTGTTTTTCCCTTCATTGATGCCCATGGGAACTGTATAGGTAAACGGTTTGGTATAATCTGTCGAAATATGCGGTTTCTCTTCCATGATAAAAGTTACAAAAACGCTATCAGGCCTGGACGTTTTTGAAAGATCAGGTTTTGGACCATCAGCCAGGGCTCTGCTTATATCATGGCTAATTAGCATTTCCCACATTGAAATATGTTCAATCACCTGGTTGATAGACCACCTATCCGGCGTTTCTTTGAAATTCCATTGTTCCTTTGTAAGGCCCGCCGTTTCCTTTACAAGCTCAGCTTTACTGCGGATTAGATTTTCAAGAAGATATTGACGGTCGCTGTTGGTCCATTGTTTCACCTCCGGGTCAATTGTAAGAGCTTCGTCCTGTTTTTGTGAATAAGCGATTGAAAAGTTCAAGAGTAATAAAAAGAAAAATGCTTTCTTCATAGCAGTTTAATTTACTGCTAAGGTAGCATCAGCTATATGCGGAAACATTGTAAAACTGCGTCAACCCGTTGTAAAATTGCGACAGGCTTAGGTCAACTTCCGGGTGACAGGCTTCTCCACATAATTGGCCAGCTCAAGGTTTTCTTTTAAATATTGTTGTGGAGTTCTGCCGGTAAAGGCCTCAAAGTCTTTGATAAAATGAGCCTGGTCATAAAACTCACCTTCATAAAATATTTCCGGCCAGTTTACTTTTTTCTTACCTGCTACCAGGTTAAATATATAGCCAATGCGCCTGATCCGGGCATAGTATTTTGGACTTAATCCAACCTTTTGGAAAAATCGTCGCTCAAAAGTTCTTCGTGACATACAGCTGTCGGCAAGCAAATCGGTTACCTGTAACATCCCATTTCTTTCCACGATGATGTTGGCTGCTTTGTCGATATAATCGGGCTGTGGGTTCACCCGCCGGATATGATATAGCAGCAGCTCTTCCAGTAAGTTTGCTTTTTGAACAGCCGTGGTTGCTTCCCTGACTTTGCAGGCATAGTTTTTTATATAATCCTGCGGTAACACTGAGAAAAGGTCGATTCGTTCTTCTGTTAGCTCATATGCATTTAAGCCAAAAAGTGTGGCCAGGGCCGCGGGTTTGAAGACAATGCCGGTTATCCCGATTTTACCTTTTAGGGATAATTTGTAACTATACGTCGACAAACCACAAACGAACTGTGCGGGCACCGGTAAACGTTCATACTTTTTATTTTCCAGGAAATAAGAATCTCCGTAGTTGATAACAAGCGAGCAAAAACAATTGGGCGGTGATTCGACAATAAATTCTTTATCCAATAATTCAGCGGAATGCCAGTCGAAATAACATTCCACATATTGCGACAGTATTTCGTTTGGTTGAAATTTCTGATAAATCATCAGAGAAAACTTGGTTTTTAAAGTTCGCAAATAATAGGCAGGCTTCCAACAAAAAGCCCCGCCATTTTAAGACGGGGTTTAAAGTTTAATGTTGTTTAACCTAACCCTGGACCGAACTGATTTTTTAAACATTGCGTCAAGCTATTTGGTTTTTTGAAAAGACTCAGTTTCTTCCATTTCGCCGTCGACGAGCCGAATTGTCTTCCAATCATTTTTGCCTTCTAGTTTTACCAGGTATACCTTGTGAGTGCCTACGCTTAACTCATGAATGTAACAGATGTTGTGATCATAATAGCTGCTCTTCACCTGGTGACGGATATCACGGGCCAGTTTGTCTTCAAAATATGAGCGGATGTTTCCAAGCAACCTTCCTTTACTGTCATAATAAACTTTTGTTATCACTCCATCTTTTTCGAATTTGGCAAGGTAGCCGTCTTTCAATTCAAACCAACTGGCGTTTGCGGCATGCTTGTAAGTTTTGCTAAAATCCTTTACAGCCTTTGCATTGATGCTGATAAATGTAGTGCCCTCGGGCACGAGCAGGTTGCGGGATTTAGCTTTGGCATTATAGGCTAAATCCTTTGCTCCCGGATCAGGAGATATTGTATTGAGGTTGTCCTGGGCGCAGAGGGCACTGCATAGTACTATAAACGGGATGAACCCTGTTGTATAGCGAAAAAATAGTCTTTTCATTTTTTAAAGTTTAATGGTTAATGGTTCTTGATGAGGAAGAATGATTTCAAAAAGCCGGCGCCTGCCAGAGTGGGCCCTGGGCTGGGGAAAGAGTTGGTTGACAAATGGCAGGCAAACCGGCTCACTTTTTCGAAAAAATGTGTATTTGAAATATTTGTCGGATAAGAGGGTGATAAGGGAAACATGCAAAAGAGTTTTTTCTTAATCCCCGTTTTTCAGTATCTTATGAGTACAAAAAAGGTATATGCCTTTTCACCAACTAACATCCCGCTCTGATCAGGACATCATTAATAATTTATTGCAGGACGGTATTGACCGGAAAAAAGCAGAAGAGCAACTTTTTACACAATATGCTTACTTCATTGAACAAGCCATGCGCAAATATTCTTTCCGGGAAGACGAAGCCTTTACCATTTATGCTGATACCGTTATTGCAGCAATTGCCAGGATAAGTGACCATTCTTTTGAAGGCAGATCTTCCCTGAAAACCTGGCTCTTCCAGATTTTTCACCATAAATGTGTTGACCTTGTCCGCAAGAAGACGACTAATAAAAACAGTGTGCATCGTACCGGTGATCTTTCAGCAGTCTTGCTGCATATGGCTGATAATGCAAAGACGATAATCCAGGAGATGATGGATAAAACAGACGCTGACCTGTTAAAGCAAAAGTTGAAAGAGATAGGAGAGAACTGCCGTCAGCTTCTGCAGCATTGGGCCGACGGATTTAGTGACAAAGAAATTGCGACCATATTTGAATACAAAACAGCTGACGTAGTAAAAACGACCCGGTTGCGCTGCCTGGAAAAACTGCGCCAATTATATAGGACTAGTTAAAACAAAAATAACTTGAGCAATATAGAAATGATAGAGGCATACTGTAGTCACGAGCTTTCCGATGAAATGCAACGAGAGTTTGAACAAAGAATTATCGGCGATCCGCTGTTTGCAGACGAAGTCGCTTTTTATATGTCAACAAAGCAATTCGCAGCCTCGGCAATGATGGAGAAGAGGGCAGATTTAAGACGGGTTTTTGAGGAGTATAAAAAGGGAAAGCCCTTATCAAAACCACAGCCAGCTTTGATGCGAAGAATCCTGCCTTGGGTTGCTGCTGCAGCCGTCCTGGCCGCTATTGTGTGGGGCTTAACTATTTTCCGGCAGCCTTCGTCCTACAAAGAACTGGCCGATAAGTATGTAAAAGAAAATCTGTCGGTATTATCCGTGACGATGGGTAGTAAACAGGACAGTCTGCAGGCGGGTTTGGCCTTGTATAATGAAGGCAAATTGCAGGCAGCACAAAAACAATTTGAATCCCTGGTGACAAATGATACGGCTTCCGTTGAAGCAAAAAAATATGCTGGAATTGTTGCCCTCCAACTTGGGGAGTACGACAAAGCAATAAATCATTTCGTTCAATTAGAAAGCTATACTCACCTTTATTCCAACCCCGGAAAATTTTATCATGCCCTCACTCTCATGAAACGTAATCAGCCCGGTGATGCTGAAAGAGCCAAACACCTTTTAAATGACGTGGTACAAAATCGCCTGGAAGGAAACAAGGAAGCAGCGATATGGTTGAAGAAAATGTAAAGTGATAGGGAACGAATGAAAAGCTGTAAATTAGAAGCAGGAAATTGCCATTGAAATTTTTCTTCTAATCCCTCCCAGATATATTATTAATCCCGTCTTAACCTGAAGACAATCTTCATCCGTCGGTTTCTCTGGCTTGTGATCCGAATTGTGAGTACAGAGCACTTACCTTTTTCCAGCCCCGGAAAATTCTTTATCATTCTTTTTAATCTTACCGCTCAGTCATATAGTGAACCACAACCATTTGGAGCGATTTCGTTTGGCTACCCTTCAAAAACTTATGGATTAAATCTAAAGAAATAGGCAACCCGATTATATAAAAATAAAAACTAGTTTTTATGAAATGGAAAATTAGAAAAGGAAAATTTCCTCCACATTTACCGGATAACGAAAAATTTATGTTCGAAGAGCTTGATCTTAAATACAAGGATGGAGATCCTGAACTTAAAGATGAGCTTGAAAAGTTAGGATTAGTCGAATGGGTTACTTATCCGGGTATATATAATAACTTTAAGGAATTGCCATCACTTAGCGAGACAGGACGAAGAAAATATGAAATATTTTGTGGTGGATTTCTTTATTATCACGATGTAGAATTTAAAAAATATCCGCAAGGCACAGGGGGATGTCCTGAATGGAAGGAGTATCCTACAAAGGATTTTGAGCATAAGATTTATTTCGAATGGTTCTCTGAAGAAAAAGGTGGAAAAAAGGATAAAATAAGGATTTACATCAGTTTTACCCCTCCGGAATACAATGTTGATCCACCAAAGCCCCCTGCACCGCCACCACCAGAGTCATAGGTATTATGGTTAAAAAACTACTAATACTATTTGGTATTATTATTTTCAATTCGGCGTCCCTGCTGGCTCAATGTCCGGATAGGGACGCTTTATGGAGTCGATTGTCTAATTTAAGGCATTCAAAACTTGATCCTCAGCATCAACTCACCAATCTTTTGTCTTCACTGGATAGCTTAAAAAATTGTTCTTATAAGTTTGACTCCACCCATGCGTATTTACTTCGGAAGATCGCTGATGTATATATTAAACAGGGAGATTACTTAAAGGCGATAGAATTTCGCCGCCAGGCTGCCGGCATCGTTTCAAAAAATGTAGGTAAACCCTTTGTTAGAGCAGAGACATTGCCCGGTATTTATTATTATATATCGGTTGCTTATGATTCACTAGGCAACTTTGGTGAAAAAATGAAGGCACTGGATAGCTGTGCTACCATTGCAGCCAGGTTAAAATATGTTGACATATCTGTGTTGACAGCATTATACACTCAGGTAGAATACTACTTTGATATTGGTGATTATCATCGTTGCATTGATTATGCAGAGAAATGCCGTTTATTAGCTGGAGAATATTCGAAAAAAAATATCGGCTATGAAAAAAGTGTCGGGGAGAGTTACGGCTTAAGCAGTCTGGGCTGGCAGGTAAATGCACTTTTGAACCTAAATAAATACGAGCTGGCAGAAGGACTTTTGCAAAACAAAGTCGAAGAATATAGTAAGAGCGGACTAACAAATTATCTCGGATTAGTGTATGGACAGTTAGCAATGGTGGAAAAGCATAAGGGAAATTTTAAACAATCGTTATTCTATTATAACAAATCCCTTCTTTCTTACCAGCTCAACAAAGATTCGTTCAATTGTAAACAAACATTAAAAGACATTGGACACAACATTTACTTCACACATTTAAACGATGTGGGTACTGCACTAGATTATTATAAAAGAGCCTTGAGATATGCTACCACAGACAAAGCTTGGTATATGGAAGATGTGTTTGAATCAGCCGATATATTTACAAACATTGCAAAAGTCTATATTAAAAAAAGCTTGTATGACTCCGCATTTAAATATTTTCAGCATGCCTTTGACCAAATCAAACCAGGTCTCCATGAACGGAGTATCCTGAACAGTTCAGCAGAAGATTTTAGAGAAAATAAAAAGATCTATTATTTAAGTAACCTGGTAATTGAAAAGGGAAATGCATACTTGCATAAATTTAAGAGGGATAAATTGCCGGGAGACCTAAAAAATGCTGCGTTCATTTATAAAAACGCAGACTTGTTATTGGACAAAATCAAGGCAGTGCAATTCGATCTGCAATCCAAACTTTTCTGGCGCAGCGATTCACGCCGTCTTTATGAAAATGCCATTGAAGCCTGTTACTTGCAAGGTAATGCGACTGATGCGCTTTATTTCTTTGAAAAAAGCCGGGCCGTACTACTCAATGATCAACTCAATGAACAACAGTGGATGGGTGAAGGAGAGATTCTACAGCAAACTCAACTTAGGAAAAGTATACTAAATCTTGAACGAGGACTGGCCAACGAGAAAAGTCCGGGAGCGAAATATTCAGCATTTCAATCGCAAATTTTTTCAGCCAAGCAGGAGTTGGATAGGCTGGAGCAATCAATAAAAAACAAAAACCCGTTATATTACCAAAACTTCCTTGATACCGGGGTTATTTCACTGGCTTATACACAAAGGAACTTGTTGAACGATAACCAGGTACTGCTGGAACTATTTTCCGGTGATAGTGCAGTATACGTTTTACTGATAACTACCCGCCATACTTTTTTAAAAAGAATAGATAAGCAGGACTATGAGAATACCGTAGGCGAATACATTTCCTATATTTCCAATAGTAGTGTATTAAATCGTGATTTTGCTGGTTACATCAAGGTAGCTTCCCACCTGTATAGCCTGATCTTTAACGATAAGTTACCGCCAGGGCAACGCCTTATCATATCACCTGATGGGCAATACTTCCCATTTGAATCATTGGTTTCAACTAATGCTGTCCAATCGCCGGGATATTTAATAAGTGATCATGCTGTCAGCTATACCTATTCAGCGAGGTTTCTGATGAATGATTTTAAGGCTGCTTCGGGAAAGGGAAGGAATTTTATAGGTGTGGCACCGATTAACTATCCCGCTTCTTTTTCGCTGGCATCCTTACCGGGCAGTGACCAGTCGTTACAACGAATACGAAGTTATTTTGGATCCAGTGCAAAACAGGTTGCCGTCAACGCTTCACGAAATAATTTCTTGCGGCAATTCTCCGGGTATAAAATCATTCAGCTGTATACCCATGCCGCCGACAGTAGTGTTAACAATGAACCTGTGATTTATTTCGCTGACTCAGCCTTGTATCTATCAGAACTTATCCATGAATCTAAACCTGTGACAAGGCTTATCGTACTATCCGCTTGTGAAACAGGCAGGGGTAAGCTATATAACGGTGAAGGAGTGTTCAGCTTTAACCGGGGATTTGCTGCTTTGGGAATTCCCTCGGCCATCACAAATTTGTGGGCTGTGGACAATGAATCGACGTATGAACTTACGGAGTTGTTTTATAAGTGGCTGTCGAAAGATCTGCCGATTGATATAGCGCTGCAAAAGGCCAAGCTTGAATTTTTAAAAAATGCTTCCGGGGAAAAATCGTTGCCTTTTTACTGGGCAGCGCCGGTGCTGGTAGGAAAGAGTGATGCTATACATTTAGAAAAAACTCAACCCTGGAAATGGATAGCTCTATTAGCTGGGGTTGGGTGCATTGTTTTCTTTGTAGCACGCAAGTGGGCCATTTTCAAAAAAGCAGCATAAAGGATGAGAGGTAATAAGATTAGGGTTAACATGGTTTAATATTTTAGCACAGGAATGTCTAAAAAGCTTTGTCGTCTTTCATCAATAGGGGTAACGCTGATATCATAGTTTTTTCGTTTGTTGATTTGTATATAATAGCTTCCCAGGCTTATATTATTAAAATAATAAAAGCCGCTTTCATCAGTATAAGCAGAAGCGACCAACTGCCAGTTTTCGTTATTTGCTTGCTTGCGAAATAAATCAACGGAAATTTTAGGGAGCGGCACAGAGGAATGAGTTACCGGATCAGTTGTACGAACCAATCCTCTCAGGTTCACCCTTTGTTGTTGAGCCTGTATCATTACTGCTGCAAGTAATAAAGTGGACAATACGAATATTTTTTTCATCTGTTTATTTTTTTCAGTGATGAGTTTTTTAATTATTTTTTATTTGGACCGGAGGACCGGCTTTCACAAAATCTTTGCTTTCATCAACTTGATATTTATTACTGGCTTTTTTAAGATAGATGGTACCAAGCTTAATTGTTCTTTTAATATTGTTGATATTCGTTTCGATAGTATCCAAATCGATAATGGCAGGCATGAAGCCATCTTTTGTATAGTAAATGCAAGGACGTTTCGATAAGCAGTTGATTTTAGCTTCAATTTTTGCACTTGATTTCATAACTGAGTCCGGAGGATTAAAACTAACATTGGTCAGGCGAGTCATACTTTCCAATTGGTCGGTGTCAAGATCGAGCTCTTTGCCATTTTCGTCAGCAAATCGAATTTGTGCACTGATGGTCCAGTTTTTATTACTTGTATCCTCGATAAATACCAACGCTTTTTTGATAATAAATACTCCCAGCAAACAGGTTATGATATAAGCTCCGAAGGCACCAGTAGCATTTATCTTTAAACCTCCCAGGATGCCTTTGGCCCCTACGGAAGTATCCGGAAAGTGCTTATATATGATTACAGCTGGTATTACCGGTAAAAGCACATAGGCGCCGTAAAGAATAGACCAGTAGACAATTGAACTTTCCATACCACAAGTTTTTGTAATATTCAATCAGGCACGGAAAGGAACCAACAAGTCTCAGATGATTGCTTTTATGAATTAGTCGAAGTGTTTAAATGGAAGTAAACAATCTTTCCTGAGTTGAAATAAAAGAGCCATCCGCCTTAGGCGGATGGCTCTTCAGATCGTTATTGAGTTTTTATCCTAACTCGGGATACAGCGGAAACTGCTGCATAAATGTCTTTACCTCTTCTTTTGTAGCAGAGATCGTTTTTTCATCATCAGCATTCATCAATACCTTATCAATCATACTTACCACTGTTTCCATATCTTTTTCTTTCATACCGCGGGTGGTTATCGCCGGAACACCAACACGGATTCCCGAGGTAACAAAAGGAGACTTGTCATCAAAAGGCACGGCATTTTTGTTTAACGTGATATGGGCTTTGTCCAGGGTTTCCTGTGCTTTTTTACCCGTCAGGTTCTTGTTGCGCAGATCGATTAGCATCAGGTGGTTGTCTGTGCCGTTGCTGATCAAATCATAGCCACGACTTACAAGGGCTTTTGCCATTGCCTGTGCATTGGTAATAACCTGCTTTGCATAAGTGGCAAAGTCGTCGGAAAGAATTTCACCAAAAGCGACTGCTTTGGCAGCGATGACATGCTCCAACGGTCCACCCTGGGTGCCAGGGAAAACAGCGAGATCCAGCAATTGGCTCATCGTACGGGTGTTGCCTTTTGGATCTTTGATGCCCCAGGGATTTTCAAAATCATGGCGCAACATGATGATACCACCTCTTGGTCCCCGTAAAGTTTTATGTGTAGTGGAAGTTACAATATGGCAATGCTCGAATGGATCATTCAGTAATCCTTTTGCGATCAAGCCAGCCGGGTGGGCAATGTCAGCCATAATCACCGCGCCGATCTTATCGGCTACTTCACGAATACGTTTATAATCCCAGTCGCGGCTGTAAGCCGAAGCGCCGCAAATGATCATTTTAGGTTTTTCTTTTAATGCGGTGGCTTCAAGCTGGTCATAATCTACCAGGCCGGTTTCTTTTTTGACTCCGTAGAAAAGCGCCTGGAAGTTTTTGCCGCTGAAATTGGCCGGGCTACCGTGTGTTAAGTGGCCGCCCATGCTTAGGTCCAGGCCTAATACCTTTTCACCGGGCTTTACACAGGCCAGGAACACCGCTGCATTGGCCTGGGCTCCACTATGCGGTTGCACATTGGCCCAACTTGCGTTGAAGACTTTTTTCAGCCTTTCAATAGCCAGTGTTTCTATTTCATCAACCACTTCGCAACCTCCATAATATCTTTTTCCGGGATAGCCTTCTGCATATTTATTAGTAGGGACGGTTCCCATGGCTTGCATTACCTGCAGGGAAGTAAAATTTTCAGAAGCAATTAATTCAATGCCGTTGCGTTGGCGTTGCAATTCCTGGTTGATAAGATCAAATATCTGGGTATCTTTTTGCATATAAATTGTTTCAAAAGTTAATAGGTTTCATGGGTTCCAAAAGTTGCAGAGGTTACGAAGCCGGATCCCGTTGAAGGAACTTTGTAAACTTCTTAGACCTTTAATCCTTTGAACCTTGCTGAATAGCGATCCAGGCGCTGAAGAGTGCGACGCAACATAAGCCCATAGTAGTACAACAGCTGGTTACACAATTTCAGGTTGCAAAATTAAGTGTGTGACGTATTAAAAGGGGGAAGTATTGATAACTTTTTGATTGTCTCAAAAATCCTTACTTTCGTTGGCTTTACCGCCAAAACCTTACAAACGTAAGGCGGAACGGCGACGAGGCAGGTATTTATCAACTAATTAATGAAGGCAATTATACCAGTAGCAGGGGCAGGAACCAAGCTGCGTCCTCATAGTTATACACAACCAAAGGCTCTTATTCCGCTTGCAGGAAAGACCGTGCTAAGCATCATTATCGATCAAATGCGGGATGCCGGAATCCAGGAATTTGTATTTATTGTTGGCTATTTGGGTGATAAGATCAGGGATTATGTACAGGCAAAGTATCCTGATCTGCAAGCTCACTATGTTCAGCAAATCGACAGACAGGGGGTAGGGCATGCCATCAAAATCACGAAAGAAGTAGTGAACAATGATGAAGTGATGGTGGTGTTAGGGGACACTATTTGTGAATACGATGTGTTGGACGTCGTAAATAGCCCTTGCTCGATGTTGGGTGTACGAAAAGTAGATGATCCCCGTGAGTTTGGTGTGGCTGAAATAGCCGAAGATGGATTTATTCATCATGTAGTTGAAAAACCACAGATACCAAAGTCGAATATGGCATTGGTTGGTATTTATAAGATCAAAGAAAGCGATCAGCTTTTTAAATGCCTTGAGAGCAATTACCTGCAGGGCTTGCGGACTCATGGCGAGTACAGCCTGACCGATGCTTTGGACTGCATGCTCCAAATGGGAATAAAATTCAAGCCCTTTAAAGTCGAAAGTTGGTTTGACTGCGGTCGAAAGGAGACTCTCCTGGAGTCGAATGCGACACTGCTGAAAAAATTTGGCAAAAAGACAGAAGCACCACAGCATTTTGAAAACACGGTTATTATTCAGCCAGTGAGTATTGGGGAAGGTTGCGATATCAAAAATTCCATCATTGGTCCGAATGTCAGTATTGGCGAGAATACCAAAATAAATTATTCTATCGTCCGGAATTCCATCATCGGAGCTTATTCTAATCTTTTCGATATCGTCCTGGAGGCTTCTATCATTGGTAGCGATACCGGTCTGCGGGGAGAAACCAGGACATTAAACATCGGCGATAATACAAATATTGATTTAGGATAGACAGCGTTGCCGGTTACCAGGTGCTGGCTACCGGTAACCGGCAACAATATGCTTTATGACTAACGAATCCGGGCAAAAGACTCCTTTCAAAAATCGGGTTACAGAGTTGTTTCAGATCGACTATCCCGTTATACAGGCGGGTATGATCTGGGCCAGCGGCTGGAAACTGGCCAGTGCAGTGAGTAATGCAGGTGGTTTGGGAATGATAGGCAGCGGAAGTATGTATCCGGATGTCTTATTGGAACATATCAGGAAATGCAAGGGCGCAACGGATAGGCCATTTGGAGTAAATGTTCCTTTGCTTTACCCGGATATCGATAAGCATATTGGTATCATAATACAGGAGAAAGTTAAAATCGTTTTTACCTCTGCCGGCAACCCTAAGACATGGACCGCGGTATTGAAGGAAAAAGGAATTACAGTGGTTCATGTGGTTAGTAGCAGCAAGTTTGCCTTAAAAGCAGAGGATGCAGGTTGTGATGCTGTTGTTGCCGAAGGTTTTGAAGCAGGTGGTCACAACGGACGGGAAGAGACCACCACTATGGTGCTGACACCCGCTGTTGCCGACGCCGTAAAGATTCCCGTAATAGCAGCAGGAGGAATAGCGACGGGCAGGCAAATGCTGGCGGCAATGATACTGGGGGCAGGGGGTGTGCAGATGGGAACCCGTTTTGTAGCCAGCGAAGAAGCCTCTTCCCATAGTTCTTTTAAAAATGCTGTCATCAATTCCAGTGAGGGAGATACGGCTCTTACCATGAAGCAGTTGACCCCTGTTCGCCTTATCCGGAATAAGTTTTACCAGCAGGTACAGGCGGCTGAGCAGCGGGGAGCCAGTATTGAAGAACTAAAAGAACTGCTGGGCAGGGGAAGGGCCAAGAAGGGAATGTTTGAAGGTAATTTGGACGAAGGAGAGTTAGAAATAGGACAGGTGAGCTCTTTGCTGGATCGTATTTTACCGGCTGCTGATATCGTAAAAAAAGTTTGGCTGGAATTTATGGAAGGTTTAAAAAATCCCATCTTATTACTTTAATTTTATAAAGTTGTTTCAGATCAATTCCTGTTACCATTAATAAAGGTCGTATGAAACCAAAATTTTTAATGCTTGCTTTGGGGCTTTTGGGATTCACCTTTGCTAAGGCAAATGCAGACCCCGACCCTAACTCTTCTACATGTACTAAAGGTGGAAAGAAAAATGATCTGGCGGGAGTTATCATTCATGGACAAAGCAAAAAGCCTATCAAAGACGTAGTTGTAACGGCTTACCTTGTTTCAAAAAAAGAGAAAGCTGTATCAACCGATGAAACGGGCAATTATGGTTTTGAAGAGCTAAAGCCAGGCACCTATAAGTTTGTTTTTGAAAAATCAGGTTATAAAAGAGTCACTAAAGAAAAAGTGGTGGTAAAAACCGATGAAGCTTTTCAGTTAAATATCGAAATGATCGAGAATAAAGACTTTGATCTTGTTCCTTCGCCATTACTCTTTGCTGATTTTTAAATTGCTCTTTGCCAGATAAAGTATTTAGCCGGTCGATGACCGGCTTTTTTGTGCCCAAATTCACTTAAGATTTTTTTTTTGCCCGGTTTAGCGCAAGGATTGCGGATTTGACGCAAGGCCGTTGTAAACAATTTGGGTAAATAATCTTCACTACTTTAATATAAAAAAGTAACCCCGGAAATCCGGGGCTACTTTTCATGGATGTTATGATAAGCATTTTAATCTTTAATCCATGTTTATATTGAAGTCATCCTTGTTTTTTTCAATATTGAATTTTGGATGTTTTTTCAGGAAGCTGCGGTATTTTTCATAAGTACTGGCCGGGGCTTCTTTACCGTTGATCATTAGCCGGCCGTCTTCATGTTTAAGAGAATACCCTTCTTTTTTGTTGATCATTCCATCACTATCCAATCCGTCAACAAAAGATTTATACTCTTTCATTTCAGCTTTTGCTTTTTCAATTTCCACTTTTGCTTTTTTCAATTCCTTTTCTATTTCAGGCCCAATTTTCTCCATTTCTTTTTTAGCCTTTTCCATTTCAGCGTTCATTTTTGAGAAATCAATTTTTTTGACTTCATCCAACTCTGCTTTCATTTTATCCCAATCTATTTTAGCCATAGACTCTTTCACTTCCTTTTCGATTTTAGCAAAATCAACTTCTTTCATTGCCTTGTCTACCTGGGCTTTTATCTTTTCAACATCAACTTCCTTCATGGACCGCTCGATTTCGAGCTGCATTTTTTTAGCATCTAATTGCTTCAAGGACTCCTGCACCTGCAACATTGCCTTGTCCAGGTGTTCTTTGAGGTCAATTCCTTCCAATTCAGCAATGGCTTCATCGAGGTCTCTTATTTTCTTATCTCTTTTTTGAGGGATGGTGTCGTGGTTAGTTTGTTTCTGATAAAAACCTTCCTGCTGTTGTTTACGGTCCCATGATATGAGAGTGAGGGTTGTTGCAATAATGACTACTGCTGCTAAAAGGCGCAACATTTTAATTGATCCTGGTTTCATTGGTTTAATTTTTTATTGGTAATAATAGTTTAACGAAAAGCTTCGTACCAAATATACGACTGATTTCGTATTTAGTTACACCACTTGTCAACTAAACAGAATTTTAACAAAAAAGACCTCAGCTCAGCCAAGGTCTTTTACATACATTTTTGGGAAGGTCAGTTAGCTTTTTTTAAATGCCCATTTAATCATCTCCTTCCAACTGGGTTTTTTCCCATACATCAATATACCGGTTCTGTAGATCTTTCCGCTGAGCCATACGGAAAATATAAAACCGGCAATAAGTAACGTCATGGAAAGGGCTAGCTGCCACCAGGGAACAGTTCCGGGAACGCCAAATGGAATTCTGGCCATCATAATAATGGGAGAACTAAAAGGAATGATGCTTCCCCAAATGGCAACGGGCCCGGTCGGGTCATTGATGGCTACTGACATCATAGCAATGGAAAAGATGACCAGCAAGGTAATAGGAAAACTTAGTGACTGTGCTTCACGCATATCTTCATTAACCGCACTTCCTATGGCTGCATATAAAGACGAATAGAAGAAGAAGCCGCCGAGAAAATAGAAAACGAATCCGAATAGGATCATGGGAACATTTATACTTCCAAATGCCTTTTGAATGCCGCCTACTACCATGCTCATGGATGACATGCTGCTGCCTGATGCCGATGTAATATTATAAATGATGAAAATAAAAGCAACCCAAAGAAAAAACTGTGTCAGTGCTACGAGACCAATACCAATTATTTTACCCAGCATTAGCTGAAACGGTCTTACCGAAGAAACAATAACCTCTGCGATGCGGTTTGTCTTTTCTTCCATTACACCCATCATTACTTGTGATCCATATACCAGTAAAATAAAGTAGATTAGGAAACCTGCCACATAACCAATTGTACTGGCAACCGACGAATTGGCTTTTTCATCATTCACATTTACCGATCTGACGCTGACCGTACTGTTTTTAATGATCGCTTTTTTTTCCTCATCTATCCCCAGCTTTTCATTTTTGATTTCGTTCCAGATATTGTTTAGTTTGTTTTCAACCCTGCCTGATGCGTCCTCACCCATTGTTCTGCTCGTGTGCAGTAACAGGTCTTTTATACCTGATTCCCAATTTTGTTGCTGCGGAATTACAACATAGCCATCATAACCCCACTCAGAAAAATTCTTTTTCAGGCTATCTACCATGGTTGTCAAAACGGTTAAAGTAGAGGAGCTGTCTTTTTGGTTTTCCCGTTCAATTCTTCCTTTATCAAAGTATCCAGAAGAGTCGACAACCGCTACTTTTAATCTTGACTTTGATTTTACTCCCAGGTAGCCCATTCCAAAGATCAATCCGAGGTATAAGACCGGAAATAAAATGGTACTGATAATGAATGTTTTTTTGCGTACCCTTGTCAGGTATTCCCGCTGTATGATGAGTAGTGTCTTGTTCATAGTGTGTAGTTAGTTTGTAAGATCTCTTTCGCTCAATCTTATGGGTTATGCCGATTTCTTACGCCATTATGTTTTGAAACTGGCGTGCAGTAGGTGTTCCTTCCACCAGTCGTATAAATATTTCATTCAGCGAAGGAAGAATTTCATTAAAGGATTCAATATTCAATCCTTTATGAATGAAATATTGTAAAACATCATTATTAGTATAACCCGGGTCAAGCTTCATGACCAATTCGTGATCGCCTTTTTCTTTTACTTCAAAAAGATGAATGGCCAAATGCTCCGCTAACACCTTATTCGTAAAGCTCACTTTAAAAAGGTTCTCTTTAAAGTCGTGTTTTATTTTCTTTACTGTACCGTCTAATATTTTTTCTCCTTTATTTATCAATACGATATGATCACATATTTCTTCAACCTGTTCCATGCGGTGTGTGCTGAAAATAATGGTAGCTCCTTTTTGAGCCAGGTTATAGATCTCATCCTTTATTAAATTAGCATTGACAGGGTCAAGGCCGCTAAAAGGTTCATCAAGAATAATCAATTTCGGCTCATGCAAAACAGTAGTAACGAACTGTAATTTTTGACTCATTCCTTTTGAAAGATCCTCTACCTTTTTGTTCCACCATGTTTCCATATCCAGTTTGGTAAACCAGTTCTTGATTTTGGATTGGGCTTCACTTTTGCTAAGCCCTTTGAGTTGGGCGAGGTACATGGCTTGTTCTCCAATCTTCATTTTTTTGTATAAGCCACGTTCTTCAGGCATGTAGCCAATATGGGCAATGTCATTAATGGGATCAAATTTTTTGCCGTCGAAGGTAATCTCGCCTTCGTCAGGGTAAAAAATGCCTGTTATCATGCGAATCAGGGTTGTCTTTCCGGCACCGTTAGGGCCCAGCAGGCCGAATATTTGTCCTCTTTCGATGGTAAAGCTGATATCATCAACAGCTTTTTGCGTGGCAAAATATTTTCGTAGGCGGTTTAATTCCAGTATTGGCATGACGTTAAAATTGTCTGGCAAAAATAACCGTTACTCTATATAAGCGATAAAATTTCGATAAAAGGCATCCCTGAGCTCTTAAACTATCTAAACCAGGGCGCCAATTGCGTTAAAGTGTAGCAAGGATATGCATGACAACTCTTTCTCCATCCATAGCTGCGCTCATGATGCCGCCAGCATAACCAGCTCCTTCCGCACAAGGATATAGGTTTTTCACTTGTGGATGTTGTAACGAAGTTTCATTGCGTGGTATGCGGACAGGAGAGGATGTCCTGGATTCCGTCGCTACTACCACTGCTTCATTGGTGTAATAGCCTCTCATCTTTTTTCCGAATTCTTTAAAGGCTTGCTGCAAACTGGTGTATATAAAATGGGGCAGTACATCTTTTAACGCGGATGAGCGAAGCCCGGGTAGATAAGAGCAATCAGGTAAGGAGGCTGATATTTTTCTTTCAACAAAATCAACCATCCGTTGAGCAGGCGCGACAAACTTTCCACCACCTGCTTTAAAAGCCTTTCGCTCTACATACTGCTGAAAATACATCATGCCCAGATTTGAGCTTAACATTTTTGCTGGTTGGTTGGTGATCTCCTCAAAATCGCTGTATTTCTTATAATCCTTTAAATCGTGGTTCTGTACTGTTACCACTATCCCGCTATTGGCGTATGGGTTGTTTCTTTTAGAGGGACTCCAGCCATTCACTACCAATTCGCCGGGTGACGAGGCGGCAGGTGCGATAATACCGCCAGGACACATGCAGAAAGAAAAGACGCCATTTCCGTTCACTTGTTGCACCAGGCTATAAGAGGCAGGAGGAAGAAATTCGTCTCTTTCCGGTGAATGGTACTGAATACTGTCTATTACGGCCTGGGGATGTTCAGCTCTTACTCCCAGTGCAAAAGGCTTGGCTTCAATCAGTATTTTTTTTGCCTGGAGCAATTGAAAAATATCCCTGGCTGAATGACCAGTTGCCAGAATTACCGCATCAGCTTCAAATATCAGACCATCAGCGGTCTTAACGCCCTTTATTATATCATTTGACAATACAAGGTCAACCACTTTTTTTTCAAACAAGAAGTCACCACCGCAGTTAAGTATTTGCTTACGCATGGCAGTGATGATCTGTGGCAGCTTATTAGTGCCAATATGGGGGTGGGCCTCGTACAATACTTTTTCTTCGGCGCCAAAATGGACAAACAGATTTAGTATCCTGTCAATGTCACCTCGTTTTGAACTGCGGGTGTATAATTTGCCGTCGCTATAAGTGCCGGCTCCCCCCTCGCCAAAGCAGTAATTACTTTCAGGATTGACTTCACCTTCTTTATTCAATGCCGCAAGGTCCCGCCTCCTGGCCCTGACATCTTTACCGCGTTCAAGGAGGATTGGCTTGACACCCGCTTCAATAAGTTTTAATGCCGCAAATAACCCCGCAGGTCCGGCACCAACAATGATCACTCTTTTTTCTGCTACAGCTACATTTTGAAAATTAAATGCCATCAGCTCCCTTTGAAGATAGGGTTCGTTTATGTAGGCCAACAGTGTTAAATTTATCCATGCCTGTTTTGCTCTTGCATCTATCGATTGTTTAATAATTGTAAAGCCTGTTATGTCAGCCATGTTGACTGCTTCTGAACGGGCTATGTATTGCCTGATTGAATGATCGCTGGCAGCTTCAGCCGGAAGCAACCGGAGAGAAATTTTTTTTTGCATGTGGCCAGGTTTTTATCCTGAAACAAATTTTTTGAGCATCGCAAAAATACGACTCAATAAAGCTATTGGGTGTTTGTTTTATTTGCTATTAAATGCGTAAACAGTGTTGTAATAAAACAGGTTAGGCATAGCCAGAAAAAAAAGTAGCAATCTGTTGTGTTTTTCTTGTAGCTATAAGGAATTATTTCTACCTTCAACTACTTTGAACGTTATTGAAAAATCAAAGTTCTGTTATACTTTTTTGTTGTGCCAGTCTGTATTTTTTATTAGGAAAGAGCAATAGTATACAGTAACAAATTTTTACCCGATTACTTTTTGGAAGCAAGTTGTGTTCAGTTAAAGTGTCAATTTTTTTTGTTGAAATGACGGTAACTGCTTTAGAGTTTTTTTGCTGAGACAACCAAATTTTTTTCAAAGAAAAAGAAAAAAATTATCATTGTTTAGTTAGTCAAAAAAGCAGGGGAATAAAAATTTTTTTTTATCCAATAAATGTTGATATTCGCCGTCCCGTCCAACTTTTTTTATTGACATGTGTGGAGAATTTTTTTGGACAAATTTTCACAAGACTATAATTAAACCGATATAAACTGTTACGTTACTGATGGAGAAAAATGCGGAAAAAGTATGGGCTAATTGTTTAAAGATCATCAAAGACATTGTTGAATGGCAGCATTACAAAACCTGGTTCGAACCCATCCATCCTGTATCGTTAAAAAATAATGTTCTGGTTATCCAGGTTCCCAGTCAGTTCTTTTTTGAATACCTTGAAGAGCATTATGTAAATTTATTGGCAAAGACTTTGAAGAGAGAATTGGGAAAAGATGCTCACCTGGAATATCGTATCATGGTTGATAGTGGGAATAGTAAAAACAAACCATTGACGATGGATGTAACCGGCCAGGGATTTAAAACTTTTTCAAACAATGAAATGGATTTTCCTCTTGTCATAAATAACCCCGTTAAAAATCCATTCGTTATTCCGGGTCTGAAAAAAATGCAGATAGACCCCCAGCTAAATCATATTTATACTTTCGATTCATTTATTGAGGGTGATTGCAACCGGGTAGCCCGTCGTGCCGGTAAAACGGTAGCTGAAAAGCCCGGTGCTAATTCTTTTAATCCTTTGGTTATTTATGGCGGCGTGGGCTTAGGTAAAACGCATCTTGCCCAGGCGATCGGCAATGAGGTAAAAAAATTACACCCCAACAAAGTGGTGTTGTATGTAAGTTCTGAAAAGTTTATCAACCAGTTCATGGATCATGGGCGGAATAATGCAATTAATGACTTTATTCATTTTTACCAATTAATAGATGTATTGATCATTGATGATGTTCAGTTTTTTAATAAAGCTGAAAAGTCACAGGATGCTTTCTTTGCCATCTTCAATCATTTGCACCAGTCACATAAACAACTGATCTTAACTTCTGATAAGTCTCCCAAAGACCTGGATGGCGTACAGGAAAGGTTGTTGAGCCGCTTCAGATGGGGGCTTAGTGCAGATATGCAAATCCCTGATTATGATACCCGCATCGAGATACTGGAAAAGAAGATGAAGAATGATGGGTTGGAAATGCCTAAGGAAGTAGTAAAATATATAGCCTACAATATCAACAGCAATATCAGGGAACTGGAAGGTGCACTGATATCACTGTTGGCACAATCTTCGCTTAACAGGAGAGAGATTGACCTAGATTTAGCGAAAAAAGTGTTACGTAATTTTATAAAATCATCCAGCAAAGAAATCACTATCGATACCATTCAGCGTATGGTATGTGAGTACTTCGATGTGTCTTACGATAAGCTGCTTCAAAAGACCCGTAAAAGAGAGATCGTGCAGGCGAGGCAGATTACCATGTACCTGGCCAAGGCCTTCACCAAAAATTCATTAAAGACCATCGGGGAGCATTTTGGCGGCAGGGACCATACTACCGTTATTCACTCTTGCCAGACAGTTAAAGACCTGATGGATACCGATACGGTATTCAGGGAAAATGTGTTGGAGTTGCAACAAAAAGTGCAGCTAGCAGCCATGTAAAAGTTTAAGTTTAGATACTATAAATCCCAGGTTCCGATCATGTTGGAATTTGGGATTTGTTTTTTGTATTTGTTTTGGGTTTTCTGGTCAGTTATCTTATTTTTGCCACCCCTTATAAAAGGGCAGCCGACGGTGAGGTGGATGAGTGGCTGAAATCAGTAGTTTGCTAAACTGCCGTACGGGTTAAACTGTACCGCGGGTTCGAATCCCGCCCTCACCGCAGATTGTTTTAGTTAAGCGAGGAAGTTGGAAAATTCGGGAAGTAGCGCAGGCCGGTAGCGCATCCCGATTGGGATCGGGAGGGTCGCAGAAATGATAGACCAATCTTGATTGAGAATATCGGCAACAAGTAAATAAGTTCGGGAAGTAGCGCAGGCCGGTAGCGCATCCCGATTGGGATCGGGAGGGTCGCAGAAATGATAGACCAATCTTGATTGAGAATATCGGCAACAAGTAAATAAGTTCGGGAAGTAGCGCAGGCCGGTAGCGCATCCCGATTGGGATCGGGAGGGTCGCAGAAATGATAGACCAATCTTGATTGAGAATATCGGCAACAAGTAAATAAGTTCGGGAAGTAGCGCAGGCCGGTAGCGCATCCGATTGAGATCGGGAGGGTCGCAGAGATGATAGACCAATCTTGATTGAAAATATCGGCAACAAGTAAATAAGTTCGGGAAGTAGCGCAGGCCGGTAGCGCATCCCGATTGAGATCGGGAGGGTCGCAGAAATGATAGACCAACCTTGATTGAAAATATCGGCAACAAGTAAATAAGTTCGGGAAGTAGCGCAGGCCGGTAGCGCACCTGGTTTGGGACCAGGGGGTCGCAGGTTCGAATCCTGTCTTCCCGACAAAGTCCTGCCGAAAGGCAGGACTTTCCTTTTTTAATAGGCTGTGAAAATATCATGGATGCAATGGTTAGAAGGAATACCATGAAAAGTTTTACCAGCTAAATAGAATGCAAAAGGCCTCTTTGACAGAGACCTCTTGTATAACTACACAACTAATAAGAAAAACTATAGAAGCCCGGCTAATTCGAGGCTTTTCTTTTTTAATTTTCTAAGTTCAACATCTTCAATTACCGGGTCAGGGGTAAGAATCAGCGACGTGTTATTTTCTTTCCACCAGTCATTGCCAATCAGCTGCTGGAAGGAGATCACACCTACCAGGTATTTTCTTTCCTCCTGTGCGTGCCATTCTTCCAGCCATTCAAAGCGATCCCTTGGTATATATTGAATGTCATCAAAGCTCACATAAACCCGCAGGAACACATCCTGGCTTAGCTCATGCGGCTGGTGATGATATAATTTTTTATACTCGTATTTATATTGATAGCGCAAAGCAGAAATATCACTCAATACAGCCGAAGCGGTTGGAAAACTTCCAGCTCCTTTGCCATAGAAAAATTGCTTGTCGGCAAATCCACTTTCAATTACTACACCATTGTATTCATTTTTTACAAAAGCGAGGTGGTCGTCCGGTTTTACAAATTGAGGTAATACAAATGCCGCTACTTTTCCGTTTTGTAATTTTTTAGCCTGAGCTACCAGCTTGATCTGGTGATTCTTTTCTTTTGCCACTCTTGCATCGCCGGCCTGGATGTTCTGGATACCATTAAACAAAATATTTTCAGGAGACTCGATGATACCATAAGCATGTGTCAGCAGGAAGGTCCATTTATTCACCGCATCAAAACCCTCTATATCCAGTTTCGGATTGCTTTCAGCAAAACCAAGTTGCTGCGCTAATATCAACGCCTGTTTAAAGTCAAGGCCTTCTTCAAACATTTTAGTAAGAATGAAATTGGTTGATCCGTTAACGATGGCCTTGATGGAATGTAGCAGATCATTATCATAATACTCTTCAAGATTTCTGATGACAGGGATAGAAGCACAGGCAGCAGACTCGTACAGGAGAGATTGACCAGTTTGTTGTTGTATATCCAATAAAGCTGGCAGATGTTCGGCGATCATTTTTTTACTGGCACTCACCACATCCTTTCCATTTTTTAGTGCCGTTGATACGATCTGGTAAGCCGCATCGGCATCATCGATCACTTCCACTATTACATTTATCTCCGGGTCATTCAGCAACACCTCTTTGTCAGTTGTAAATAGCGATGCCGGGGCGTTTCTTTTCTTTTCGGGGTTCTTGATACATACTTTTTTGAGGGTAGCTTTAAGGGATGGTGTTTGTTGTAATACTTTGTAAAGCCCTTCACCCACTACGCCGAATCCAAATAAACCGATCGTTAATTGCTTATGTGTTTCCATATTTTAAGTTTTTCAGTTCACAAGTTCATTTGTTCGCAAGTTGAGGTCGTTTTGAACCTGGGAACTTCCGAGCTATTGAGCTTTATTCGTTCACTACTTTTAAATGATGTGATTGTTTGTCTTCAATAAACTTTCTTAGGGCTGGTTCAATCTTTTCATATTCCAAAAGAAAGCCGTCATGTCCAAAATCGCTTGCAATGTTTAACAGTTCTGCGCCACGAATAGTTTTCTGCAAATACTCCTGTTCAGCAATTGGATAAAGAACATCTGACTTGATGCCTATTACCAGGGTTTTTGCGGTTATTTTCTGCAAGGCGGCTTCAACACCTCCTCTTTTTCTTCCTACATCATGACTATCCATGCTTTGACTAAGGCGATAATAACAAAGCGCATTAAAACGATTTACGAGTTTCAGACCCTGGTACCGCTGGTAATTGTCCGAGGCAAAAGCTACTTCGTTATGCAGAGCAACAAAGGCCTTATCCCTTGCCTGCGTTATATCATACCCATTGTAGTGCCGGTATGACAGTAAAGCAATAGACCTTGCTGCTGCCAATCCTTTTTGACCGGCATCAGGTCTTCTTTCCTGCCAGGAACTATCAGCTTCAATAGCCATGCGTTGGGAGGCATTGAAGGCGATACCCCATGGTGATAAAGCCGCATTGGTGGCAATCGGTACAATATGTTCAAACAATACAGGCTCTTCAATGGCCCACTCCAGCAGTTGCATTCCTCCCGTGCTGCCACCAAGGGCAATAAAAATTTTATTGATACCTAAATGATCTTTTAAATGCTGGTAGGTTCTTACCATATCACGAATGGTAAAAAGCGGAAAGTCGTGATAGTAAGGCTGATTAGTTTGGGGGTTGATGCTTAATGGTGAAATGCTGCCATAAGGGCTGCCCGGCTTGTTGACGCAAATAATAAAATATTTTGCCGGGTCGAAAAACCTGCCATCACCAACAAGACCGGGCCACCATTCCAAAGGGTTGCTGTTAGCCGTTAACGCATGAAATATCCATACCACATTACTTTTATCAGCATTCAGTTTTCCATGGGTAGTATAAGCCAGGTGGTAACCCGGAAGAGTTACCCCTGACTCTAACGTGAATGAATTATCGTATTTAAAAATCGACGTCATTTTATGCTACTAGTTCTTTAGCAAATACTTTTTGAAATGCCTGTTCAAAATCTGCTTTGATATCATCAATATGCTCTGTACCTGTGCTGATACGAATTAAATTTGGCAATACGCCGGCTTCTTTTTGTTCAGCTTCACTTAACTGTTCATGTGTGGTAGAGGCCGGATGAATAGCCAGGGATTTGGAATCACCTACATTGGCTAAATGGCTGATCAGCTGTAACGAGTCGATAAACTTTTTCCCGTTTTCAAGACCGCCCTTGATACCAAAATTCAGGATGCCGCCAAAGCCACGTTTCAGGTATTTTTTAGCAAGCGCATTATAAGGGCTGCTTTTCAAACCGGGATACCATACATATTCCACTTGCGGGTGTTGCTCAAGCCATTCAGCTAATGCCAGTGCATTGTCTACATGTCGCTGAACACGGAGTGATAGAGTTTCCAATCCTTGTAAAAGCAGGAATGAATTGAAAGGACTTAATGAAGGGCCGAAATCACGAAGGCCTTCTACCCTGGTACGAATTGCAAAGGCAATATTGGGTAAGCCGAGCGGGTTTCCTTCTCCAAATACATCCCAGAATTTCAAGCCATGATAGCCTTCAGACGGCTCTGTAAACTGCGGAAATTTGCCATTGCCCCAGTTGTAATTTCCGCCATCTACAATTACGCCGCCAATGCTGGTGCCATGTCCGCCGATCCATTTGGTTGCTGATTCAACCACAACGTTGGCTCCATGTTCCAATGGACGAAATAAATAGCCACCTGCTGCAAATGTGTTATCAACTACCAATGGCAGGTCATACTCTTTAGCCAGGGCTGCAAATTTTTCAAAGTCAGGAATGTTCAATCTTGGGTTGCCAATGGTTTCAAGATAAATTGCTTTGGTGTTTTTATCAATCAGCGGCACAAAGCTTTCTACATCATCGGCTGTTGCAAACCGTGCTTCAATACCGAGACGTTTAAAAGCAACTTTAAACTGATTATAAGTACCACCATACAGGTATGGAGTTGATACAAAATTGTCTCCTGCTTGCAGAATATTATTTAATGCAAGAAATTGTGCGGCCTGTCCTGAAGAAGTAGCCAATGCAGCAACACCACCTTCCAAAGCGGCAATGCGTTGTTCAAAAACATCCGTAGTAGGATTCATGATACGGGTGTAGATATTTCCAAATTCACGCAAGCCAAAAAGATTAGCAGCATGATCAGTACTGTCGAAACCATAGGAGGTGGTTTGATAAATGGGGACTGCCCTGGATTTGGTTGTAGGGTCAATTTGTTGGCCAGCATGAAGCTGGAGGGTCTCAAAATGGAGTTTGTTACTCATAATTTATTTTTTAAAAGTTTGAAACAAGCGGTTCAGGAAGCAAGGGCTACAAGTCAGAGGGAGGAATTTGTATGCGTAATCAACACATACAACGGGTGGTACAACAAATACCCCCGCGAGTATTAACAATGATATTTTGTTGTAGTGTCACCATCAGTTTAATTATCCTACGAATTTAGTAGACTAATTTTGTTCAAACAAATTTTTCCCCGGACCTTTTTTAATTAACTGTTAATGCTTCTTGTGAACGGATGTTTGTTTTAAGGTTAAAAAATGCTTGTTCCAGGTCTTTTATTAAATCGTCGGATTCTTCTAATCCTACAGAAAGCCGTATCAGGCTGTCAGCTACACCGGCTGCTTTCCTCTTTATTTCAGGTATTGATTTGTGCGTCATTTGCGACGGGTGGCATAGCAGGCTTTTCACGCCTCCCAGGCTTTCGGCCAGTTTGAAATAGCGAGTTGACTTTACAAAAGCTGTAGCGGCTTCAATTGTGTCGTCTTTAAGGGTAAATGAAACTACGCCTCCGAAAGCTTTTGACTGCCGGGCAGCCACAATATGGTTAGGATGTGATTTTAAACCAGGGTAAAATACTTTGTCGACATCGGGATGTCCTTCTAAAAATTCAGCTATAGCCAACGCATTGGCGCTATGCTGTTTTACCCGCAATCCTAAAGTTTCGATACCACGTATGACCAGCCAACTGTCAAACGGGGACAGGATTGCACCGCTTGCATTTTGAATGAATTTAATTTTCTCACCGATCTCCTTCTCTTTTGTTACAACCAGCCCGGCAATCAAATCACTATGGCCGCCGAGATATTTAGTGGCGGAGTGCACTACAATATCAGCTCCCAACGAGAGAGGTTGCTGTAAGGCGGGTGAAGCAAAAGTATTATCCACGCAAAGTAAACATCGGTTGGCCTTTGCAATTTTTGCTATTGCCTCAATGTCTGATACTTTTAATGTTGGATTGGTTGGTGTTTCTATCCAGATCAATTTTGTCCTGGTCGTGACTGCGTTGAAAACATTCGCGATGTTTGTTGTGTCTACATAGTTAACAGTGATACCGAACTTCTCATAAACATGTGTAAACAAGCGAAAGGCTCCGCCATAAATATCATCAACTGCTACTATTTCGTCACCGCTTTTCAAAAGCTTCACTACCGCATCAATAGCAGCCAATCCGCTCCCAAAGGCGATACCTGTGCTTCCATTTTCAAGCGTTGCAATTAACGTTTCTAATACGGTACGGGTTGGATTGCCGGTTCGGGCATAATCATAACCTTTGTTTATCCCAGGAGCTTCTTGTACAAAAGTGCTGGTTTGATAAATTGGAACGGAGATAGACCCCGTGAGCGGATCCACCGGAATGCTGTGGATTAATTGTGTTGCGTTACTCATTTTGTTTAGACATTTTGTTGCTCCCTTTTAGCCGGGGAGCCGATTAAAAATTGATTAGACATCTCTTTGCGAACACTAAGCAAGAACGGGGATAATGCTTACCGGAGAGTATTGGTTGCCGGTTTGACCGGACAACAAAAAAGCTCATCCGACAAATCAGATGAGCTTTTGAATATTGTGATTAGATATTTTGAAGCTTTGAATCTGACTTATCTGTCCCGACATTCCCGTCGGGGTGGAATTGGCACCTTTTTCCGTCCGCTGTGGCGGATCTCGGAATAGGTTGTCAAGGCTTCATCGGGCCATTACCCTCTGCCTTTCTTGATAAGTGAACTATAAAGAACTGGTGCAAAGATAATGGCGCAATATTCAGATGGCCAAATTTTTTTGCTGTTAAAAATCGTCAACAGTTGTTAGTGAAAAAGTAATAAGCAATTACTGAAATAAAAAAAGAGGTTGCTTACGGGCAACCTCCAAATATTTTTCATTGGATACAAATTGACTATTCCTTATTGTTGTACAGCTGGCTGTTCAGTTGCGGGCTGTTCTGTAGCAGCAGGAGTTTCGATTATCTTGCTACCAGTGTAATGAACAGGTTTTACTTTAGCAACTTTAGCTGCTGGCTTTTTCGCCGTCTTAGCTTTTTTAGGAGCTTCTTCAGTAGCTGCGGGCTCTTCAGCAGCCGGAGTGAAGGCAACTGCAGGGTTTTCATTATCGTATTTGCAACCAATGCATACATTTAAAACGTTAGCATCTTTGTCATAGATTAAAACACCTTCAGCCAATTCTTTAGCGGGTTTAGCTTTTGCGGTTTTTGCTTTCTTGGCATCTGTTGTTGTTTCTTCAGCTACTACAGCAGTTTCTTCTTCTAATTTTTGAACGGGAATTTTGTAAGTAGCAGGAGATTTTCTGAGCGTAGCTTTTATTTTCCCTTGTGGTAAACCATCAATCCAAACAATACCTTTATTAGATTCATCCATTGCAATTGTTACAGTAGATGCTGCTCCATCTTTATCAGTGAGCTGGTATTTACCTAATACAGGAAATATTTTTTCGATAGTTAATGCCTCTGGCATTGGCTGCATTTTGTAAGTATCAGCACTCCAGTTGTTGTATTTATCATTATATACTTTAGCGGTAGGCTGTTGTGTCTGTTCAGTAGCTACAGGTTGTTGAGCTGCTGGTTGTTCAGTGGGCTGTTTGGGAACGGTGTCCGTCTGGGCATTTACGGCAGCCGTAGCAAATAAAAACGCTGCGCTGGTAATGATTGCGATTTTTTTCATGGTATTTTCAAGTTTTGAATGAATTAATATCTGGTTTCGACACATCTTATTTAAATATTGTGCCAGAAATTCATTTTTCACGGAAAATCGATAAAAAAAGTTGTTTTTTGCGAAATAACCCTTTCCTGAAACCCTCGTTTTCAAACGATAAAGTTGGGTTCGAATTTTTCTAACTTTTTGCTTTAACGCTTGTTTTATCTTCGTTGGCCTCTATTTAACACTGAAAAAGGAGCCTGTTTAAAAATATGGAGAATACCAGGGCAGATGCGATTGATGTTTTTGGCGCAAGGGAGCATAATCTGAAGAATATTGATATCTCAATCCCCAAAAACAAATTAGTTGTCATTACAGGGATCAGCGGAAGCGGTAAGTCATCATTGGCCTTTGATACCATTTATTCCGAGGGCCAGCGTCGTTACATGGAAACTTTCGGCGCCTATGCCCGACAATTCATTGGTGATATGGAGCGACCAGACGTCGATAAAATTACCGGGCTGTCACCCGTAATTTCTATTGAACAAAAAACCACCAATAAAAACCCCCGATCCACTGTAGGGACCATCACAGAGGTATATGATTTCCTTCGGTTATTGTTTGCAAGAATTGGTGAAGCATATTCCTATAACACCGGTAAGAAGATGGTAAAATGGAGCGAGGAGGAAATCGTTGAAAATATTTTTGCAAAATATCATGGTGAAAAAATAAGTCTGCTGGCGCCATTAGTAAGAGGAAGAAAAGGACATTATCGTGAATTGTTTGAAGATGTCAGGAAAAAAGGTTTTTTGAAAGTAAGAGTCGATGGCGAAGTAAAGGACATTGTTCCTAAAATGCAGGTGGACCGGTATAAAATTCATGATATTGAACTGGTGGTAGACCGGTTACAGGTGACAAATGAATTAAAAGCAAGATTGAGTCAAAGCGTTCAGCAGACATTGAAGCTGGGCAAGGACCTGATGTTTTTATTAGTGAATACAGATAAAGAGAATAAAACTAAGACTTCTTCAAAAAGTAAGGACAGTGAGTTGGTGGTCCCGACTTCACGTCGGGATCGGGAGGGGGCCGTAACACAGTATTCAAAATTATTGATGTGCGAGGACACAGGGATTAGTTATGAAGAGCCTTCCCCTAATGCATTTTCTTTCAATTCTCCTTACGGTGCCTGCCCTGTTTGTAAAGGATTGGGGACAACATTTCATATAAATATGGAAGCTGTTATTCCGGATAATAGCATAAGCATCAGTGAGGGTGGTATTGCTCCATTGGGAGGGGAAAGAGAAGCGTATGTTTACAAACAGGCCCAGGAAGTTGCTAAGAAGAATAAGATATCATTGACCAAACCGATAAAAGATATTCCTCAAAAAGCACTGAATATTTTGTTGTACGGTAACGAGGAAGGAGTGGAAAATGAACTAGATTTTGAAAACATCAGGGAAGATTCGAATGGCACCTATGAAGGCATTGTAAATATGCTCAACCGCTGGTTCAATAACGGGCATAAGGAAGAATTGCGAAACTGGGCTGAAGAATATATGCAATTAAAACCCTGTGAAAGTTGTGGCGGGGCCCGATTAAAAAAGGAAAGCCTGTGGTTTAAAGTGGCCGGGAGAAATATCGCAGAGCTGAGCAATATGAACCTCGATAATCTGGCTGCATGGCTTGATGGTATTGAACTTCGTATTTCCAATAAACAAAACATTATTGGTAAGGATGTATTAAAGGAGATAAGAGAGAGGTTACAATTTTTGCTCGATGTAGGATTAACCTATCTCACGCTAAACAGGAGTTCCAAAACCTTGAGTGGGGGTGAATCGCAACGGATAAGATTGGCGACCCAGATCGGTTCTCAGCTGCAGGGTATCACCTATGTATTGGATGAACCGTCCATCGGTTTGCATCAACGTGACAATCATCGCCTGATCGATGCGTTGAAAAATCTTCGTGATATCGGGAACAGTATATTGGTGGTAGAACATGATAAAGACATTATGCTGGCGGCCGACCATTTAATAGACATCGGGCCAAAGGCAGGTTTTCATGGCGGAAAAGTGGTAGCCCAGGGTGATCCTAAACTCTTATTGAAATTGAATACGCTGACGTCAGGTTATTTGAATGGTCATCTGAAAATTGAAGTTCCGGCTGAACGAAGAAAAGGCAATGGTAAATTTTTAGAATTAAAAGGGGCAAAAGGAAATAACCTGAACAATGTAAATGTAAAATTTCCATTGGGTAAATTTATCGTGGTATCTGGTGTAAGCGGTAGTGGCAAGTCGACATTGATCAATGAAACATTATATCCCATTCTTTCGCATCATGCGTATGGATCGAAAGGAACACCATTAGAATATAAATCGATAAAAGGATTGGAGAATATTGATAAAGTAGTGGAGATTGATCAATCACCTATTGGTCGTACACCGCGAAGCAATCCCGCTACCTATTGTGGTTTTTTTACCGAGATAAGAACCTTGTTCGCCTCAATACCTGAAGCAAAGATCAGGGGTTATAATGCCGGTCGTTTTTCTTTTAATGTAAAAAGCGGTCGCTGCGAAGTTTGCGAGGGTGGTGGTATGCGGGTGATAGAAATGAACTTCTTACCGGATGTGTATGTGCATTGTGAAAAATGTAATGGTAAACGTTACAACCGGGAGACACTGGAAATACGATACAAGGGAAAATCAATAGCTGATGTGTTGGAAATGACGGTGGAGGAAGCCGTTGAGTTTTTCCAGGCTGTTCCCTATATCTATAGAAAGATCAAAGTGCTGGAGGAAGTCGGATTGGGCTATATAACACTGGGTCAATCGGCCGTAACATTGAGCGGGGGAGAGGCACAACGGGTAAAACTATCAACTGAACTTTCAAAAAGGGATACTGGTAAAACGTTTTATATCCTGGACGAGCCAACTACCGGTTTGCATTTTGAAGATATTAAACACCTGCTGAATGTGTTAAATAAACTGGTGGATCGGGGGAATACGGTTCTTGTGATAGAGCATAATATGGATGTAATCAAAGTAGCCGATCATATTATTGACGTGGGTCCGGAAGGTGGTGACGGCGGCGGTATGATTTTATTTGAAGGCACACCGGAAGAATTAATAAAGAATAAAGAGAGTCATACTGCCAGATTTCTGAAGACCGAGCTAAACTAAATTACGGAGCGATAAATTTGGGCAATTTTCACGATCCGGGTGACTTCGATGGGGGTGATGATAAGTGACAAAAAATAAAAAACGGTTTCAATCATTGAAACCGTTTTTCACGCCAAATTATTTCAATCAGTAACGAACATTAATTGAACCGCCGTCGTAAGGTCGGCGCATTCCGGGTAGTATGGCCACCATAATCATTCCTATAACAATATAAACCACAATTATTACCAATAGGGATACAACAAAATATCCTACATGCTTTTCAGCCGGTGTTCTCTTGAGCTTTGGTAAACCAATATATAAAAGATATAAACCATATAAAGCAACCAAAGCTCCCAGCCATCTGATCATAGGTAATATGGCCAATAATCCTCCTATCCATGCGGGGGTATAAGAGTAAGCAACAAGTTGCACAGATCGGCTCATATTTTTTTCCGATTCAAAACCTGGAGCCAGGGCATCAATCACAAACGCACTGATAAAAACGCCCACTAATGCGCCTACCAGTACCGAAACAGCCTGGGAGATACCGTAGTTAATTCCTGAATACCTGACACCAAAATAACTAACTCCAATTAGTCCATATCCAATAAAAGCAGCAAGAGCAGCTGCACCAGCAAGTGGTAGAACGTAGCTGGTAATAATCTTGCCGGTGTCAGGTTGTTCGGTAGCAATAACATCCCATTCTTTTGCTGGAGAAGTGATAATGTTTTTTACCCGTTCAATTAAATCCATAAACGTTGGTTTTAGTAAACTAATATAATGTATCTGGCCAGTATTTACTAAAACAATAATGCACAGTTAGGTGTATACGAGTAGAATAGATATGTAATGAGGAGTTTATGTTTCCCGTAGATAAAGCAGGGAGTGATTGAAAAAATCTTTTCCAGGCCAGCAATGTGGTGTTTTCAGGATAATGGATTTTGGCAATTTCCCTGCTTTACGGGTCTTAGTTATGATAATTGAAAGAACTCAAACAAAATCCAATAAGCAAGTGCAGAGAGTGTTTAATAAAATTTATACTAATGAGAGTACCAATAGAGAACGGATTAGGTTTGTCAACCAGGGTATCAGATTCTATTAAGCTCCCTGCTGCTTATTGGAAACAGAGGTATAGCACTTGTAAAAGAACATTAGCGAATATCAAGCTTTCCGGTAGCAGTTTCTTCGTCGCCACAAAAAACATGATAAATATATTTTCCCCGCTGGAGGCCTGTTATTTTTTTATGATCACCTTCATCTAATTTATAATGCTTCATTAATTCACCCTGAAGATCAAAGATGAAAAAATCAATTTGTTTTCCTTCATTTTCCTTTGCAATCACGTGCATGGCCCTGCTGATGGCATCAGGATATATTTTTATAGCATGATTGTTTAATGACGAGGAAGATCTTGTCTTTGCACTTGGATTCTTTTCCTCATCTATCCTTTTTGATGTCATTGCTTTTGCTGTGGCAGGCTGCATGGCCAAAATACTAAAGCAAACAATAGGGGCAATGGAATGTGTAATTTTTTTAGTCATAGGGTTATCGGATTTATTAAAGGAACTAACGGGGAACTTTAATAAAACACCGGGCAACGCATTTGTTTTCTTGCATTGCTGTTAGGATCATTACCAATTCTAAAGCCAAATCTCAATATTGTGGAGAAAAAGGCATCATTGTCAGTTGGATCGCCTCTTTGCTCGTTTACACGTGGTGTTTGACGGCTTGAACCTGAACCAGGTAATTCATCACCGCGATAATAAAGCTGCACAGCTTTGCTGCGATCGGAAGCTGGTAAAGCATTGAAAATTACAGGATCGACATAGGTTGTGCTCACATCATCCACATAATCCGTAAACAATTGCCTGTGTAAAATTTCCGCACCTACATACATGTTTTCTTTGATAAAATATTTGAATCCAAAGCCCATGGGAATTTCCATTTGCGTAAGCTTATAATCTTTTTTTCCATCTATCAGCCCCTGGCCCTCTGTATGAAGGGGCTGCAGTTCCACCCATTGACCATTAAGTTGTGTTTTTGGCTTGAACTTATAGGCGCCTATGCCAATAAGTCCGTATGGACGAAGTTTTCCCTGAAGTCCATCATATTGTTCTAAAAATACAGTGGGGTATATTTCAGCGGCCAGGTAACCTTCCAATACCGATGATTTAAAACTAAGATTTCTCTTGATACGGGAAATCTCTCTGCCTCCCTTATCTGGCGCTTCAGCATCAGCAGCTTCTAACACGCCATGATTTAAAGCCAAACGAAACCCAAGCCACTCTGCCGGGTAATAATTTACATATACCATCTTTGAGAGCTTGGTCATCGGGAAGTCAACATCTTTTAGAAAATCACGACCGATACCAGCGCTACCACCAAGGTCACCTAAAAAGAACATCGGTCCGAGACCCAGTCCTATTTCAAACTTTCCATTGCCGGTGGTAATTGATTGTGAGAAAGATCGAAAGGATAATAAATTGAGAGCTAAGCACAGCATAAGCGTACATGCTGCGGAGACTACTTTGTTTCTCATAGATTCAGATTTCTGGTTTTTTCTACTATTGGATTATGGCCCAAAATAGAAAAAGAAAAATGTAAGAAAAGAATCTTGGAGAAAGTTTTTTAAATCTTCGTTTAATAAAAAGTCTTTCTACTTAGTGTATTTACGAGATAGCATTATTGACGTATCATTTTGATATGATCTATGCCATCTTCATCATAAATATCACCGACCTGCACAAAGCCTAATGATTCATAAAATCTTTTGAGGTATAATTGTGCTCCTATCTTGATTGGACTTTTTCCGAACAACTTAATTGTTTCATCAATACTTTTTTCCATCAATAGCTTTCCAATTCCACTTCCTCGTGCTGCAGGAGAAGTAACAACCCGGCCGATGGATGGTTGCTCGTACGAAATACCTGGAGGTGCCAGCCTTGTATAGGCAGCTAAAAGATCACTTTGCCAGCCCAGCAGGTGATAGCATTGTTGGTCTTTATTATCCATATCCAGGAAAATGCAGTTTTGTTCCACCACGAATACTTCGCTGCGTAACCGTAAAATGGCATATAGTTCATCAGGACTTAGGTCTTCGAATTTTTTTAACGTCCAGTTGAGCATAGAAATTCAGATTATTAAGGGTGTTAAAATTAGGTTTTATGCTTTGGGCAACTTTATCTCTTTTTTCAGCGATACGAAAATAGAAAGACTCAACTTAAACTATTAAACTACAATTTATGCTACGTAGAACCCTGGTTGGGCTAGGCATAGTATTGTGCCTGGCCGCAATATCTTCCTGCGATAAGGATGATGATGACGATGACAATAACAATATTGTTCAGTTTTCAGGAGCAATGAGTGGAGCAAACGAAGTTCCTCCCGTTACAACGACTGCCACAGGAAATGTGACAGGCACCTATGACAAGACCTCGAAAATACTGACGATTAATGTGACTTATTCCGGCCTGTCAAGTGCCATCACCGTGTGGCATGTGCATAAAGCTGCCGCAGGTGTCAGCGGCTTGCCGGTGGCCGGGTTGAACTATGGTACAATGGGGCCTTCCCCTTTTACATGGTCATCGGGAGCATTGGACGCATCTATGGAGGCGGACCTGATGAATAATTTATGGTATGTAAATATCCACACTGCAGATAATGGAGGCGGAGAGATAAGAGGACAGTTAACTAAACAGTAAGGAACGGGCAGATATAGGCTGATAATATTTCCTCGTCAGGAATTCTTAAAACTATTTGAAACCTTCGTTTTCTTGTTTCATTTTAAACTGCATCAAAGCAGCAATGGATTTTGCTTTTGTTTTTGCCATGGTGGCTATTTTGCCTGAAAAAAGTTGATCGACCGTTTCGAAAAAAAGTTTTAACCACTGTTCAAAATGTTTTTCCTGGAATGGCATTTTCCTGTTGAGAATATAATGAACTTCCATGGCGTTTTTTCTGTAGGAAGCCGCATCTAATAAAAGGGTTTCCCAGAAATCGCAGATAATGGGAATATGATGCTCCCAGTTTACCCGGGCAATATCATTGAAAATAAAACCGATGGTATCATCATTTTTTACTTTTTCGTAGAAGGCAGTCATTAGTAGTTCAATATCTTTTCTTGATTGAATGTCCATCAGTAATTGTATTTGTCTTTCCACAGGGTCCTTAGAAATTTTCTTAGTTCCTCTTCCCGTGCATTTTTCCCGGGGTCGTAAAATTTTGTGCCGGATAATTCTTTTGGTAAATATTCCTGTGGCGAAAAGTTATTTTCATAGCTGTGAGAATATTCATAATTCTTGCCGTAGCCTAAATTCTTCATCAACTTGGTTGGGGCATTGCGTATATGCAAAGGCACTGATAAATCTCCTTTTGTGTTAACAGCGTTCATAGCGGCCCCGATGGCAACAGTAGCGGAATTACTTTTTGCACTTGAAGCAAGATAAATAGCACACTGGGATAAGATCAGGCTTGACTCCGGATATCCTATTTTGTTAACTGCTTCAAATGTTGCATTGGCCATTACCAATGCGGTAGGATTGGCGTTCCCTATATCTTCGCTGGCCAGAATGAGTAATCTTCTTGCAATAAATTTTACATCCTCCCCGCCCTCTATCATCCGGGCCAGCCAGTACACGGCTGCGTTAGGATCGCTTCCACGGATGGATTTTATGAATGCTGAAATAATATCATAATGTTGCTCTCCACTTTTATCATATAGAGCAATTTTCTTCTGGGCAACATCCATTACCAATTTGTCAGTAATTTCTAAAGCCCCACCCCCGGAGGGGTTTGAGGAGGTCACAAGCTCGAGCAGGTTTAATAATTTTCTTGCATCGCCTCCGGAAATATTGATTAAGGCTGAAGTTTCCTTTAATTCAATTGTTTTCTTTTTTAACAACTCATCTTTTTCCAGAGCTGTCCGTACCAGGAGCCTAAGATCTTCTTCATCCAGCGCTTTTAAGACATATACCTGGCACCGGCTGAGCAGGGCACTGTTGACTTCGAAAGAGGGGTTTTCAGTTGTAGCGCCGATCAACGTGATCGTTCCTTTTTCAACAGCACCCAATAGAGCATCCTGCTGCCCCTTGTTGAAACGATGAATTTCGTCAATGAACAGGATAGAGCCGGGTTTTGTCTTCGCTTGCTCTATAACTTCTCTTACATCTTTTACACCGGCGCTGATAGCACTCAATGTAAAGAACGGGGCGTTCAACGTATTGGCGATAATGTTCGCAATAGTTGTTTTTCCTGTACCCGGAGGGCCCCACAGTATCATCGAGGGAATCCGGCCATTTTCTATCGCAGTTCTTAATATACTCCCCTTTCCTGTCAGGTGCTTTTGACCAGCCAGCTCATCTAATGTATGGGGACGAATGCGTTCTGCGAGAGGGATCATAATTGTAACAGGTAAGCGATGATCAATAATTAGCCAAAGACCTGCAAATTACCGATTACCTGTCACATCTATTGCTGCTGTTGTCCGGCAAAACTTTCTATATATTCAGGAAGGTCATCATTGCCTGGCATAGACTCCAGTTTTACTTTATTTATTTCTTCAAAATGGTGACCATCTTCATAGCCCACGGAGACATACACAGAAAGAGATTGCCTGGCAGGCCCTTTAAAAGTTCCTTTAATCGGGGAGCAGTCATTAAAGTTGCGCCCTACGGCCAACTTTACATGATGACTGGTGACCCAGGCATTGTTAGTAGGATCATTGCCGATCCAGCCAATTCCGGGAACCCAGGCCTCTACCCAGGCATGAGTGGCGCCTTCACCACGCATGCCATTTTTGTTGGGGCAGATATAACCGCTGACGTAACGGCTGGGTATTCCCAGGCTTCGTAACATCTCCAGCATTACATGGGCAAAATCCTGGCAAACACCTGAGCGGTGATCCAGTATTTCAGCAACCGTTGTTTCAATATTGGTGATGCCTTTAATGTATTTAAATTGATTGAAAATAAAATTGCCGCATTTTTCAATGATCGTGGCAACCGGCATATCTTCCTGGTAAAATTCACTCACAGCTTCGTGTATCTTTTCCTTCAATTCTATTTCACTGATTTTTGATAGTTCAAGTAAGGAAAGATTATCGGCAATTTCTTTTTTCAGAATAGTTAAACCAGCCTGGTTATTAAGAAAAATATCTGGCTGTCCAAGTGTTCTCACGATAAGTTTGCTTTCAATAACAAGTTCCTTGTGCGATGGCATCAGGTTGAACATGCCAATTCGATTGCCCCAATAGTCTTGTATCAGATAAATTTCGGGCTGACCAGAAATGTGCAATTCATGATGCAGGGTTTCCTGTCCTGAACCGGAGAATGGATAAATTCTTATTTCGTTCACACTCTCTTTTACCGGTCGATCATATTCGTATTTGGTAATGTGATGTATATTAAAAACGGGCATTTCGTTCCTGGTTAGGCGTATGAAAAATAGATCTGCGTAAGCTGTTTTGAAAAATCGGTAAGATCATTGCGAAGCGAATATAAGAAATGAGGTAATCCTTCCTGTTTTATAGTATTCATATCGGCAAATTCCACTTTGCTGCAGATCCGGCCAATTTGTTTTTCCAAAGAAACACTACCGTCGACATGACATTGTTCTGCTATTTCTTTGAAGTAACGTTTGACCCGTTGCAGCGAGTAAATAAGTGAGCGGGGAAAATTCTGATTGAAAATGACATGTTCAATTACGTTCTGGTTGTATTGGCCCCGGGGATAGGTTTTCAGGTATAGCTCATAACCGGAAAGCGAAAGTAAAAGGTTTCGCCAGAACAGAATATCTTTTGGGATATCAAGCCGGTGTTCTATTTTCTGGGAATGAGCCAGTACGTTATCGATAGTAAGGAGGCATCGTTCGATAAATTTACCCAGGTTTAAAAATTGCCAGCCCTGGCCTCTCGGCATTGTACTATCAATGACACCATAGAATAAAACACTATTCTGATCCAGCATATCTATCACCTCCAGCGACTGAGAGCCGGTGACACGTTGTTCTATCCCCGGCTTATTTACAATATGATAACTTTGATTGACCAGTTCCCAAACTTCTTTGGTGATATAATCTTGTACACCGCGGGCATTTTCCCGGGCTTTAGTCAATAATACCTTACTTGAATTAAGATTTTTTGTATCCGTCACCAGGTATTTTAGGGCAGCATCGGGGTTTTCACCATACTGCGAAGCCACTTCATGATTGTAAGAGAACAAAATGATGACATCTTTCAGGGAAAAATCAGTCTGTTGATCGGTATCAAAAGATAAAATATAATTAGTGCGAATTACTCTTACCAGGCAATCGTTTCTTTCCATGTATCGGTTTAGCCAAAACAATGAATCTGCAATTCTACTAAGCATGAAGGGATTTAAGTTTAAAAGTTTAAGGGTTTAAAGTTCATTAGCGATTGTTACAGATCTACTACCCATGTATCCTTACTGCCACCTCCCTGCGAAGAATTTACAACCAGGGATCCTTCACGCAACGCCACTCTTGTCAGGCCGCCGGGAACTACTTTTATTCCTTCCGGTCCACACAGCGCATAGGGTCGCAGGTCAACATGACGGGGCTGCAATTTGCCGTCAATAAAACATGGTACCGTGGATAGCCTGATGATCGGTTGCGCAATAAATTCCCGGGGAGTTTCCAATATGGCTTTTTTTGCGCCGTTCAGTTCCTTCTCGCTTGCGGAATTTCCCATCACCATGCCATATCCACCGGACTGATTGGTCCGTTTGATCACCATTTTTTCAATATTATCAAAAACATATTTTCGTAACTCGTCATCCTCCAATCCATAAGTGGGGACGTTGGGTAAAATGATTTCTTCATTCAAATAATATTTGATCATGGCAGGAACGTAGGCATACACTGCTTTATCATCGGCTACTCCATTGCCTACAGCGTTAACAATAGCTACATTTCCTTTGCGATAGGCACTCATCAAACCAGGAACGCCCAAAGCACTATCAGAGCGAAATACCAGGGGATCGAGGAAATCATCATCAATTCTGCGATAGATGACATGCACTTGTTGTAAGCCCGAGGTCGTTTTCATATATACCTTATGGTTGTCTACAAGCAGGTCACGACCTTCTACTAATTGTACACCCATTTGCCTGGCCAGGAAAGTGTGCTCGAAGTAAGCGGAGTTATATACACCTGGGGTCAGTAATGCTACAGTAGGATTGGAGATTTGTTGCGGTGTGAGACTCACGAGAATATTATGAAGCAATAGTGGATAATTATTGATCATCCTGGCCCTGCTATTCGACAACATTCCCGGGAAAATTTTCTTGATTACTTCCCGGTTTTCCAACATATAGGAAACACCAGAAGGGGTCCGCAAATTGTCTTCTAAAATATAAAACGTGCCATCCTGGCTGCGTATCAAATCAATTCCTGAAATATGAACATACAGATCGTGTGGTACACGAATGCCAAAAACTTCTCTTGTATAATGAGGACAGGAAGCAATAAGATCAGCAGGGATGATCTTATCTTTTAATATTTGCTGTTCAGAATAAATGTCTTTTAAAAAAAGATTTAAAGCTCTCAGCCGTTGCTTTATTCCCTGCTCGATATGATTCCATTCGGAACCGGTTAGAATACGGGGTATAATGTCAAAAGGGAAAATTT
Organism: Terrimonas alba; assembly: GCF_042434975.1. NCBI lineage: Bacteria > Pseudomonadati > Bacteroidota > Chitinophagia > Chitinophagales > Chitinophagaceae > Terrimonas > Terrimonas alba. Next base: position 86,160 of record NZ_JBHMQM010000002.1, read on the forward strand.
TTTCTATACCTGCATCATCACTGTACACGGTGAAAGTGATGCCCTGGTTCATGAAAAGTTCACCAGCCAGCTTGTCTTTTTGGAGTAACGCATCCAGTGGGAAATTGGCAAAATCTTTATAGACCTGTCCATATTGCGATCGGATATTACTTTCGTGGCACATTTCATCCCAGGTGCCCGGATAAGTTTTGTATTGCTCAAAAAGTTGATGACCAGTCATAGCAGTTATTTTTGTAAAATAAAAAGGTTGCTTCACAGGTATGACATCTGTTTAGCAACCGTTTTGTCGAATATAATGAATTCCTCAAATATTTGCACTCTTTAAAACATTGAGTTTAAAAAACAGAGTGGGTATGAAGAATATCGGGAGATTTAGGTCGTTTAAGATAGATTATTTATTTTTTTGTTTAATGCCGGCAATCGGATTGTTTTATTACTTTGAACGAATGTTTGGAAAGCTAATGGTAAGAAGAAATTATACAGCCTTTTTTTTGTTTATTGGACTTTTAAGTCATAATGCCGGTCATGCACAGGTTATTTCGACTGAGCAAAGTTATGCGGCAAATTCTCCGGCCGTGGCAATGGTGCAAACGGTTTTTTCGGCAAACGTGTATGTTAATAAAGTAGAAATGAATCAACGCAGGTTTAACCAGCTTGTGGATTCTGTGCAACGACTTGACACGACCGGCACCATGTTTTCAGCAGAAGAAAAGTTGGATATTGTTGTAAAAGCTTTATACAATAGGCCATTTCGGTTCTTTTCCGCTACGCCGCAATATTTTCGCCAGCGGCATCGCATCCTATCTTCCGGAACAGGTTTTTTTATAACCGGGGATGGCTATCTCATTACAAATGCCCATATCATCGACAGAGACAGTTCCTTTATCAGGCGTAAGTTTACTTTGTCGACCTTCCAGGAAGTGACGGAAGCTAATATTAAAGCTTTGCAGGAATCATGGGCAATGGTATTAAATGACGAACAAAGAAACCTTTTAAATAATGCCTACAGCGCCATTTATTCCCAGGTGTCATCTATGATCCTGTTTGATCTGCAGCGGGAAATCTATGTGCAGTTTAGAACGGATGACGGCGATGATAAATTAAAGACAAAGCGATTGCCTGCCCGGGTTATTATCAAAGGAACACCCATGCCGGGGAAAGATGTAGCCTTGTTAAAGATTGACAGCGTATTCCAACTTCCAACCTTACCCCTCAGCAGAGAAACAAGCACAAGAATTGGCGAACAGGTATTAGTATACGGATATCCTGAGCCAGTGACGTCGAATACGTTCCTGGCAAGAGAAACGAATATTGAGCCTACCCTGACCTCGGGTATCGTAAGCGCTGTGAAAAGATCAGTAGGTGGATGGCCGGTTATTCAAATGGATGCCGTTATTACTCATGGCAGCAGTGGCAGCCCTGTTTGCAATAACAGGGGAGAAGTGATAGGTCTTGCTACCTTCGGCAGCCTTGAGCAGAAAACAGGAAGTCTTGCCTCAGGGTTTAATTTCGCCATCCCGGTTTCTATTATCAGGAGCTTTCTCGATTCGGCAAAGGTTGATACTAAAATGAGCCAGGCTGCACTGGCATTTAACAGGGCATTGAGTTTTTTTTATTCAGGGTATTATACTAAGGCATTAAAACGCTTTTCAGGTGTGAGAAAGATCAATGAAGAGTATCCGCAACTCAGTTATTACATTGAAATGTCTTCCAAAAAGATGAGCACAGGGGAGGACCGGGATACTATACAACGAAGGTCAGTTTTTCGGCTTGTTGCTCTCGGATTTATTATTGGAGGATTGTTGATTTATTCCCGTTGGAAATGGAAAGCCAATCGTAACAAAACTATTTTAAATTAATTTTTTTCAAATTCAAATTTCCGGTTCATAAAATTTTCATACAACTCAAGACGCAGTTTATATAAGCCAAAAAGAATCACCAGTTGCAGGATAAGCATGACAATGTAAAGTATCAGCAAGACAAATATGCTGAACGAAAAGTCAAAAAAGTTCTTGCCCGATACCATGGCAAGTTGTTTGATCTCCCTGACTTCGATAATGATAAACCCAAACAAAAAAGTCAGGAAAACAAAATTCAACAGAAAAAGCCTGTTGAATACTTTTTTCTGCCTGCCCTCGACCGGATTATCGGGATAATTGTTATTAACCAGGTTTATTGCCAGTATTGTCAACATAAATATTGAACTAAATAGCAACACACCCACAATGCTTCCAAACGAAATATGCTGAAGGAAAGTTAGCAATGCCTCCATGGCCTTGAACCCGGCAGCTATCATCTGCAGGATACAGAGCAGTCTAAACAGTTTCCAGCGGAGTGGCATCAGGATTTCAGATCCAATTTTATCTGTAGTTCATCAAACTGTTTGTCATCAATGGTGGCAGGTGCATCCAACATCACATCTCTTCCGCTATTGTTTTTAGGGAAAGCTATAAAATCACGGATGCTCTCGCTGCCTCCGAGTATTGCGCACAGGCGGTCAAAACCAAAAGCAATACCGCCATGTGGTGGTGCGCCGTATTCAAACGCACCCAGCAGGAAGCCAAATTTATGTTGCTGTTCGGCTTTATCCATTCCCAATGCCGCAAACATTTTTTCCTGTAACTCTCTTTGGAAAATACGGATGGAGCCACCGCCAATCTCATTTCCGTTTAATACCATGTCATAAGCATTGGCTTTGATATTGGCATAAGGATGATTCAGGTATTCTGCTGCAATTTCGATAACCGGGTTGTTGTTGATCATCGTTTCTATCTGCTGCGGCTTCGGCGAAGTAAACGGATGGTGACGGGCTACCCATCGATTGCCTTCTTCGTCATATTCAAACAGCGGGAAATCCAGTACCCACAACAATTTGAATTCATCATCTTTTCTAAAACCCAGGCGTTTGCCCATTTCAAGCCGCAACTCGCTAACGGCTTTTCTTGTTCTTTCCTCGGCTCCGGCCAATATCAAAACAAGGTCACCGGCTTTTGCCTGTGTTGCGTCAGCAATAGCTTTTAATTTTTCTTCAGTATAAAACTTATCGATACTGCTTTTATAACTGCCGTCTGGATTGCATTTTATAAAAGCAAGACCTTTCATACCGATCTGCGGACGTTTTACCCATTCGGTCAACTCATCTGTTTGCTTCCGGCTGTATTCGCTGCAACCGGGAACGGCAATAGCCAACACGGTTTCCACCTCATCAAATACTCTGAAGCCGGCACCATCAATTAAATCACGGTTGTCTTTTTTTGTTGAATAAACAGAAGAAGGTTTTTTCAGGTTCAACAGTTGCATTCCAAACCGGATGTCGGGCTTGTCATTACCGTATTGCCACATAGCATCTTCCCAGGTCATCCGCTGAACGGTTTCATTATAATCTATCCCTTTAACTTCTTTGAAAATAGATTTGATCAAACCTTCAAACATTTCTAAAATATCTTCTTGCTCCACGAAAGCCATTTCACAGTCGATCTGGGTAAACTCGGGTTGACGATCGGCTCTAAGATCTTCGTCGCGGAAGCATTTTACCACCTGGTAATAACGATCATATCCGCTTACCATCAGCAACTGTTTGAAAGTTTGCGGCGATTGGGGCAATGCATAAAATTGACCGGGGTTCATCCTGGAGGGCACCACAAAATCCCTGGCTCCCTCTGGCGTGGATTTGATCAGGAATGGCGTTTCAATATCCATAAAGCCATTCGAATGCAAATAATTTCGTGCAGCCCGGTTTACTGCATATCGCAGTTCCAGGTTTTTCTTCACAGCATTTCTTCTCAGATCGAGATAGCGATACTTCATGCGAAGGTCGTCGCCACCGTCAGTTTTGTCTTCAATAGTAAAAGGAGGAACGGCCGATTTATTGAGAATGGAGAAAGACGAGATATTTATTTCAATCTCGCCTGTGGGTATGTTACTGTTCTTGTTGCTTCTTTCGCTTACTTTTCCTGTGGCTTGCAATACAAACTCCCGGCCCAACGGATTTTCATCAAGCTGTTTATTCAGTTCTTCACCAAATAATAATTGGGTGATGCCATATCGGTCACGAAGGTCTACGAAAGTAATGGCGCCAAATTTCCGGACAGTCTGTACCCAGCCGGCCAGGGTTACTTCTTTTGAAACGTCTGTTATTCTTAATTGGCCACAGGTATGAGTTCTATACATGGAAATTCTAAAATTATGCGTTAAAGAGTCCAACAAATCAGCTGGAAGGCTTTACAGCCAACGGTTTACGCTTCTTTATGGGCGGCAAAGATAGTAAGCGAGACAGTATTGGCCAATTCAACTATAAATTGGCCAGGATTCTAAAGCAGTGTTGTAATAAATCTTCCGGGAGGCGTAATGTGTTATGACGTCCAATTGTTGCTGAAGCAGGATTAAATATATTGAACTGCCGAATAGCTTTTCACCCTGTTGGCTGCTAGTTCATTGATGAATTATACGTAGATTTACTAGCGGAAAATAACCAGTATATGTTTGCAAGTTGTTCATTCGTTGTCTATATTTAAACACCGAACCGTGCACTATGCAATCAATTCTTCAAAGACTGAGTGGCCTGTTTTCCCGAACTTCCCGTTCGGCCATAACCCCACTACCTGAAGAAGAAAGTATTGATGCCGCCATTTTCAATGATTATTCTTATGTGATCGGAAGTGTGTTTTCTTATTTCAATGATCTCCCGATTTATTCTAAATGGAAATTTGTAAAAAGAGCACACCAGTTTCGTAATCAGAAACGATTTCATTTCATCGGGATGGAAAAAAACGAAGCCACAGCTATCCTGGTAAGTTCATCGGCTGTGCAGGTAACATTCGGTTTAAAAAACTACCAGCTATCTTACTTCAAAGACATTTATATCCTGGCCGATGCTTATCGCATGGATAATGATGATGAGCTGTATATCGGTCATGTTGCTCCTGATGGAATCTATTTGTCATGGAAACATTTTTTGTACGGGTATTCTTATAAAAACGACAACATCAATGTAGCTGTGCACGAGATGGCTCATGCTTTACTCTATAATAACTTTTTTGCTCAGTATGGTATGGATCCGAATTTTCGATTGAACTATGAACGGTTTTCCACCAAGACCGGCCCCATACTGGCAGACGTTATCGCAAGGCGTCGCAGTTATTTAAGGAGCTATGCCTTCAGTAATATGCATGAGTTCTGGGCAGTGAGTGTCGAAGCATTTTTTGAAAACCCGGAAGGCTTGCGAAGGAATATGCCTGATCTCTACGAAGCATTAAGCCATGTACTCAACCAGGACCCTGTAACGAAAACTAAATTGCTCATAATCGAACCATGATTACTTTATTTCTGCTCTACCGTCTCCGTCTTTTTATCAGGAACTATAAAAAAAGACGATTAGCAACAGCTGTAGCTACTTCGAAAGAATTTTTCTAAAGCGGGAAACATCAGCATCTTTCGCAATCGGCTCTTCATATAAAAGATGGTCAACCAACTGTCTTGCAAAAAAAGGCGCTAAGGAACATCCTTTTGTACCCATGCCATTCAATATCCCGACCGATGGATGTAAGGGATGGAGTCCCACAAAGGGCCGTCGTTCCAATGTTGCAGGCCGCAACCCCGATCGATGTTCAACAATTGTAAAAGGAATTTTTAACCATTGCGTTAAAACTTGCTCTGTACTTTGCTTAAAGGCCATTGATGGCCCGGCATTTTCGAAATCCCAAACATAGCTGGCGCCAACCCAAAACAGATCTTTCTCCGCCAGCGGAACAATCATCATTGATTTCTTATAAATATGCGTGTCGGGTAAACCCGGAATCGAAACTACCAATGCTTCTCCTTTATTGGGTGCAAACGGGAGTTGTTTGAAAAAAGGATTTTCAAAACTGGATGTGCCATCGCAGAATATAATTTTATCGGCGACAATATCTTTATACTCAATTTTATCGGCTTCAACCTTTAAATGTTCCAGCTCAAAAATTTCTTCCAGTAAATTGTTGCCTGCAACCAGTGTTTTTCGCCAGGCAGGTAATAATGTTTCGAGGTGCGCCGTATAGGCAGGTCGTATTTCACCACAGCCAAATTCATAGTTAAACCAGTTATTGAAATGATTTTGTTCCGGGTAGGCGTGTACATATTTATCGCCACTTTCAATCTTTTGTAAAAAACTTTCCCGCATGAAAGGGTTGGGAAAAAAATCAATGATTGTTTTTTGAGAAATGGCGGTTATTTCCAGGTCATGACCCAACTCCTGGTAGGCTTTCCATGCATGGGGTAACACTTCATCCACCATCCACACCGTTACTAATCTTCTTCCGGTAACCGGATTGATGATGCCAGCTGCGATTTTTGAGGGGGCATTTTCATAGTTGTTATCAATGACTAAAAAACTTTTATTTTCTTTTTGCAAATAATAGGAAAGAAAAGTTCCACTGATGCCCTGTCCAATGATCAGATACTCTGTTTGCATAGGCAAATATAAATCCTCAATAGCCAACGCTCAATATTCAATGTTCAACCGGCTTATAATTGATAATTGAACATTGAATATTGCACATTGAGCATTCCGTGCCGTGCGGTTACTTACTCTACATTGATTCGGATACCTTCACTATGCGAACTAAATTCCGGGGCATACATGCATTGAATAGTAGTAATGCCGTTACTGAAATTACCTGCATGTGTGATAAACAAAGGATATTCGAAAACATAAGTTCCTTTGCTCAGGTTACTGAAAAAGAAATTGGTGCTGGCGTCTTTGGTAGTTTCATAATAACCTAAACCGCCCTGCCATTTATAGCTGCTCAATACATTTACCGGTTCCATAGCAGATGCCCGCATGTCTTTCATATGAACATATTCCATTTCCCTGTCAACCCGCAGTTCTATCCGCACTTTTATCTTATCACCTACTTTTAAAATGTCGCCATCATTTACTGGCGTCAACACAGGACCACGATCAGTGTTCTTTTCTGCAAACAATTTCTTCACCAGTTGAAGTGGAGTTGAGGCAGTCGTGATCTTATCCAGGTCTTCAAAATATTGCCAGTAAACAGCACCGAATGTGGCCCCCTCTAAATCTCCCCCCACGGGTGAGACTTGGGAAGAACCTACTGTTACGGAAATGTTTCCCATGGTTGGTTTTATGTCTTTACCATCTATTGTTTTTTTGAAATAACCCGTGCCTGCTTCTGCAGGTTCAGTTCCTTCCCGATTATTCGGGATTAGTAGGAGGTCGCCGAGTTTAATTTGAACCGATGGCTCATTTGTTAACCATTGGGTGCCCTGCAGCAGCAAAGCATAGCAGGCTTCAGCTGTTGCTTTGGTTGACTCCCAGCGATTGGTCTGCTTGTTTTTCAATAACCATGTTTTTAGATCGCTTACTGTTTTCATATCCTTACCAATTTCCTGGAACGCTTCTATCAGTAATGCCTGTCCTTCGATTGGCGCTTCATGCCAGAACCAGCCGCGTCTCGCATCTTTCCAATACATGCCCAGTTCTTCATTGATAATCGCAGTTTCTTTTAACGACTTCAATATTTCTGCCGGCGTTTTTGCGTCACCTGTTCTGCCTAAAGCAAGTACGGTCATGCCCTGCATGTATTTGTTTTGTTTTGACCAGGTTAACTGGGTTCTGGTCCTGAAATAGTCATAGGCCTTTTGTGAAGCGTTCGCTATTTTATATTCAGGGAAAAAGCTTCGCATATACAGGTATTGTATAATACTGTAATCGGGTGTGTATTTTGTGAGGTCTGTTTTGTATTTGACCAGGTTGTCATAATCTTCTTTTATTTTTTTATCGAGGTAAGGGATTGCCAGCACTAAAATTTCATCCAGCTTTGGTTTTTGTCCTTCAGCATAACCATTTAATTTTTTCAGATGACCGATGCCTGTTATAATATATTGTGTCATGTAACGATCATCCGGTCCACCTTTGAACCATACGAATCCACCATTGCTGCTTTGCATTTGCTTCAGCTTGTCGTAAGAGCTATTGATTTCCTGGCTCATGCGGATCATGTCAAACAATAAAGCAATGTTCTTTTTTTGTTCTGTTTCGCTTTTTGCCTGCAATACCCAGGGAGTTTCTTCCAGCAGGATGGCCTTCAGTTCTTCATTCTTTTGCAGGTTGGAAAGCAGTGCAGCAGTATCTTTTGTTTTCCATTGCTCGAAAATTTGCCTGATGCGTGGTGACGAATTGGCGATAAATGTTGCCAGTGAATTAGCATAATAACGGTTCCAGGTTTGCTCTGCACAATCATAAGGATACTCCATCAGGTAAGGTAATGCCTGTACGGCATACCATGCCGGGTTAGAAGTGTATTCTGCGGTGAGCGAATAGTGCTGAAGAGTTTCCGAATTTGCAGCGTTTAATAATTTTTCAAAGGAAAAATTTTTTGTGCTTGTGCCTCTCATCGGCAATGGCAGTGTTTCCGTAACCAACATCCGATTCGTTAGAACAGCCATGGCATTTTCTTCACCGTCGCTAAACGCGGCCCCCTCCAAACCTCCTCCGCCATCCGGCGGAGAGGCTTTTGCAACGATCCGCCACACTAATGCTTTGTTGAATTGATAGGGAACGACTATCGGAAATTGCACGGCTTCACTTTGACTGGCGGCGACCGTAAAAAACTGTACTGGCGCCATATTGCTGAACCAGCCATTGATCGGTTGATTAGTGGTAGCGTCAATTAATTGTAGTTCTGCCTGTCCTGTCAGTTCTTTATCAGCGAGGTTGACAATCTTGACGCTGAATTCCATTTTATCGCCTTCCCGTAAAAATCTTGGTGCATTCGGTTGCACCATCAATTGCTTTTGGGTGATGATTTCTCTGCTGCTATAGCCTAATGCGCCTTCTTTTGTATGCGCCAACGCCTGGAATTTCCATTTGGTCAATGCTTCCGGCAGCGTGAAAGAAAATTCAATACCACCGGTCTCGTCTGTTTTTAAATCGGGAAAGAAGAAAGCTGTTTCATTGAAGTTTTTGCGGATTTGAATGCCGGAATTATCAGTAGACCGCTTTATCGATTGTGTAACTATGGTGGAATCAAGAGTGAGTTCAGCCCCATCATCAATTCCATTTTTGCTTGCGACTAATCCCTCTTCTTCAACTTTAGGAGCAGCTGCAACATTCATATCAGCCATTTCAATTCCCGGTGCCCTGCCTGCGAGGGCCCTCCTTTGTTTTCCATAGCCGACTACCACAACCTCACCAAAGAAAGGAGATAAAAACTGATCATATTGTTTATAGAAATATTTTGACTCAGGATAAACTCCCGGCTTAACATTCGATTCAACCTTCACAAAATTGTCTCTGCTATTCCAGAATCTGCGGGAACTATATGTTGGCCAGATAGAAGGTTCATTCCATTGATGCGGATAAAACTGGTCGAGTGATGCGTCGTACATACTGGCCAGCATTTCAGCAGCAAGCTTCTCATTTTTATAGCCAGTGATTTTTAATTTCCATTTTTCTTCGCTGCCCGGCAATGTTTTGTCCCGATAAGTAGCATACTCGATACTTAAGTCTTTATTAGTCCAGGGAATCATGATGGTTTGGTTGTATTGATAGGCCCTGTTATGTTTTACAAATAGCCAACTCACGCCATATCCACCACGGTCATCTTCGGATGCTGTGAAATCGAAAGAACGTTTTTCATTATTTAATTTCTGGAACGAATAGTTGCCGGTTCCCGGTTGCTGGTTGCCGGTTTCTTTATCCAATTGTTGCACTACAAATAAATTATCGGCCGATGTTCCCAGCTTGACCGTTGTTTTTTCTCCGGGTTCAATAGGTTTAGCGCCCTTTGACCACAAATATTGGGGTGCGCCTAATTGTTTGCTTTTTTCATCATATAGCTCAACATATTTTACATCTTTTACCTCTTCTCCATTCTTATCTTTTGTAGAAATTTCAATCACATAAAAACCTGTTGCGAACTTCCCACTCGCCACTCGCCACTCACCACTCACCTTCACTGAATCACTCTTTTCAAAAACCATCTCTCCCTTCTCCCAGGTTCTGGGGTCGTTTTCGTTATCATACTCATCATAAGGGAAGCTCTTAATATATTCTTCTTTGGTCATTACAAACTGATCAGGTCTTTCCCAATAACGGCTACGGATCAAACGGGTTTCCGTTTTTAATTTGGCAATCGTCACTTTTATATTCGCAGGTTCAAACAGTCCATTCATATTCTCCGTACGAATGGATAATGTTTTTAAGCTGTCAAGAGAAATTGTTGGGGGGATATTTGTTTTTAATAGTAGTGATTTATAACCAACAGAAATCTTTTGTTCACCGCTTCTTGTCTCTCCGTTGATGTCGGTAATATCTGCATATACCGTGTAGTCAAATACAGGCTCCAGTTTCTTTTCAATTTTCAAATCAGGTACGGCAGTAAATTCGACAATAAATTTGCCGTCTTTATCTGTTGTAGCCTCACCATGTGCAATTTCCATCGGTGCAGTAGGCGGAAACCAACCACGCCAAAATAGCCACGGATAAATAAATCGTGGCTGGCGAACTACCCGGTATTTGACCATGGCCCCATCTATATTGTTTCCTGCATAGGCTTTTGCAACACCCGTCACTTTTATTGTATCATTTACTTCATAAGCGCCTTTCAACGGTTCATAATCCACATAAAATTTGGGACGTTTGTACTCTTCCACTTTAAAGCCGGCATTGCCATTATCTTTTTTGGTGTAAATACTGAAATCACCATTCAGGCCGGTTTGGGGCAATTGAAATTTGCCCGAGAACGAACCGTATTCATTGGTTTTGACAATGATTGTATCGATATCCTGGTAGTTCGCATCACGCAAAAAGATTGTCGTTTGATATTGATCATTGACCCATGCCTTTTTCTCTGCCACCGATCTGTTTAGTACAATGCCTTTAAAATATACCGTTTGCCCCGGTCGATAAAGACTGCGATCGGTAAAAAGAAAAACAGTGCTGCTTGTTTTGGGTTCCTTAGGGATATTATCACGATAATAGTAATAGTCATACACCAGGTCATTCATAAATAGCCGGTCATTATTATGCGTAATGTCGAGCAGGTATGAATAATTGCTATAGCGTTTACCGGCTTCCTGGCTCGTTTGTTCTTTTTTGAAAAAACCATTTTCATCTGTTTTATAAAGCCTGGCTTTTTCTTTAGTGTATTTAGATTGTTTATAATCATATTTCTGTTCCCAAACCTGTACTGCGGCATTGGCCAGTGGCTGACCATTGTCACGGTTCAGCACAAAAAAATCATTACCATTGTTGATATAGCTGATGTTGGATACATAAAATAACCTGGCTCCGAGTAAAGTTTTTTTGTTATTGAATTCTTTGGCCGTGCCCGCCACCAATATATAATCCCCGGAAGGCAACGCATCAATCTTTATTTCAACGCTGTGTTGCTGCAGGTCATTGGTGGCCGGAAGTTGCTGCTGCCAGTTTCGAATGGGTTGAGCAGCCAGGATGGATGTCCAATATTTATCACCATATTGATCTTCCAATTGTTTTTTCAATGTTTCATCTGCTTTGATCAGGCGTAAAAAAAGCTGGTTGAAGTTCCTGTACACTACAAAGGCTCTGAAGGGATGGCCAGGGACATTCACCTTTTCAATATTAAATTGTAAGGACTGGCTGTTGATCTGGTTAAACAGGTTATAACAGTTGAATTTTCCGTCAGAAGAATCTTTTTGTTGTAATATTTTTTCGCAGATTTCTTTTGCTTTTACTCTTGCATAACGATGTGTTGTATCCCCGTGTGGCTTGTACTCATCGGCCTGTTGATTGTACCAGGCCGCTAATAAATACCAGGCCTGGGATGCAGCTGGAGCACTTTCATATTGATGGGCCAGGTGATTGATGGCGTTAAAATAAAGTTGCTCTTTGTCAGGATGCACCGATTTGCTTCTTACAAATTCAATACGTTTAATGTCCGCATCAATCAAAGCGTCATGTTTTGTGTCTTTGCTGTGAAAGGCGATTAACCTTTGGTAGATCAATAATGCATGGTACTGTAAGGAGAGAGAATCCTTTGTTGAAAATTTCCGGTGAATAAAATCCGTAGCGGGATCAAAAGCCGCTGCCTGATCAATTTCGAAAGCATAAGCTGGTTTTGCAATATCTCTTTCGTCGCCTTCAAAATAGCCTAATGCCCGGTGAGCCAGCAAATCAAATAGGGTAGGACGAAGATGACGAACATTTCCTTTTATAATAATGGCATCAAAAGATTCCAATTTGGTTTGTTGCAGTAGTTTTTCAGGCTTTAGCGATTGCAGGTATAATTCACCAATCTTTTTATGAAAATCATCAGCACTCCAGGTGGCAATATCTTTTTTATTAAAGTTGGTTGTCACGGTACGGTTATATAAATCCCAACGGATTTGCTGATAATAGTTCCAGTACATTTCAGCCAGGAGGCTTTTCAAAATCGCACTAACAGGTTCTTTGGATACGACAATTTCTTTTTCAATTTCTGCAATCGAAAATACTTCATTATCCTCCCGGTTCTCAGCTTGCAGCCCGATCATATACACCAGGGATTTTATCAATTGAGCATCCTGGGGCGAGCCTGCCGAAGCATCTTTTTTGGCCAGCTCATATATTTTTTTTACTTCCGCCAGCGCTGATTTGGGAAGATTTTTTTTGGAAAACTCTTCCACCTTCTTCCAGGCGACGTCGTATTTTTTTATGTTGTTTTGGCTTTCGGCATTCATGGTCAATAAACTGAGTAAGATTGAAAAAAAGCAAATCTTTTTTATAAGTTTCATATCTGGTAGTTAAAATCAATGACAAGTTAAAGAATCCTTTGCAAGGGATAAGATGCAGAAATGTTTCGAATTTCATACGTAACTGAATGGTTTATCCGGATTTGCTCAAAGCCAGGCCGGGCCAGTTTTTGGAGTGTGGTACGATAATCTTGCTATGCTCAGTGATACAGCTTTTAACTTTTTCTTCCCAAAGTCTTTTTAAACGATAGATTTTGTTTCACTTCTATACAGTGAATTCAATTTTGAATAAACAACAAAAAGCAAGTAGTATGAAAACATTTTTTACACTCTTAACTTCCTTATTCCTGAGTATCGCTGTTTTTGCTGCTGCAAGACCACAAAGCATACTCACTATCAAATCAGCGGACAATGCGGATATCAAGGTCGTACTGGACGGCAAAAGGTTTGATCCCAACGATAACTCAATGATGATACGGGGCATTGATGACGGTTATCACAGTATAAAAGTGTTCAGGCAAAGAAGAGGTGGTTTCTTCAATATGTCTGGCCGTGGTTACGAAATGGTGTATAACTCTGCCATTCATATCAAAAGAAGAACCCATCTTTTTGTGACCATCGAAAGAAATGGTCGTATCAGTATGCAGGAAAATAAACTGCGGAGGGACTGGGACAGGCAGGACCGTGATTGGGACAATGATCGTGGTTACAAAAAATACGATCGTGATGATAAGGTATACGATTATGAGAATGGAAACCATCGCGGTGGTTATGGGGACTATGACAACAACTACGGTTATGCCCGCGGTATGAACGATGGCGAATTTAGAAATGTAATTGCCGCCATCAAAAAAGAATGGCTTGAAACGAATAAAATGAAGTCTGCTTCGCAGGTAGTGAAAACAAACAACCTAACAGCAGCACAGGTGGAGCAAATGCTTTTACTGTTCAATTTTGAAAACAATAAATTGCAATTGGCCAAAGAAGCTTACGCCAATACAGTGGATAAACAAAATTATGATATGCTGATGGACGTATTCAGCTACAATAGCAGCAAAGCCGAACTGGAAAGATTTATCAGGGGTTATGACAGATATTAATGAATGAAAGACCGCAATTAAAAATGGCCTCCCAACCGGAGGCCATTTTTATTCGATATTTTTGACTTTTTACTTCTTCATCACTTCAGCCATTTTTTTACCAATATCAGCCGGGCTGTTTACTACATGGATACCGCATTCAGCCATGATTTTCATTTTAGCAGCAGCTGTATCATCGGCGCCACCTACAATAGCACCGGCGTGTCCCATGCGGCGACCGGGAGGTGCCGTTTGACCAGCAATAAATCCTACAACCGGTTTTTTATTTCCATTTTCTTTAATCCATTTTGCCGCTTCTGCTTCCATGCCACCACCAATTTCACCAATCATCACTATGGCATCTGTCTCAGGATCGTTCATAAATAGTTCAACTGCTTCTTTGGTAGGAGTACCAATGATAGGATCACCTCCAATACCGATCGCTGTTGAAATACCCAAGCCGGCTTTTGCCACCTGGTCTGCCGCTTCGTAGGTCAATGTTCCGGATTTTGAAACAATACCGATACGACCTTGTTTGAATACAAAACCAGGCATGATGCCTACTTTACATTCACCAGCGGTAATAATGCCGGGGCAGTTCGGCCCGATGAGCCGGGTCTCTTTACCCTGTAAATAGTTTTTGACTTTTACCATGTCTTGTACCGGAATACCCTCGGTGATACAAACTACTAACCTGATTCCTGCTTCAGCAGCTTCCATAATGGCATCTGCAGCAAAGGCGGGCGGAACAAAAATGATACTTACATCAGCACCTGTAGCCTTGACACAATCTGCTACGGTGTTGAATACTGGTTTGTCAAGATGTGTATTTCCTCCTTTGCCGGGGGTAACACCGCCAACTACGTTAGTTCCATATTCGATCATTTGCGTAGCGTGAAAAGTGCCTTCCGTACCGGTAAAACCCTGCACTAATATTTTCGAATTCTTATTGACGAGGATGCTCATAAGTCTAAAAATTAAAGTGGGGCAAAAGTAAGGGTTAATGATCAGATTGCGGATTGGTGACGTGTAGATTTTTGAGCTGTTTTTTTATTAGCCCTTATGCCTTACAGTGAGCAAACTAAACCTATTAAGTAAACTTCATCGGCGCCTTATTTTATCATGTCATCCATATCCCGGTTGTTGGGCATTTTACCGGTTTCTTCGAGCATACGCATCTCTTTGGCGTCCTTCAGGAATTCTGAAGCAAAGATGAATTCATTGAGGCGTTGGTTTTTGCTGAAAATAATTTCTTTGTTGGTTCCTTCCCATTCTTTATTGCCCTGGTACATGTACAAAATATAATTTCCTATTTCCATTACACTGTTCATGTCGTGGGTATTGACAACGGTAGTGATATTGTATTCCTGGGTGATCTCTTTGATGAGCTGATCAATTACCAATGAGGTTTGTGGATCGAGACCCGAGTTGGGTTCATCACAAAAAAGATATTTAGGATTCAATACTATGGCTCTCGCCAGGGCCACCCGTTTTTTCATCCCGCCACTTACTTCGGAAGGGAATTTTTTATTGGCATCCACCAAATTCACCCTGGCCAATACTTCGTTGACCCTTTTGAGTTTTGTTCTATAGTTGTCCCTGGTAAACATATCGAGCGGGAACATTACATTTTGTTCCACTGTCTGACTATCAAATAAAGCTGAGCCCTGGAACAACATGCCGATCTCTTTCCTTACCTCTGTTTTCTCTTCGTTGTTCATGGCGGTGAAATCCTTTCCGCCGTAGAGTATCTCACCGCTATCAGGCGCAAACAGTCCAACCATGCATTTCATTAAAACCGTTTTCCCGCTACCGCTTGAGCCGATGATGAGGTTACACTGCCCGGCTTTCATGGTAGCACTTACATCGTTAATAACTACTTTATCACTAAAACTCTTTCTGATATTTTTTACTTCGATCATAATAAAGCTTTGAGCTATTTGCTGTGAACTATGAGCATTTTTTACGATAAATTGGTTATATAAGTTGTCAGTCTTGTAACTCAAGGCTCATGGCTACTACTTTATAGTAGCAACGCCGACAGCACATAATCTGCAAACAACAACAGTATACAACTCACCACTACCGCTTTGGTACTGGCTCTTCCGATTTCCAGTGCGCCTCCCTCCACATAATAGCCGTAGAAAGAAGAGATACTACAAATAATGAAAGCAAAAGTGTAGGACTTGGCCAGGGCAAAAAAAACATTGTATGCAATGAAGGATTCATGTAACCCTTTGTCAAATGCTTCAGCAGGGACAATGCCCGTAAGACTACCCGCCAGCCGGCCACCCCAGATTCCCAACGCCATCGCAATACAAATTAACAAGGGAATCATCAGCAGTCCTGCCAATATCTTGGGCAGAATTAAATAGGACTTTGTATTAATACCCATTATTTCGAGAGCATCGATTTGTTCGCTTACCCGCATATTGCCCAATTCACTGGCTATCTTGCTGCCTACTACTCCGGCAAGTACAATACAAGTGAGGGTGGGAGCAAACTCCAGTATGACGGTGTCTCTTACTATCTGTGCGATGATAGTGTTGGGTAATAACGGAGATACAAGCTGGTAAGCTGTTTGTAAAGTAGATACTGCGCCTATAAAAACCGAAATAATAGTTACGATACCCAGCGAACCAATGCCAATATCATTGCATTGATGCATAAACTCCTTCCAATACATCTTCCCATTCTCGGGCCTGGTAAACATACCCTTTAGCATCAATAGGAAACGGCCTATGTCCTTTATAATTTTCATCCAAAGATTTATACTGTAAAATACGGTGAAAAGTTTAAAAGGTTTAAGAGGTTCGACAAGTTTAAAAAGTCCGGAAACCCTTAAACCTCTGGAACTTTTTAAACTTCTTAAACTTTACATATCCCTGCTTACTTTTTTAAACCGCTTCCACCAGGGAGATTTATTGACAATATCTTCGGTTGAAGAATTTTTGCATTTGATCTGTGCGTCCACCACAGCAACCAGCGCCATATTCACAATGCTTCTTACCGAACTACCCAATTGTAAAATGTGCACAGGTTTTTTTAAACCCAAAAGTACCGGACCAATGGCGTCGGCGCCGCCTAACTCTTTTAAAATATTATATGTGATGTTGCCAGCTGCAAGATTGGGGAACACCAATGTGTTTACATCTTTATCAACCAGTTCAGAAAACGGATAGTTTTCTTTCAGCATTTGTTTATTGAAGGCAACATTGGCCTGCATTTCTCCGTCCACGATCAGCGAAGGCATTTTTTCTTTCACCATTTTTCTTGCTTCAGCTACCAGCCTTGCTTCCGGTGAATTGCTGCTGCCAAAATTTGAATAGCTCAACATGGCAATTCGGGGGATAATATTAAAATGACGAACCTCTTTTGCCACCAGCAAGGTAATTTCAGCTAACTCTTCCGCCGTGGGATTAAAGTTAACTGTCGTATCAGCAAGAAACAGCGGGCCTCGTTTTGTCATCATCAGGTACATGCCCGCTATTTTATTGACATTGTCTTCGGTTCCGATAATTTGCAGGGCAGGACGAATAGTATCAGGATAGTTTTTTGTAAGTCCCGAGATCATGGCATCCGCATCTCCACATTCTACCATCATACAGCCGAAATAATTTCGGTCACGCATAACTTTTTTAGACTCATATGCATTAAAGCCCCTGCGGTTTCTTTTTGCAAAGAAGATCTCTGAGTATTGATTTCTTTTTTCTTCGGTACTGTCGCTTCGGGGGTCATATATAGGCACTCCATCCAGCTCAATAGCATTTTGTGCAGCTAAGCTTCTGATCTTTGTTTCATCACCCAATAAAATCGGGTAGGCGATACCTTCATCAAATGCAACGGCTGCCGCTTTCAAAATTTTTGCATTATCAGCTTCTGCAAATACGATTCGCTTGGGATCACGGCGGGCTTTATTACCAATAGCCCGCATTACCTGGTTATCAATACCGAGCCGGGTATCCAAATGCAAGATATAACTATCCCAATCGGTGATTGGATGCTGCGCCACTCCACTTTCCATAGCAGCTTTAGCTACAGCCGGCGAAACAGTTGACAGCAAACGCGGGTCAACGGGTTTGGGAATGATATAATTTGGCCCGAATGAAATTGTCTTCTCATTATAAGCCAGGTTCACAATATCCGGAACGGGGGTTTTAGCCAACTCGGCCAATGCCTTTACCGCGGCCATTTTCATGGCTTCATTGATTTGCGTGGCCCGGACATCGAGTGCACCACGAAAGATATAAGGAAATCCCAACACGTTATTTACCTGGTTGGGATAATCACTGCGGCCGGTTGCCATGATCACATCTTTTCTTGCTGCAGTAGCATCTTCCCAGCTGATCTCCGGATCCGGATTGGCCATTGCAAAAACAATTGGATTTTTAGCCATTACCTTGATCATGTCCTGCGAGACTACGTTGCCGGCACTTAATCCGATAAATACATCGGCGTCCTTCATCGCTTGTTCTAAGGTCATTTCATTTTTGGCATTGGCAAATTTTGCTTTCAATTCATCAAGATCGGTTCTGCCTTTATGAATGACGCCTTTGCGATCGAACATGAGAAAGTTTTCAAATTTTGCTCCCAATGCCACATATAATTGTACACAGGCCATCGCAGCCGCACCGGCGCCATTGACCACATATTTCACTTTGTCGATTTTTTTCTTTTGTATTTCCAGTGCGTTTAACAATGCTGCAGCACTGATGATGGCGGTACCGTGCTGGTCGTCGTGCATCACAGGAATGCTCATAGTCTCCTTCAGCTTCTTTTCTATGTAGAAGCATTCAGGAGCTTTTATATCTTCCAGGTTGATGCCACCGAATGTAGGTTCCAACGCCTTTACGATCTGTACAAATTTCTCGGGATCTTTTTCATTGATCTCGATATCAAATACGTCGATGTCTGCAAATATTTTAAACAACACACCTTTTCCTTCCATCACGGGTTTACCTGCCTCTGGTCCAATATCACCGAGACCCAATACAGCTGTTCCGTTGCTGATAACGGCTACCAGGTTTCCTTTTGCTGTATACTTGTATACGTTTTCTTTATTTGCAGCTATTTCTTTGCAAGGTTCGGCAACACCGGGAGAATAAGCGAGGGAAAGATCCCTTTGAGTTTTTGCATCTTTAGTGGGGACAACTTCAATCTTCCCCGGTCTTCCTTTTGAGTGATATTCTAATGCCTGTTGGCGACGCAATTCGGTTTTGTTCATACTTGTTTATTGGTGATTTAAATTCCTAAAGCACAACTCATTGATAATGGGGCTGCAAGGTACAAAATTAAACTTCGATCCACCTTATCGGTGCCGGCCATTTTAAATTATTGCAAATCAATTATTTATATTGATTGCCAAACTAGGTGATAGAAAAAGTTGGATGAACGGTATCAAAAATATTTGGCAATATGGAAAAGTGGCCTACATTTGTACTGTACTACTACAATAGTACACTAAAACGATAAGAAATGATAGATATCCAAAACCTTCACTTCGCTTATAAAAAGAAAAAGGTCTTCACTGGCCTCAACCTTTCGCTGCAAGCCGGCCATATCTATGGTCTGTTGGGAAAAAATGGTACGGGTAAATCAACCTTGCTTCGAAATATTGCCGGCCTCTTATTTCCGGACCAGGGAACGGTTAAGGTTTTAAACCATACGCCGGGGTTGCGTCAGCCCGATTTTCTGCAGGAGCTTTTTATGGTACCCGAAGAGTTTTACCTGCCAAACGTTACCATCAAAAAGTTTGTTGATTGCAATGCGCCATTTTATCCGCGTTTCAATCAGCAGCAATTCAACAATTACCTGAAGGAATTTGAAATACCCGTCGACAACAAGCTGCAACAGATGAGTTATGGTCAAAAGAAAAAAGCGCTGATCAGTTTTGGTCTTGCCTGTAATACTTCTTTGTTGTTAATGGATGAGCCCACCAATGGACTTGACATCATGAGTAAAAGCCAGTTTCGGAAAGTAATTGCGGGAGCGATTGATGATAGTAAATGTATCATCATTTGTACTCACCAGGTAAAAGACATGGAGAGCCTGATAGATCGGATAACGATCATTGATGAAGGAAAAATTCTTTTTGACCAAACTGTTGATCAGATAACATCCAGGCTAAGCTTTAAAATATCATTTGACAGTGCGGAAGTAAAAGAGGCTTTATACCGTGAAGAATCTTTAAAGGGCAGTGCAATCATTACTGCTAACAATGATGATGAAGAGGGGAAACTCGACCTGGAAATGTTGTACAAAGCAATCGTCACAAACGGTGAAGCGATCCGTTCGACGTTCAAATAAGCAATCATTAACCATTAACCTTATCCAACTTCTTTAATTTAATTTATTATGACAGCCAATTTTAGTTTATCCCAATGCCTGCCGGTTATTAAAAAAAGCTGGGATGAAAATGCAAAATTATACTCATTGCTTTTTTTAGTCCTGTTGTTGCTGGCTGTTTTCACGTTTTGGAAACCCCGGGATGAAGGGTATTATACCAGCAAACAGTTTGAAGCAAGCGAAGCGGCTGGTGATGTAAGCCGTAGTCAGCCTGACAGCGAGTCGCAATACAGGAGTATTGTTACTAATGGTGACGCTATCCGTTCTGTATTTCAATAACCACACTGCATAAACTTTTTTATCACATGACAACTACATTTAGTTTTTCACGCCTCTTGCAGCTGATCCGCAAGCAATGGGTTGAAAACTCCCGGCTTTACATCTATTCCATATTAGCTCTATTGGGACTGTTGGGATTGATCATCGTTTTTTGGGTTATCTCATCCGGGCCTCACTACAGCGAAGATTCGCTTTATATCATTTATCTTTTTGGGTTATACATAGCAGGCGCAGTCTTCGCCAGTATGTCCTTTTCCATGCTTGGTAATAAGGAGCGGGGTACCTATTGGTTAGCTTTCCCTGCCAGTCACCTGGAGAAGTTGTTGTGTATGATCTTTTATAATGTAATTGCTTTTTCCATAGTGTACACCTTATGTTTTTTCCTGGTTAAATCAGTGGGTGTAAGTTATATCAATGCTATTGTTGCTGATAATCCCGGTGTATATACTTTCCGCAGATCGTTTTGGAACAGCGACCGCACGTTTTTGAATGTGATGCCATATTTTCTTTATGGATTTTTTGCGGTACAATCTTTCTACCTGATGGGTTCCAGCTTTTTTGCGAGATACTCTTTTGTAATCACTACCATCGTTGGATCGGTTTTAATCTTTTTCTTTATCTGGTTCACCATGGAGTTGTTGCAGGATTCTTTCCATGGCTATTCATTCAATGGTGATCATATGCGAAAGTACGAGGAAGGTTCTGTTACCTACAAACTATTCGGGCTGTCACCTTTTGCAACCGGCTTGCTTGGATTCGCCGTAAAATTTGTTTGGGCACCGGTGTTTTGGCTTGTAACATGGTTCCGGTTAAAAGAAAAACAATTATAAAAAAAAAGTGGTTGTGTCGTTTCTCTAAATTATTGAACAGAAAAAAATGCTTTATGCAATTTAATAATAGTGGCCAGGCAATATATCTGCAGATAGCTGACTATGTGTGTGAGAAGGTGTTGCTGAAAGAGTGGTTGGCAGAAGATAAAATTCCCAGTGTAAGGGAATTGGCAGTGCAATTGGAGGTAAATCCCAATACCGTGGCCCGCACCTACGAATTTTTAAAACAACAGGATATCATTTACGATAAACGTGGTATTGGGTATTTCATTTCTGCAAATGGTCCAAAAAACGCCATGGATTATCGCAAACATGAATTTACTGAAAAAGAAATGCCGGCCGTGTTCCGCATTATGCACATGCTGGGTATTGAAATGGACGATCTTAAAACAAGGTTTGAAAAATTCAAAAAAAATTACGCCGCCTGATAAAATCAACTAACATGAAGACAAGCAGTAAAATATTGACAGGTTTCTTTATCATCGTATTCCTTGTGCCCCTCGCCATGTTCATGTCATTCAAGAGCAAGATCAAAAAGGGACAATATACGTTGGTAAGAAATGATTCGTTCGAAAGTATTAACTCACGTAAAGGTGACCTGGCATCGTTCAAGGTGATAAAGCTGGTGGGTGCAAATGATAATAACCTGAAAGTGAATTTAAGTGTAGCCAATACCGCCCATTATAAATATTCAGTGGAAGACAGCGACAGTGTGAAAATTTATTATTCGGCTGATACTGTCTTCATTCAATCAGTGAGCCGGGCAAAGAAAAACCAGGATGATTATTTTCATAATGACTTATATATCGATTTGTCATTGCCATCATTGGAGAATATCATTGTTGAGAACGCCGATGCATTTATTAATTCCTCCGACTCTTCGGTAATTCAAACTGTAGGTGTTGAGTTAAAAGAAAAAGGTTTGTTGAGGATTGGGCGGTCAGAGGAAAACTATCCGAATAATCCAAAGTCGGCTATAAAAATTGACCAGCTAACAGTTAAAACGGGTCGATCAAAGTTATTTATTGGCAAGAATGTAAGCATAACGAAATTGAAGTTACAAGCAGACGGGCCATCTGATATCACGATCAGCGATGGTGCTGCTGTTAGTGAAGTTGCGGGTTCTCTTTCTGACAGCTCATCTGTAAAAGCCAACTGGAAATACCTAAAACAATTAACAGGGCTTAACCAGCCATAGTTTACAGACTTAAAAACTTAACCATTAAAGTTTATCATATGAGTTCCGCCGTTATTCAAACGACCGGCCTGACCTACTCATTCAGGAACGGTAATAAAACCCTCGATAATATCAATCTCCAGGTACCGCAGGGGAGTGTCTATGGATTTCTTGGTCCTAACGGTGCAGGTAAAACAACCACGCTGCGTTTGCTACTGGGGCTTTTAAAAAATCAGCAGGGTAAGCTGGAGATCTTTGGAAAGGAGTTCGCTTCTCACCGGATCGAAATTTTGAAAAGACTTGGTTCATTGATCGAGCAACCATCGCTGTACCTGCACCTGACAGCTAAAGAAAATTTGGAGATATATCGCATGGTGTATAATGTCAGCAAAACCCGAATTGATGAAGTATTGAAAATTGTTGGGCTCGATCACACCGGTAAAAAGAAAACAAAGCAATTTTCATTGGGCATGAAGCAACGTTTGTCAATCGCCATTGCATTGCTCCATCAGCCCGAGTTATTGATACTGGATGAGCCAACAAACGGGTTGGATCCAAATGGCATCATTGAAACAAGAGAGCTGATCAAAAAACTGAATAAAGAACATGGCACCACGGTCATCGTTTCCAGTCATATCCTGAACGAAGTAGAAAGAATGGCGAGTCATGTTGGGATCATTCATAAAGGTAAAATGCTTTTCCAGGGGCCCTTGACAGAATTGCAACAAATGAAAACAAGACAAACTTCGCTGGAAGTTGAAACGAATAACAACGAAGCGGCGGTCCGGTTGCTTGAATCATTTACGATAACGAGTGTAAATGGCAAGCTGGTTTTACCGTTTGAAAACAAAGAGCAAACTGCCGTCATTAATAAACTGCTGGTACAGGGCGGACTTGATGTTTATGCACTGCACCCACAACAAAACGACCTTGAACAATTATTTCTTGACATTACATCTACCAACTCATGAGTCTACTAATATCAACAAAAGCGGAATTAATAAAAACAAAGCGCAGTGCTTCGTTTTGGTTAAGCGTTACAGGAGCCGCGGTTATCCCTTTAATATTTTTCCTGGCCTATGTTATAAAGCCGGAGAAAAGTTACGCACAAGGCTGGGACAGACACCTCATCCAGGGATGGCAGGCCTTCAATGCATTCTTATTGCCCATGTTTGTTATACTCATATGCAGTCTTCTCCCGCAAATCGAATATAAAAACAATACCTGGAAACAAGTATTTGCTTCGCCACAATCAATAGGAGGCATTTTCTTTTCGAAGTGGCTCACTATATTGATTATGATCTTGTTCCTTTTCCTGCTCTTCAATATTTTTCTACTATTATCCGGCGTTGTTCCCAACTTATTTTTCAGCAAGTTTAATTTCCTAAGTACGACAATTGATTGGGTTGAATTGGCCCGGCTTAATTTTAAAACATTCGTGTCCTTACTGGGAATTATTTCGATACAATATTGGGTGAGTTTACGTTTTCGAAATTTCATTGTTCCCATTGGTATCGGACTCGGATTACTGGTTACTGCTCTGATCATTTATCAGTTCAGATGGGAACATGTTTACAAAGTGCCTTACGCACTGCCCGTACTTACTATGGAAGGAGTTCGGGATACCGGCGGGCCTCTGTTGCAAAATCACGAACTGAATTCGGTAGGTTATTTTATCTTCTTTACCCTCCTTGCATTTTTGGATATGCGATTCAGGAAGGAGCGGGGTTAAATACATTTGGCAATATCAAAAAAAGAATAGTATGCTTTCTTATCTGCTTGAGCAAACGGTGACTTTTTTTGAAAGCGTTGCCCGGCTTTTATTTCATCTGTGTGATCTGTTAACTATCATTACAGGCAAAGTTCCGGGCAATTATTCCCTCGTTGTTTTAATTATCATCCTTTTAATTGCCAAAAAAAGGCGTCGTCTTTATGAAGGCTAAACGGGAGAACATTGTTCCGGGTGCAGCAACAATGTTGTAGTCGCGCCAAAATATTATTCCGCCGAAGCGCCCAGCCAGGCCATCATTCCCATGCCCGTTTCAATGGCTGATTCATCAATGTTGAATGTAGGGGTATGTACGCCTGATACAATTCCTTTTTCGGTATTCATCACACCAAGCCGGTAAAAACAACCAGGTATTTGTTGCGTGTAATAACCAAAATCTTCAGCTCCCATCCTGGCCTCTGTTTCTTCCACATTTGCTTTGCCGATATAGTCCTCTGCTTTTTTTCTTGTCACTTCATTTAATGCTTCATTGTTATATACAGACGGGTAACCGACATCGATCAGCAAATCAATTTCGGCTCCCATGCTATGCACTAAATCAGTCGCCATTTTTTTGATCAGGTCATGAGCTTTAAACCGCCAAACCTCGTCCATAGCCCGGAACGTGCCTTTTAGTTTCACTTCATTGGGGATTACATTGGTGGTTGAACCGCCCTGCACAGAAGTAATAGAAAGTACAGTTGGGTTATGCGGATTATTATTACGGCTTACGATCTGTTGCAGGCTGATGATAAGGTGCGAGGCAATTAAAATAGGATCAATGCAAAAATGTGGCGAGGCGGCGTGACCACCTTTTCCTTTGATGGTGATATATAATTCATCAGCGCTGGCCATTACTTTACCGCCTCTGAAACTCATTTTACCGACTGCAAGTCCGGGATGAACATGCAAGCCAAAAATGGAAGAGGGCCTTGGATTTTCTAATACACCTTCTTTGATCAGGAGACTGGCGCCACCCGGATTTTTCTCTTCACCGGGTTGGAAAATCAATTTTACCGTTCCTTCCCATTTATCTTTTGTTTCGTTTAAAATTTTTGCAGCACCCAGCAGGCAGGTCGTGTGTACGTCATGCCCGCAGGCATGCATCACTCCTTCATTTTTTGATTTATAGGAAATGTTATTCTCTTCTTTGATGGGTAATGCATCCATATCGGCACGGAGAGCAGTAATGCGCTTTTCCGAATTTTGACCTTTTATCAATCCAACCACACCAGTAGTAGCTTTTATTTCAAAAGGAATACCCAATTCGTCCAGTTTTTTCTGCACAAACTTTGATGTCTCAAACTCCTGGTAACTCAGTTCCGGATGTGCATGCAGGTGATGACGCACTTCAATAAACTCAGGGGCATACTGTTTCGCTAACGACTTGATCTTTTCTATCATAACGCAAAAATAGCGTTTCGCAGAAAAGATAAATTTTGAATGAAGAATGTTTTGTAAAATGCGAACAAACAGTCGGGGAAAACTTATAGTTGCTCTTCGCGGTTTTTTTCAGGTTTCAGTTCTACTACGTCATTCATGATATAAACGCCTTTGCTGAAATAAACATTCAGACGTTTCTGGTATTCTTCTGCTTCTTTTCTTTCTTTGAAATCACCGGCTTTTACTTTGTAATAAGGTGACTGGTGCCAGAGATAAGCCTTTAATTCAGGGAAATAAGTATAAACGGTGGTTTTAGCGGCAATCGCTTCATCACGGTTGCTGGTGCTAATGATCATTAGGCGATAACCTTTTACAGTGCGGCGTGATTCACGGGTGGTTTCTTCGTTGATCTGTGCTTGTTTGTTAATCAACAGATCAATACGGGGGTCCTTATGTATCACCACCTTGTTAGTATCATTGGTGCTTTGTTCATTTTGGGCAAACAAGTTCAACGAAAGAAACAAGCTACAGAGAAATAAAAGTTTTTTCATGAAATATCGTATTCAAATTTCTTACCAAAAAAAATTTAATAAGTTTAAGAGGTTTAAAAAGTTCAATAAGTTACTACAACCTCTTAACCCTTTAAACTCCCTGAACTTTTGGAACCTAATACCCGCCGCCGGCTCCCGCAATATTTTCCACCGGGTGCCAGGTAGTTTTTATCTCCTGTGTATCCATGATAAAATACGGCGATTGTCCTTCATCACTCATCCAGTTTACTTTATCATAAAAAACAATACGCTTTACATTCAATGCCGATTTTTCACGCATCATTTTCTGTATGGTAGAATCTTTTTCGCAGTAAATGGTTGCATTTACGTCCATATGATCGGCAAACCAACTTGCCAGTTCACTCACCTTACCGGTCAGGATATTAACTACTCCACCCGGAAGATCAGAGGAGTTTAAAACTTCTGAAAAAGTAACTGCGCAAAGTGGTTTTGATTCCGAGGCAAGTACAACACAGGTATTACCACCTGCAATGAC
The DNA here is from genome assembly GCF_042434975.1 of Terrimonas alba. NCBI lineage: Bacteria > Pseudomonadati > Bacteroidota > Chitinophagia > Chitinophagales > Chitinophagaceae > Terrimonas > Terrimonas alba. The sequence continues at coordinate 112,779 of NZ_JBHMQM010000002.1, forward strand.
GGGAGCTATTACCGATACGAGTCCCAGCAACGAATCTGTTTGTGGTGCAATGATGGAAACAACACCGGTAGGTTCGGGAACCGAAAAATTGAAATGCGATGAGGCCACCGGGTTGACGGCACTAAACACCTGCTGAAATTTATCACACCAGCCGGCATACCAGATTAGTCTGTCGATAGCGAAGTTCACCTCTTTTTCTGCTTTGGCCCGGGTGCTATCCTGCAATATCAACTCTTCGATAAACTGTGCTTTTCTTCCTTCCAGCATTTCAGCCATCCGGTAAAGTATCTGTCCGCGATTGAAAGCTGCACGTCCACTCCATCCGCTAACAGCTCCTCTTGCAGCTACGACGGCGTTACGAAAATCTTTTCTCGAGCTCAGGCATACATTAGCCAATTTTTTTCCCGCGGCATTCATTGGAATATAATAACGACCCGATTCAGTGCGGGGGAATTGCCCGCCGATATAAATTTTATAGGTTTTTAAAACTTCCAATCTTTTTGACGAAGCCGTTTTTTCTAAACCATTTTCACTGATGGTGAGTGAAGATTTTTTTATTAGTGCTTTGCTCATAATTATTTTTTTAGCCACAGATTAACACTGATGGACACTGATTAAACTTATAAAACATAGGCCTGTAAATAATTTATCAGGCTCTGCGACCTAAGTTCTCCGCCGCGGCGGAGACTAGGGGTTTAAGTTCAAATAAGGCAGCAGTCCATGCAACCCACCTTCTCTTCCAAAACCACTTTCTTTATAGCCACCGAACGGAGAAGATGGATCAAATTTATTGAAGGTGTTAGCCCATATCACACCGGCTCTCATCCGTTTGGTCATATTAAATATTTTAGAACCCTTATCGGTCCATACACCGGCGCTTAGTCCATAAGGAGAGTTGTTGGCTTTCTCAATCACTTCATCATCGGTGCGGAAAGTAAGAATAGATAAAACGGGTCCGAAAATTTCTTCCTGTGCGATGCGGTTACTTTGCGCCACATTGGTAAACATCGTAGGCCTGCACCAAAATCCTTTGCCCGGTAAAGCGCAACTGCTTTCATACATTTCAGCACCTTCTTTTTTGCCAATGCCAATATATTTTTGGATCGTCTGTAATTGCTGTTTGGAATTGATAGCGCCGATATCCGTATTCTTGTCAAGCGGGTCACCTACAATCAGTGATTCAATACGGTCTCTTAATTTTCGAATGACTTCTTTTGCTATTGATTCCTGCACATATAACCTTGAACCGGCGCAACAAACATGTCCCTGGTTAAAATAAATGCCGTTGATTACACCTTCCACCGCCTGGTCGATGGGCGCATCTTCGAAAATGATATTCGCTGCTTTGCCACCCAGCTCTAAAGTGACTTTCTTATCTGTGCCGGCAATGGCCCGTTGAATAACCTTTCCCACTTCAGTAGACCCGGTGAAAGCAATTTTATTAATGTCAGGATGATTGACGATAGCAGCCCCGGTTTCGCCGGCTCCTGTTATAATGTTTACTACTCCCGGCGGCAGATCTGATTCCTGTATGATCTCAGCTAGTTTCAATGCAGTCAGCGAAGTTGTCTCTGCTGGTTTCAACACTACTGTATTGCCGGTTGCCAGCGCCGGAGCAATCTTCCATGCGGCCATCAGGAGCGGAAAATTCCAGGGAATAATTTGTCCCGCCACACCCAATGATTCGGTACGACGATTGGGGAACGCATATTCCAATTTGTCTGCCCAACCGGCATAATAAAAGAAATGATTAGCAGCCGTAGGCACATCAAAATCGCGGCTCTCACGAATAGGTTTACCACCATCCAATGATTCAATGATGGCCAGTTCCCTTGCTTTCTCCTGTATCATTCTTGCAATACGAAAGATATATTTTGCTCTTTCTTTGGCCGGTATTTTTTTCCAAACCTTATCATAAGCATTCCTGGCAGCCGTTACTGCTTTATCAACATCGGCTGCGTTGGACTCAGCCACTTCACTCAGCTTTTCTTCATTGGCCGGGTTGATGCTGTCAAAATATTTTTTCGATGAAGGTTTTTGCCATTCACCATTTATGAAAAGGTCGTATTGCTTATTGATAGTAGCCGCACTTTTGCTTTCCGGAGCCGGTGCATAAGTCCAGCTTGTATCAAACTTTAGTTTGAGTGTATTCGTTTTCCCGTTCGCATTTCCCGCTTTTGTACGAGATGATTTTTTTGCAACTGGCATAATTTATTTTTTATGTTACCAGCGACACCAACACGGATCATCGTCCGTTGCGTCGCACACTTCATCGTTCTGTTTGCTATTTGGCCTCACCCTCCTTCTTCCTCTCCCAAGGAGAGGAAGCGGTGCTACATTGCAAATCCAAACTTTATAACCACCACATCAGCTTTATGTCTCTATTCATCATTTTCGAAGGTTACAATTGCCATTAATCTCTTCGAAAAGCAAGGGCTGTCTGTTGGTGGCCTTCCCTATGGGGGAAGGTCGGGATGGGGCCGACCTAATCCACACTAAAATAATTCCCACTCTGATACAAACCTGTCTCTTCTTTCACAATTTGCATCAATACATCATTGGCTAAACTGCTGGCGCCAAAACGAAACCATTCATTGTTCATCCAGGCTTCACCCAATACTTCTTTTACCATTACTAAATAATGTAAGGCTAATTTAGATTTAGAAATACCGCCGGCAGGTTTCATTCCAACCATGGTCCCTGTTCTGTAATAAAAATCACGGATAGCTTCCAGCATCACCAATGTTACCGGCATGGTAGCGGCTGGTTGAATCTTACCGGTTGATGTTTTTATAAAATCAGCACCGGCGTACATGGCAATATCACTGGCCCGTCTTACTTTATCAAATGTTCCCAATTCACCCGTTTCCAATATTACTTTTAACCGGGCGTCACCACAGGCTTCTTTAATAGCGGCTATTTCATCAAATACAAAATTGTATTCTCCTGCATGAAATTTACCACGGCTGATCACCATATCCACTTCATCAGCTCCCTCATTCACTGCATATTTGGTATCGCGGATTTTTACATCACGTGGGGCCTGGCCACTGGGAAATGCTGTTGCGACAGACGCCACTTTTACACCTGAACCTTCCAATGCTTTCTTAGCTGTTTTAACCATGGATGGATACACACAAATAGCCGCAACTGTTGGCAAGCCCCGAACTGCGTCATGCGGGTGAATAGCTTTGTAACAAAGTTGTTTCACTTTGCCTTCTGTATCTTTTCCTTCCAGTGTTGTCAGGTCGATCATATTCAGTACAAGCTTCAACCCGTTCATCTTCGTTTCTTTTTTAATGCTTCTCGTGGTGAAGCGGGCTGCCCGTTCTTCTGCGCCTACCTGGTCGATACGTGGTGACAGGGTAAAATCCGGAATTGTTTGTAGCGTTTTGGCAATCGCCATACATAAAGTTTAAGAAGGCAAAGGTAGTTAAAGATAAACCCTTAAAGCACACGATGACTATCGATATTACCGGCTTAGTCAAAGTAAGATTTACGAAAAGCAATATTTTTTTGCATCAATTCAGGGACGGGTAAACTATCTGGCTTCGCCGTTTCAATATTTCCATTATATTCGAAATTCCCTTTTCGCAAGAATCACAGAGAAAAATCATCTAATTGAAAAATTTTACTGTAATGAGAAAAACTAAGCTATGCTGTAAGCTCGGCTTTGCAGTAGCCTTTTTTTTGGCGACAGCCAATCTCTGGGCCCAGTCAACGTTTCCGGAAAATGGCGTTGCCGATACACGACACGGACATTACGCTTTCATCAATGCCAGTATCGTAAAGGATGCTTCTACTACCTTATCAAACGCTACACTGATTATTAAAGATGGAAAAATTGTAGCCGTAGGTGCTAACCTCAAAGTGCCGCAGGGTGCCGTTGAGGTAGATTGTAAAGGCAAGTACATCTATCCTTCTTTTATTGACATCTACGCTGATTATGGCACGCCTGTTCCCCAGCGAGCAACTGCTGGATTCACACCGGGCCAACAACCACAATTAGCTACTGCCGTAAAAGGTCCTTATGGATGGAACCAGGCTATTAAAAGCGATGTTGACGCCTACAAAATGTTTGCTGTTGATGAGGCCAAAGCAAAGACTTTGCGGGATGCCGGCTTCGGCACCGTTCTTTCGCATGTGAAGGATGGTATTGCCCGCGGAACAGGCGCCGTGGTAACCCTGGCCAATGAAAAAGAAAACCTGGTGATCATCAAAGAAAGAGCTTCCGCACATTATTCCTTCAATAAAGGAACTTCAACCCAAAGTTATCCCGGCTCTATGATGGGTATGATTGCTTTATTGCGTCAGACATATCTCGATGCACAATGGTATAAAACCAAACCAGCATCTGAAGGGTTTAACCTGAGTTTAAAATCATGGAACGAAACGCAGGATTTGCCGCAGGTGTTTGAAGCTAATGATAAATGGAATGACCTTCGTGCCGATAAGATCGGCGATGAATTTGGTGTGCAGTATATTATTAAAGGCGGTGGCAACGAATATCAGCGTATCAAAGAAATGAAAGCCTCCAATGCTACATTTATTATTCCGCTCAATTATCCGGAGGCACAAGATGTGGAGGATCCCACCGATGCAAGATTCGTTTCCTTATCTGCCTTGAAGCATTGGGAAATGGCGCCGACTAATGCCGCCGCATTTGAAAAAACAGCCATACCTTTTTGTTTGACAACCGCCGATTTGCGGGAGGTAAAAACATTTTTGACAAATCTAAGAACAGCATTTAATTATGGATTATCAGAAGCAGCGGCTTTGACTGCGTTGACAAAAACACCAGCTACTACATTAGGAATTTACGATCAGGTGGGTAGTCTTGACGCCGGTAAATGGGCAAACTTCCTGATCACTTCCGGACCTGTCTTTAATGAGAAAACAATCATTTGGCAAAACTGGGTACAGGGAATTAAGTACACAGTAAAGGATGATGCCTGGGATGATTCAAAAGGTATCTACAAACTGGTATTGAACACATCCAGCGGGCCGGTTAATTATACACTCGATTTTAAATCCAACAATAGTGCAAGTATTCTTGCCAAAGACACGATAAACACAAAATTTTTCTTCGACGGGACACAGGTAAAATTAAATTTTTCACCCGAGAGAAAAGGCAAAGATTACCTGTTAAGCGGTTTTGTAAGCACCGATGGCTGGAGAGGTTATGGTGTTGACACTGCCGGCAATAATATTACCTGGACCGCCAGCTTTGATAAAGCAGGTGCTGCTATGCCTGATAGTGCCCGCCCCAGAAAACTAAGCCCTATAGGAAAAGTTACTTATCCTTTTGAGCCATTCGGCTGGGAAGAAGGACAATCTCCCAAACAGGAAACTATTTTGATCAGGAATGCAACTGTATGGACCAATGAGAAGGAAGGTGTGTTGCAAAATGCAGATGTGTTGATTAAAAATGGAAAGATTGCTGCTGTCGGGAAACAAATTTTGCAAGGCAGAACTGGAATTTTAGCAGATCCAATAAGAGTGATTGATGGTACTGGCAAACATGTTACGCCGGGAATTATTGATGAGCATTCACATATAGCGGCTGCTTCAATCAACGAAGGCGGACAAAGTGTAACGTCCGAAGTTCGTATTGGAGATAATCTCAATCCGGATGAAATTGATATTTATCGCCAGTTAAGCGGGGGCGTTACAAGCTCACATATTTTGCATGGCTCGGCTAATGTAATTGGCGGGCAAACCCAATTGATCAAATTGCGTTGGGGTGCTAATGCCGAAGAATTAAAATTCCAGGGATGGACCGGTCAGATCAAGTTTGCCTTGGGTGAAAATGTAAAGCGATCCAACTTTAGTATGACTGGAGGCAACAATCGTTATCCTGATACAAGAATGGGAGTGGAGCAGGTACTGGTGGATGCATTTACAAGAGCGAAAGATTATCAAAAAGCATGGAAAGAATATGAAGCCAATAAAAACCTGTCTGCCGGCAAGGCTGGTAAAAAAGGATCAACAGCAGTTGCTCCAAGACGTGATCTCGAATTGGATGCTCTCGTGGAAATTTTAGAAAACAAACGTTTTATCACCTGCCATTCCTATGTGCAAAGCGAAATAACCAGTTCAATAGAGATCGCCAACCGGATGGGATATAAGTACAATACATTTACGCATATCCTCGAAGGTTATAAAGTGGCCGATAAAATGAAAGAACACGGTTCCAATGCATCAACTTTTTCTGATTGGTGGGCCTACAAAGTTGAAGTGGAAGATGCTATTCCTTATAACGCAGCCATCATGCAAAACGTGGGGTTGAATGTCGCGATCAATTCCGATGATGCTGAGATGGCCCGCCGGTTAAACCAGGAGGCCGCCAAAATTGTGAAATACGGCGGTGTATCAGAAGAGGAGGCACTCAAAATGGTTACGCTAAATCCTGCGAAGATGTTGCATGTAGATGATAAAGTGGGTAGCCTGAAGAATGGCAAAGATGGCGACGTAGTGGTGTGGAGTGATAATCCCCTGAGCATTTACGCCAAATCATTATATACCATTGTCGATGGCACCATTTATTTTGACAGGCAAAAAGATGAGCAAATGCAAAAGACAGTAGACGTAGAAAGAGACCGCATTATTCGCAAAATGAATAGTGAAAAGAAAAGCGGTAGTCCGGTTCAGCCTGCTCAGCCGACTTACAGGATCATGCACACCTGCAGTGATCACCAGCATAGCCATGGTTTATTAACTGTCGATGCGGAGGACATTACTAACGACTAAACCTTCTGAAATGCGAAAAATATTTTTAGCTATAACAACCTGTCTTTTTTTTGCAGCCAATGCACAGGAGACAGTGTATCCTGCCAAAGAGAATAAAGGCCTGACATTTATAAAAAATGCGACCATTCATACAGGCAATGGAAAAGTAATCGAAAACGGAACCATTAAAATAAGTAATGGTAAAATTGAAGAAGTAGGAACCAACATTGCAATCCCCGCCGGCGATGTGTCTGTTGTAGATGCCAAAGGCAAACATGTTTATCCCGGACTTATATTGCCTGCCAGCAGTCTCGGCTTGATTGAAATTTCTGCTGTTCGGGCCAGTAATGATGTTAGGGAAATAGGGGATATGAATCCAGGTGTTCGCAGTATTGTGGCTTATAATACGGACTCAAAAGTGATCAACACACTTCGTTCCAATGGAATATTGTTGGCGAATATCGTACCACAAGGGAGCCTTATTGCTGGTTCATCTTCTGTAGTTCAGCTGGATGCATGGACATGGCAGGATGCAGCTTATGCAACTGATGAGGGCATGCATCTTTATATGCCGTCGCTGATGCCTCGTCCCCGTTTTGGCGGATCTGGAGGCGGCCGGCCACAGCAACCGGAAACCGATCCTGTGAAAGAAGGGCTGGAAAAAATGGACCGGATAAAAACTTTTTTTAAGGAAGCAAAAGCTTACCTGGCTTCCCCGGCAAAAGAGGAAACCAATTTAAAGTTTGAAGCAGTGAAAGGGTTGTTCAATAAAAAGCAAAAACTATATGTTCATGCCAATACTACCAAGCAAATGCTGGTAGCATTGGATCTGGCGAAGGAATTTTCCTTAGATCTTGTAATTGTAGGAGCTAGTGATAGCTGGCAAATTGCCGATTTGCTGAAACAGAATAATGTCTCTGTTATCTTAACGCCACCGCATAGTCTGCCGACACTGGATGATGACGATGTTGATCAGCCGTATAAAACAGCAGCGATGCTGCAAAAGGCCGGAGTGCTTTTTTCAATAACTGATGATGACGGGCAAACCCGTGGCCGTAACCTCGCTTTTAACGCAGGAACAGCAGCTGCTTATGGCTTGACAAAAGAAGAAGCTTTGCAGGCTATCACGTTAAATGCCGCTAAAATTTTGGGTGTTGCAGATAAAACGGGCAGCATTGAGCCAGGAAAAGATGCGAATATTATTGTAAGCGAAGGTGATGTTCTCGATATGCGGACAAGTGTGGTGACGGATGCCTTTATACAGGGCCGCAAAATTGATTTGACCGATAAACAGAAATTGCTGAATGAACGCTACAACCAAAAGTATAATTTGAAAAAGCCATTTTAATATCAATTGATCGCTTGTTGAAGTTTCAGTTTTTTTACACAAAGTTTCTTTTTGCATTTGTTGTGATCGCCTGCGGGTGTAAGGTCAGAACAAAGCAACTGCCGGGAGATTTTATTATTCACTATCCTTATGCAAACGACTCTTTTTTAGTAAGGGTAACTGATTTAACGACGAATGTTCGGGCACAGGATACCATTCATTTTGTGTATTATGTAGATGCATCACTAAAGAGTGGTAAGCAAATGGAACAAATGATAGGAAAATACAAGCTGGCCTTGGGTCAAAAGAGATATGTCTTTGTAGGCATTGCCCATTTTGGTTATTTCAGATCTAAAAGGAGAAGAGATTTTATATCACCTTCTCTGAAAACAGAAAAAGGTTTTAAAGGGAGAAATGGTAATTATGGACAGGCAGATACCTTTTATCATTTGCTGAAAAATAAAATCGCACCAAAAGCCGAGGAGAAATTTTCCGGACACCCGGTCAAACGGAGTTTTATAGGCCATAGTTTAGGCGGTTTGTTTGCGACTTATCTTCTGACAAATAATGATTCGCTGTTCAGTAACCTGTATGCCTTAAGCCCGTCATTGTGGATTGATGATTATCACATTCTGGACTATGAAAATTTGCAGAAGAGCAAATTGATGAATATCAGCAAGGATATATGGATCAGTTGCGGAAGTGCAGAAACGCTAAATAAAATAAGAAACGCTGTGAAAAAGATGGAAGATACTTTAAAGGCCAGAAAATACCCCGGCATTAGCTATTCCATTAGAGTATACAGTGGCGAAACGCATAATTCATCAGTGCAGCCGGCACTTAATGAAATATTCGAAGGGTTTTGAGAATGCTTTAAATAAGAACAGCCCCGGAAACCCAGGGCCGTTCTTTTTCCAACCGTCCATTGTTGAATATTATTGATTCGCTGATCTTCTGTTTCGTAGATTTCCCATCTGATGTCCTATTCTCTTCTCGTAATCTGGCACAAATCTAATGTCGGGTTTACGATTAGACAATAGTAAAAATACCTTAATTGAGGAAAGTTAATAATTGGTGGATAAGCGGAACTGTCAAATATAAATGCCGTAATCCGTACTTAATTAAGTGCGAATTATGAAAGTGGTAAACTATACTGAGTTTAAAAGCAAGCTGGCGGAAAACCTCAACCTGGTTAATGAGGATGGCGAAATCATGATTGTATCGAGGAGCAAAGGGAAGAATGTATTAGTAATGTCGCTCGAAGAATATAACGCCATCCAGGAAACCTTGCATCTGGGCAGCAGCAAAGCCAATGCCAAAAGAATCGATGAGGCTATTACCGAAATGAATGCCGGAAAATACCTGAAAAACAAACTTATTAACCGGTGAGATGGAGTTAGTCTGGCAAACCCTGCCTGGGAAGATTATTTGTACTGGCAGCAAACCGATAAAAAAGTGTTGGAGCGGATCAATGATTTGATAAAAGATGCTTTGCGCAACCCATTTAAAGGCATTGGTAAGCCAGAACCATTAAAGGGGCCTTATTCCGGTTGCTGGAGCAGGAGGATTACTGACGAGCACCACCTGGTGTATGCAGTTAGAGATAAGAAGGTTCACATTTTACAGTGTAGATTTCATTATGAAAAGTAATGGAAGGTTAAGATGAATCCAAGCATCGACCATTGCTGCTAATAAAAAAAATCCCGGGCATTGCCCGGGATTTTTTTTAAACGAAAAATTGTTAAGCATCCTTACCGTGACAGTTCTTGTACTTCTTCCCGCTACCACAAGGACAAGGATCGTTTCTTCCTATTTTAGGTCCTACTTTCACAGGCTCCTGTTTCACCGCAGGTCCGGCGCCACCGGGTTCAAAACGGTCTCTTTCATTGGCTGCATAATCTTCACCGGCTGTATCCACTTCCTCTTTATTAGCTCTCATCTTACTGTAATCCGTTTTTTCAGGACGTCCTTCTTTTAGCGGAGCATGTTCCTGTTGCACTGGTATAGCTGCATGGCTCAGGAACGAAACAATATCTTTATTGACCTCGGCATCCATATTCTTAAATTGCTGGAAGGCTTCCACCTTATAGATAACCAACGGATCTTTTTGCTCCAAATAAGCAGTCTGTACGCTTTGCTTCAAATCGTCCATGGCACGCAGGTGCTCTTTCCAGGCTTCATCGATTACAGCCAAAGTGATTGTTTTTTCCAGAGAACCAGCCAGCTCTTCTCCATTCGTGCTAAGTGTCTTATCAAGCGATGCCAGCACATTCAAACCTTTGCGGCCATCCGAGAAAGGAACAACCACGTTTTCGATATGGCTGCCTTGTGTAAGCCTGATATTTTTGAAAACAGGAATAGCCTGATGTTTCAGCGCCTCTTTGTGCCTGGTATAATTGTCTGTGGCTTCAGTATACAATTGATCAATCACGGTATTCAGGTCGCCTTTTTTGAATTCATCTTCTGTGATCTTTGTATCTAGTCCAAAGTTGACGATACAGGCCATTTTGAAGCCCTCAAAATCTTCCTGCTCCCGGAAGCCACTGATCAAACCTTCGGCAACTACTGAAAAGGCATTATCAATATCCAGTGCTAACCGTTCACCAAACAAGGCGTGCTGGCGTTTGCCATAGATCACATTCCGTTGTTTGTTCATTACATCATCATACTCCAGCAAACGCTTACGGATGCCGAAGTTGTTTTCCTCTACTTTTTTCTGTGCCCGTTGAATGCTATTGCTGATCATGCTGTGCTGGATCACATCACCTTCCTTATAGCCGAGTTTGTCCATCATAGAAGCGATACGTTCACTGCCAAACATTCGCATCAGGTCATCTTCCAGTGATACATAAAATTGTGAACTACCGGGATCGCCCTGGCGACCCGCACGACCACGCAGCTGCCTGTCTACACGACGGCTTTCATGTCTTTCCGTACCAATAATGGCTAACCCCCCAGCTTCTTTCACGCCCGGCCCGAGTTTGATATCGGTACCACGACCGGCCATGTTAGTAGCGATCGTTACTGCTCCGGCGAAACCTGCTTCAGCCACTACCTGTGCTTCTTTCAGGTGTTGTTTTGCATTTAATACATTATGCGGAATCTTTTTCTGTTGCAGCATCCGGCTAAGCAGTTCACTGATTTCAACGGAAGTAGTACCAACCAGCACGGGACGACCGCCATTGCGCAGGTTTTCAATTTCGTCGATAACGGCTTTATATTTTTCCCGCTTGGTTTTATAAACAAGATCCTGCTTGTCATCCCTGACCATTTTAAGATTGGTAGGAATGCTTACCACATCCAATTTATAAATGCTCCACAACTCAGCCGCTTCGGTTTCAGCTGTTCCGGTCATACCTGCCAGCTTGTGGTACATCCTGAAATAATTCTGTAAAGTGATGGTAGCATAGGTTTGCGTAGCTGCTTCGATCTTTACGTTCTCCTTTGCTTCCAGCGCCTGGTGCAAGCCGTCACTATAACGACGGCCTTCCATGATACGGCCTGTTTGTTCGTCTACAATTTTAATAGCACCGTCAATGATGACATATTCAACATCTTTTTCAAATAAAGTATAGGCTTTCAGCAATTGCTGAACGGTGTGAATACGATCTGCTTTTTGAGCGTAATCATTCAATAAAGATTCTTTCTGTTGTAATTTTTCTTCAGCCACTGCTTCACTCTTTTCTACTTCCGCCAGTTTTACCCCGATATCAGGTAAAATGAAAAACTCAGGATCTTCGCCTGCTTTAGTGATCAGGTTTAATCCTTTATCGGTCAAGTCAACTGAATTATTTTTTTCATCGATATGGAAAAGCAGTTCTGCATCTACGATATGCATATTACGCATCTGGTCCTGCAGGTAATAATTTTCTGCCTTTTGCAGTTTTACTTTATTACCAGGTTCGCTTAGATATTTAATCAATGGGCCATATTTAGGCAAACCCCGAAATGCCCTGAATAAATGAAGGCCTCCCGTTTTAGGATCATCTTCTCCTTTTTCGATCAATTTTTTGGCTTCATTCAAGGCGTTACGAACAATACGTTCCTGCTCCTGAACTATTTGTTGTATTCTTGGTTTGTGAACGTGATATTGTTGGTCCTCACCACGGGCCACCGGACCTGAAATGATCAGGGGTGTTCTGGCGTCGTCAATCAACACCGAGTCAACCTCATCCACCATGGCAAAATGGTGTTTGCGTTGTACCATTTCTTCCGGTGTATGCACCATATTATCCCGCAAATAGTCAAAACCAAATTCGTTGTTGGTGCCATAGGTAATGTCAGCGAGATAGGCTTGTCTTCTTTCTTCGGTATTAGGTTGGTGCTTGTCAATGCAATCAACTTTTAGTCCAAGCCATTCAAATATAGTACCGTTCCACTCCTGGTCACGACGGGCCAGGTAGTCATTCACCGTAACGATATGAACCCCTTCGCCGGGCAAGGCATTCAGATAAGCCGGTAAAGTAGATACAAGGGTCTTACCCTCACCGGTGGCCATCTCGGCAATTTTTCCGGAATGCAATACTGCGCCACCAATCAATTGCACATCGTAGTGCAACATGTTCCAGGTAACTTGTCCACCACCCGCGGTCCAGGTATTTTTATAAATAGCCTTGTCGCCATCGATAGTGATATAATCTTTTTTTACACTCAGGTCACGGTCCAATTGTGTAGCTGTTGCAATTACTTCGGTGTTTTCTTTAAAGCGGCGGGCTGTTTCCTTGATAACGGCAAAGGCTTCGGGAAGAATTTCTTCCAGTGCTTCTTCAATCTTTTTATCCCGGTCTTTTTTTAATTTATCTACTTCCTGGTAAATGGCATCCTTTCCCAGCAAGTCACTAAAGGGAAGTTCTTCAGCCTGTTTATTTTTTGTTGCAATAGTTTCGTCGATGGATGACAAATGTGATTGTATGCGTTGACGAAACTCTTGTGTTTTATGTCGAAGCTGGTCATTATTTAATGAAGTGTAGCTTGCAAAATGCTGGTTGATTTGCTGAACAACAGGAAGGATTTTTTTTACGTCCTTATCTGATTTGTTACCACCAAACAGCTTTGAGAGAAAACCAATCATAATGATGTGTTATTGAGTATTGTAGAATTTCAACTATTTGAGAAATATTACCGGTCAAAAAGAATGCTACTATTTTCTATAAGCCAATTTGACAGAGCTCGCTCCGATGTTCGGAGGGGAGCAAAGATAATGGAAATGAGGGAGGGACGAAGAGAGAAATGACATGACCGGTCATGGAAACTTAAGACCAATATTTTTCATAAGTACTTATTTTGCAGTGCCTTTTTGTTGCTGCCGGACTTGAACGATAACCGACGGGATATAAAACCAGGTTTTAACGAGCTATTACAAGAAACTATAATGAATAATCGGAAGATTTTTGGGAAAGTCTGCGGTTTGATAGGATTTGTTTCCTTACTTGCTTGTATTGCGGCCTGCAATAATGATGGAAAGATGCCTGTCGGCAGGGTTGCCAATCCCAAATCTCTTTATTTTGATTACAAAATCTGGGGTGATGAAGAGTCAGGCATGATTACGCTGAACTTGCAATATCGCCTTGGTGGCATTGAAGGCATGCCGGTGAGCTTAGTGCCGCCGGCTAATGTGACCCTGGATGGTTACCGGATGGAGCCTGACAGTTCAAAAATGAATGGCGTTTATTACGAGGTTAATATCCCGGTGCAGGATTTTGCCGGACCTCACGAGATAGTATGTACCGATATAGAGGACCGGAAATACAAAGAGAGATTTGAGTTTCCGGTGATCTCATTGAAGACGGAGCTTCCAAAAATAATAACCCGGAAAGACCTCAATTTTGAATTGGCTGGCCTGGACACACTCGATTTTGTGCGAACAATATTTACCGATACTTCTTTTTATGGCCGGGGAATCGACCGGGTGGATACAGTTCGCGACGGTTTGGTCACCATTAGCCGGGCTGCTTTGAAAAATTTGAGAAACGGGCCGGTTTACCTGGAATTTTACAAAGAAGAGGGGTGGCCGTTGAAAGAAACGAAGTCGGCAGGGGGCCGTTTTACCCTTACTTATGTGGTGAAAAGGGCTTTTGAACTGAAAGACAGCGCCAATTTAGAAAGCAAATAGCTTGTTTTCCGGCTTTATCCACAGGTGTCCCGATTTTCAGTTGGAATATGGAAAATCAGTAATCAGCCCATACCTTTGCGCCTGCCCGCCGGTAGGCAGGGTCGTAAAACTTCAAAATACATAGAATGGCCGGTCAGTTAAAAGAGGTTCGTAACCGCATCAAATCAGTTCAAAGTACCCAGCAAATCACCAAAGCCATGAAAATGGTAAGTGCCGCAAAATTGCGCCGGGCACAGGATGCTATCATTCAAATGCGGCCTTATGCACAAAAACTGCAGGGGTTATTAAGTAACATCGTCAGCAATAGCGAAGGTGAAGTAGGAATGAAGCTGGCGACAGAACGACCGGTCGAAAAAGTGCTGCTGATTGTTATTACCAGTGACCGCGGTTTGGCCGGTGCTTTTAATGCCAACCTGATCAAGCTGACAAAAGCAACCATTACTGAAAAATATTCCAGCCAGTTTCAAAAAGGTAATGTGACCATTTGGAACATTGGAAAAAAAGGCTATGAGCATTTTACCAAGAACAACTATAAAACAGATGCTACTCATAAGGATATTTTTCTTCATCTCACTTTTGAAAATGTTCAAAAAGCATCACGGTCAGCCATGAAGGCGTTTGAAGAAGGAAAATATGATGTAGTAGAAATTGTTTACAGCCAGTTTAAAAATGCCGCTACACAGCGATTTGAGGTGGAGCGCTTTCTGCCAATACCTAAAGTGCAGAAAAAAGAAGGAGATAAGAAAGCTGATTTCATTTATGATCCTTCAAAGGAAGAGCTGTTGGCTGAGTTGATGCCGAAGATTCTTAATACCCAATTATACAAAGCCGTTCTTGACTCCAATGCATCTGAACATGGTGCCCGTATGACGGCAATGGATAAGGCCAGCGAAAATGCCAATGAAATGTTACGGAGTCTCAAGATTTCCTATAACAGGGCAAGGCAGGCAGCCATTACGACAGAGCTTACAGAAATTGTAAGTGGTGCGGCGGCACTCCAGGGATAATTAATGATAGTATAGCGAAGTAATTCCTGAGGTTTTCCCCATTTATGGGCTCCTCGTTCAGAAATGTTGATAACTGGGTTTTCACCTGCAAATGCATGAGTGTATTTTCGTCGCCTTGGTATTATTATTGAGAATTTAATTATCATCAATTTGCTATTACGGGTGTGATAGCTTTTCAAACAAATCCTGTTAGGATTGGGGTTTATGGAAATAACAAATCTGATACCGCATATTGAAGCATTGATCTTTGCCAGCGATAAGCCGTTGACCAGCCTGGAAGTAACAGAGCTTTTGAATAATGCTTTTGGTTTTATGGAAGATAAAATTTCATTGGACCAGGTGGAAGCTGCCGTAGAAGGAATCACAGAAAAATATAGTTCGGAGTTTTATCCTTTCGAAATGCGTCAAAGTGGTGGTGGATGGCAATTTCTGACAAAAAAAGACTATCATAAAACCATCGCCCAGCTGAATGGGGAGAAGTTTTTAAAGCGGTTGTCGTCTGCAGCATTGGAAACTTTATCGATCATTGCCTATAAGCAACCGGTAACAAAGGGTGAAATAGAAGCTATTCGTGGTGTAAGCTCCGACTATGCTGTTCAGAAGTTATTGGAAAAAGAGCTGATCATCATCAGTGGACGAAATGAAAAATTGCCCGGCCATCCATTAGTATATTCTACCTCGAAGAACTTCATGGATTATTTTGGTATTAATTCGGCAGATGATCTGCCAAAGATCAAAGAGGTGCTGGCCGATCAAATAGTAGAGCCAACCATTATAAAGGATGCTGAAATTACCGATGAAGAAACAAAACCTTCAGAAAGAGACGGTAGTGAGGAAGATGTGATGCTTTCCGTAACAGAAGAGGGTGAGCTAGTCGATAAATCGGAGAACGAGGAATAAAGCCCCCGAAATTCTCCCGATATATCGGGAGGACCTGCAACACACAGCCCCGATAACCGAATACCCGGCACAACAAGCAAACTATCTTGTCACAAGGCCAATAATAAAATATTTCAAAAACCTGAATTGTGTTTAGGTGGCCGTCCCTTTGGAAGGGGCTTTACCGAACCGTATCTTCGCCAACTATGTCCGAACAACTAACACCGAAAGAGTTAATACAAATTGCCCGGGATTTTGGAACGCCGGTTTATGTTTACCATGCTGAAAAGATTTCAGATCAATATAAAAAGCTGACTCATGCTTTTAACGGCAGCAATACCGTATTTTTTTATGCCTGTAAGGCGCTAACCAATATCAGTGTTCTTAAACATATTCGTTCGCTCGGCGCCAGTATTGATTGCAGTTCGGTGAACGAGGTGAAGTTAGCATTGCATGCTGGCTTTGCTCCAAAGAATGTTTTATACACCTCCAACGGAATTGGATTTGATGAAATCGCGGAGGCTAAAGAGTTGGGCGTAAATATTAATATAGATAGCTTATCCAACCTTGAAAAATTTGGTAAAGCCTATGGGCATACTTACCCGGTGGGTATTCGGCTGCGTCCCAATATCATGGCCGGAGGTAATTTAAAAATCTCAACCGGTCATGATAAAAGCAAATTTGGCATCCCGGTAGAACAGTTGGATCAGTTGCTTGAGATCATTCAGCAACAAAATATTTATATCAACAACCTGCATATTCATACCGGAAGTGAAATAAAGGATGTGGACGTTTTTGTGAAAGGTATTGAAGTGCTGTTTGACATTATTCCACATTTTAAAGAGCTGCGGTCAATTGATTTGGGCGGAGGTTTTAAAGTGCCTTATAAATCAGGTGATGCGGAGACGGACATTGAATTGCTGGCGCAAAAAGTAAAGGAAGCCTTCGATAGTCATCCACAAGCAAAGAATCTGCAAATATGGTTTGAACCCGGTAAATTTTTAGTAAGTGAATGTGGCTATTTCGTAGCGCAGGTCAACGTATTGAAAGAAACTGCGGCTACTACGTTTGTAAGTATCAACAGCGGTTTTAATCATTTGATAAGACCAATGTTTTACGACTCCTATCATCGTATTGAAAATATCAGCAATCCGTCTGGGTCAGAAAGAAAATACTCCGTAGTCGGTAATATTTGCGAAACCGACACTTTTGCCTGGGATAGGCAATTGAATGAAGTGAGAGAAGGCGATTATCTCGTTTTTTATAATGCCGGTGCTTATGGCTTTGAAATGTCTTCTAATTTTAATTCAAGATATAAACCTGCTGAAGTATTGGTGAAAGATGGAAAGGCATCATTGATCAGGAAGCGGGATGAGTTTGTTGATCTTTTACGCAACCAGGTTTTCGTTGAATAAAAAGCTTCACATAAAATTTATCGGCAGCAATATTTTCCTTGCTAAATAAAAATTACTGAGTTTCCTGTAGGAGTGTCTTCTCGGAAGGCTTTTTTACCCGGACCTAATCGTCGGCATCATCGTTCTTGTTTCTGTCTTGCCGATGTTTGCGAATATTAAACCGCCGATCTTGTGGCTTCTTCTTTGGCCCACTGCCCATTAGTTTCCATACCAGGTAAACGCCCAGTACAACGATTATAAGTATGATAGAGATATCCACTACTCGGATTTTACGTGAATAGTGATGGAGTTTCTGGATGTCACAGGCATGGTTCCGCCCATTGCCTCCATCGTGCCGTTTGATTCGGTAGTGATTGTCTTGCGGATAAGAATTCCTGTTGTCCCTTCTATAACGATGTTCCCGGAGCTGTTGTTATTCATGGTGGTAACAGCTTCTCTACCCATCATCATTGTTTTGGAGGTGCCAGACCCCGTGCTGGTGAATGTTACAACAATGGTGGAGTCGGTAATATCAGACAATGTATAAGTTGTTTTTAAATTGCCGGTTTCAGTTTTTATCGAATCGGTCCATGACTCACCACGGTTTATTTCTTTTGCTGGTAAAACTTTAAAAAAACTGGGATCACCTTTTCGTGGAGGATAAGCCATGGCGGTAATATCCTTAATCATACCTGCTACCATGGTAGTTTTTTCATCGGGGTTAACAACTTCTATTTTTACAGGTTTTGCCTGTAATACTTTACCAGTTCCATCTATGGTCAATTCATATTTCATGCCCAGGATATTTTTTACATACCCGCCAAACTGGCTGGCTGTATCATCCGGGTTTTCTGAGTTGAAAGAATGCTTCTGACCCATACCTTCAAAATCAAAATTCAATTTTTCATTTTCATGAAGCAGAGTAGTGCTGTTGTCACTGACAGCTGAAACTTTATATGAATGTACAGCGGAGCCTTCACTAGAGAAATCGATGGCGTTACCCATCGCTTGTTGGGTAACGACAGTTTTTAAATCTATTTGAATCGTGAGCTTTTGCCCTTCTATGAATTGTAACTTACCCTTCACGCTTTGTGCGTAGGTAACAGTACCTGATACAAGCAGGAATAGATACAAGAAAACCTTTTCCATCCGGTAATATCTCATTTATCAAAAGTGACGAAACTTATTTGAAAATGGTGGGCTTGTCAAAAAATTAGGTAATTGTGATGGCGATTCGTATATCAAATGAACTTATTACATTTAAATACTAAAATTAGCTGTTTCTGCCTATCGGGATGACCGACAATCCGCAAGATCAAAACCAGGATGATTTTAATGCGGCCGGGTGGGGTCGGTAACCGGCCAAATTTTCAGAACATTGGAGGGGGCGGTGGGGGTCTTTTCTCTTTATTGCCAGGGTTGCCTGGGCTTTCGGGGCGGATAGCAACAGTTGTAGCGTTTGATAAAATAAATTAAAGTCCATCCTGCATTGATCGGCGCAGAAGTTAATTTGCCACCTGTGAAGCTTAGATTTGTATTCAGACGCCGAACAATGACGAATAAAATGTTTAATTCTTTTAATATTCTCGGTACAGTATGAAAAAAATCATTATTCTTTGGATCGCTGTTTTCTTTACAGGTGTTTCCTTTTCCCAGGACATGAAATCCTTCAAACTGTACAAGCCGGAAGAAAATGCGGAGAAAAAAATTGCTGAGGCGGTAAAACAGGCCAAAGCAGAGGGTAAAAATGTATTTGTTCAGATCGGTGGTAACTGGTGTATCTGGTGTGCACGATTTAATGACATTGCTACCACAGATAAGTCGATCGATTCCGTCATTAAAACCAACTACGTTGTATATCATCTTAATTATAGCAAGGAAAATAAGAATGAAAAACTGTTGGCAAAATATAATTTTCCGCAGCGTTTCGGCTTTCCCGTATTTCTTATCTTAAATGGAAAAGGTGAGCTGATACATACTCAAAATTCCGGTTACCTCGAGGAAGGCAAAGGTTATAACACAAAAACGGTGATCGGTTTTTTTAATGACTGGTCACCCAAAGCATTGGATCCAAAACAGTATAAGGAGCAATAATGAATTAATGAATCCCGGCACTCCATCCTTTATCAGGCTCATCAATCATCCACTCAAGTTCAGGATGTTTTTATTATTTCGGCTACCCAGTGCTTTTTTTTGCGGTGTCCGGGTTCGTGCAATGGATGAAAAAAATTGCCTGGTGACAGTGCCCTATAAATGGTTTTCACAAAATCCATTTCGCTCCACTTATTTCGCCTGCCTGTCGATGGCGGCGGAAATGAGCACGGGTGTATTGGCCATGGCGCATGCATACAAACGTAATCCGCCAATCTCCATGCTGGTAGTAAAAGTAGAGTCCGAATACTTTAAAAAAGCAGTTGGTAAAACAACATTTACTTGTGAAGACGGGGATGCATTACGTCGAACAATTGAGGAAAGCATTTCAACTGGCGAAGGGAAAATATTCAGGGCAAAATCGGTGGGTAAAAATGCAGCCGGTGAAATTGTTGCAGAGTTTTATATTACATGGTCGTTTAAGGCGAAACCCCCAGCCCCTAAAGGGGAGTAAAGGGATATCAAATTATATTAAGTTACTAAACAAAATTCTCCTTTAGGGATAAGGGTATGAAAATAGCATTTCACGGCGCAGCAAGAACTGTTACAGGTTCCAAGCATTTACTGGCTTTAAAAAATGGTAAAAGAGTTTTACTCGACTGCGGCATGTTCCAGGGAATGGGAGCAGAAACAGACGCATTTAACAGGGATTTCGGGTTTGAGCCATCTTCAATTGATGTGATGATCCTTTCACATGCCCATATCGATCATAGCGGTTTAATACCCAAATTGGTCAAAGATGGTTTTGCAGGAAAAATATACTGCACATCCGCTACCAGGGAACTGACAAAAATTTTGTTGGAAGATTCAGGCGAGATACAGGAAAGTGATGTCAAATATTCCAATAAAAGAAGACTGGTAGAAGGCGAGCCTTTGTTGCAACCACTTTATACCATTGAGGATGCAAAAAATACGTTCGACCGTTTTATAGAAGTGAAGTATAATGAATGGTTCCCGGTGATTGAAGATGTAGAAGTATTATTCACGGATGCGGGACATATTATTGGAAGTGCTTGTGTACATTTAAGAATAAAGGAAAATGGAAGACAGCGGCAGCTCACCTTTAGTGGTGATGTAGGTCGTTATCGCGATGTCATCTTAAAATCACCGGAAATTTTTCCCCAAGCTGATTTTATTCTTTTAGAGTCAACTTATGGCAATAGCCTACACGAGGAAATAGTGACTACACCCGACCATTTGCTGGAATGGATCAACAAAACCTGTTTGCAAAAACAGGGCAAGCTGATCATGCCTGCTTTCAGTGTAGGCAGAACCCAGGAAATTTTGTTTGCATTGAATCAACTGGAAAACGAAAACAGGTTACCCAAACTAGATTATTTTTTAGACAGTCCTTTGAGCCAGGAGGCTACTGAATTGGTGAAGCGATACCCACAATATTTTAATCGATATATCCAGCAAATTTTAAAATCAGATGCGGATCCTTTTTCTTTTAGCGGGTTGAAATTTATCAAAACAGTGGAACAATCCAAGATGCTCAATTTCAGAAACGAGCCTTGTGTCATTATTTCTGCGAGTGGAATGGCAGAGGCGGGCCGGGTAAAACATCATATCAGTAATAATATTGAAAATAGCCGCAACACCATTTTGCTCACCGGCTATTGCGAACCCAATTCGCTTGGCGGCCGTTTAATAGCAGGAGCCAAAGAAGTCTCCATATTTGGCGTTCGTCACGAAGTGCATGCGGAGGTTGGAGCTATCCGCAGTATGAGTGCGCATGGTGATTATGAAGACCTGAGTCAGTGGCTCGCCTGTCAAAACCCGAGGGAAGTGGAGAAATTATTTCTCGTTCATGGGGAATATGATGTGCAGCAGGCCTTTAAGGACAGGCTTGTTCGAAAAGGCTTTCCCGACATAGAAATCCCGCAGCGTCACTATGAAATAGGTCTCGGGTAGGTCGTTTTGACAGCTATACGTTACTGGTTTGTTAATTCAGTTGTTGCAGCGCATAATGCAACACTTTTTCTATATAGTTACACGTTTAACTTTCACATCTCATTAATAATCCCGGCATAGATTTTATCGTTTATTAAGTGATAACAAGAAAATAAATCACTAATAAAAAGGAGTAAAGCCATGATGAGGAATTTGAAACTGTGGAGCGGAGTTTCCGGTATCGTCTTCTTGCTTGCAAGTTGTGCTTCCACAGCTCATATTGAAAAAGACGACAATACAGATTTTACAAAGTATAAAACATATGCCTGGGTAGAAAAGGAAGGAGTGAAAAAGGATCAGAAAAATGACCTGGCAGAACAAAAAATCAGGGATGCAGTCAATAAGGAATTAGAAAAAACAGCGGGTTGGAGAGAATCAAAAAAGGATCCTGATGTATTGCTGAGTTATGACGTGCTGGTTGAAAGAGCGGTCAGGCAGGAATCTGAGCCGGTTTATTCGAATCCCTTTATCCGTACATTCTACAACCCTTATTCACGTCGATTCTATAGGGTCTATTATCCTTCCCGTTTCGTTGGGTACGATAATTATGATGTGAATACCCGTGAAGGAACCGTAACAATATCTATGATCGATGCCAATACTGAAAAAACAGTTTGGCAGGGTTGGGCTACAGACGAAGTCGGTAGCAGACACATGACCACAAAAGAAATCCAGAATAGTGTAAAAGCCATTTTCAGGAAATTCGATATTGCGAAAAACTAATTTTTAGATCAGGGACGGTTGGAAGAACTAGCCCCGGACAGTAAAGTTCCGGGGCTTACTTTTTGGTTGGAAGAATTTAAAATAAACGTAACTGCGTTGATTTTTTTACTTAAGGTGGTTTTGCATTTCCAAATACCGTTTTTCGACAAATCTGAAGCAATAAAAAAATTGCATAAAATAGCAGCCCGTTCCGAGAAGGATTTTATCCCAAATTCAAACTTTGACGAATTGATTCAAAAAGAAAAAGACCACTCATAATTGCAAAATTAGTTAGTGCTGTAAATCTTTTTCCTAATGGAAATGTTGCTATGGACGTTGCTAAATTGATAAGCTTTTATTGGATGAGTTTTTGTTATCTGTAAATAAAGCGGGATCAATGAAATGGTATATCGGCTGTTCGGGTTATCATTATAAAGACTGGAAGGAAATATTTTACCCAATAGGTTTGCCACAAAGAAAGTGGTTTGAGTATTATAGTTCATATTTTGATACGCTTGAGCTGAACGTCACTTTTTATCGGTTCCCCCAGCTGAAGTTTTTAGAAAACTGGTATGCAGTCAGTCCTCGTGATTTCCGGTTTTCAGTAAAAGTTCCAAGACTAATAACACACTATAAGCAGTTTAATGATTGCGATAGACTGTTGACAGATTTTTATGAAACAACAATGAATGGATTAAAGGAAAAGTTGGGTGCGGTTTTGTTTCAGCTCCCACCTTCGTTTAGCTATAGTCCTGAGCGGTTCGATGTATTAATAAAAAGCATGCAAAAAGGATTTCAAAATGTAATAGAGTTCCGGCATGCAAGCTGGTGGAATAAAGAGGTGTTTGCCAACTTAAAAAAAGAAAAAATCATTTTTGCCGGCATTAGCTATCCTTCATTGCCGGAAGATGTTATCGCCAATCATAAAGTTGCCTACTACCGGTTTCATGGCAAACCAAAACTCTATTATTCCTCATATCCCACCAAAGCATTGAAGTCAGTCGCTGATTCTTTGAGCAAAGAAAAACTGGTTAAAGAAGTTTATGTCTACTTCAATAACACCGCTACCATTGCCGCCATTAAAAATGCGCTTTGGTTAAAAAAATATTTGAAGCAAACCCATGAGTCTTAAAATTAGCTGCTGCTTTTTTTCCTGGCAGTTTTTTTTGCCGCTTTCTTTTTAGTTGCCGTTTTCTTAGCTGCGGTTTTTTTCCTTGCCCGTCCGGCAGGCGGGTTTGGCACTTTAGCCCCGGCTTCTCTCGCTTCTGATAAGCCTATTGCAATAGCCTGCTTGCGGCTGGTTACTTTTTTCCCACTGCGTCCGCTTCGCAAGGTACCGGCTTTTCGTTCATGCATGGCTTTCTCTACTTTGTCCTGTGCTTTTTTGGAATACTTTGCCATAAAAAAAGTTTAAAAGATTTAAAAAGTTTAAGGTGTTTAAGAAATTTCAGAAGGCCAGGTTGACTTTTTTAACCTGTTGAGCTCCTCAAACAGCTGCCATGCTCATGCATTCTGCAGCACATTCATGACAGGCTGCAGCACAATCCCTGCAATGCTGATTATTGTGTTTATTGCACTCCTCAGCACAGGCATTGCAGACGTCGGCACAAAGCTGACAGATCGCATTGGCATGATTACTTTGCAACTGCATTAATTGAACGGCTGCTTTACAAATTGTACTGCATTCAATATCGAGCTGAATACAGAGGGCCATCATTTCAACATCTTCTTCATGAAGGCAGGACGCCACACAATGATCACAAGCTGCCGCACAACGAAGGCAGGCATCTATACAAGTTTGATAAGCTGAATGCATACCTGGTATTTTTAGAATTAAAAAATAGTGAGTTTAAATCGTGACCTCAATTTTCCTGCCATGGCCGTTCAGCTTTTACTATTGTTGAAGAGCTGCCAAAAGTTTTTCTAAAACAACTTTGGAATAGAACAACCTAACGTTTAAAGCCGATTGTTTTATGGCATTGACTGTTTCCAATATGATGATTTGTTGATGCCGGGTAACGGCGAAACAGGCAAATAATTCCTCAATATTTTTTTCAGGTACCGGTGATGCATATCCCGTAATTCCAATTCCCCAATCACTGTTGAAGGCAATAGCGACGTTTTTTGCCATTTCACCGGCAATTTTTTCAGAAACACAGTTGGTTGCCAAAGCATGTATAGGGTTAACACCTAAATGTTTTGTTTTTTGACCGATATTATAAGCGGTTATACCTCCCTGGAAAAATTCCAGTGCCTTGTCAGCCAGCGACAGGCAGGTTTGTAGATGTCCGGCTGTAACACTTTCAGCTACAGCAATTGTTTGCTTCGAGCTAATAAGAGCTTCCCCTATTTTGTCGGTAATACTTTTATGTAGTAACTCGTTGTCCAATGCGGAATTTATTTTGAATTCAATTAAAACAAATTACCTGCCATACCATTTTTTATGTTGTGAATAAATATCCCGGGCCAGTTCTAAGGCCTTAATTTATTTTTACCGCCGGATGTCGCTTTTCATTTCATCACTTAATTCTGGCAGCAACGGCAATTGTTATTATATCGGTAACAAAACGGAAGCCGTATTGATAGACGCTGGTATCTCCTGCAGGGAAACGGAACGCAGAATGAGCAGGCTTGGATTGTCCATGGCACTCGTTAAAGCAATTTTTGTTTCACACGAACATGCGGATCATGTCACGGGTATTCGGGTGTTGTCAAAAAAATACAAGCTACCCGTTTATATCACGCCCGGCACGTTGCGGTCGGCTGGCAGAATTTTGGAAAAAGAATTGATCAGGAGTTTTACAGCGGGACAGGAAATTACAATTGGTCAACTTTTAATAAGGGCCTTTCAAAAATCACATGACGCAGCCGATCCGCATAGTTTTATGATCACTGCCGGTGGGGTCAATATTGGGGTGTTTACCGATATTGGCAATTGTTGTGAGCAGGTTATTAATCATTTCAGGCAATGCCATGCCGCTTTCCTGGAATCCAATTATTGCGAGGATATGCTAATGAATGGCAATTATCCTTATGTTTTAAAGAAGCGAATCAGCGGTGATAACGGCCATCTTTCCAACAAGCAGGCCCTGGAGCTTTTTACCCGGCATCGCAGCAGCCAGTTAAGTCACCTGATTTTGTCCCATCTTTCAAAGAATAATAATACACCAGAGTTAGTGGAACGACTATTCAGCCCAATAGCTGGCACTACCAAAATTGTAGTGGCTTCCCGCTACGAAGAAACACCCGTTTTTTGTATCGAAGCTGGCAATGAAGCCTGCTATTCCTACCAAAATAGTAGTCAGCCGGTCATTCAGCAGTTATCGCTGTTCTAAGGGTGATTCTTTATTTAAGCAGAGTTGCCGTGAGATGATGATTATTTACTATTTCCGGAAATATTCTTTTGCCTGCCTGCGGTCAAACCTTCAAGTACAAAACTTGTTACCAATTCGTTGGAATAATTGAAAGATGTTTATGACTATTGAATGACAACTAACTAACATTATTTATACCTTTTTGTATAAATGCATTCGGTATCTTTGCAAAATATGAAACCCGAAATAGATCAACTAAAAGAGGTGAGTGTGATGGACGATGACCGGACCACGATCGAAAGGACCGTTTTAAGCGAT
This sequence comes from Terrimonas alba, assembly GCF_042434975.1. Taxonomy (NCBI): domain Bacteria; kingdom Pseudomonadati; phylum Bacteroidota; class Chitinophagia; order Chitinophagales; family Chitinophagaceae; genus Terrimonas; species Terrimonas alba. The sequence goes on from NZ_JBHMQM010000002.1 coordinate 138,665, forward strand.
TACAAGTATGGCTTTGTATCTGATTTAGAAGCAGATGAAGCGCCAAAGGGACTTAGCGAGGACATCGTTCGTTTTATTTCTGCCAAAAAAAATGAACCACAATGGATGCTGGACTGGCGGTTAAAAGCTTACCGCCAGTGGTTGAAGATGGAGGAACCCAAGTGGGCCAACATCAAGTATGAGCCCATCGATTACCAGGACATTATTTATTATTCGGCTCCCAAACAAAAGATAAGCCCGAACAGTCTCGATGAGATCGACCCTGAGCTGAGGCGAACTTTTGAAAAACTAGGAATTTCCCTGGACGAGCAAAAAAGACTTTCTGGGGTGGCGGTTGATGCTGTAATTGACAGTGTTTCAATAGGTACCTCCTTTAAAGAGCAGTTGGGCGAATTAGGAATTATCTTTTGTTCTATCAGCGAGGCCATCCAGGAACACCCGGAATTGGTAAAGAAATATTTGAGTTCCGTAGTTCCTATTACAGATAATTATTTTTCAGCCCTGAACTCCGCCGTCTTTAGTGATGGCTCGTTTTGTTATATACCCAAGGGTGTACGTTGCCCGATGGAATTGTCGACCTATTTCCGGATCAATGCTGAAAACACAGGACAATTCGAGAGAACATTGATCGTGGCCGAAGAAGGAAGTTATGTTAGCTACCTGGAAGGTTGTACGGCCCCGATGAGGGACGAAAACCAGTTGCATGCCGCCGTAGTGGAGTTGATAGCGATGGATAATGCCGAGATCAAATACTCAACGGTGCAAAACTGGTATCCCGGTGATAAGGAAGGCAAGGGTGGTATTTACAACTTTGTAACTAAAAGAGGTATTTGCCAGGGTAAAAATTCTAAAATCTCCTGGACACAGGTAGAGACCGGGTCGGCCATTACCTGGAAATATCCCAGTGTGATCTTAAAAGGCGACAATTCAATCGGCGAATTTTATTCAGTAGCCGTTACCAATAATCATCAACAGGCTGATACCGGCACCAAAATGCAGCACCTTGGGAAGAATACCAAGAGCCGTATCGTATCAAAAGGTATCTCTGCCGGTGTTAGTAATAATAGTTATCGTGGCTTGGTACATGTGAGCAAAAATGCCAGCAATGCCAGGAACTTTTCACAATGCGACTCCTTACTTCTCGGTGATAAATGTGGTGCACATACCTTTCCCTATATCGAGGTAAAAAATAAAACGTCAGTAGTAGAGCATGAAGCCACTACCTCCAAGATCGGGGAAGACCAGATATTTTATTGCAACCAGCGGGGCATTGATACCGAAACTGCGGTAGCCCTGATCGTTAATGGTTTTGCAAAAGAAGTAATGAATCACCTGCCAATGGAATTTGCAATAGAAGCGCAAAAGCTTTTAGCAATTAGCCTGGAAGGAAGTGTTGGATAACTATAATCATAATCAATCATCAAATAAGTAAGATAATGCTGACTATTCAGAATTTACATGCAGGGATCGAGGAGCGGGAAATTTTAAAAGGTATCAATTTAACCATAAACCCCGGTGAAGTGCATGCGATCATGGGACCTAATGGCTCGGGTAAAAGCACTTTAGCCTCTGTATTAGCAGGACGTGAAGATTACGAAGTAACAAAAGGCTCGGTTGAGTTTTTAGGAAAAAATTTGCTGGATCTTTCGCCGGAAGAAAGAGCAGGTGAAGGCATTTTCCTCGCTTTCCAGTATCCGGTTGAAATTCCAGGTTTGACTACCACCAACTTTATAAAGACGGCTGTGAATGAAGTGCGCAAATACCGTGGTGAAGAGCCATTGGATGCTGTGCAGTTTTTGAAAATGATGAAAGAGAAAATGGCCCTGATGGAAATCGGCCAGTCATTGCTGAGCCGCTCACTGAACGAAGGTTTTTCAGGTGGCGAGAAAAAAAGAAATGAAATTTTCCAAATGGCCATGTTACAACCGAAACTGGCGATCCTTGACGAGACGGATTCAGGTTTGGATATTGATGCGATTCGTATAGTAGCTAATGGTGTAAATAAGTTAAAAAGTAAAGATAATGCGGTGTTGGTGGTTACTCACTACCAGCGTTTGCTGGATTATATCGTTCCCGATTTTGTGCATGTATTGTATAACGGTCGCATCGTAAAATCAGGAACAAAAGAATTGGCATTGGAACTGGAAGAAAGAGGATATGATTTCATTAAAAATGAGGTGAACGAAAAACAGGAGGCCTGAGGCTTAAACAAGTAAGAAAATGATTGACACTATAAAAGAACAATATCAGCAGTTGCAGGCAAAAAATGGCAACAGCGTATTGACAAGCATAGAGCAAAATGCTTTCGATACGTTCACTAAGTTGGGTGTGCCTACTGCTAAACACGAAGAGTGGAAGTATACCCGCATCAGCAGTTTATTCAATAAAGATTATGCACTGGTGCAGGCGCCGGTTACCTTCTCTAAAGAAGAAATGGCTGGCATTCGTTTACCGGGTCATGAAGAAGCAAATGAGTTAGTATTTGTAAATGGACTTTTTTCCGCATCGCTTTCAGTAATACGGTCGGCCGGTTTGGTAGTGTTACCTTTGAAAGAGGCTGCAGAGGCGAACGACTATAAGGACATTGTTGTACGGAACCTCGGTAAAAGCAATAAATACCTGAAAGATGGTATTCATGCATTGAATACAGCTTTTTTACAGGAAGGTGTTTTTCTTTTTGTAAAAAAGTCTGTGATTATTGAACATCCGGTTTATATCTATAATATCTCAGATGCACGTTCAGTTAATACATTGGCACAACCCAGGAGCCTTGTTTATATCAGCGAAAATGCACAGGTGAAATTTGTAGAAAGCTATTCGACAATCGGTCAATCTGAAAGTTTCACCAACCAGGTAATGGAATTGGTGGTAGAGAAAAATGCCATTGTTGAATATTATAAGATACAAAACGATGGCGTAAACAGCAGCCAGGTCAGCACTACTCATTTCAGGCAGGTTGGAAAAAGCGTAGTGAATGCGGTGACTATTTCATTGAATGGCGGTATTGTTCGTAACAATATGAATGTATCGCTTGAAGCAGAGTACAATGAGGCGCATTTGTATGGTTTGTATTTTCTGAAAGGTAAAACGCATGTAGACAATCACACGGTGGTTGATAATATACAACCCCATTGCCTGAGCAATGAATTATACAAAGGCATCATCGACGACAGCGCTACGGCTGTTTTTAATGGAAAGATTTTTGTAGAGCCTTTGGCGCAGAAAACAAATGCCTTTCAATCCAATAAAAATATTTTGTTATCGGATTCCGCTTCGGTCAACACCAAGCCACAGCTGGAGATCTTTGCTGATGATGTAAAATGTTCACACGGCTGTACGATTGGCCAGCTTGACGAAGAAGGTTTGTTTTATCTCCGTTCAAGAGGCATAAGCGAGAAGGCTGCGAAATCATTATTGGTACATGCATTTGCCATCGACATACTCGAACACATCAAACTGGAACCGATCCGGGATTATGTTGATCAGCTTATCTCTGATAGACTTGAATTTGATTTTGATTTAGCATGATTGAAACTATAACCATACAAGATACCCTCGATGTACAGGCTATTCGCCGCCATTTTCCAGCATTAAGCCGGAAGGTGAAAGGTAAGCCATTGGTATATTTTGATAATGCGGCCACAACCCAAAAGCCGCAGGCTGTTATTGATGCATTGGTTGACTATTATAGCAGCTACAACGCCAATATTCATCGTGGCATTCACACCTTAGCCGAGGAAGCTACCGCAGCTTTTGAAGCTACCAGAGATACGGTAAAAGAATTTATCAATGCTCCGTCCCGTGAGGAGATCATTTTCACAGGGGGAACCACGGAAGGTATCAACCTCGTGGCGCAAGCATGGGGTAGGCAAAATATTAAGCAGGGTGATGAGATCATAGTATCAAATATGGAGCATCACTCCAACATTGTTCCGTGGTATGTTCTCTGCCAGGAAAAAGGAGCTGTATTAAAAGTCATTCCTATCAATGAGAATGGTGAGTTGATACTAGAGGAGTTTGAAAAGCTATTGAGTGAAAAAACGAAATTGGTTTCCATTGTGCATGTATCGAATGCGCTGGGAACAATCAATCCTGTAAAAACGATCATTGATAAAGCACACCAGGCCGGCGCTGTGGTGATGATAGATGGCGCACAATCCAGTGTGCATTTGGATATTGATGTGCAGGAAATGGATTGTGATTTCTTTGCTTTTTCCTCCCACAAAGTATATGGGCCGACAGGTGTTGGCGTATTGTATGGCAAAAAACATTTGCTGGAATCTATGCCGGTTTACCAGGGCGGGGGTGAAATGATCAAGGAAGTTTATTTTGACAGGATCACGTACAATGACCTGCCTTATAAATATGAAGCGGGCACGCCAAACATAGCTGATACCGTGGCGTTCAAAGCCGCACTGGATTTTACGAAGCAGGCAGGTAAAGAAAAGATCCGCCAGCACGAGAATGAATTGCTGGCTTATGCAACGGCGCAGTTAGAAGAAATACCGGGAGTAAAAATCATAGGCCAGGCAAAACAAAAGATCAGTGTTATATCTTTTGTGGTAGACAAAGTGCATCCGCAAGACCTTGGAATTTTGTTAGATAACCGGGGCGTTGCCGTTCGCACAGGTCATCATTGCGCGCAGCCTTTGATGGATCATTTCTGTATTCCCGGCACAACCAGAGCTTCTTTTGCGATGTACAACACAAAGGAAGAAATTGATGAGTTGATAACTGGTCTTAATAAGGCTATCAAAATGTTATCCTGATAATGATTGAGCATCAAACGATAGAAGAAATAGAAAAGGAGATCGTGGAAGAGTTTTTCCTGTTTGACAACTGGGATGACAAGTATGAGTATATCATTGATCTCGGAAAAAGATTACCGCCGCTTGAGGATCAATATAAAAAAGACGAGAACAAAGTAAGAGGTTGCCAATCCACGGTGTGGCTGGTAGCAGATTACAGGGATGGAAAAATGTTTTATAAGGCGGAAAGTGACGCTGTTATTGTGAAAGGGTTGATCAGTTTATTGATCCGTGTACTATCGGGTCAAACACCCGATGATATTGTGAATGCGAGATTGGATTTTATTAATGAGATAGGCATGATGTCACACCTCGCACAAACCCGGTCAAATGGTTTGCTGGCCATGGTGAAGCAGATTAAGAACTACGCATTGGCTTATAAACTAAAAAATGCGGGATGATGAACGAAGAAACATTGAGAGACCAGGTGGTTGCGTGTTTGCAAACAATTTACGATCCCGAAATACCTGTCAGTATTTACGAACTGGGCCTGATCTATCGCATAGATATTTTGCCGATCAACAATGTACAGGTTACCATGACGCTGACAGCACCAGGTTGTCCGGCCGCACAATCCTTGCCGGTAGAAGTGGATCAGAAAGTAAGACAAATCGAAGGAGTCAATGATGTACATGTAGTAGTTACCTGGGATCCGCCATGGAATAAAACGATGATGTCAGAAGCCGCTCAACTGGAGTTGGGCTGGATGTAATAGGAGTAAAAAATTATGAAGATCACCGCACAGGAAGAATATGGTTTGCGCATTTTAGTGAGGATTGCCAAATGTCCCACTAAAGAAGGGATGAGCATTCCCCAGTTAAGCGAAGCTGAGGGCCTGAGCAGTCATTATATTGCCAAGCTGACCAGGATTCTTCGTCTGCAGGGTTTTATTAACAGTACGCCTGGTTATAAGGGCGGCTATATTTTAGCTAAAGCAGCGAAAGAAATAAATATTAAGGAGGTGATAAAAGCCCTGAGTGGTTCCCTTTTCGATAAAGATTTTTGTGGCTTGCATGCCGGCACAGTCAAACTCTGTACAAATTCAGTTGACTGTTCCTCCCGTTCCCTTTGGCAGATGATACAGTTTACCGTGGATAAATTACTTGAAAAGGTGACACTCTATGACCTGGTAAATACTGAAGAAGAGTCCACGAAGATTCTAAGCTCCATCCTGCTTGAAAGCAATGTTGCTATGGCTGAAAAATAATAGCCTTACTTTTCCCCAATCAATTTTTTGTTGAATCTCTTACCACCAGTACAGATGGTATTACGATATTTTCCTGCTTTAAATTGAAATTGGATTTCTCCAGTGATTTAAATAACAGCGATGCGGCTTGTCTTCCCATCTCAAAAGCCGGTTGTGTAATGGTGGTCAATGATGGATTTAAAATGGCAGCTGTTTCAAGGTTGGAAAAGCATATTACTTTCAGCTCTTTTGGGATAGCAATTTTTAATTCGCTGCAAACCTGGTACACCGGTGTTGTCAGTTTTTCTACCGAAGCCACAAGACCGTCGGGCCGGCTTTTCTTTTTCAATAATTGTTTTGTCGATTCGTAATTGGCCCGGGTATCATTGCTGCAAAGAAGGATGTGTTTCTCATCGGCGGGCAGGTTGTTTTTTTCAAGTGCATGCAGGTAGCCCTTCAATCTTGCATTGCTGATTGACAGGCTTCTTGAAATTCCCATGAATGCAATTTTTCGACAGCCTTGGTTGATTAAATGTTCAGTTGCTTTAAACCCACTTTCAAAATCATCGGTAGTGATCCTGGCCGTTGCTACATCTTCACACACCCTGTCAAAAAAGATCAGCGGAACGCCTTTTGAGATCAGGTCATTAATATGATCGCTTTGAATTGTTTCTCTCGACACGGACATCAGCACCCCATCTACCCGGCCGTACTGAAATTCCTTTAAAATCATTTTTTCGTTTTCAAAATCTTCATGTGTCAGGCAAATCAGCACATGGTAGCCCTTTTCTTTCGCAATAGACTCTATGCCATTAATGGCTAAGGAGAAAAAACTATCGGCTACTTCGGGAATTACAAGAGCGATATTCTTGCTCCTTCTGCCACGCAGGCTGCTGGCATAAGGATTAGGAACATAATTAAGCCGGGAAGCCGTTTCGAGTACCCGTTGTTTGGTCTCCTCGCTAATTTCGTAGCTATCGTGCAGCGCTTTTGAGATAGTTGAGACAGAAAGCTTCAATTCACTCGCAAGTTCTTTAATATTAATATTCTTCATGGGCTAGCAGTCAGCAGTTAGTTAAGCAGTCAAAAACCTTTTCTGGCGAAAACGGTTTCGTAAATAAAGCTAAGACAATATGGAAAAAATTTCTCAAAAAAAAGCAATTTGTCGGAGCATTTAACATTCTGGTAAAAGGGTTTGGTTATCCTTGCCATATTATTCATAACCAAGACTAAACTATTTCCAATGTGTAAAACTCAGACTGCTCAACGATCTTTCACATTATTTTTTGTCACACTGCTAAGCTGCCTTTGTTTTTTGGATTCAGGTCCTGTCTATGCAGGAGAAATCCATCGAAAAAAAAATGATCCCGACCTCACCGTTCGCGGTACAGTCAAAGATGCTGTCAATGGCAAGTCATTGGCAGGCGCCAGCATTACACTTAAGGGAACCAATACGGTTTCACTAACGGATCTGAATGGCGCTTTTTCTATTACAGTTCCCGATGCAAATTCGGTACTGGTAGTTAGTTATGTTGGCTATGTTAGCCAGGAAGTGCTGGTTGGAAACAACAGCACCATAGATGTGTCCCTGCAACCGGGTGCTTCCGACCTTGGGGAAGTTGTAGTGGTTGGTTATGGCACGCAAAGTAAAAAGGATGTGACCGGTTCTGTCAAGACATTAAAAAGTGGAGAGTTTAATAAAGGTATCATAAACTCACCGCAGCAATTATTGCAGGGAAAAGTAGCCGGTGTAAATGTTACATCAGCAACCGGCGAGCCAGGTGGTGCATTGAGCATTACGATCAGGGGACCCGGCAGTGTACGTAGTGGTAGTACACCATTGTTTGTGGTGGACGGTTTGCCGCTTGATAATGCCAGTACAGGAGGCGGTGACCCTTTGAACTTTATTAATCCTGAAGATATCGAATCGTTTGATGTTTTAAAGGATGCGTCAGCCACGGCTATCTACGGATCACGGGGAGCAAACGGTGTAGTCATTATCACAACTAAAAAAGGAAAAGCAGGGACGTCTTTACTTACTTTATCTGCAAATGTTGGCGTTTCCAATCTCGCCAACAAAATACCTGTTTTTTCAGCGGATGAGTTTCGCAGGGAAGTGGTGAGAGTAGGAGGGCAGTTGGATGATAAAGGAGGTTCTACCGATTGGCAGGACCTGGTAACAAGAACAGCGCTTACACAAAACTATAATGTAACGCTTAGTGGCGGTGCTGAAAAGTTGGTTTACTACGCATCCTTCGGTGCTCAACGCCAGGAAGGTATCATAAGGAATAATTCGTTGGATAGGTATACGGGACGTTTTAATGCGACACAGAAATTTTTGGATGATAGATTGGTTGTTGAAGCTAACCTGAGTGTAGGACATACCAAAAATGTGAGACCGCCAATTACCAGTATAATCGGTGAAGCGCTGGGTAACAATCCAACTTACCCTGCCTACGATGCCAATGGTAACCCGGCAATATACCAGAATGTGTTAAATAATCCATTGATCTATTTTGACCTGGATAAAGATGTCGGTACAATTAACAGGTTTATTGGTAGTATTTCTCCTTCTTTCAAAATAATAAAAGGGTTAGTCTACAAACTCAATTTCGGTATTGATAATTCAAATGGTATTCGGGATATCCAGGCGCTGGGAAGTGCAACCCCTCCCCGTGACGGGAGATTGGATACTTACCAGAACTATAACAGGAACACACTGATCGAAAATTACCTGACATACAATTGGGTCAAAGCTCAACATAATGTATCTGCGCTGGCAGGTCATTCCTTTCAGAAATTTAATATACAGGGAAGAAACTTTAGTATAAGCAAAATTCCTGTTGGTGGAGTGGAACCGATCTATAACCCAGGGGTGGGAACGGAGCTGACCCTGGCCAATAACAGGCCTGGTGGTTATGCGACTGTTAACGAGCAACAGTCGTATTTCGGCAGGGTAACTTATCAGTATAACAATAAATACCTGGCTACTGTTAATTTTAGAGCTGATGGTTCTTCCAAGTTTGGTGAAAATAACAAATATGGTTATTTCCCTTCCTTCTCGCTGGGCTGGAAGATTTCTGATGAAGACTTCATGAAGAACTCTTCCATTTTCAGCAATTTGAAATTAAGAGGAGGATGGGGTAAAACAGGTAACCAGGAAATAGAATCAAAAATTACGCAGCCTTTGTTTATATCAACTAGCGGAAGTTACCCACTTTATCCTTCAGGTACATATCCGGTGAGTTATATCTATAGAAGATTGGCAAATCCCGATATACAATGGGAGGTATCCAAACAAACGGATATCGGGTTGGATTTTGGTTTATTGAAGGGTGAGCTTACAGGTACAATAGATTATTTTAATAAAAAATCTACCAATATTCTTTTACTGGTTACGCCAGCAGATCCAGTTCAGCCGTCATCAGAAGTTTGGACCAATGTAAAAGATATGGTTATTACCAACCAGGGGGTAGAAGTAGACCTGAATTATCGTAAAAAAATCAATAAAGACTTGAGTTTTGGCATAGGTGGAAATATTACATTCATTAATAATGACATAAAAAATTCGCCTTACACCATCATTCCTTCCGGTTCCGCACAAGGTTCTGGCCTGACTTCCGCTACGCTGAATGGATATATAAATGGTCAGCCCATCGGTACATTCTTTTTGCTGCAGTATACCGGTATAGGGCCTGATAGCCTGAGTGCTTATCTTGATGCGGATAAAAACGGATCAATCTCAAATGATAAAGACAGGGTTGCGGCAGGTACTGCGCTGCCTGACAAAATTTATAGTTTTTATGGGAATTTGAATTTTAAAGGCTTTGACCTGGCTATTAATTTCAATGGAGTTGCTGGTAATAAGATCTATGATAACACCGCCAATTCTCTTTTTTATAAAGCTAAACTGGCAAAGAGCACCAATACTACCAGCGAGGCTAGTCTGAATTTAAATGAATCCAACAATAATCCTGCTTCTATCAGTACCAGGTATCTGAAAAACGGAAGTTACCTGCGACTAAATAATCTTTCACTGGGTTACAACTTCAATACAAAAGCGTTGGGAATTAGTAGATGGGCCTCTTCTATTCGTTTGTCTGTTACAGGTCAAAATCTATTTGTAATAACAGATTATGACGGTTACGATCCCGAAGTCAACATCGACAGGAATATCAGTGGCGCTCTTTCTTATGGTATTGACTATCTAAGTTATCCCAAAGCGAGATCTTTCATCTTTGGCGTTAATGTGTCATTCTAAAAACAAAAAAAATGAAAAAGAAATTTTTATATACACTCTTCTTTATTTCAGGCATTGCCGCTGTCGAAAGCTGTACAAAACTAAACGAAGAAATATTGGATGAAGCGTCAGTTGCAGGACTTACCGATAAACAACTTGCCGAGGGTACGATAGCACCGGTGTACAGTGTGCTTCCCTCGCTATTTCAGCATACCCAGTATTTTGCCTTACAGGAAATTTCAACGGATGAAGCTATTCTTCCTTACCGTGGAGGAACAGACTGGGGCGATAATGGTATCTATATTTCATTACACAAGCATGAAACCACCAGTGGCGATCCTAACGTAAGAAATGTTTGGAATAATATTGTATTGGGATTATCAAGATCGGTTACAGCTATTTCTACGCTGGCTACCAATACTGATCCAAACGCCAAAATATTTCTTGCGGAAGCAAGAGCAATGAGAGCCTATTATAATTTGATGACACTTGATCTTTTTGGTATTGCCTTTCAAAAAGAGGATCCGAAAGAAACATCAACGGTACTCCGTGGGGAAGAAGCTATTGAATACATAAAATCGGAATTATTAGCAGCAGAACCGCAACTGGAAACAACCAGTGGTCCCGGGCGTTTATCAAAAGCAGGCGCATGGGGCTTGTTGGCAAGATTGCACCTGAATGCAGCAATATACAGAGATCGTTATTCAACCAATCCAGCTTTCAAAGCAGAGGATATGGATAAAGTGATTGAGTATTGCGATAAGATCATCAACTCGGGACAGTTTGAATTAGCATCTGAATACTTTTCTATTTTCAATGACAACAATCATACAAACAAGGAACTGATCTTTGCTGTTGATCAGCGGGCCGATTTGAATGGGCACAACCGTATGGCTTATTTCTCTCTGTCAGGCGATCAGTTTCCATTGCCTGCATATACAGGAGCAAACGGAACAGATGGTCCTGCTATCACGCCGGATTTTTATCAAACATGGGTAGCGGCCAATGCTCCATTAGATCCAGCCGCTGCCGATCCCCGTTTTTATAAAGAAAATCTTACTGTCTATTCCAATCCCGCAGACTCCTGTGTGGATGCTGCTAATTTTCATATCAACCGCGGCATACTGAGAGGACAGCAATATGGCCTTACAAAAAACCCTGATGGCTCTTTTAAAAAATGCCCGGATGGAAAAATGAAAGTAAGCAAACTGTACAATGCTACCCGCTCAAGGCCTGATTTGCCCGTTAATTTTACCGAGTTTATTGATTTTACCGTTCCCGGTAGCAATTACAACACGGGTTACCGTGTAGAAAAATATGAATTCAGCAGAGGTTCAGTTAGCGGAAGAAATTTTGGCGAACATGATATTATTATTCTTCGCCTGGCAGATGCTTACCTGATGAGAGCTGAAGCAAAGCTTCGCAAATCAAATGATGTTGCAGGAGCTTTAGCGGATGTAAATATTGTAAGAGCGGCACGTACAGCCAGGATCATTGCACCGCCGTTAGCTGACATGTCACTGGACATTTTGTTTCGTGAGAGGGGGTTTGAATTTTATTGGGAGCATCAGCGCCGTACTGATATGATCCGTTTTGGAAAATATGAAGGCACATGGACCGAAAAAAATAATAGTGATCCGAAAAAAAGAATTTTCCCCATTCCTCAAACTGCGATCGACGGGGCATCAAACTTGCCGGGGTATTTAGTGCAAAACGAGGGATATTAAAGCTATTTCATGGGAAGTTAAAAAATATATGCATGCAGGCGATAATACTGCCTGCATGCACATAGTAAATTTTTGCCGGGAATGATCAGAACAGAACAGATAAAATAAATTATTCGGTACAGTATGAAAAATTGGAATAGGATCGCATTTATTATTGCATGGTCTTGTTTTAGTAATGTGGCGATTTCACAGATCACTATTTATACTGTATCCAATGCTCATTCACATAACGATTATTTGGGACAATCACCTTTTTATATGGCGTTTGAAAAAGGTTTTGGATCTATTGAGGCTGATGTGTTTCCTGTAAATGGTACTTTATGTGTCGCACATAGTAAACATGAAATTGATACACAAAGAACGTTGCAGCGCCTATACCTGCAGCCTTTGCAAAAAGAGGCTGGTGCTCAGAAGATGAGAAAATTGAATTTGCTGATTGACATAAAAGAAGATCATAAAATATGTCTTTCATTATTGATCAAAGAACTGGAGCCACTGAATGCTTATTTGTCAACGCCGGAACAGGAAAACTATATTACGATTATCATCAGCGGGGAGAGGCCGCTTCCGGCTGATTATAAGGAGCATCCGGCTTTTATTTTTTTTGACAGCGATTTAAAAAGTAAGCATACACCGGAACAGTGGCGAAGAGTGGCTTTGGTAAGTCTGCCTTTCAACAAAATTTCAGCTTGGAAAGGAAATGATGACCTGGCTAAGAAAGATGAAAAGTCGGTGAAAACTGTTATCGATAACGTACACCAGGCCGGTAAGCCTATTCGATTTTGGGCCGCACCGGATACTGAGCTATCGTGGAGCTGGCAGATGAAATTGAAAGCGGATTTTATCGGAACGGATAAGGTAAATGAGTTGAGTGATTTCTTGAATAAAAAGAACGATTAAAAGTAAAAATAGGTTTCTAAATTTTTAACGGGAATAAATTCTCCCCTTAAGCAGCTTGCCAATGAATCCCATTTCGCCTTCCATATTGTATAATCATTGCTATGGTAAATACGCCATTGCAGCGGTAAATGTGTTTACCATGGAGCAGGTGCATGGACTTTTTTCTGCAGCACAGGCAACATCAACACCCATCATTGTTCAAATAACACCTGCAGCCCGAAACTATGCTCATCCCCAAATGCTGATGGCGATGATAGGGGCCGCTGCTAAAATTTATCCTCAAACAGTTTTTGCGGTTCATTTAGATCATGGCATAGAAGAGCATATTGATGATGCGATAAATGATCAATACACTTCCGTCATGATCGATGCTTCGCATGATGATTTTACTACCAATATCAAACGGACAAGGGCTGTTGTAGAAAAAGCTCATTCAAAAAATATTGTGGTAGAAGCAGAACTGGGTGTGCTGAGTGGGGTAGAAGATGATTTGAGCATTGATGAGAATAAGGCGAAGTATACTGACCCGGCGCAGGCAAAGGAGTTTGTAACAGTTACAGGCTGCGATAGCCTGGCGATAGCAGTAGGCACCAGCCATGGGGCTTATAAATTCAGCGGCGGACAAGGTCTTCAATTTAATGTGCTTCAAAAAATACAGGAGCAGTTGCCTGCATATCCCCTGGTATTGCATGGAAGTTCTAAAGTGAACATAGACGATATCGCTGCCATCAATCAATACGGCGGTCGTCTCTCAGTCAATGCAAGTGGCGTTCCTGATGATGAATTGCAAAAGGCAATTGCTTATGGGATTTGTAAAGTAAATATTGCCACTGACCTGCGGCTGCTTTGGGCCAAGGTGCATCGGAAATTTTTCTATGAACAGCCGGAAGCGTTTGACCCCGTTATACCCGGCAGGGAATACATGAAGGCGTATAAAGAATTCATGATAGAACGTTTTGAAATTTTAGGATCAAAAGGGAAAGCATCATCAATCAATTTGAATTAATGCATAAAAGCGAAAAATATAAACTGGTCAGTCATCCCGCAAAAGGCTTTGGCGTGTATCAAAAAGTCACGGCTGAAGATGCGGGTTGGACACACCTGAATTTTGAAGCCAGGCTGATGCAAAAGCATGTGGTTTGGGAGGGAGATACCGGGGAAAATGAGTATGGGATTATTTTGCTTAGTGGCGATTATTCCATTACGACCAATAAAGGTTCATGGCAAACCACCAATGGCAGGAAAAGTGTTTTTGAAGGTATTGCACACAGCTTGTATTTGCCGGCTCACACTTCATTTTCCTTAAGAGCCGAATCCGATATATTGGATATTGCCGCAGGTTGGTGTAAGGCAACAAAAGATTTTCCGCCCCGGTTTAAAACACCCGAAGAAGCGGCTATTGAGATCCGTGGTGGAGACAATGCTACGCGGCAGATAAATAGTTTGATAGAGCCCGGCTTTGGCAGCAGCCAACTGGTGGCCGTTGAAGTATATACACCTTCTGGCAACTGGAGTTCTTTTCCTGCACATAAGCATGATGAAAGAAAAACAGATGCTGAAGGGAATTTAACAGAAGCCTGCCTGGAAGAATTTTATTTCTATAAGATAGATAAAGAAACAGGTTACGCTATCCAGCAGGTTTATACATCGGATAACAGCCTGAACGAACTGATGCAGGTAAGAACAAATGATATCGTGATGGTGCCGAAGGGTTATCACCCCGTGGCAGCCGCTCATGGTTATAATTGTTATTACCTGAATTTTTTGGCGGGCAGTGATCAGTCATTGGCTAATACGCCGGATCCTGACCATGAATGGATCTTTCATTCCTGGAAAGGAAAAGATCCAAGAATACCTATGGTAACAGCAGCAATGAATAATGAATAACATGCAAGAGAAACAATTTGACCTGATCACTTTTGGCCGTTCATCCATCGACCTGTATTCACAAAATATCGGGGCCGACTTTATTGATATAAAAGGATTCGATGCTTTTGTAGGCGGATCGCCATTGAATATAGCTGTTGGCGCCAGCAGGCTGGGAGCTAAAGCCACTTTGCTCACTGCATTGGGCGTGGATAAGATTGGCGATTTCATTTTAAATTTTTTACAAAAAGAAAAAGTAAATACTGAGTCGATCCCAAGGATCGCAAATGCCCGGACAAGTGCAGTGGTGTTAGGTATCGAACCACCGGATAGGTTTCCACTTGTTTATTACCGGGATAATGCGGCCGATAGCCAGGTAACGATTGATCATGTGGTGGCGGCGGATATTAGCAAGTATAAAATTCTTGAGATATCCGGAACAGCTTTAAACATTGAACCGAGCCGCAGCGCTGTATTCTACGCTGCTGAAGTAGCGAACGAAAATAATGTTGAAGTGGTGCTCGATATTGATTTCAGAGCCGATCAATGGAAAGATATCCGCTCATTTGGATTGATGGTAAGAGCATTGTTGCCAAAAGTAAAAATTGCCATTGGCACAGAGGAGGAAATATTGGCCGCTACATTGCAAAGCGCCGACCAGGTCAGGATAAAACATCAGCAGATTTCCGCACCGGAAATAACGGGTGATATAAACTTAGCGATTCAGAAAATTTTAAAATCAGGCCCTGAAGTGTTGATTGTGAAAAGAGGGGCTAAAGGCGCCACTATTTTTACCAAAGATGGCCTGCAACAGGATGTCCCTGGTTTCCCTGTAGAAATATTAAATGTACTTGGCGCAGGTGATGCCTTTGCAAGTGGATTTATTTATGGCCACCTGCAAGGCTGGAGTTTATATAAAGCCTGCCGGTTGGGAAATGCATGCGGTGCCTGGGTAGTGCAAAAACCAGGATGTGCCAATGATATGCCTTATTATGATGAGCTCATGCAATTTGTTGATTCGAGGGGTGGATTGGAAACAGAAGAAATGAAAAACTCAAATACTATTTAACTGCAAAGAATGGCAAACAAAACAAAAAGATTAACGGTAGCACAAGCCACCATCGAATTTTTACAAAACCAATTTGTAGAAAGAGATGGTGTGGAGCAACAATTCTTTGCCGGCTGTTTTGGCATATTCGGCCACGGTAATGTTGGTGGTATTGGTCAGGCACTGTTTCAAAATCCATCATTTAAATATTACCAGTCGCGCAATGAACAGGCAATGGTGCACACAGCGATAGCTTATGCACGGGTGAAAAACAGGTTGGGCGCATTTGTATGTACTTCATCCATTGGCCCGGGTGCTACCAATATGATAACGGGTGCTGCAACGGCCACTATTAATCGCATACCTGTTTTATTATTACCGGGTGATATTTTTGCTACCCGTCGTGTTGATCCGGTGCTGCAACAACTGGAGTATCAATATAGCAATGATGTGTCGGTCAATGACTGCTTCAAACCGGTGTCAAAATATTGGGATCGGATCAACCGGCCGGAACAATTGATTGCTGCATTGCCCAAAGCGATGCGTATTCTGACTTCGCCTTCTGAAACAGGAGCCGTCACTTTAGCGATGCCACAGGATGTGCAGGCCGAAGCGTTTGACTTTCCGGTTGATTTATTCCGCAAAAAAGTATGGCACATTCAACGGACAAGAGCTGATCGTTTTGTTTTACAAAAAGCAGCGGCCATTATTTCTGCAGCTAAAAACCCCGTAATTGTTGCAGGCGGCGGTGTCATTTACAGTGATGCCTGTGCAGCGTTAAAAAAGATGGTCAACAGAACCGGGATACCTGTTGTAGAAACTTATGCCGGCAAAGGTTCTTTGCGTTATGATGAACCGCAAAACCTGGGAGCAGCAGGTGTAACCGGAACTCCGGGTGCTATTGCCATTTGTGAAAAAGCAGACGTGGTGATTGGTATCGGCACACGTTACAGTGACTTCACTTCTATATCACAATCGGCTTTTCAAAATCCTTCCGTTCAGTTTATCAATATCAATGTTTCTGAATTCGACTCTTTTAAACAAGGGGCCATTGCTGTTGTGGCGGATGCCAGGGAAACAATAAAAGAACTGGATAAGTTATTAGGCACTTATAAGGTTAGTGAGAAATATTCAACAGCTGTAAGGAAATACAATGCAGAATGGAATAAGACAGTAGATAAAATTTATTCCCTGCATCATGGGGTGCCTGTGAGCCAGGGAGAAGTGGTGGGTGCTGTCAATAATTTTTCAGCGCCGAAAGATATTCTCATTTGTGCAGCGGGAAGTTTACCTGGTGATTTGCACAAGCTCTGGCGTACACAAGACAGTAAGGGCTTTCATTTGGAATATGGCTATTCCTGCATGGGTTATGAAATAGCAGGAGGACTTGGTGCAAAGATGGCGGACCCATCCCGTGAAATTTATGTCATGGTTGGTGATGGTAGCTACCTGATGATGGCGCAGGAAATTACTACTTCCATACAAGAAGGTTATAAACTGACAATTGTCCTGTTGAATAATAATGGCTATGCAAGCATCGGTGGCTTATCCGGTTCTCTAGGAACAAAGGGTTTTGGAACGGAATATAAATTCAGGAACAAGAAAACAAACCAACTCGATGGAAGTTTTCTTCCCGTTGACCTGGCAACGAACGCCGAAAGTCTGGGCGCTATCGTGTTGCGTACTCAAACTATTGATGAGTTTAAAACCGCCCTGGCAAAAGCAAAGCAAACAGATCGTACAACCGTGGTCTATATTGAAACGGACCGGGAACAAAGGGTGGATGGCTATGCATGGTGGGAAGTGCCGCTTGCGGAAACATCAACGGTGGCTTCGGTGAAAGAAAGTTTAGAACGATTAAAAGAAAATAAGAAAAAACAACGCTACCATCTTTAAAAGCCAAAGCCCTGCAAATGAATATATCCCTTTTAAGTTTTATTGCCTTTACCTTACTGGTTGGTGTTTATACCTGGTATAAACTCAGGAACTCTAAGTTTGAAACGGCTTCCGGTTATTTTCTTGGAGGAAGAACACTGGGCGCCGGTTTGATAGCTATATCCATGTTGCTCACGAATATTTCTACCGAGCACCTGGTCGGCATGAACGGATCTTCTTATAAAAACGGCTTTATAGTGATGGCATGGGAGGTGACCTCAGCCATTGCCTTGGTCATCGGGGCATTATATTTTGTTCCGCGTTATTTAAAAATGGGGTTGACGACGATCCCGCAGTACCTGGAGTTGCGCTTCGATAAATCAACGCATACAATTGTTAACCTGTTGTTGCTTGTTTCATTTGTAATAACACTGCTTCCGGTGGTGCTATATACGGGAGCTTTAAATATGGAGACTTTGTTTGATGTTTCAGACAAGCTGAATATTTCCAGGGATCAATCATTGATCTGGCTGATCATTGCTATTGGTGTTCTGGGGTCAGTGTATGCAATTTTCGGTGGGTTGAAGGCTATTGCTTATTCAGACGCCATCTACGGAATAGGTTTATTTGTTGGTGGTCTACTCATTCCAATAATTGCATTATGGAATATTGGCGACAGCAATATCATCAACGGTCTTACAAAAGTGTACGATGCGGCGCCGGAAAAATTTAATTCTATCGGCGACAAGGATTCCGTTCTTCCCTTCGGAACATTATTTACCGGCCTTGTGATCAATCAAATTTATTTCTGGTGCATGAACCAGGTGATTGTTCAAAGGGCTTTGGGTGCCTCCAGTCTAAAGGAAGCGCAGAAAGGATTTTTATTAATGGGTATTTTCAAAATACTCATGCCCATTATCATTGTATTACCCGGTGTGATCGGCTATTTTTATTTTAAAGACAGTTTATATAGTGAACAGGACACGATATATCCCAATCTTGTAAAAAAAGTTTTACCTGTTTCGCTGGTTGGTTTTTTTGCAGCAGTGGTATTAGGTACAGTGTTGAGTACGCTGAATGCGGTCTTAAATAGTGCCGCCACCTTATTCAGTCTTGGCGTTTACAAACGCCAGATCAATCCTAATGCCAGTGAGAAAAAAGTAGTGCAGGTTGGCAAGTGGACAAGTATATTGATAGCCATCTTTGCGATGGTCGCTGCGCCTTTGGTAGGAAAAGCGCCGGAAGGTTTATACCAGTTGCTTCAACAATTAAACGGAATCTTTTTCATTCCTATCGCCTCGATTCTTATTGGAGGATTTTTTATCAGGAGTATTTCGGCAACCGGCGCAAAAGTGGCCATATTCACTGGCCTTTTATTTTATATCCTGACTTCCTTTGTGTTCCAGGTCGATATACATTTTGTGCATGTATGGGGAATCGAATTTGTATTGAACATATTGGTGATGCTGATCGTATCGGCTATTTATAAAAACAAAAATCCTTATACACCTACCCATACCGGCGAAGTAAATATTACACCCTGGAAATATGCGAGGCCTGCCGGGCTGGCATTGGTGATTATAACAATAGTGGTATATATATTATTAAGCTAAAAAACCTAAAAGAAACCAAATGGAATTACTGAAAAATTATATTAACGGAGCATGGATTCACAGTGAATCAAAAGAGTCAGTGAATGTGCTAAATCCGGCTACGGGTGAAGTATTGGCGCAGGTGCCCTTTGGAACAGCAACCGCGAACGACGTGGCGAATGCCGCCATTTATGCACATGATGCATACTCGCAATGGAAAGATGTGCCTGTTTTAAGAAGAATACAGCCACTTTTTAAATTAAAGCAATTGCTGGAGGAAAACAGGAACGAGATTGCAAAACTGATCACCATGGAATGTGGTAAAACACTAGCCGAGTCGAATGGTGAACTGCAACGGGCTATTGAAAACATCGAAGTGGCTACCAGTGCGCCGATGCTGATGCAAAGTGAATTTTTAGAAAATGTGGCTACGGGTATAGATGAATATATGATTCGTCAGCCATTGGGTGTTACCGCTTGTATTGCCCCATTCAACTTTCCCGCGATGATCTCTTTTTGGTTTTTACCCTATGCTATTGCCTGTGGCAACAGTATGATCATTAAACCATCCGAAAAGGTGCCGCTCACCATGATGAAGATCTTCGAGCTGATCGATCAGCTGGACCTTCCAAAAGGGTTAGTGAGTTTGGTGCACGGCGGTAAGCATACGGTCGATGCGATACTCGATCATCCTTTCGTGAAGTCGATCAGTTTTGTGGGTAGCACACCCGTGGCGAAATATATTTATTCCCGTGGCACGGCTAATGGAAAAAGAGTACAGGCACAGGGTGGAGCTAAGAACCCGGTGGTAGTGTTGCCGGATGCTGATGTTGAAATGACTTCACAAATTATTACTGATAGTGTATTCGGATGTGCCGGCCAACGTTGCCTTGCCGCATCGGTGGTAATCACTATTGATGATTCGGATAAGATTCGCGAATCGTTATATGAATCAGCAAAAGCAAGATCGACAGGTTATGGTTTGGAAAAAGGAGTGGATATGGGGCCTGTCATCACGAAGGAAAGTAAAACGAGAGTAGAGCAATTGATTGACCTGGGAGTGAAGGAAGGTGGTTCTGTTTTGCTCGATGGAAGGAACGCACTGATAAAAGATTATGAGCAGGGGAATTTTATACAGCCAACTATTCTTGAAAATATTTCATTGGATGGTGAACTGATAAAAACGGAAATCTTTGGACCAGTGATGAGCCTGGTGCATATGAAAACAATTGATGAAGCGATTGCCTTTATCAATCGCGGCATGTACGGTAATATGGCTTGTCTGTTTACAAGCAGTGGCGCCAATGCAAGAAAATTTCGCAATGAAGCAATGGCCGGAAATATCGGATTGAATATCGGCATAGCGGCTCCAATGGCTCAGTTCCCGTTCAGCGGATGGAAGGAAAGTTTTTTTGGCGATCTGCACGGCCAGGGAAAACATGCCATTGAATTTTTTACCCAAACAAAAGTGGTGGTAGAGCGTTGGCCAAAAGAATGGTCCAGAAAATTTTAATACAGCAACACAATAACGATAGTATGAGCACAAATGCCAAAATAAAAATCGCCAATGCTCCCTGTTCCTGGGGTGCCCTGGAATTTGAGTTAGAAGGGAAAGCGTTGGGTTATGAACAGGTATTGGATGAAATAAAAGAAACAGGCTACATCGGAACAGAGTTGGGCGATTGGGGTTTTATGCCGACAGACCCAACAGAGTTGAGGAAAGAAATTTCAAAACGCAATCTTCAATTGCTCGGCGCATTTGTACCGGTAGCACTCGCCAATGAATCTACACATGATGAAGGCATTAACAAGGCCTTGAAAGTGGCCGGGCTTATGCATGCAGCCGGTTACGAAAATGCCTTTATTGTGTTGGCCGATGAAAATGGCACCGTAGACTATCGAACCAAAAATGCGGGGCGGATAAACGGTCAGGGAAGTTTGTCTGATGAGCAAATGAAACTATTTGCGAAAGGCGCAGAAAAAGTAGCGAAGGCGGTTAAAGAAAAATTCGGCATGAAAACGGTGTTTCATCACCATTGTGCCGGGTTTATTGAAACGCCAGCGGAGATAAATAGACTATTGGATGCCACTAATCCGGAATTGCTGGGCTTATGTTTTGATACCGGTCATTACCTGTTTGGTGGCGGAAAGGATCCGCTGGATATATTGAATAAATATTGGGATCGCATTTGGCATGTACATTTCAAAGATTTTTCGCCAGAGGTAGCTAAGCAGTCTGAAGAAAATAATTGGGACTATTTCGAGTCTGTAAAGAATGGCGTTTTCTGTGAACTCGGAAAAGGAGCTGTCGATTTTAAAAAAGTAAAGGAGTTTTTGGAAACTAAAAACTATGATGGCTGGATAGTAGTTGAGCAAGACGTGTTACCAGGTATGGGCAATCCAAAAGAATGCGCCAGGAACAACCGGCTTTACTTGCAGTCAATCGGGTTATGATTTTTCATCCATTGAAAATAAAAAAATGAAATGAACCCTAAAAATTTTCGAGCAGCTTATCTCAGTCGCGAAGAAAATTTTTAGGGCCAATTCCATCTGACTAAAAACCATAAAAAATAAACAGATGAAAGAGCTAAGAATTGCATTGTTGGGAATGGGTCGTATCGGTAAGATACATTTCCGCAACATCAGTCAATATATGCCGAATGCAGCAGTAGTAGCGGTAGCAGATCCGCAGTACAACGAGCAGGCTTTTAGAAAAGAGTTTGGAAATGTTTTTTTCAGTCAGAGGGCTGAAGATGTAATTCAGCGGCCTGATGTAGATGCTGTTCTTATCTGCACACCTACTTCTTCGCATGCTGATTTGCTGACACTAGCTGCGAATGCAGGTAAACATATTTTTTGTGAGAAACCCATGGATCTGTCATTGGAAAGAAGTGCGGCTTTAGCAGACCTCGTAAAAAAATCTGGCGTTAAGTTAATGCTGGGTTTCAACCGGCGATTTGATCCTGATTTTATGCAGGCCCGCAAAAACAGCAGGGAAGGAAAGATTGGTTCCATTCAAATTGTTAAGATCACCAGCCGTGATCCCGGCCTGCCACCCATTGACTACCTGCGAAATTCAGGCGGTTTATTCATGGACATGGCTATTCATGATTTTGATATGGCCCGTTACATGATGGATAAAAAAGTGACTGAAGTGTTTGCCAAAGGTCTTGTATTGATCGATGAGGCCGTGAGCACAGCCAACGATATTGATACTGCTCTTACAACGCTTACTTTTGAAGATGGTACTTATGCCGTCATCGATAATAGCCGCAAAGCGGTGTATGGTTATGATCAGCGGCTGGAATTATTTGGTGATAAAGGAATGATCCAGGTGGAAAATAATTTGCATAACCGAAATGTGATATATGATGCGAATGGTATTCACCAGGCATTGCCATTGGACTTTTTTATGGATAGGTATGCCGCATCCTATTTAAATGAGATAGAATTATTTGTTGATGCGCTGGCAAACAATAAGCCAATGCCGGTGGGTGGCGAAGATGCGCTGGAAGCTACACGTATAGCAGTGGCAGCCAAATTATCGATGGAAGAAGGTCGTCCCGTAAAGCTTGCTGAAATCACCACCAACGTTAGTGAACTGATAGATTAAAGGCGAAGCATCAATCTGTTCATTTAGTTGCCAATTTGGGATATTTGTGTTACGATTGTGCGGAGTTATAATTTGGTACCTGTTATGTGTAAAAGTTGGCTGCTTGTTTTCTCACTTTTATTTTTCTCATGTATTCATGCATCTGATGATCCCCGGGTGGAATATCTCGGCATTGAAAAGGGATTATCCAATAATACTGTCACGTCTATTTTCCAGGATCATCATGGCTTTATGTGGATTGGCACCTATGATGGTTTGAATAAGTATGATGGTTATTCCTTCCGTGTTTTTCGTAATATCATCGGCGACAATCGTTCCCTTCGCGATAATCATATTTACACCATGGATGGTGATGCCAGCCAAAACATCTGGATCGGTGGCTTAAAGGGAATAAGTATCTACAACCCGGTAAGATCAGAATTTTCTGCTCCGAAGTACCGCGAATGGGATGAGCCGGAAGTGAAAGAAATACACGAAGTTGTTTTTATTATCCGTTCATTCAAAACAACTATTCTTGCCGGCTCATCGAAGGGATTATTGGTTTTTGAAAACAATATTCAAACCGGCATTCGGATTCCGTTGCAGTTTCTTTCAGAAAATAAAACTAATTATACTGTCTCAGCTATTGATATTGATTCTGCCAGCCAATCAGCGTGGATATTTGTCGACCAGGTGGGATTATGCAAATATGATTTGAAGAAAAGAACTCTCCAGGTCATCTCGACCTCCATTAAACAAGCCATTTGTTTAAAAACCGATAGAAAAGGACACCTGCTGCTTGGCAACGATAATGGACTTTATCGGTTTGATCATAATACAATGACCTTTTCTGAAAACCTGATGTCGTCAAAGAAGAAGGTCACACGCATCTTAGAAGATAAACAAGGAATTTTATGGGTTGCAACTGATGGCAGCGGCTTATGGCTGTTTTCAAAGCAAACCGGGCAGGCAGTTCCATATGAATCATCATCGGGAGTAAGTTTCTTAAATAGTTCAGCCATCGCTGATATTTTCGAGGACAAAGATGGAAGAAAATGGATCGGCACGTTGCGGGGTGGGGTAAATATCATTGATTCAAAAACCAGTCCCTTCAGACTGATTACGTATTCAGTCCCTGGTCAAAACAATAACATTGATAATTATATCAATTCCTTTTGCGAGGATGAAAAGAGCAATGTATGGATAGGAACATCCGGCGCCGGGTTACGATATTGGAATAGAGAGAAGAACACTTTTTCCCGGTATATTAATAATTCTTCTGACAAAAAATCGATCAGCAGCAATTTTATTACCTATATCACTACGGATTTTAATAATGATGTATGGATAGCAACCTACTTTGGAGGAATCAACCGGCTGAATAAAACGACTCAATCTTTTGATCGCTTCACTTGTTTAAATCCCCGTACTAATCTCGAAGAAAATAATGTATGGGTGATTTATGAAGACAGGCAACAAAGACTATGGGTCAGCACTGTCAACAATGGTACTTTATATACTTTTAATCGAAGCTCAAATCAATTTGATCTTTTTGACAACTCCATTGTGAATGTACAAAGCCTGGCAGAAGATAAGAAGGGACAGTTGTGGGCAGGTACATACATGTCGCTTATAGCGGTTGATGTCGCTGCAAAAAAACACCGGGTATTTAATATTGGCTTCCCTGTTCGATCTATCCATGAAGACAAGAACGGAAATTTTTGGATCGGTACAGAAGGAGGGGGACTCCTGTTGTTTGATAGAACTGATGGATCTTATACCCGGTACACAACTGCGGAAGGATTGCCTAATAATTCAATTCTTCGGATTCTTGAAGATAGTAAAGGATTTCTTTGGTTTAGCACCTATAACGGGCTTTGCAAATTTGAGATCAATACTAAAAGCTGCCGGAACTTTCTGCAATCAGATGGCTTGCAAAGCAACCAGTTTAGTTTTAATGCGGGCTTACAATTAAGTAACGGGGAGTTTCTTTTTGGCGGCATCAGGGGCTTTAATATTTTTTATCCTGATAGTGTATATGCAAAGCAGGCTAAGCTACCTGTGTTTTTAACCGGGATAAAAGTCAATAATGTTTCCAGTGAACAGGATGACGCTTATATAACCCGCGGGGAAAATGATAAACCAAACCTGGTAACGGTCTCGTACGATCAGGCAGTCCTGTCGCTTGACTACCTGGCACTCGAGTACACAGGTACAGAAAAAATAAAATACGCTTACCTGTTAGACGGCTGGGATAAAGACTGGAATTATGTCAATAATATCCGTACCGCTAATTACTCCCGGCTACAAGAAGGTAATTACACGTTTAAAGTAAAAGCAACTAATACAGATGGCCAATGGGGTGAAGAAACTGTATTATTAAAAATAAAGGTGCTGCCACCCTGGTATCGTACCTGGTGGGCTTACCTGATATATGGATTGCTGCTGGTGGGAGCCATCTATCTTTATATCGCCTATAATAAAAAGCAGGAGAGACTTCGCTACGAGATCAAACTGGCTCATCTCGCCAAGGAGCAGGAAAAAGAATTAACGGAAAAGCGGATCGCATTTTTTACGCATATTTCCCATGAGTTCAGAACACCCCTCACATTGATTATTAATCCGCTGAAAGAACTGTTTAAAACCAAAGAAAGTGATGACTCGCAAAAAAAGATCTCGATGGTATACCGCAATGCCCGGCGGTTATTAAGTCTCGTCGATCAGTTGCTTTTATTTCGCAAGGTAGAATCGGTCGATCAGCAAATGCGGGTGGAATGTTTTGACATCGTGGAGGTCTGCCAGGAAGTTTACCTGAGTTTTAGCCAGCATGCTAGCGCAAAAAATATAAATTTTTCCTTCGACCGGAACGAACATCCTATTTCCATTTATGGTGACAAAGAAAAAATTGAAATAATTCTTTTCAACCTGGTGTCGAATGCATTTAAATATACTGGCCCCGGAGGCACCGTCGATCTCAGGATTATTGAGACCGCAGATAAGATAGAGATTTTAGTAAAAGATACCGGGTCTGGTATTGCTGCCGGGATCGGCAATAAGCTTTTCGAATCTTTTTACCGGGCGGATAGTAAGGACAGCGCATCTCAAACAGGGTTTGGCGTTGGGCTTTATGTTTCTTATAAATTAGCCGAAGCACACCATGGAAGACTTTCCTATACCAGCGACCCCGGGCAGGGCACCCAATTCATCCTTGATTTATTAAAAGGCAAGGAGCATTTTGCCGGCCACTTGATCAGAGACTTTAAAGGTGGTCAAACCATTTTGCATGAGTTGGTGGAAGAACCGCTCACCGAAAAGTCGGCTGCTTCGGAAACGATCACGGCTCCTGCCAAAACAAAGGTCATTGATAAATTGCGTTCCGACCTGCCGACCATGGTCATTGTGGATGACAACGAGGATATCCGCTCTTATATTAAAGAAATCTTCTCCGGCTCCTTTAATATATATGAAGCAGACGACGGCGGGAATGGTTATGACCTCGTGAAAAAAGAAATCCCTGATATTGTCATCAGTGATGTGATGATGAGAAGGCTAGGCGGATTAGAACTTTGCCGGAAGATAAAGGAGGATCCGGCGATTGCTCATATCCCGGTCATTTTGCTTACTGCCAGTTCATCGGACGAATTAAAACTAAAAGGATTTGCCGGCGGCGCCGATGATTATATCACCAAGCCCTTCGATAAGGAAATCATTATCGCCAGAATCGGCAATATATTAAAAGGAAGGAACCGGCTCCAGCAATATTTTTTTAATGCCGTCACCCTCCGGCCCACTATCAATATCGCCGGGGAGCATAAAAAATTTATCGAGGATTGTATTGCGATCGTAGATAAGCATCTTCAAAATCCTGATTTTAATATTAAAATATTTTGCAAGGAGATTGGCATGAGCCATCCCAGCCTATACAAAAAAGTAAAGGCCGTTTCGGGTCTTACCGTCAATGTTTTTGTCCGGTACCTTCGCCTCCGGAAGGCCGCCGAGTTGTTGATCAATACAGACAAGACAATCGTAGAGGTTACTTATATTACCGGTTTTAATGATGTAAAATATTTCAGGGAGCAGTTCAACAAGCTTTTCGAAATGAATCCCTCCGAGTATGTAAAAAGGTATCGTCGTGTGTTGGGAACAAAACCCGCTGAATAGCCCCAACGGCACTTAGTCAATTTTCAGACAACCATGCCGATGATTTTTATTTTAATTGCCATAAAGGCGACTCCAAGGTAATATTCCGTCATTTTCAGCGGGAAATAAAGGGGGAAGATTTAAACTTGTCCCCCTTTATTTATCATTTGTCCCCCGTGCTAAAGTTGATTTCGCAGTGAAATTTATTGGGTAATTCGTTGACGAGGCGAACCCTCTTCAATGCTTCTCAAAAACAAAACGCTGTCGTATGATGTCTAACTGCAAATCACTTGAGGCCCGGCGCATGTCTGTAAAAGCCACCTCGACGAGAAAGCTGGCCCGCTTAATGGCTTTTTACTTTTTATTTTCCCTAATCTGTTTTCAAACCGCCTATGCCCAGGTAAAAAAAGTGACTGGCACGGTAACCGATTCCGAAAATGGGCAACCCCTGGTTGGTGCAACGGTTGTTATTAAAGGCAAGGCCACCAGCACTATTACCGATGGCCAGGGAAACTTTGTGATCGAAGCTGCCGACGGAGATGTGCTCCAAATCAGTAATGTAGGATTCAAACCAATTGAGATGAATGCCGGTTCCAGCGGTACGATGGGCATTAAATTAATCGCTACCGATCGCCAGCTCGGCGAAGTGATCGTGGTAGGTTATGGAACACAAAAAAGGTCCGACATTACGGGTTCAGTAGCCTCTGTTCCTAAAAACCGTTTTTCACAGCTGCCTGTTACTAATGTGATGCAGGCCATACAGGGTGCGGTGGCTGGTGTTAATGTATCGACCCCGTCGCAGGTGCCTGGCCGAACAGCCAGTGTGCAGGTCAGGGGTATTAATTCGATTACCGCCAACAATTCTCCCCTGATCGTTTTGGATGGTATTCCCCTGGCGCCGGATGCTACGACCAATGATATCAATGCGAACGATATCGCCTCCATGGAAATACTAAAGGATGCATCGGCCGTAGCTATTTATGGAGTAAGAGGTTCAAATGGTGTCATTCTTATCACTACTAAAAGAGGTGCTACGGGTAAACCAGTTATCCGCTATAATGTATATACAGGCGTTGAAAATATTATTAACTCACTGCACCCAAGTAGTCCTGAAAGATATGTACAGAAATGGGCCGACTATAAAGCCCAAAACGGCTTGAACGATACGACTGTCTTGCCCAATCTTTTTGAACGGAATAATTATTACAATCCGAATTTCAAACCAGTTGATTGGGTTGACGAGGCCACCCAGACGGGAACACTCACCGATCATAACCTGAGCGTATCAGGAGGTACTAAAGATGCGAAGTACTATATCTCTGCGGAATACCTGAAACAAAAGGGCGCCGTTTTGGGATATCAATATAAACGGATCAACCTCCGATCCAATGTGGATGTAAATATCACGGAATGGCTTTCCGCTGGTACTTCTTTCTTCTTTAACAACAATAACTCCGATGGGGGCAGGGTCAATTTTTATCTCGCTTCCAGCATGAGCCCTTATGGACAAGTACGTGATGCCAATGGACAATACACTATCTACCCGATGAGTCCTGAATTGTTATATCTTAATCCGCTTTTGGGATTGACAACTCAACGGATCGACAGAAGTAATAACCTTACCGGTAATGCCTATGCAGAACTGAAGCCAACTTTTGTTAAAGGTTTGAAATACAGGTTAAACGCTGCTTACTCATTTGTAAGAGCCCGCACCGGTGGTTATGAAGGTAGAAGTGTAAATAACCAATTGGGCACTGCTAATACTTTCAACTCAGAGTCTAAATATTGGATCATTGAAAATATTCTTTCTTATACAAAGGATATCCAAAAACATCATTTTGACCTGACAGCGCTTTACAGTGCACAGGAAAAAATCTATTACCAGAATAGTTCTTCTGCAACAGGATTTATCAACGACCAATTGTCCTTTTACAACCTTGGCGCCGGTGCTACTCAAACAGCAGGCTCCTTCCAGGATGGTAAGGCCAATGCATCGCAAATGGGACGTTTCAATTATTCTTATGACAGCAGGTATTTGCTGACACTTACAGCAAGAAGAGATGGTTCATCAGTGTTTGGCGCCAACACCAGTAAGTATGGCGTGTTTCCTTCCATGGCTGTGGGTTGGAACATTCACAATGAAAAATTCATGTCAAATGTAGGATTGGTGAATAGCCTGAAGTTAAGAGCTTCTTATGGTAAAACAGGTAATGAAGCTATTAACATCAATGGAACAGTCACCACAGCCGGTACGAACCGATTCCCCTTTAGCGGTGTAAGTACAATTGGTGTATTAGCCAGCAATCTTGGTAATGCCAATCTTCATTGGGAAGAAACCAAAGGCTTAAACGTAGGTGTCGATTTTTCTGTTTTGAAAAACAGGATCAGTGGTACGATTGATGCCTTCAACACTAAAACAAGCGATATCCTGTTGAGACGTAACATCCCGATTATAACCGGGTATGCCAACATCCTGGATAATCTCGGTAAAACAAAAAACACCGGTATCGAGGTTACGTTGAATACCGTAAACATTTCAAGCGGTGATTTCAAATGGGAAACCTCATTAAATTTTGCTTCTTATAAAAATAAGGTTGTTAGTCTCTATGGCAACTTCGATTCTACGGGCAAGGAGATCAGTGATATTGGGAATGGCTGGTTTATCGGTGAGCCGTTACGTGTAATATATGATTACACGATGGAAGGTGTTTGGCAAGAGGGAGAGGATCCATCCAATGTTGATAAGACCGCAAAACCCGGCCATTTAAAATTCAAGGATATCAATGGTGACAAAAAAATTGATGCGAATGACAGGAGCATTTTGGGTTCCCGCTTACCTAAATGGACTGGTGGTTTAACCAATACTTTTCATTATAAAAATTTCCACCTGAATATCTTCATCCAAACTTCACAAGGCGCTATGCGCAATAATGTGAACCTGACATTTGCGGATGAAGCTGGCAGAATGAACATTCCGGCAGAAATTGAATATTGGACCGCTGCCAACCCGGTTAACACACGTCCTTCCTTGAGTGCACTGGCCCTTACAGGCAATAGAGGGTATGGTTATCCCAAAGATGCCAGCTATACCCGTATCAAAGATGTAACCTTAAGTTATACCATGCCGCAAACATTGCTGGATAAAATAAAACTGGCGGGATTAACCATCTATGCCAGTGGAAGAAACCTGCACACCTTTACAGATTGGCAGGGCTGGGATCCTGAGCAGGATTTCACCTTTAGAGGTTCCGGCGACTGGGTGAATAACTATCCGCCTGTGCGTTCTTTTGTTTTTGGCGCCAATATCACACTTCGTTAATTCAAAAAAAGAATCAAATGAAATGAGCCATGACTCGCCGCCGCGGATCACAACTACGGTTGATTATTTGGCGAATTCCATTTGGCTAAAAAACGATAAAAAATAATCAAATGAAAAAGTTATCATATATACTTCTTCCTGCCTTTGCCATGATGATGGTTTTTTCTTCCTGCAAGAAGAGTTTTTTAGACGAAACTGTTTATTCATCGTATGCTCCGGAAACACTCAAAGATCCTTTAGGTTTTGAGGCATCACTGGCCGGTTTGTACAATCATCTCAGCCAGTTTTATACAACCAGTGACCGTCAGGGTTGGTTAAATGTTTGGCAGGTCGGAACTGATATCGCTTATGCCGGCCAACAGGAGGGTATTGAAGTGCCTTACTATAATTATCCTTCGCTGGTTTCCACCGATGCTGCCGCCTCCTTTACATGGAGCTGGGCTTACAGAATGATTAATAACGCCAATATCATTATTAAAAATGTGGAAGACCCTGCTTTGACCAGCATGACTGATGTTCAAAAAAATGCTGTGAATGGTGAAGCACGGTTTTTCAGAGCCTATGCTTATAATATTCTCGCTACTTGTTTCGGTAAAGTACCGGTAGTAAAAGAACCGCTGACCGCACCGAAGACAGATTTTGTCAGGGCGCCGTTAGATGAAGTGAATGCATTGATTGAGGAAGACTTGCTTTTTGCTGGCACCAATTTACCTGATCCCGGAAATCCTGGTTCTACAACCAATGCGGGCGGTAAACCAGCTGCCCGTGCAAATAAGTATATGGCTAAGCACCTGCTGGCAGAGGCTTACCTGCGCATGGATAAAAATGATAAAGCCGAACAACAGGCACAGGAAGTGATTAATAGTGGTTTTTTCACGTTGACCACAACACGTTTTGGTACCCGTGCTAACCAGGCCGGCGATCCATTTGCAGATATGTTTATTTATGGTAACCAAAGAAGATCACAGCAGAATAAAGAAGTGATCTGGACAATGGAGATGGAGCACCCGGCTGCTGTTATCGGTGGTATCACCAACAACCCACAACAACGCCGCGTTTGGAATGCTGCGTACTACCAGATCAGCGGGATGAAAATTACCGATTCACTGGGTGGTCGCGGCCTGGCCCGTTTACGCCTGAACGACTGGGTTATTTATGGCTTGTACGAGGACAATGACATGCGCAATTCTCCTTACAATTTCAGGAGAAGATATACTTACAATGATCCAGGCAAACCCGCTACTTATGGTCTGCCTGTTCCCTACACCGGATTTGACACGGTATTCCGGATACCACCGCATACTACCAAATGGTACCAGTTTGATCCCAAGGATGAGTTTGGTTTTGCAATGATCAAGGATATTATTTTAATGCGTTTGGGCGAAACATATTTGTTGTTGGCTGAAGCGCAGTTTAAACAAGGTAAATTAGCAGAAGCGGCCACTACCCTGAATGTGATCAGGGGCAGGGCTAACGCAACACCTGTGGTGCCTGGAGATGTCACATTGGATTATATCCTGGATGAAAGAGCCCGGGAACTCGTTGGTGAAGAAAACAGGCGGATGACATTGATGCGGACAAAAACGTTGGTTGAAAGAGCCAAACGCCTGAATGCAGTGAGCCCGGTGAACCAACTTAACGGCATCGAGGATAAACATTTGTTGATGCCCATTCCACAATCGGAAATTAATTTGAATAAAGACGCAACGCTGGAACAGAATACCGGGTATTAATTCACGGAGGCAGTTAGTTTCATACATAGCAGCAAGTAATGGCCGGATGGTTTTTTGTTCCGGCCATTTTATTTTGCAGTCAAATGAAAATTTCAAAGATGGCTTGTCGAACATTAACGATTGTTTTTTTTCTGTTAAATGCTCTTATAGCAACAGCACAATTAATGGGTAGTGTAGCTATCACAAAGGTTGACAGTGGCTGGGCTGGAAATTCTGTGAATGCAGTTGTGTTTAGAAAGAATTCACTGGTTACTCATGGCGATTGGCAATTCATCAGTTTTTACAATAAGGACGGAAATGTGGTTCTTGGCAAAAGAAAAACAGGAACAAGTGAATGGCAATTGAAGGAAACTGCTTTTACCGGTAATATCAAAGATGCCCATAACAGTATCAGCATGATGATTGATGGTGAAGGTTATTTGCACCTTGCGTGGGATCATCATAATAACAAGCTAAACTATAGCATTAGCGAACGACCCTTGTCGCTGGAGATGGGAGAGAAAAGGATCATGACGGGTAAAAATGAGAACAGTGTCAGCTATCCTGAATTTTATAAAATGTCGGGTGGTGATCTGCTCTTTTTGTATCGTGATGGTGGATCGGGCAGAGGAAATTTAGTCATTAACAAATACAGTATCGCCACTAAACAGTGGATACAATTATCTGATAATTTAATTGATGGTGAAGGAAAAAGAAATGCATATTGGCAGGCCTGTGTTGATGATAAAAATATCATTCACATTTCATGGGTATGGCGGGAAAGTCCTGATGTGGCCAGTAACCATGACCTCTGCTATGCAAGATCAAAAGACGGCGGAGTGACATGGGAGAATTCCCGGGGCAAGAAATATCAACTGCCGATCAACGCTACAACCGCTGAATACGCCTGGCACATTCCGCAGAATAGTGAATTGATCAATCAGACATCTATGTCCGCTGATAAAAGCGGCAATCCTATTATTGCCAGCTATTGGAAAAAGGATGAGCAAAGTGTTCCGCAATATCATATTGTTTATAAAAAAAATAGGCAATGGCAAATGCAAAACCTTGGGTTTCGAACACAAAATTTTAGTTTGAGTGGAACCGGTACCAAACAAATTCCAATATCACGTCCGCAGGTAATTAGCTGGAAAAAAAGACGACATGTTGCGGCTGCACTTATCTTCAGGGATGCGGCAAGAAATAATAAGCCATCAGTGGCAATCAATACTTCTATTCATAAAAGGAATGAGTGGAAGGTGTTTGATCTGGCCGATGAGAATACAGGCGCCTGGGAGCCTACTTATGATACCGGGTTATGGAGACAGGCGCAAAAAATAAATCTGTTTGTACAACATGTGAAACAGGCAGATGCAGAAGGTGTAATTGACACTCCACCGGAGATGGTAAAGGTGTTGGAATGGTCACCGTTTTAATAAAATGAAAACCGAATTATGAAAATTAAAAAGCTCATTATAAATATTACAACCATCGCTATTGTTTTTACCAGTTGTACTGCGCAGAAGAGGGGTAAAACGGTTGGAGTTAATTCTAAACAGGATGTATTGGATATCATTCGCCAGGTAAATGGTTATTGGCAAGCACAAAATCCACAACATGGTTGGGCCTTTTGGAACGATGCTGCGTATCACACCGGTAATATGGAAGCTTATTTTTTGACAAAGAATGAAAGCTATAAGAAATATTCGGCAGCCTGGGCCGAACATAATCAGTGGATGGGTGCTAAATCAAATGACAAAACTGCCTGGAAATATAATTATGGTGAAACGGATGATCATGTGCTCTTTGGTGACTGGCAAATTTGTTTTCAAACCTATATTGATCTCTATACAATAGAAAAAGATGAAAGAAAAATTGCAAGGGCAAAGGAAGTAATGGAGTATGAAATGAGCACTTCCAAAAATGATTATTGGTGGTGGGCCGATGGGCTGTATATGGTGATGCCCATAATGACAAAATTGTATAACGTCACCGGTAATAGATTATTCCTTGATAAATTGAATGAATACTTTAGTTACGCTAATAGCATCATGTATGATAGCGTAGAGAAGCTATATTATCGTGATGCGAAATATGTTTATCCAAAACATAAAAGTGCTAATGGTAAAAAAGACTTCTGGGCAAGGGGGAATGGTTGGGTGTTTGCTGGTTTGGCAAAAGTGTTAAAAGATTTACCCAAAGATGATCTGCACAGGGACGAGTATATTACGAAGTTTAAAGGGATGGCTGAAACAATAAAAAAATCGCAGCAGCAGGTGGGGTATTGGACAAGAAGCATATTGGACTCTGCTCATGCACCAGGTCCTGAGACAAGTGGAACGGCTTTTTTTACATATGGATTACTATGGGGCATTAATAATGCCTATTTAAAAGAAAAGGAATATTTGCCAGTAGTAAAAAAGAGTTGGGATTACCTGGTTAAGGTGGCATTGCAACCGGATGGAAAGATAGGTTATGTGCAACCCATTGGTGAAAGGGCTATACCCGGGCAGGTAGTTGATAAAAATTCAACTTCTAATTTTGGAGTTGGCGCCTTTCTATTAGCTGCCTGTGAAATGTATCGCTACCTTGATAAGAAGTAGCAAATACAGACTTAAATATTTTTAGTTTCATTCGAAAAAAACTTAATTGACGAGCATGCGTAAATTATTTTTCTTAGGAATTTTTGCCGCTTGTATTTTTCGTTTGCCCGCACAGGAAAAGAACAATGAATATAAGTTGGTGTGGGCAGATGAGTTTAATAAGCAGGGAATGCCTGACACGGCAAACTGGAATTATGAATATGGTTTTGTACGCAACGAAGAGTTGCAATGGTATCAGCCTTCCAATGCAAACTGTGATAAAGGAATCCTCGTCATTGAAGCAAAAAAGGAACGCAAGCCAAATCCAAATTACGAGGCCGGGAGTAAAAGCTGGCGGAAAAACAGATCTGAAATCAATTACACTTCATCGTGTTTAATTACTGCTGGCAAAAAGGCCTGGAAATACGGACGATTTGAAATGCGGGGCCGGATTGATATCAGCGATGGAATCTGGCCCGCCTGGTGGACATTAGGCATTGAAAAAGGATGGCCCGCCAATGGAGAGATAGATATCATGGAATATTACCGCGGAAAATTGCTGGCGAATATTGCCTGCCTTGGAAAAGGTGGAAAGCCTGAATGGCACAGCAATACCTTCCGGGTTGATTCGATGGGTGGTACCAACTGGTCGTCAAAGTTTCATGTATGGCGAATGGATTGGACAGAAGATTTTATCGCATTATATGTAGATGATGTATTGCTCAACAAGGTGCCGGTTGATTCACTGGTCAATAAAGATAGCAGTGGTTTCAATCCCTTCAAACAACCGCACCATATGTTGTTGAACCTGGCTATTGGCGGAACGAACGGTGGTAATCCCGAAAAAACAAAATTCCCCCGTAAGTTTGAAGTTGATTTTGTTAGAGTGTATCAACTTAAATAATTGCTATAAATGAAATTTTCTTTTGGCGTACTTAAATTATTTGTACCAAATGCAGCATGGCTATTTACCTGTATCATTATTTCTTCCGCATCACCGGCCCAAAAAAAATATGTGGATAAAAAAGAAAAGTATGACGCCTATTTGTTTACCTATTTTACCGGTAATGCAAAGGAAGACGAGCAGATTCGGTTTGCCTTGAGTAAAGACGGATATAATTTCAGGGCTTTAAATAATAATAAGCCGGTAATCAGTTCTGAAAAAATCAGCGAAACCGGTGGCGTCCGTGACCCGCATATTTTACGGGGTCATGATGGAAAAACATTTTACATGGTGGTAACCGACATGGCTTCCGCCAATGGCTGGGATTCTAACCGGGCCATGGTGCTGCTGAAATCTACCGATCTTATTAACTGGACCTCTTCTATTATTAACATTCAAAAAAAATATCCCGGCCAGGATAGTCTGCTCCGGGTATGGGCGCCGCAAACAATTTATGATGCGAATACAGGGCGGTACATGATCTATTTTTCCATGAAGCATGGAAAAGATCCTGATAAAATTTATTACGCCTATGCGAATAAAGATTTTACCGACCTGGCGACTGAGCCGAAACAACTTTTTTTTAGTCCGACCAATGGAGCTTGTATTGATGGTGATATTGTTTTTAAAGATGGTAAGTATCATTTGTTTTTTAAGACCGAAGGTGAGGGTGCCGGTATCAAAATAGCTGTTTCCAATAAACTCACCAGTGGCTATGTTTTGCAGGACCGGTACGTTCAACAAACAAAAGATCCCGTGGAAGGCGCAGGCGTTTTCAAACTTAATAATGGAGAGGGTTATATACTAATGTATGATGTGTACACAAAAGGCAGATACCAGTTTACAAAAAGCAGGGATTTGAAAACCTTTTCAGTGATCGATCATGAAGTAAAAATGAACTTTCATCCAAGGCATGGAACGGTGATACCCATTACGTCGCAGGAAGCAGAAAGATTAATAAGTAAATGGGGAACTATTGAAGGTATCATGAGCTCGGCGTCTTCAAATGCTATTAAGAAAATAAACACGAAAATTGATACGGTGAAGAAGTCAATTTACCTATCGGTAAAACCCGGGACTAATTTGACGTCCTTTAGTCCTTCCTTTATTACATTGCCCGGTGTAACTATCTATCCAACTATGGCGCAGGATTTTTCAAAAGGACCGGTGAGTTACAAGGTTTCCATAAAAGGACGAGAACCGGAAACCTGGCGGATGCATGCAGGTATTAGTAATAATCCTGTATTAGATGGGTACTACGCCGATCCTGATATTCTGTATTCCGAGAAAACAAAAAAGTATTATATCTATCCGACCAGTGATGGATTTACCAATTGGGCGGGGACATATTTCAAAACTTTTTCATCAGCGGATCTTGTCAACTGGAAAGATGAGGGAACTATTCTTGATCTTGAAAAAGATGTAAGCTGGGCGAAGAGAAATGCGTGGGCGCCCTGCATCATTGAAAAGAAGATAAACGATCAATACAAATACTTTTTTTATTTCACCGCGGCGCAAAAGATAGGTGTAGCAGTGGCGGATGATCCTGCAGGTCCATTCGTTGATTCGGGGAAACCATTAATCGATCAATTCCCGGAAGGCGTTAGAAGCGGGCAGCAAATTGATCCGGATGTTTTTACTGATCCTGCCACCGGAAAAAATTATTTGTATTGGGGTAATGGCTATATGGCGGTCGCAGAATTAAACGATGATATGGTGTCTTTAAAACCGGGTACTACCAGAGTGATCACACCGGATTCCACGTTTAGGGAAGGAACTCATGTTTTATACCGAAACGGCATTTATTATTTTATGTGGTCGGAGGATGACACCCGAAGTGAAAATTACCGGGTGCGATATGGTACTACAGCTTCGCCAACAGGAAAAATAAATGTCCCTGCTAATAACCTGGTGATTGCAAAGGATGTGGCTTCGGGTATTTATGCTACGGGTCATCATTCCGTCATCCAGGTGCCGGGCAAGGATGAGTGGTATATTGTTTATCATCGGTTCAATTATCCTAATGGCATCAACATGGGGGAAGCCGCCGGTTACAACCGGGAAGTATGTATTGATAAACTGGAGTTCAACACGGATGGAAGTATCAAACAAATAATCCCAACACACAAGGGAGCAGGATTGGCAAATTAAAACATAAAGAATATCACAGCAACCGTTGCCTCTTAATGTTTCTATACGCAGCTGGAAAGATATTATGTTACGGCGAGATTGATTTGAATATTGATGGGAAGGACTGGGAAAAATGTGCAGCAACTATAAGCTGCTAATTAAAGTGTTGAGCAACCTACGGCGCTGGTTCTGGTAACAAGCGATATTACGGTGAGTAAATCATTTGAGCAAGCTGTTCCCGCATAATCGTGACGGTAATAAGAATCAATTCCAGGAAATAATATTACTAACTGAATTGTCTTTAGCTATGATGAAAAAAGTAATTGCCGTTGTCGGTCTCTTTTTTGTTGTAATCGAAATACAGGCGCAAACAAATCCGACTGACAGGCAAATTTGGTTAAAGGAGATGGATAAAATGGCAAGACCTATTCTATCCAACCTTGCAGAAAATAAGCTGAAAGAAAAGATGCCGGTGGAGTTGGCAAAAAATATCGATAATGCTGCCAACAGAGCTGCCGTTTCTTATCTTGAGGCATTTGGCAGAACATTAAGCGGCATTGCTCCCTGGCTGAATTTGGATGGTGGTTCAAAAGAAGAAATAAATCTTCGCAATCAATATCGGCAATGGTCGTTGAAAGCAATTGCCAATGCCGTTAATCCTGCTGCTAAAGATCATTTGAAATGGAATGGAGGCCAGCCATTAGTGGATGCTTCTTTTTTTGCTCTGGGATTGGTGCGTTGTCCGTGGTTGTGGCAAAATCTGGATACCACAATAAAGCAGCAGGTGATAGCTGTTTTTAAAACTACACGCAGCACGGTACCTGTTTATTCCAACTGGATTTTATTTACAGGGATGATTGAAGCCTTCTTTTGTAAGTATGGATTGGATTATGATCCTGTGCGGATCGAATTTGCCGTAAGGGGATTTGCCAGTCATTGGTATGTGGGTGACGGTTTGTTTTCCGATGGAATGAATTTTCACATGGATTATTACAATAGTATCGTTATTCATCCATACCTGGCAAATATTGTCGGTATAAGCAATTCAAAAAATAAAACTTATCAATGGTATGCTCACAACCTTGATAAGATCAACAAGCGTTATGCAGAGATACAGGAAAGAAATATTAATGCTGATGGTTCCTATCCCATTGTGGGGCGATCCATTGTTTACCGTGGCGGCGTATTTCATCACCTCGCTGATATCGCTCTTAGAAAACAATTGCCGGCGTCGTTGAAACCTGCACAGGTTCGTTCAGCGCTTACAGCAGTAATTAAAAAGACGATGAATGCTCCCGGTAC
This sequence comes from Terrimonas alba, assembly GCF_042434975.1. Classification (NCBI taxonomy): domain Bacteria; kingdom Pseudomonadati; phylum Bacteroidota; class Chitinophagia; order Chitinophagales; family Chitinophagaceae; genus Terrimonas; species Terrimonas alba. Next base: position 177,627 of record NZ_JBHMQM010000002.1, read on the forward strand.
ATATAATAAGGATGGTTTTCTCTCGATAGGGTTATATGGCGCCCAACAGGATCTTGCTGATTTTTATATTACTACCGGCAGTTTATATATCTGCGCCAATATTTTTTTGCCCTTAGGTTTACCGGAGACCGATGAATTTTGGTCATCGCCTACCGAACCATGGACAGCCGTAAAAGTCTGGAGCGGCCAAAATGTGGCTGCTGATCATGCAATAGATATTCATTAGTGATAAAGTCAGACACCTGTTTGATTCCAAAGAAAAATTGTGTAAAAATGATTGTGTAAAATGAAATGAGAATGGAAAAGAAAGTTTTTTCATTTGTCCTTAACTAATGAAGTTCTGCGGATGATTTATTGGTTTCTCATGACAGCATTCCGGTTGAAATTGTTTTTTCAATTGCATGGTTATTCTCAGGATAGGGATTTTCCATCGGTAAATAAATGTGAATTGTTGTTCTTTCTCCCGGCACACTGGTAGCATAAATGTAACCATTGTGGTTCTCAACTATTTTTTTACAAATGGCTAATCCCATGCCAGTTCCGGCAAATTCACTTTGGGCGTGCAAACGCTGGAAGATTTCAAAAATCTTATCAGCGTATTCTTCCCGAAAACCGATGCCATTGTCAGTAAACGTGAGGTGATGGTAATATTTACCGGGTGTGTTGATGTGTTTTTCTATCGACATACCTTCTACAGGTTGCGACTTTATGGTTATGTGAGGTGCCATTTCCTTTTTTCTGAATTTAAGTGCATTGCTAAGCAGGTTGGTAAACAATTGCTCAAACTGAAAAGAAATCCCTTTTACAATAGGTAATAAGGATGAATCAATAATTGCATTTTCTTTCGAAATGTTTTCTGCCAGATCATTTTGAACGCTGTTTAGCACTTCGTTCAGATCGACTGTATCGAAAACTCTTTCTTTGTTGTCAAGACGCAGGTAAGAAAGAAGGTTTTCAAGCAATTTCTTCATTCGTGTACTGGCAGACTGGATCTTTATCAATAAAGTTCGATCGCTTTCCGGCAGTTCATTTCTGCTATTTCGCAAAAGAGAGTCGCCAAATGTGAGAATTTTCCTCAACGGTTCCTGCAGGTCGTGACTGACCGCATGGTTGAATGAAGCCAGCTCCTGGTTTCTTCTTTCCAGCTCCTTATTTTTTGTTTCTAATTCCTTTGTTCGTTCGCCTACCATCTGTTCTAGACGATCCCGGGATGAACGTAAGCGCAGATGGGCATCCCATCGCTCTGTCATGGCTGCCTTTATAATCAGCGCCATAATCGAATTGATCGAAATAAATAAAGCCGCTGTCAACAACGATTCATTGACTGTTGGTGCTACAAAGGGACCAATCCCTTGTAATGTTCCCCCCAAAGCACTTATCGCAGAAACTAATAGAAGACCTGTAACAAGCGGAGCTGCCAGTCGGATAGCAGACCATATTAGAAATGGAATAATGATAAAAGCCCTTGTAAACAAAAAGCTGGGCTTAAACCAGTCCAGGAATACGATTCCTGATATTACAATAGTTGCTCCTATAACAACAATAGTCTCCCCCAAGCCGGCAGGATTTTGTTCTTTTTTGAAAAACAGGTTATTGGCAAGCATTAAAATAAACGGTGTAACCAAAATAACACCTGTTACATCGCCTGTCCACCAGGTGAACCATGCAAAATGATAAGCAGTGGAAGGAATTATGCCGGCCAATAGCAAGCTTGTTGCCCCAATAATGCTACTGGTAAGGCACATAAGCAGGCTGATAAGTAAAAACCTGAAAACGAAATGTACTTTTTTGAAAAGGGCTTGTATAGGAAAAGCCGGACCAATTTTCCTGAGCAGGTAATAGCCGGTCAATGCCTCAGCCGTATTTCCCAACCCGATAATAGTGGAAACCCAGCTTGCAGTTAAAGGAGTGCAGGTATTATTTAAAAGGAATACGTAAAAATTGGCGGCAAATGCGCCAATAAAGATTCCCGGGCTAAGTGACACTCCTCCCAACAAAACTGCAGCAAAGGCGAAGCCGGAAGCCGGCCAAAGGGGAGTAGCATTAGAAGATTGAAATGAGTACTGAAGACCTGAAACAGCTATTATAAAATAGATGCCAGCAATAAGAACAATCTTTATGCCCGTCGGAAAATGCATAAAAATCTTCTTCATAACAAAGATTGGTTGTGGGTGCTGTAATCAGGTTCTATCTTCTGTATTCGGCTGACAAACCTTTATTAAAGATAATACAATTCGTATCCTGCCTGTAAGCGATTTGTATGCTACGGAATACTAATCATAAGGGAAAGTACAATTTAGTTTTCCGGGCTGCCAGTCACCTGCAAAATTGCCGGACGCTTTGAGGTAACAAATGAGTTTAAAACTGTGGTTTGATGAAGGTGGATAATAAAAAATCCCCACAAAACTTTATTTGCAGGGATTTGTTCTATTCTTGTAGCCCGTACGGGATTCGAATCTACCTGTCGGCAGACAGGCCCGTATCACCATCGGAAAAGGTCTCATTTAGTAAAGTTCTTATAGAATTCTTGCCATAGGCAGTTTTGTACCACTTTTCGAGTCTTCTGGCCTCAGGTCTATTTAAGGCGCAGGCAAGTTGTACGATCATGAAGGGTCTATAAGGGGAGGTTGTTTTTTCATAGCCTTGCTGATGCCTTCGAATGCGATCGTCTATATCGGCGCTAAAGTCAACATAGATCCAATTTCTGTTTTTACTGATAAGAGCGTAAATGGTATACATACAAAAAAGCTTCACCAAGGATGATGAAGCCTGTAGCCCGTACGGGATTCGAACCTCGCAATCTTTTAATTCATTTTCAATATTTTACCACAACGCTAAAAGTTTGGTGAAATATTAGTGAAACAGCTTCAATTCGCCTCATTTAAGCTCACTTGAATTCCTGGATGAATATAACGATTTACTCAATACTTCCCCTAACCTTGATCACTCATTTCGTTTATCGCTGAATTTTTTGGCTCTGTATTCTGTGGGAGTACTCCCAAATTTAGACTTGAAAAGCCTGGCAAAATAAGCCTGCGAAGAAAAACCAACCTGGTAAGCTATTTCCGCAATAGATAGGCTTTCTTCCTTAGCTAAAAGATATTTTGATTTTTGCAGGCGCACACTCATAATGTAATCATTTACATTATACCCCAATAGAGCTTTAACCTTGCGATATAGTTGAACCCTGGAAATACCAATATTTTTGCTAATATCATCTACTCCAAAATTTTCATTTGATAAGTTGCTTTCAACAATGGACACAAATTCATTGACAAATTTCCTGTCAATTTTTTTAGGAGTTTCGGATCTGCTCTCTATAGGTAGTTCACTTGTATAATGATCTTTAAGAATTTCCCTGTTTTTCAACAGGCTTTTTATGGTTTCCTCGAGATACTGCAGGTTGAAGGGTTTTACAATAAATGCATCAGCTTTTTGCTTCATACCCCTGATCTGCTCTTCAATGCTCCCTTTTGCTGTGACAAGGATAATGGGTATGTGAGAAGTGCGGACGTCGTTTTTCAACGTATTTATTATTTGCATACCTTCTTTACCCGGTAGTATGATGTCACATAAAATGAGGTCCGGGACTGATTCGTAAGCCAGCTTCAGGCCATCATCACCCCTAGCTGATTCCAGTATTTCATATTCCTGTTCAAGCCTTGCTTTCAGCAGATTCCTCAAGTCGTTATTGTCCTCTATGATTAGTAAAGTATTTTCCTTGTCTGTTGGAGAAAGCTCTGTATTGGGTATTTCTATTTTGCTCAATTCCGTTGTATATATCTTCAAGTCTTCATAGGCGGGAGTCATATCTTTTTGCTGACTATGGATTTTTTCTTCAGTTGTTAAATGATATTCGCCTAAAGGCAAGCGAACTTCTAAAATGCTTCCTTTGTTTAATTCACTTTTTACTGCAATTGAACCATGGTGGAGTTTTATTAGTTCATTTGACAGGCTTAATCCAAGGCCTGAGCCCCTGTAATTACTCTGATTTCCCTGGAAAAAAGGATCAAAAGCATGCTCTATTGTTTCAGGAGTCATACCGATACCGGAGTCCTCTACATTTATTATCGCACACTGGTCGTTTTCAGATTTGCTGATTGAAATTATTATAGTTCCATTTTCCGGGGTGAATTTGAAAGCATTGGATAGCAAATTGAAAATGACCTTATCAAGCATGTTTGCATCAAACCACACATTTAGTTTTCTTTCTTTCGACCTGACTTGCAGGGTTATATTTTGTTTGCGGGCCAGTTCCTGGAATGAATCGGCTAATTCATATATAAATCCTACGAGATCATTTTCTGAAGCCATGAGTTTCATTTTCCCCTGCTCCAGTTTTCTATAATCAATTAATTGGTTCACCAGTTTAAGCAGCCGAAAGGTGTTTTTTTGAGCCATTTCAAGATAGCCCTTCTGGGAAAAATGAATTTTGCCTGAATTTAACAAGTGCTCAAGTGGTCCAAGAAGCAACGTTAAAGGAGTTCTGAATTCATGGGAAATGTTGGTGAAAAAATTGAATTTAGCTTCAGTCGCTTCTTTGGCTTTTGCAGTCATTTCAATTAATTGATTTTTCTGATCAATTAATTGATTTCGCTGAGCCAATATCTCCTCGTTTTGTTTTTCCAGTCGTTTATTTATTTTTTTGTTTTCATTCAGGAAATAAAAGGCGATTGAGCCAAGAATCAAGGCGAATGCAAGTGTTATGGAGGTGATATAAATTATAATTCTTTGATTTTCGGTAATAGCGATTTGTTTGTCAATTAGTTTTTGCCGTCTTTCAATATCCGATTGCTGGCTGTTTAGCTTATCCAATTGCAGGCTTATTAGCCGGACGTTGGATGAATCGATAACCAGTGTCTGAAGCTTATTTTCTCTACTATATGGTTCTTTGTTAAGTATTTTGAAAGCGGTTTGAATAGCTTCAGTGCCGCCTGTAGGATAGAGGAGTGTGGCATCAAGAGTTTTGTCTGAAACAAGTTGAATTCCTCCGTTGGGGCCCGGTAATCCATCAATCCCAATAAACTTTATTTTCCTGGCAATCTTCAAATCCTTATAAACCTCCCGGGCTCCTAAAGCCATAACATCGTTCTGGGCGAAAACCAAGTCTGCTTCCTGAAGTTTATTTGCTATTTTAGATATTTCCCGGGCTGCAGAATCTTTTTCCCAGTTACCTGAAACCTGTGCTATTATTTTAATACCGGGAGCAGGTTTAATTCCATCCATTAAACCTTTATGTCTTTCAATGGCAGGTGTTGTCTTGGGTACACCGGTTATTTCCACTACGTTTCCATGCCCATTAAGGATATTTCTTATGTAATTTCCCGCCAATACGCCGATTTCATAATTGTCAGCCCCGACATAGCTTGAATAAAGGGTGGAAGCAGTTTTTCTTTCAATAATTATGACTGGAATACCTTTTTTGTAACATTCTTCAATGACAGGGGTTAAAGGATACGGCTCGTTTGGAGATACCAGCAAGATATCGATGCCTTGCGACAGTAATTCCCTGATTTGTTTAACCTGCAGTTCACTGTTGCCTTTTGCCTCCTTGTAAATAAGTTCAGCTTCAGGATAGAAGGTTAGCTCCCGGTTCATCCAATCGAGCATTATTTTTCTCCAGGCCGCGGTTCCGCTATTCTGCGAAAATCCAATGACAATCGCTTTTTTATTTTTATCTGAAATACACCTGCTGAAAGAAAAAGTAAGTAGGAGTAACAGCCCGCCGATGATAAAACTATATCTCTTCATACTTACAAATCTGGATTTTTTTGTTGAAACAATTGACGTGGGTGCATTTTATTTTACTGTGCACCTTCCTTATATAGTAAAATCTTTCTTCGGTATTATTATCAAAAACCGGTTAACCATTCACCCTGACGCTTCTGACGGGAAATGATTGTACAAAAGACTGAAACAAAATTTATAAAATGACAAAAGTTGCAGGGAGGATATTTTTTAAGATGTTGTAAACAAGGTGTTTATAATTAGATTGATTCAAAAACAAATTTGCAAACAATTAGTACAAAAATTCAAAGCTTCTGACAGTTGCCGCTCTAAGTTAGCATCTCAACAATTGCAAATAACTGCCAGATGAAAAAGGACAAATTTATTTTCTGGTCCATAGTGGTGGCACTAGGGGGCTTTCTCTTCGGATTTGATACGGCTGTAATATCAGGCGCTGAAAAGGCGATTCAAAAATACTGGGAGTTAAATTCCATTCAGCATGGTTTTACAATTTCTATTGCACTGATTGGAACTGTTATTGGCTCTTTGCTGGGAGGAATTCCGTCAGATAAATTAGGTCGAAAAACCACTCTCTATATTATCGGGGCATTATATCTTTTTTCATCATTGGGGACCGCGTTAACCGATAACTGGTATGCTTTTCTTATATTCAGGTTTATCGGGGGCTTAGGTGTCGGGGCATCATCTGTTACTGCTCCTATTTATATTTCCGAAATCTCCCCCGCTGAGAAACGGGGGAGGCTGGTAGCCCTTTTTCAGTTCAACATTGTTTTTGGCATCTTACTATCGTATTTCTCTAATTACCTGTTGGGGCAGCTTGGAGAAATATCCTGGCGCATTATGCTCGGTGTGCAGGCGATACCATCCCTACTGTTTTTAATAATGCTGCGGTTTGTCCCTGAAAGTCCACGTTGGCTGATTGTTAAAAAGGGTGATTTGGAACAAGCTGGAAAAATTCTTGAACTTATCAACCCGCTTACTTTTCGGGAAGATGTAAAAGCAATTTATCAAAATGCGGCAAATGAGGGAAAAACCAGGAATGCCGCCGTTTTATTTTCAATGCTGCACAGAACGCCGGTTCTATTGGCAATTTTATTCGCCTTTTTTAACCAGGTATCCGGTATCAATGCCATTATCTACTATTCCCCGAGAATTTTTGAAATGACCGGATTGGGAACCGGCTCATCCCTGCTTTCAACAGTTGGCATTGGAATTATAAACTTTCTGTTCACCTTATTGGCGATGAAGTTTATTGACCGTGTCGGCCGAAGAACTCTCATGATGATTGGGTCATTTGGTCTGATAATAACATTAAGTCTTGTTTCATTTTCATTTTATAAAAGTCAGTTTGATAGCTGGTCCGTACCCGTCTACTTATTCATCTATATTGGATTTTTTGCTTTTTCGCAGGGGGCTGTGATATGGGTATTCATTTCTGAAATTTTTCCCAACCAGGTAAGGGCTAAAGGACAGACGCTTGGAAGTACTACACATTGGATAATGGCCGCATTGATCGCATTCATATTTCCTTACCTGGCGGAGAATGCGGGAGGTGGAAATATCTTTCTTTTCTTTTCTGTGATGATGTGTATTCAATTGGTTTTTGTCTGGCGGTTTATGCCGGAAACCAAAGGAAGCTCATTGGAGCAAATAGGGAATCGGCTGACTTCACATTAAAACCATTTGACTTTTTCAGAGCCATTATTTTCGAAGTTAACAGATGATAATACTCCCGGTGATGCACCGCTTCAGCATTGGATAATTTGATCGCAGTTTATAATCGGCTCACTCCAATACCAAACAAAAGAAGTAATAACCCTCTTTAAACATGATACTGTTCAACCTGCAACTGTTTTTAACAATGAATAAAACCAAGACTAATCTTTAAAATTTAAAAATTGCCATTATGAGAAAATCGTGTTTTTTATTGCTGCTATTATTGCTGACAATTCTCTCTTTTGCACAGCAAAAAACTATTACCGGAACCGTTACCGGTAAGTTGGATAAAACTCCGCTTTCGGGTGTCTCTGTTCAAACAAAAAACCAGACGGTGGTTACAGACGCTAACGGGAAATTTTCTATTGAAGGATCGGTAGGTGACAACCTGGTTCTTTCTTATATAGGAATGAAGGCCGCTACTATTAAAATTACAAGTGCCAGTCAAGTTTTAGCTGTCGAGTTGGAAGAAGGGATAAAGGAAGAGGATTTAGTAGTAATTACAGGTTATACTTCTCAAAGAAAAGTTGATTTGATTGGCTCCGTTGCAGTAGTGGATCTAAAACCTGTAAAAAACAATTCTTCAGGTAATCCTATGCAGGCCCTGCAGGGACGGGTGGCCGGTTTATACATTGAAAAAAACGGGAACCCTAACGGGGAAAACAGCCGGATACTTATACGGGGACTGAATACACTCGGCAATACTGATCCGCTGTATATTATTGATGGGGCGCCTACAAAAAATCCACAGATATTTCAAAGCCTGAATCCCGGCTCTATTGAATCCGTTCAGATTTTGAAAGATGCTTCCGCTGCATCCATTTATGGTTCGCGGGCATCCAATGGTGTCATTATTGTAACAACAAAGAATGGCAGCGGAAAAGTCAACATTCAACTCAATTCCGGCTTAACCTTTCAATCAATGAAACCTCAAAAACTAAAAATGCTTGATGGGGAAGGAAGAGGGAAAGCGCTTTGGCGCGGCGCAGTAAATGATAAAACTGACCCGAACAAAGTAGCACCGTTGATATATAAGTACGATTGGAATGGCGACTTCGACAAGCCTGTTTTGAATAAAGTAAATATCCAGCCTTTTGTGGGCGGCGACAGTTCAGTTCCCGTCGGGAACACTGATTGGCAAGATGCAGTATACGATAGAGGAATTGTTACATCAACGGATTTGACTATTTCCGGGGGAACGAAAAGTAGTTCGTTGCTTATGAATTTAGGGTATATCAATAATTCAGGTATTATGAAATATACCGGTTATGAACGATACAGCGGCCGGATCAATGCAGCATCACAGCTATTTGATGGACGATTAAAATTCGGAATGAATTCAGAGTTTGCCACTTCCAACCAGACCCTTGCTACAACTGATCTGGGAGGAGCCAGCACTCCATCGCTGGCGATTAATCTTGCGCCTACTATTCCCGTATATACAAAAGATGGAAGATTTGCAGGCCCATTTGGCGGGGGCTATTCGGACCGTAATAACCCGGTGGATATGCAATGGCTCAACAGGTGGGACAACACAAACAGAACATTTGTATTTGGCAATGCTTATATGGAATTGGAACTTATTAAAAATTTAACTTTAAGAACAAACCTTGGTGTTGATTATTCAACCAGTTTATTTAAAGATATACAGTTAGCTTTTCAGGAAGGTTTCTTAGGCCGGCAGGTGAATAGTTTAGCCCGCAATACGAATCGCTTTCTCAGCCTTACCTGGTCCAATACCGCCAACTATCATTACGACTTTGGTAAAAATAAAATCAATGTGCTTGCCGGTGTAGAAGCCATCAGGCAGAATTTTGAAGAGTTCGGTGCATTCAGGGAAGGGTTTGCTCAACAAACAAAAGACTACTTTACATTAAATGCCGGCACAGGCAGAAGCACCAATTTTGGGCAGGCAACCGGAAATAGATTGCTATCCCAGTTCGGCAAATTGGGTTATTCCTATGCGGATAGGTATTTGGCTTCTGTAACGCTGCGCCGTGATGGCTCATCCCGTTTTGGTGAGAATAATAAATATGGTTTTTTTCCTGCGGCGAATATCGGGTGGAGAATCAACAACGAGAAATTCATGACAGGCTTGCAACAGGTTTCCAACCTGAAGTTGAGAGCAGGTTATGGCGAAGTAGGTAACCAGGATATTGGAGACTTTACCAGGGTTAGTTTATTTCAAACCAATTATGGAACTCTCTTTAACAACGGCGTTGGGTTTCCCGGGCAGTGGTTGAATACAGGAACAGCCTATGACCTTAGCGGTGCAAACCAGGGTACTTTGCCTTCTGGTTATGTTTCGGTTCAAGCTGGCAACCCCCAGTTGAAATGGGAGTCAACAAAAGAATTAAATCTCGGTGTGGATTTTGGCTTACTGGCGGAGAAGGTTTATGGATCATTCGATTATTTTTTCAGGACAACTTCTGATATATTAATTCTGCCTCCTGTAGCCTCTGCAGTAGGTGAAGGAAGACGTAAGTGGATCAATGGTGCTACAAAAGAAAATAAAGGATTTGAACTCGTACTAGGCTATCGTAATCAAACAAAGCATGGGATATCTTATAACATCAATGGAAATCTAAGCAGCTTCCGTGATAAAATAACTGAATTACCTGCAGAGGTTCGCACTGCTTATCCGGGCAATGCTCAAAAATCAATTTTAGGACATTCTGAATTGTCCATCTTCGGGTACAAGACTGATGGACTTTTCCAAAACCAGGCAGAAGTGGATGCCCATGCAACACAAATCGGTAAGGGCATTGGAAGGATAAGATATGTCGACCAAAATAAAGACGGTATTGTAAATGCAGATGACCGGGATTGGCTTGGAACGCTTTTGCCGAAGTTTGAATATGGTTTACGAATAGATTTATCCTATAAGAATTTCGATCTGTCGATGTTTGGTTCCGGGATTGCCGGCCGGCATAACTATGTAGATTATGTTTTCCTGAATAATTTTTTGAATACAAGAGAAAACAGGGCTCCCGGCGTTCTGAATGCATGGACTCCGCAAAATACCGGTTCCAAAACTCCGGCGCTGACATTAGTGGATCGTAATAACGAGACAAGAGCATCTGATTACCTGTTTAAAAACACATCCTATTTTAAGATGCGGAATATTCAGCTCGGCTATAATTTTTCACAGTCGCTTATAAGGCCATTGCACATGAGCCAGCTGCGGTTATACCTGATGAGTGAAAATGTGTTTTGGTTTAAGAATAAGGAGTACCAGATATCCGATCCTGAGTTACCAAACTTCAATCTCATACCAGTACCTACATCCTACACACTTGGTGTGAATATAACATTCAACTGATTCAACATTAACTAATCTGCATTATTTAAAATAATGTTTAAAAAAATAAATTATGAAATATCTCATAGTAATTGCGGCAAATTTATTGTTGCTGACATCTTGTAAAAAGTATCTTGATATAAATCCGAAAGGGGCTCTCACTGAGGCAGACGTCACCACCGTTCAAAGTGTGGATGGATTGGTAACCGCAGCTTATGCAGCTATTGGAAATGATTTTTGGAGTGGGCCTATTACAAGTATGTGGGCATACGGAAGTATCCGTTCGGATGATGCTTATAAAGGCGGTGGAAGCGTAGATGATGTAGGTGAGATAAATGCTTACGAACAATATAACCTTACCCAACCTACTACTCCCGGTCTTTTTAATAATACATGGGAAAGAGCCTATGCAGCTATTTCCAGGGCAAACTTTGCATTAAGATCATTGGAAAAAATTACTGATGCCGCATTTCCCAAAAAAGCAGTGCGCCAGGGCGAAATGCGGTTTCTTCGGGGGCATATGTATTTTGTGTTAAAGGTATTATTCAACAGGGTTCCTTATATCGATGAAACGATGGCTGATGATGAAATAATAAAAGTACCAAATGATCAACTGACCAATGATCAGATGTGGGAAAAAATAGCAGCGGATTTTCAATTTGCTATTGCTAACCTGCCGGAACTACAACCGGAAGTCGGGAGGGCTAATCAGCTTTCCGCTAAAGCATACCTGGCAAAAGTCCGGCTCTACCAGGCATATACCCAGGACGACAATCACAATGTAACAGGCATCAATGCTGCGAAGCTGAATGAAGTATTGACACTGACAAATGATGTTATTAATTCCGGTAAATACAAATTGCAACCTGATTTTGCTGAAAACTTTCTGAATGGATATGATAACGGGCCTGAATCTGTTTTTGCAATTCAGTATTCCATCAACGATGGTACAAACATCGGGAGACTGAGCATGTCAACCAGCCTGAATTATAGTCTGGCCCCGCAATACGGTTGCTGCTGGTTTCATATTCCGAGTCAAAACATGGTGAATGCTTTCGGGACAGATGCTAATGGTCTTCCCAAATTCAGCACCTTTAATGATGTTGTGCTGACAGAAACTGAACTTACTCCCGGTGGCGCTAGCGTTGATCCACGTATTGATCACACGGTTGCTATCAACGGACATCCGTTTAAATACCAGACCAATATCCTTTATAATCATAGCTGGGAAAGAGTTCCTGCTTTATATGGAGGGTTTGGAAATATGAAAGAACAGCAGGCAGCGGATTGTCCCTGTTTCAAAAAGGTAGGACCTTTCTACGGAAGTTCAAAGAATATCGATATTATCCGCTATGCTGATGTGCTGCTTTGGAGAGCGGAAGCACTTATTGAAACAGGCAGACATGCAGAGGCGCTTCCGCTTATCAATCAAATAAGGGCGAGGGCAAAACAAAGTACAGGCAGAACGAAGTTTGCAAATGGTACCGCTCCTTCCAATTACAACATAAATGAGTATGTAGATGGAGCCAACATTAACTGGACACAAGCGAATGCCCGGATCGCATTGCAATGGGAAAGAAGGCTGGAATTTGCTATGGAAAGCCCCCGGTTTTTTGACCTCGTTCGCTGGGGCATTGCGGCAGAAACGTTGAATGCCTATCTCGATAAAGAAAAAACGCGGCGGGCATATCTTGCAAACGCCAAATTTACAAAAGGCAGGGATGAGTATCTACCGATTCCCCAACGGGAAATAGATTTTACAAAAGGTTTGTATAAGCAAAACCCCAAATACTAAGAACAAGGAGTTTCTCATAAGCAGTCATAGATAAGCAGTCGTTTGTGACTTGGAGGAGGCTTCAGCCTCCTCCTTCCTTTCAACGTTAACTTTTTGCGGCAGTTTGCTTATAAGAAATAATTTCTGCGATTAAACACTAAAATGTTTGTAGCAATTAAAATAATATATCATGAAATACAGGATCAATATACTGACATTATTAATGTTGGTTTGGGCAAACGTTTTTGCACAAGGGCCGGTAGAGACAATTCCGGAATTTAAATTTTATAAGCTGAAAAAGGGGTCATTCACCAATAAAGACCTTGCACCCGGGAAAATGACATTTTTTATTTTCTTTGATTCGGACTGTGATCATTGTCAGCACGCCATACAGTATCTTAACCAGCACTATCATGAGTTTAAAAAGGCGGCCATCCACCTGGTTACTTTGGATAGCCAGGAAAAAATTGCCCGTTTTATGGGTAAGTATGGAAACAATTTAAAAGATAAAAAAGATGTAATCATGCTGCGGGATACGCAGAGTGAATTCATACGCAAGTTCAGACCAAGAAAATATCCTTCGCTTTTCCTTTATTCAGCGAAGAAGGAACTAATCCTTTATGATGATAATGAACAAAACTTGTTCAGGTTTTCGCAACAAATAAATACAGTCGGTAAATAATCAAGTTTTGGACCTGTTTTAACTCGTCTGCTAAGAGGCAACTCTTCAGTCATGATACGATCGTATAAAAATGTAAAACAGAATTACTAAATCTAACGCTCCCCGAGCCTGAGATTCTTTTTTAAATTATTGTAAGTAAGCTGATTATTGTTTGATCAGGACAAAAAACAAAATTGCAAACAATAAGTACAAAAAATCAAAGCCTCGGGTGTTTGTTGATCTAAGTTAGTAGCCTGACGATGGAAAATAACTGCCAGATGGAAAAAGATAAATTCGTTTCCTGCTCCACCGCCGCAGCGCTCAAGGGCCAGGGTTCAATCCACTCTACTTTTAATTTTTCCGTATCCGGGTCCGGATTTAGCTATGATCCGGGTGTTGGAGTTTTCTCCGCCACTGCTCCATTTTATATTGCTGAAACCCTTTCCGCCAACCAAAGAAACGGGCCAATGGACCTGTCTGAGTTCAATACTGTTCCTGGTATGCTGAAGGTGTATCTCTTCAAATTACCTGGTGATGCATTGAGAGGAAACAGCAACCGGTTATACACAAGCAATAACAACCACTAAAATCTAACGATTATGCCAAAATTTCTCTTTTTATCCGGGTTCCTTTTATTGATGACCGCCGCTTTCTGCCAGGAGAAGGAACTGACCGGAACAGTCCGTAGTAAGTCGACCCGGGAGCCTTTGCAAGGGGTATCGGCTCAAACCCGGAACAAAACAGTACTAACTGATATCAATGGAAAATTTACTATCGCCGCGGTTGCGGGTGAAACTATTTCATTTAGCTATGTGGGAATGAAAACCTTAAGCATACGGGTTGATCATAGCACGAAAGGTATATCAATTGAAATGGAAGATGATGTTAATAATATGGATGAAGTAGTAGTGATAGGATATAAAACTGAACGGAAGAAAGACCTGACTGGTTCTGTTGCTGTAGTGAATGTAAAAGAAATAAAAGATATCCCGTCGGGCAATCCAATGCAGGCCTTGCAGGGACGGGTACCGGGTTTATATATTGAGTCAGATGGAAGACCCAACGGCAACAATAGAAGGATATTGATCAGGGGGCTCAACACGCTGGGCAATACAGATCCTTTATATGTTATTGATGGCGTACCTACCAAAAGACCTGAAGTATTTCAAAATCTAAATCCAGAAGCGATTGAATCAATCCAGATTTTAAAGGACGCTTCGGCTGCTTCCATTTATGGCGCAAGGGCGTCAAACGGAGTTGTGATTGTTACAACTAAGGAAGCAAAGGGAAAAGAAAAATTGCAAATTCAGTTTAACTCAAGCGTAACACAGGAAAAATACAGGAGCTCTTTAGATGTACTGAATACAGAGCAGCGTGGCGCTGCACTGTGGAGGGCCTCCATTAATGATAAAACTGATCCGAATATCCATAAAGCGCTTTATACTTTCGATTGGCATACAGACCCGCAGGGAATACCTGTCTTAGATAAAGTAAATGTTGTTGACTGGATAGGTGATCCGGCGTTGGGAGTACATTCGGCAAATACAGATTGGCAAAAAGTAACTTTTCGTGACGGTATAATTAATTCCAATGAATTGACATTAGCAACTGGCTCGGACAAAAGTAGCATGTTGTTAAATGTAGGATACTTTTATAACAAGGGCCTCGTCAGGTATAGCGATTACAAGCGTTATAATGCACGCATCAATACATCTACTAAGTTTTTAAAAGGGAAATTAAAAATTGGAGAAAACCTTCAGTTGTCCAAATCGGTTGAGACCCCTGTTCCGAATGATCTTGGGGGGGCATCTGTTATTTCATTGGCGAAGTTTTTACAGCCTATCATTCCTGTATACACTACTTCCGGAGCTTTTGCTGGTCCACCGATAGGTGCGGGTTTTTCAGACAGAAATAATCCGCTTCACATGTTATACATTAACAGAGATGATAAAAATCATTTGCTCAATGTTTTCGGGAACATGTATGCAGAGCTTCGCCTGGTTAAAAATCTTACTCTGCGATCAAATTTCGGGCTTGATTATGCCAGTGGGTATAATAAAAATATAGAACGGTCATTTAAAGAAGGTTTTCTAAGTCGCACTGTAAACAGCCTGAGCATAAATCAGAGCCATAGATTAAACCTAACTTTTTCAAATACGGCAAACTATGATCTTACCATCAGAAGAAACAGGGTGAATATCCTCGTTGGTACTGAAATGGTGAAAGAAAGATTTCTTCAAACAGGGATATACAAAGAAGGATTTGCCCTGCAGGATGTTGATTATTTCAATTTGGATGCAGGTACCGGTCGTACGACAAATAGTGGAAATGAAACAGGTAATCAACTGCTTTCATATTTTGGAAAGCTCAATTATAGTTGGGATAATAAATACCTGGCTTCGGTTACAGTACGTAACGACGGCTCTTCCAGGTTTGGTGAAAATAACCGCTTTGGATTATTTCCTGCTGCCAGTGTCGGATGGAAGATCAGCGATGAAAAGTTTGTAAGTGATAATATAAAATTTATTTCAAACCTTAAACTGAGAGGTGGCGTTGGTTTGGTTGGTAACCAGGACATTGGTGACAATGCAAGGTTTGGACTATATGAAACCAATTACGGAGGCGCTTCCGGAAACAGGAGTACAGGTACTGCGTATCCTATAGCCGGTCAGAACAGCGGCGCATTACCATCGGGGTACGTATCGTTGCAGGCTGAAAACAATAACTTAAAATGGGAATCTACACAGGAAACAAATATTGGGCTGGACTTTGGATTTTTCAATGAGACATTAACCGGATCGGTAGACTTCTTTAAAAGAGAGACAAAGGATATTTTGATCAGGCCGCCTTACGCTGCTATTTTAGGTGAAGGCAAAAGCCAATGGGTAAATGGCGCCACAAAAGATAATCGAGGTTTTGAATTATTAGTAAACTATCAGAACAAAATTGGCGCTTTTTCCTATAGTGTCAGCGGAAATGTCAGTTCATTTAAAGATAAAATTACTTTTCTGCCGGCATCGGTAGTTAAATCGTATCCCGGCAATGTAGAGAAAACGATACTTAGTCATTCACAAACTGCAATATTTGGTTATGTAACGGATGGGCTTTTTCAAAACCAGGCTGAGGTAGATGCGCATGCCGCCCAAACAGGTAAGGGTATTGGAAGATTAAGGTATGTTGATCTCAATAAAGATGGAAAGATAGATCCCTTAGACCAGGATTGGCTCGGAAATCAATTACCAGATTTTGTTTATGGCCTGAACCTCGCATTATCGTATAAAAAAATCAGCCTGTCCGCATTTCTCCAGGGCGTTCACGGTATCTATGTGTTTAATGGTATAAAAGCTTCTACTGATCTTATAGGAGGTTCCAACTCAGGAATGAACTATGGAGCCCGTGTTTTGCAGGCGTGGACTCCACAGAATACAGCGTCCACCATACCAGCCTTATCATTGGTAAATGCTAATAACGAATCAAGAACATCGAACTATTTTATTGAAAACGGCTCGTATCTGAAATTGCGGAATTTACAAATCGCCTATGATCTGCATGATTACGTCCGTAAAATCGGGATAAATGATTTGCGTGTATATGTTCTATGTCAAAATCTTCTGACTGTTAAAAAAACGAAAGGCGATAGTCAATATACAGGTCCTGATCCGGAGAACCCGGCCAATCTTTATCCAAGACCAACCACCTATACCATCGGATTGAATTTAATGTTTTAACCCTTCAACTTTCTTTCATGAAACGTAATAATATAATATACATCGTATCAGCGCTAATGATAATCCTGCATGCGGGTTGTAAAAAGTTTTTGGATTATTCACCCAAGGGAGTTGTGACCCTTGATATTCTTAACACTCCCGAGCAGGCCGATAAGCTGGTCATCGCCGCCTATGCCTCTTTGGGAAATGATTTTGGTGGAACAATGCCCATATCCAATATGTGGCTTTATGGAGCAGTCCGCTCTGATGATGCATACAAGGGTGGCGGTAGTATTGCGGATGGTGGCGGCGGTCAGTTGAACGCCCTGGAGCAATATAACTTGGTCACAACCGATATGGCCCGCATTAATGATGTATGGACACTCATTTATAGCGGCATAGCAAGAGTCAATACTGCATTAAGGCAAATTGAAAAATTTGACGAAGCGGAATATTCCAAAAAGAAGGAACGGGTGGCAGAAATGAGATTTGTAAGAGGACATTATTGGTTTTTGCTCAAAACATTATTTAAATATGTTCCTCTCGCAGATGAATCATTCTCTGACGATAGTCTAAAGTATGTATCTAACCGTCAATATTCAAATGATCAGGGTTGGGAAAAAATTGCAAATGAATTTCAATATGCAGTAGATAATCTGCCGGAACCACAAGCGGAGATTGGCAGGGCCAGTAAGCTTGCCGCTTATGCTTACCTGGCAAAAGTTCGTTTGTACCAGGCCTATGAGCAGAATGATCAAAACAAGGTTATAAGTATTAACCAAGCGAAACTAAATGATGTTGTAAGCTTAATTGATAATGTGATCAATTCGGGAAAATATGCTTTGTCCGATGATTTTGCTAAAAATTTCATGCTAGAATATGAGAACGGGAAGGAATCAATATTTGCTATTCAATTCTCATTGGATGATGGAACGGAAATAGGGAGGTTAAACATGGGAAGTAGTCATAATTATAGTCTTGCGCCAGGCTATGGTTGTTGTGGCTGGAGCCAGCCAAGCCAGAATTTAGTCAATGCATTTAAAACGGACTTAGCTGGTCTTCCAATGTTCGATACTTTTAATATTTCTGAAATGAAAAACCCTGCGGACTTCCTTGTGAATGGTGTAGATCCCCGGCTTGATCATACAGTTGGGATATCCGGACATCCTTATAAGTATAAAAGCACTTTTGTTTATAGTGCAAGCTGGGCACGAACTCCAACGATCTATGGCCCTTATTCCACGATGAAAGAAATGCTAAGACCCGATGATCCGGGATTAAGAAAAGTAGGACCTTTTTTCGGCACGGCCAAGAACTCAGACATTATCAGGTATGCCGATGTTCTTCTCTGGAAAGCAGAAGCATTGATAGAGTTGGGAAGGCAGAATGAAGCATTGCCGTTGATCAATCAATTGAGGGTAAGAGCACGCAACAGCACAGGAAGATTGAAAAAGTCAGATGGCACAGATCCTTCCAACTACAGAATAGAAACTTACGTGGATGGAGTGAACTGTACATGGACACAGGATTTTGCACGTAAAGCCTTACAATGGGAAAGAAGACTGGAGTTTGCGATGGAGAGCCCCCGTTTCTTTGACCTTGTTCGTTGGGGAATAGCTGCAGAGACGCTTAATGGATACCTGGCCATTGAAAAAACAAGACATTCCTATTTAAACAATGCCTTTTTTACAAAAGGGCGGGATGAATATTTACCCATACCACAGGACCAGATCAACCTGACGGAAGGATTGTATAAACAAAATAACGGCTGGTAAAAGTTATCGCAGCGATGAATCTAAAATGATCCTTTAAACTTTTAAATAAATGAAATTTTTTCGCACAATTTTTTTAGTGATCCTCGGGTGTGTGGTAATGCAAAAGATCTACCCTCAATCCGAAAATCCTGATTATACATCAAAGGTTCCAAAGTACAGCTTTTCAAATTTGCCGGATAGCCAGGAACTGGAGCTAAAATCAAATCCATTGCTATTACGGTTTGCAACAGCAAGAAAAAAAATGGAAGGGGATAAGTATCGCCCCATCTATCATTTTATAAATCCTGAAGGCAACCTGAATGATCCGAATGGCCTTTGTTATTGGAAAGGCAACTGGCATCTTTTTTACCAGGCTTATCCGCCGGAAGATACACGGCAGCATTGGGGACATGCCGTGAGCAAAGATCTTATTCATTGGCGTGATCTTCCTTATGCTATATACCCTAACCCGGAATACCAGTGTTTTTCCGGAGCAACGCTTGTTGAAGAGAATCGTGTAATTGCCATGTATCATGGAACCCGTGTTGGAAATATGGTGGCGATTTCTGAAGACTCTCTTTTGTTAAATTGGGAAAAGGTTTCAGGAAATGCAGTTATCCCTTTGAACAATCCGGTCGGTCTTCCTTATTCTGTTTTTGATCCCTGCATCTGGAAAAAAGATGGAGTATACTATTCACTTTCCGCAGGAAGGTCAGCAAACGGTATTAATGGCAAATCATGGCGGGCTGATTATCTTTTTCGTTCCACTGATCTTATACACTGGGATTACCTGAAAGAATTTGTAGAAGGTGATCGCTTCACGTTAGCAGGCGATGACGGAGCCTGTCCTTATTTCTGGCCTATAGGTAATCGTTATATCCTGAATTTTTTCAGCCATATGAGCGGCGGTCAATATCTGCTGGGAGATTATGACACGATACAGGATAAATTCAACGCTACAGCTCACGGGAAGTTCAATTTTGGAGCAGCCATACCTGCAGGTGTTCATGCGCCTTCAGCCACACCCGATGGAAAAGGAGGAGTAATTATCTTATTTAACATGAACCCGGGAAAGCCGACTGCGGGCTGGAACCAGGTGATGACTTTGCCAAGGAGGTTAACATTAGCCGGCAAGGATACAATAATGATGGAACCCGCAGGTGATATTGAATCCTTACGATTCAATCATCATCATGTAAACGCTACCAATTTGCCTGCCAATAAGGAAATCGTTTTTAAAGACATACAGGGCAATGCCATGGAGATAATAGCTGAAATAGATCCAAAGGATGCACCCATGGTAGAATTGAATGTATTACGTTCTCCGAAGAAAGAAGAATATACACGTATTACATTTTTTAAAAATCGCGGATTTCACCAGGGAAGGCCTTATGAAGTGCCCAGGCCGAAAGACTGGAGATATAGTAATAACAGCATTATCTCTCTTGAGACATCCAATTCATCCATATTGCCGGATGTGCTTTCACGGGCGCCTGAAACAGCACCCGTAATGATCAACCCGGGTGAGAAACTTAGGCTACGAATATTTATTGACAAGAGTATTGTTGAAGTATTTGTGAATAACAAACAATGTGTAGCGGCAAGAGTATACCCAGGACGTGATGATAGTATTGGTCTGTCTGTTCGTTCGCAAGGTCAGTCCAGCGAACTTATTTCACTTGATGCGTGGCACTTGAAAAACATATATAAATAACCACAGCCTTAAAAAATATTGAATAATAATAACTATGAAAAAAATAGCTACTGGTTCTCTAATCATTTTTCTTTTTATCCAATCATCTGTGTTTGCACAATTATATGTTGATCCGGCTTATAATGAGCAATACAGGCCACAAATTCATTTTTCTCCAAAAGAAAAATGGATGAACGATCCCAACGGATTGGTGTACTATGATAATACGTATCATCTGTTCTTCCAGCATTACCCTGATAGCACAATATGGGGGCCGATGCATTGGGGACATGCCATCAGTAAAGACCTGGTACATTGGCAGCAACTGCCCATTGCTTTATATCCTGATAGCTTAGGATATATCTATTCAGGAAGCATTGTTGTTGATTCAGCCAATACTTCCGGCTTCGGGAAAAATGGCAAAGCACCGCTTGTTGCCATATTTACGCATAGTAACCCGGTCATAAGAAAAGAGGGAAAAAATACTTATCAATACCAGAGCCTTGCTTATAGTCTGGATAAGGGGTATACCTGGATAAAATATGAAGGCAATCCGGTTTTGAAAAATCCCGGTATCAAAGATTTCAGGGATCCAAAGGTTAGCTGGTATAAACCCGGGAGCAAATGGATCATGACATTGGCAACAAAGGACCGGGTGACTTTTTATTCATCAACTGATTTGAAGGAGTGGGAAAAGGAAAGTGAATTTGGCCAGGAACTCGGGGCGCATGGTGGTGTTTGGGAGTGCCCGGATCTTTTATCATTTGACATGAATGGGAAAAAACTGTGGGTGCTATTGGTAAGTATAAATCCCGGTGGCCCCAATGGTGGATCGGCAACCCAATATTTCGTTGGCGATTTTGATGGTAAGAGGTTTACTCCTTTTGATAATTCTACTAGGTGGGTGGATTACGGAACAGACAATTATGCCGGCGTCACATTCTTCAATACCGGGGACAGAAAAATATTCATGGGGTGGATGAGCAACTGGCAGTATGCAAATAAAGTTCCTACACAATCGTGGAGAAGTGCAATGACTTTGCCGAGAGAGATGGAGTTGCGCAAAGAAAATAATAATTATTACCTCGTTTCAAACCCCGTTGATGAACTGGGCAAACTTAAACCCGATGAAGTTTCGTTCAAAAATATTTCGGTCGATATGGAAATTGATTTAAGGAAAAAGCTGAAAATTCAGAATGGACGGTATCAGCTAAGCATCACTTCAGCGCAGCTTCAAAGTTTTACTATACAATTTTCAAACGCTCTTGGAGAAAAGCTTGTTGCAGGCTTCGATAAAAATACAAATCAATATTATGTAGATAGAACAATGTCCGGCAGAATAGATTTTGAAAAGAATTTCGCCAAAAGAATGGTGGCGCCAAGGATATCCAATAAGGCCGCCATGGAATTAAAGCTGGTAATGGATGAGTCATCAATCGAGGTATTTGCGGATGACGGGCTAACGGTTTTAACAGCGATTTTTTTCCCACAAAAAACATATGATAAGATCAATTTCAGGTCGGATCAGTCTTTTGTAATAAGCCGGCTGAAATATTCAGCATTAAAAAGAATTTGGTAAGGGTAGGTGAATGAATAGTAAGATACGGTTGGTAAAAAAACAAAATAAAAGATATGTGGTTGAAGCAGTTTAAGATGTATAAAGTTTCCGGTTTGATGATGATTTTTTTTATGCTCCTATTTTATTTGGTGCATACAGGCTGCCTGGAGCAGAAAATAAATTCATCTGTTTCGAAAGAAAAAGGAGGGAAAGAGAGAAGTCCAGAAAATAATTATAAAAATTATTGTTCAGGCTGTCACGGTGAACAGATGGACATGTTTGTTGACCGAAAATGGAAACATGGAAACCTGAAGGAGAATTTGTTTTATTCAATCAAATCGGGATGGCCGGATGAGGGCATGCCCGGTTTCGATACTACATTCAATGATGATGAAATCAATGAGCTGACCGATTATATACTCAATGGTATTAATAATGTAAAAAAATATGATTTTAAAGATGTCTCCCTGCAGTCCAGCCTTTTTACATCAGCATCACAGGATATTCGTTTAGACACGGTAGTGGCAGGACTGAAAGTGCCGTGGGGTATGGCGTTCCTTCCTGATGGTGAAATGCTGGTCACAGAACGGTCGGGCAAATTGTACCGGCTTACGCGCAGTAGAGATTTACAAAATATTGAAGGTGTTCCGGAAGTATTGGCAGAAGGACAGGGTGGACTATTGGATATTGCATTGCACCCGGAATTTTCAACGAATCACCTGATCTATTTTTCCTATTCGCTTCCAAAAAAGACCGACAGCCTTACATTGGCTACCACAGCAGTTATGCGGGCCAGGCTTGATGGCAACAAATTAACGGAGCAAAAAAACGTATTTGTGGCGCTGCCATTCTCAAGAACAAGGCATCACTTTGGTTCGAGATTGCAATTTGGAAAAGATGGCATGCTATACATTTCAGTAGGCGAACGTGGCAATGAAAAAGGAAATCCTCAAAACATCAATAATTCATTGGGTAAGATTCACCGCATCAGGGACGATGGCAGTATTCCTGCTGATAATCCTTTTGTAAACCAAGAGAACGCTGTTCCATCGATATACTCCTACGGGCATCGTAATCCACAAGGGATGACATTAAATCCAGCAACCGGTGAGATATGGATCAATGAACATGGGCCAAGGGGTGGCGATGAGATCAATATCATAGGGAAGGGGAAAAACTATGGATGGCCCGTTATTACCTACGGCATTAATTATAATGGTGTGCCGATTACTAATTTAACAAAGAAGGAGGGTATGGAACAACCGGAGTTATACTGGGTGCCCTCCATTGCGCCAAGCGGGATGACGTTTGTAACCGGCGACCGGTATAAAAACTGGAAGGGAGATATACTGGTAGGGTCACTCCGGTTTAAGTATTTGAACAGGTGTAAAATAAAAAACAATAAAATAACCAGCGAAGAAATGCTGCTGAAGAATATCGGCCGATTAAGGGATGTGAGGATGGGGCCGGACGGATATATATATGTATCGGTTGAATCTCCCGGGGCTATATTCAGACTGGTGCCGGTAAAAAAGAAATAAAAACGTTGAATAGGTATTCAGACACTGCCATGCAGACATTTATAAAATAATATTGGAAGTATGTCCCGGTTCAAATGAGTCAGCATCAAAACGTAAATATTGTCAATAAAGAACAATTACTTGAAGAATTGTTTTCTGATAATAATGCTTTCGAACTTTTTTTCAGAAAGCATTTCGTATCCCTGTGTGGCTTTTGCCAGCTCAAATTCGGGTTTAGCATGGAGGCAGCCAAGGATATTGCACATACCGCATTTATAAAACTGTGGGAGAGTCGTCTTACTCTTCCGCCGCAATTACCTGTTTTGGCTTATTTATACCGGGTAATAAATAATAGCAGCCTGGATGTTCTTAAACACGATAAAGTCAAAAGAAGGTATGAAAAACATCTTATTCAAAGCGCATCGGTAGGCAAATTCAGGAGCGAGTTTGAAAATATTGAGTTTAAACAAATGAATGCAGATATCCAGGCAGCCATAGCTGAGTTGCCATTGCAAATGCAAAAAATATTTAAACTGTGCCGTTATGAAGGATTGAAATATGCTGAAGTAGCGGACCAAATGAATATTTCGGTAAAGACCGTTGAAACGCAAATGGGCAGGGCGTCGGTAAAATTGAGACAAAAGCTATCCTATTACCTTGCCCAGTGAGGTCTTTTTTGCCCGGTATTTATTCCATAATTATTTTTCTTTCCTGTAAGGGTGTTTTCATTCCAAGTCGTTTTACTGCGTACGGACAATGACAACCCGATAGAAGATCTGATAGTAAAACAGCAGATCAAGACACCTGAATTTTTTTTAAGCTATAACAAGCAAGCTGATTATTGTTTTTGTGTAACGAAAACAAAATTGCAAACAATTCGTACAAGAAATCAAAGATCCGGGTATTTGTTGTTCTAAGTCAGGAGCCTGACGATTGAAAATAATTGCCAGATGGAAAAAGATAAATTTACTTCCTGGCCCTTAGTCGCAACACTGGGGAGCGAAGATTCAGTTAAGTGTACTTTTAATTTTTATGTATCCCCGTCCGGGTTTATCTGTGATCCAGGTGTTAGAATCTTCTCCGTCACTGCTCCATTTTATATTGTTGAAACCTTTCCTGCCAACCAAAGACACAGGGCGGTAAGCCTGTGTCAGTTCAATAGGAACAAAATAGTATTTCAATCAGCAATCGTTTGTCCTGTCCGTGCAAAAGAGCAAAATTTCTCAATTGAATTTTTATAGGTTGAGTTATGCGGTACTCTTGAAAACATACCAATAATAGCAACTTAAACTAACGATTATGCAAAAATTTGCCTTTTTAATTACATTCCTGTTTTATGCAATAACTGTTTTTTGCCAGGAAAAAGAACTATCCGGAACTGTTATTAATAAAACAAGCAAAGACCCCATGCAGGGTGTAACTGTTCAAACAAAGAACAGAACCACTATTACAGACGCCAATGGAAAATTTTCGATCCTGGTTTCCATGGGTGAAACTGTTTCATTTAGTTATGTTGGAATGAAAGCAGCAAGTGTCCGTGCAGGTAACAATCTGAAAGATTTTGCAATAGAACTGGAGGAAGAAAGAAAGGAACTTGAACAGGTTGTTGTAACAGGTTATCAGACTCAAAAAAAAGTGGATTTGACCGGTGCTGTTTCAGTGGTGAACATCGCACAGGTAAAAGATATCCCGACAGCAAACCCCATGCAGGCTTTGCAAGGCAGGGTGCCGGGACTATATATTGAAACAAGCGGAGTACCTAATGGCTCCAACCGCAGAGTTCTTATCAGAGGTTTAAATACATTGGGAGATGCAAGCCCTCTGTATGTTATAGATGGTGTGCCAACAAAAAGAGCGCAGGTTTTTTCCAGTCTTAACCCCAATTCAATTGCTTCTATCCAGGTTTTGAAAGATGCTTCCGCATCGTCCATCTATGGATCCAGGGCCTCTAATGGAGTAATTATTGTAACTACAAAAGAAGGATTGGTAAAGGGAGCACAGGAGAAAATTAGCATCCAGTTTAACTCCAGTATATCAGCTCAGACGGAAAAGCCCTGGAGAGAAGATGTATTAAATGCAGAAGAAAGAGGAAGGGCATTATGGAGGGCAGCCGTTAATGATAAGACAAATCCAACGGTGCATAAAGCCATTTATACATATGACTGGAATGGAGACTATAATAACCCGGTGTTGAATAAAGTAAATATCGTACCCTATGTAGGTGGGGACCTTACTGAACCCGTCGGAAATACCGATTGGCAAAAAGAAACATACAAAACCGCTATTATTAATTCCCAGGATCTCACTATAACCGCCGGTACAAGAAAGACGAGTTTATTAATCAACCTCGGCTATTATAAAAACACGGGGATGATTGTGTACACTAATTTTAACCGGTATAGCATACGAATAAACTCCAGCACGACTTTATTTAATGATAAACTTAAAATTGGAGAGAACTTTGAATTGTCCCGGTCGTCAGAAGTTCTCTCCACCAATGATTTGGGAGGTGCTTCTGTTCCCAACCTGGCGATAACCTTGTCTCCTACGATTCCTGTGTACACTACAGATGGGAAGTATGCGGGTGCGCTGGGTGCAGGCTATCCCGACCGAAATAACCCAGTGCATATGCAATACATCAACAGGTGGGACAAGAATAATGAACTGCTTTTATTCGGTAATGTATATGCACAACTCGAACCGGTTAAAAATTTGTTCCTGAAAACGAATTTCGGAGTTGATTATTCAAGTACACTTAATAAAAATATCGATATAGCTTTTAAAGAAGGGTTTCTTGCAAGAACAGTAAATAGTTTGTCAAAAGTGCAAACTTACCGTTCGGGTTTAACCTGGTCCAATACCATTAATTATCAATTTGACTGGGGGCAGTCGCAGTTCAACCTGTTGGGTGGTTCAGAAGCAATCCTGCAAAATTTTGATCAGTTTGGAGCATACAGGGAAGGATTTGCCGTTCAAACGGATGATTATATATATTTTAATGCCGGGTCCGGAAGAAGTACCAATAGTGGTTCAGGGACAGGGAACCGGTTGTTCTCTTATTTTGGGAAAATAAACTATTCTTTTTCTAATAGGTATTTAGCGGCTGCCACGTTGCGCAGAGACGGCTCATCACGGTTTGGCTCCGAAAATAGATACGGCTTATTTCCGGCTTTCAGCATTGGGTGGAGAATAAATAATGAAACCTTTTTTTCAAATATTTCAGCAGTTAGTGATCTTAAGCTGAGAGCAGGGATAGGACGCGTGGGTAACCAGGAGATAGGAGATGCGGCAAGCTTTGCACTTTTTGAGCCAAGATATGGTACCCTCCAGGGTCTATATCATAATATTGGAACAGCATATGACCTTAATCAAAATGATGGTGGCGCATTACCTTCGGGGTTTGTTTCGGTTCAGGGAGGGAATTCAAATTTAAAATGGGAAAGCACTGATGAAATGAACCTCGGTGTGGACTTTGGATTTTTAAATAACAAGATCAGTGGAACATTTGATTACTTCATCAGAAAAACTTACGACATTCTTATTCAGCCGCCGATAGCAAGCGCTATAGGTGAGGGAAAGCTAAAATGGCTGAATGGTGCAAGTAAAAGTAATAGAGGTTGGGAATTTTTGTTGAATTATACGAATACAGCAGGTGCGTTTACCTATACTATAAGTGCAAACGCAGCTCATTTCAGTGACAAAATAACCAGTCTCCCCGAGGAAGTACGAACAGCTTACCCTGGTAATGTAGAGAAAACTATTTTAGGTCATTCACAGGCTTCCATCTTTGGATACAAAACAGATGGGATTTTTCAAACACAGGCGGAAGTGGATGCGCATGCTACACAAACAGGCAAAGGTATAGGCAGAATCAGGTATAAGGACCTGAATAAAGACGGGAAAATTGATGCATTGGACCAGGATTGGCTGGGTACCACGCTTCCGGATTTGGAATTCGGTTTGCGCATTGATTTAGGGTATAAAAATTTTGATCTTTCCATCTTTGGGTCCGGGGTCGCCGGCAAGAATGGCACGGATCCCATGAAGTCCCTGAATAGTTTTGCTGCTGTAGGATCAAATAATGGAAAAGGTGTTTTACATGCATGGACACCGCAGAATCCCAATTCGAGAGTTCCAATGCTTTCCCTGGTAAACAATAATAATGAAACAAGACCTTCTGATTTTTTTACTGTAAATGGGTCGTACTTCCGGCTCAGAAATGTTCAACTAGGCTATAGTTTGCCAACATTCAACATTCGTAAGGTTTCAATAAATAGTCTTAGGTTTTATTTAATCGGGCAGAATCTTTTTGTACTTAAATCAAAGGAGTACACAAGTAAAGATCCTGAAAGAATAGGCTCACTGGATTTTTGGCCGCTTCCAACAACTATTACAGCAGGTTTAAGCATTACACTTTAATTCCAAACACAAATTATTATGAAATACAACTTCATTACATTAATAATGCTGCTAACGATTCTTTCTTTCGTTGGCTGTCAGAAATTTTTAGAATCCAAACCTAAGGGTACACTTACAGAAAGTGATTTAAATACTCCCGAGGCAATTGATGGCCTTGTAACTGCAGCCTATGCAGCAATAGGTAATGACGACCGCGAAGATCCTATCAGTAGCATGTGGGCCTATGGAAGTGTGCACTCCGATGACGCTTATAAAGGTGGAGGTGCGGTAAACAACCGTACAGAATACGATGCGTTAGAACAATATTATACGATAGAAGCGGCACAAATTCCGAATAACGCAGGTTTTCCCGCTACCTGGACAAATCTCTATCGCGCAATCTCAAGGGCTAATTTTGCATTAAAGAAACTCAATTCTGTTTCGGAAACAGATTTTCCTCAAAAAAAGACCCGCCAGGGTGAAGCCCGTTTTCTGAGAGGGCACCTTAACTTTCTTTTGAAAATATTATTTAAATACTTTCCTTATATCGATGAGGAGTCTTCTGATAATGATATTTTAAAAATTTCCAATCGCACCTTTTCTAATGACGAGTTATGGAACAAAATTGCAGATGATTTCCAATTTGCGGTCGCCAACCTTCCCGTTAGCCAGTCTCAGCCGGGGAGGGTCAACCGCTTATCAGCAGAAGCCTATCTCGCAAAAGTCAGACTTTACCAGGCCTATGAGCAAAATGAAAATCATGGGGTGATTAATATCAATAAAAGCAAGCTTGAGGAAGTAGTTGCATTGACAAGTGATGTCATCAATTCCGGTAAATATAAATTGTCGACTGATTTTGCCGAGAATTTTTTATGGGATTATGATAATGGCCCCGAGTCGATATTCGCCATTCAATATTCTATTAATGATGGTACTATCAATGGGAGATTGAGTATGTCTACCAGCCTTAACTATAGTAATGCTCCTCAATACGGCTGCTGTTGGTTTCACATTCCATCCCAAAATATGGTGAATGCTTTTAAAACGGGTCAGGAGGGCCTTCCGATGTTTAACACATTTAACGACGCGGACCTGAAAGATGCTGATCTTGTATCGGCAGGAGCAACTGTTGATCCGCGTATCGATCATACCATAGGAATCCAGGGACATCCATTTAAATATAATCCTAAAATTCTTTATTCGCATAGCTGGGAAAGAATCCCCCAGATCTATGGATCGTTTGGGAATATGAAAGAACAACAAGCTGCCGATTGTCCTTGTTTTAAAAAAGTGGGCCCCTATATCGGTTCTTCCAAGAATGTAGATGTGATCCGCTTTGCCGACTTGCTTTTATGGAAAGCGGAAGCGCTTATTGAATTAGGTCGACAAGAGGAGGCCAGGCCATTGATCAATCAAATCAGGGCCAGGGCAAAGAACAGTACCGGAAGAACAAAGTTTTTAGACGGTTCGAGTCCTTCAAATTACCGGATCGCGGAATATGACGGTATCAATCTGACCTGGACGCAGGCGAATGCAAGAATGGCTCTTCAGTGGGAAAGGCGCCTGGAGTTTGCGATGGAAAGCCCGCGTTTCTTTGATCTTGTTCGATGGGGTATCGCGGCGGAAACATTGAATGCTTATTTAGCTGTTGAAAAAATAAAAAGGGATTATTTAAAGAAAGCATTCTTTACAAAAGGTAAAAATGAATATTTCCCGATACCCCAAAAGGAGATTGATTTTACCAAAGGATTGTATGTTCAAAATACCGGCTATTAAAATTTAACACCACAAGGATATTTTCATGAAATATCAATGCATGATTATACTATTAATGCTTCTGGTATACTATGAAGTTGGCGCCCAGCAAATAACTGAGGAAGCCGTAAACGCAAAAAAAGAGATTTCTTCGGTTCCAAAAAAAGGAACAGAGGCTACCGACCCTTATCGGTTAAACTATGCTGATGTGTATGAGAACATGCATTACAACCAGGTCCTTCGGCCCCAGGTCCATTACACTCCTATCACCGGCCAAATAGCGGACCCGACCGGATTAATAAGGTATAAAGGAAAGTATCACCTGTTTTATATGTATGATGAATGGTCAAAAAGAAGAAGGGATAATAAAAACTGGGGCCACGCTATCAGTGACGACTGTATTTATTGGGAGCAGCTGCCGCCAATTACCAATACAATTATTGACAACAGGCCGGGAAGCGGTAGCGGCATCATTGACTGGAATAATACATTGGGTCTTCGAACCGGCGCCGATAAAACAATGGCTGTTTTTTATACCGATTATGGCAGGGGCGTTTGCCTTGCTTTCAGCACTGATGCAGGAAAGACATGGGTACGGCATAAAAAGAACCCCGTTATTCCGGCTAAAGAAAACAGGCGTGACCCCAATGTTTTTTGGTTCAAACCAGATCAGTCGTGGCGAATGGTCATATATGATTTTCCAGGCTTTTCTTTTTACAAGTCTGATAATTTGCTGGACTGGCAATTTCTTAGTAAGCTGGATGGCTTTTTTGAATGTCCTGACATGATTGAAATGCCTTTAGATGGAAATAAACAAAATAAGAAATGGGTTTTAATTGACGGTAACGGCTCTTACTATGTTGGTGAGTTCGATGGGATACGGTTTAAACCCATCGGTGAAAAACATTCTTTGGGGGAAGAGACTGTATTGAATACATCGGGCGGACGGACAAATTATTATACAAAGGATATTTATGCCACACAAACATGGAAACAATCTTATGAAGGGGATGGTCCTTTTTATCAATTGGCTTTCATGATGATTAATGAGCCACCGTTTCATGACAGGATATGGAGCCAGCAAATGATTTTTCCCGTGGAGCTTTCGTTAAAAACTATCAATGGCAGAATAGTGTTATGCAGGAATCCAATTGATGGAATAAAACAATTACGATATGATCCGCATGCCTGGCAAAATTTAGCTATAAAGCCTGGAATAAAATTGATGGAGGAGATAAAGGGAGATGTGTTCGAGATCATTGCGACAATTGACCTGGGCAAATCAAAAGAAATCGTATTTGATATCAGGGGAGAAAAGATCATTTACAATTCATCGCTGCAGGAGCTTTCTTTCATGGGGGCGAAGGAAAAAATAACCCCGGCAAATAATCAGGTCAAATTAAGATTTATCGTCGACAGAAATTCAATCGAAATATATGCAAACGAAGGCGAAGTAACCTTTACCAGGTTGTTTTACCCCGACGCATCGAATATGAACCTTGGTCTATCGGCTTCAGAAGGCGAATGCCAGGTGCTGAATCTTGAGCTGTATAGATTGGAATCAATATGGTTAAAGCGGGAGCAGGAATTAGGTTATAAGCGATAGAAGTGAATTTAAGTGATCATTTAAAATCTAATAGCCCGGATGTTCTTAAACCCGGCAGATCCAAAAAGAAAATTCTGCAAAATCTTGTTCAAACACGTCAGCATAAATTCAGGAACGAGTTTGAAAATATTGAGATTAAGTAAATGAGTATATCTAGGCAGCTGTAGCTGAATTGCTATTGAAATAGAAAAAATATAGAACGCTGCCGGTAGAAACAAATGGAAACTGCTGAAGTGGCAGACCAAATGAATATTCAATAAAAAGCGGTAAAGCGCAGAAGAACAGGGCGTTCATAATTGAGGCAAGAGTTATCCCATTACCTTACTCCGAGAAATATTGTTTTACCACCCGGTATTATCCTTCAATTTTTTTTCTTTCCTGTAAGGGTGTTTTCATTCCAAATCGTTTTACTGCTGCACGCACAATGACAACCCGATGGACGATCTATTAATAAAATATCTGTCAAATGAGTTGAGTGAGGAGGAAAAAATACTCGTACGGAACTGGATTAATGATAGCGGTCAAAATGCGGATTATTTTGAAAAAGTAAAGAGATCATGGGAACTTATTGATGTTGATCACAGTATGGAAAAGATAAATATTGATAGTGAATGGGAATATTTCAGGAAAAAAAGATCGGCCGGTCATCTAAAAGTTGTAGGGGATGAACATGCCAGTGAGTCGGAGAAAGCGGATTTTAACGGCATTGCTTTCAGAAAAAGAACAATCAATAAAAAAATAGTACTGGCGAGCGCTGTAGCGGCCTCGGTACTATTAATCGTTTGGATGGGAAGAAATATTTTCATGAATATTCCGGGGGAAAAGCAGTTAGCGATAAAAACAAATGATAAGATTGATAATAGCTATAGCGTTGTTATCAGGAAAGAAATTAATACCTCAGTCATACCTAAAAAAATCCGGTTGGAAGACGGATCTGAGATTGTGTTATACAAAAATAGTGAGGTAAGCTACAAAGAAAAGTTTGAGCATAATCGTAGGAATATCGGGTTGACCGGGAAGGCTGAGTTCTCCGTTGCAAAAGATCGCACAAGACCATTTACGGTGTTGACAGGTGATGTCTCCACTACAGCATTAGGTACTGAGTTTACAGTCACCTCATACCCGGAGAGCGATAAAATCGCAATCAGGTTGTACGAGGGTAAGGTTGTTGTAAAATCATCTCTTGAAACACCAAAAAAACTCGACCGGGAATATATACTACTACCAGGCACTGAGTTGGTGTATGACAAGGTAAAAGTAAATGCAAGAGTCAGGTCATTCAGGACAGCAACGGTTTCCGGGAAAATAATAAAAAGCAATAAAAAGGTGGTAGAAGATAACCCTTCTTTGCCCGGTGATAGTGGAGGCTCATGGTTTATGTTTAATAATCAAGCCCTGGATGAGGTGTTTGATCAATTAGCCAATATGTTCCAGGTGAAAATTGTCTACCGGAAGAAAGAGGTAAAGAGAATGTATTTTATTGGCAAATTCGAAAAATCAGAAGAACTGAAAAATATATTAGAGCGAATAGCAACACTAAATGGTTTAAAAGTGAGCCAGGAAAACAATGGATTTCTGATTCAAAAGAAAAACTGATGTGCCGGTAGTTTCGATTGACCGGTGATTTTTAATCTAAACAACACTGCTTGCATATGAATCCAAATCAAGTTACAAACAGGTTATGTTTGGTTGCGCTTATTTTCTTTTTTTTCTTTAGTCAATCGAGCGAATGTATAGGGCAACAAAAGAACAGTAACATCAAAGGGGTCGTAGTGACCGATAACAACGGACCCATTCCCAACGTGAATGTTATTATCAGGAATACAAAGAATAATTTTACGTCCGGCACCACCACGGATAGCAGCGGAATTTTTTCCTTTTCAAAAATCCCTTCCGGCGGACCTTACAGCTTTAGTTTCTCTGCTGCAGGATTTGAATCCCAAACTTTATCAGGCTATAGTGTTAAAGAAAGCAGCGACCTGTCTCTTGTCATTACTATGAAAGAGTCAGTGATCTCAATGGACCAGGTGATTGTGATAGGCTATGGCACACAAAAAAGAAAGGACCTGACCGGATCTATTGCATCAGTAAGCAGTAAGGAATTTAAAGATCTTGCTTCAACTCGTATTGACCAGGCGTTGCTCGGAAAAGTAGCGGGTGTCCAGGTAAAACCGGTTTCCGGGGAGCCGGGTGTGGCACCACAAATCAGTATAAGAGGAATTGGAAGTATTTCGGCCGGCCCGGACCCGTTATATGTTGTGGATGGATATCCTGTCGGAAGTATTGAGACATTAAATCCAAACGATATTGAAAGCATAGATATTTTAAAAGACGCATCCGCCACTGCCATTTATGGATCACGGGGAGCTAATGGAGTTATCATTATCAATACGAAGAGAGGTCGGGCCGGTAAGCCAATGATAACTTTTGATACGTACACCGGCTGGCAAAAAGTTGCCAAAAAGCCGGAGATGATGAATGCAAAGGAGATGGCTCAATACTTTTATGATGGGATTAAAAACAGGAATATTGATGAAGGCCGTCCTGTTACCGGTCCGCCTGAAACCTGGTTCAGGATTGTACCGCCGGTGATTCTTGATGTACTTGAAGGCAGAAATATGCATGATGTTGATGCATTAGATGTGGTACTGCATACTGCTCCACAAAGTCAATATCAATTGACCGCTACTGGTGGGAATGAAAATGTAAAGTATGCTCTGAGCGGTGAGTACCTGACACAAAAAGGGATCATACTGAATAGCAATTTTGACAGGTATTCACTAAGAGCAAATATTGATGCCAAATTATCAAACAGGCTTTCCGCCCGGATCAATCTCAACCCCTCCTATACCGATAAAAATGCACTGCCAACAACAGGTAATCAGGGCGAAGGAATATTAGGAAGCGCTATGGCAACTCACAATTTTTATCCTTTGCTGGATGAAAATGGTGAATATTTCTTTTTTGGCGGACTGGCGGCACAGGCAAATTTTTCAAATCCTTTGGCAGTGGCAAATGAATATAAGGCCAATCAAAAATCCTTCAGGCTGCTCAGCAATGTAAATGTCGATTATAAAATAATCGAAGACCTAAAGCTGAGTGTATTAGCCGGTGCAAGTTTTTTGAATACAAAAAGGATGACATTTAAACCAAGCCTCCCGGTTTTTTTTAATAATCCGCCAACCGGAACTGATAATTCATTTTCAAGTATAAACTGGATAACGGAAGCCACATTGAATTATAGTAAAAAGTTAAATAAACATAACCTGGCCGGGCTTGTTGGTTATACCGCGCAAAAAGAAAGCGGGTATTCAAATTTTTTGGAAAGCAACCGGTATCCTAATAATTTAATACAAACGCTAAGCGCTGTTGGCGGGCAGATCACTAACGGGACCTCCGAAAAATACACCTGGTCAATATTGTCTTACCTGGCGAGATTGAATTATAATTTCAATAATAAATATTACCTGACAGCTTCCATACGTACCGATGGATCTTCCCGGTTTGGCGCCAATAAAAAGTATGGGGTTTTTCCTTCGGCAGCAGTAGCCTGGAGAATTTCGGATGAAGATTTTTTTAAAAGCATTGAGTTTGTAAATGAATTGAAGTTGCGAACCAGTTATGGAGAAACCGGGAATAATAATATTGGAAACTATGAACAATACGCCACTATCAATTACCTCACTTATGATTTAGGTGGCGTTGCGGTAGGGGGATTTGCACCCCAAAGACTTTCCAATCCTTCTTTGACATGGGAAAAGCAGCAGTCAGTCAACATAGGAATAGATGCCAGTTTCCTGGAAAGACGATTGTCTCTTACAGTAGATTATTTCAGGTCAAAAAATAAAGATCTTTTATTGAATGTCAATATCCCGGCTATTACCGGATTTACCAATGCGCTGAAAAATATTGGTGAGGTTCAAAACACCGGTTGGGAATTTGTTGTGCGATCAGTCAACCTTGATAAGAAATTGATATGGACTACCGATTTTAATTTATCCACCTATCGTAACAAAGTTGTAAAACTTGGACCGGAAGGCGACCCGATTTTTACGGATAACAATGTCACGATGCTGGGACAACCCATCGGTATGTTCTATGGTTTAATCGTGGATGGTATTTTTAAAAACCAGGCAGAGCTGAACAAGGGGCCAATTTATAACCCGGGGGCCAGTGACCACTCAAGGGTCGGCGACGTAAGGTTTAAAGACGTAAGCGGACCGAATGGAAAACCGGATGGCATCATCAATAGTTTTGATAATACCATCATGGGAACTCCATACCCGGATTTCTATTATGGAATGACCAATAATTTTTCATACAAAAATTTTAGCCTGACGATCAGCCTGCAGGGCTCACATGGAAATAAGATTTATGATCTGTCGAGAAGTGCCGGAAATAGTACAAGAGCAAGGGTGAGAGTATATGCTTTCAATAACAATTACTGGAAATCTGAACAGGAGCCCGGAGACGGTAAAACACCAAGGCCTAATGACGCTCCTACAGGAGGGGTGAGACTTCCAAGTCAACGTTACCTGGATAACGGAACCTATCTCAGGTTCAATAACATCATAGTAAGCTATTCATTGCCCCGTCAATTCCTTTCAAAGCTGAAGTTAAATGCAGCCAGGGTTTATGTAAATGCAACCAACCCTTTCCTTATTACAAAAAATACAGCTTTTAATCCCGATGTTAGTTTTAGCAGCGATCCTTTAAGACCGGGCAATGAGTCTAACGACTATCCGTTGGCTAAAAGCCTTATCATCGGTTTGAATATTTCATTTTAAGCTTATTCAAAAAACTAAAAAATTACAGGTATGAAAAAATTACTCTTCTTGCTTGGACTGACACCTGTTCTTATATTTTCCTGTAAAAAAGATTTTATCGAAGCAAGGCCAGAATCGTCTGTTACCATTGATGTACTATATAAAACTGATAAAGATTTCCAGGATGCTGTTATCGGCTGTTACAGGGAATTGCAAATCCAATATAGAAACTTCTGGGTGTTTGGAGATCTGCGCAGTGACGACTCACAACAGGAAATATTCAGCAATATATCCCTGCTCACCGTCGACAATTTTACATTGGCCAGTGATGCTTCTCTGATCAGGGATACCTGGAGGAATTATTATATTCTGATTAACAGGGCCAATAATATTTTAGACCAGATCGAAAAAACAGATACGGCTATTGTAACAAACAAAAAGCGTCACATAGGAGAAGCAAAATTTTTAAGAGCCCTTGCCTATTTTGACTTAGTAAGAATTTTCGGGGCTGTTCCCAAGATCACCACAGTTATTTCTCTCGAAGAAGCCTATAACGCCGGGAGGGAAACGGTTGACAATATATACAGCCAGGTGATTATTCCGGATTTAACTGATGCGGAGAATAATTTGCCGGCAAAATATACGGGCCAGGATGTTGGACGAATTACCAAAGGTGCGGCCAAATCACTTTTAGGAAAGGTATACCTGACCATTAAAGATTTTTCCAAAGCGGAAATCAAACTGCAGGAAGTTACGACGATGGGTTATTCCCTGTTGCCGAAGTTCAACGACCTGTTCGATTATACAAAAAATGAACATCATAACGAATATATTTTTGACATAGAATTTGAAGAAGGAATAAGCCTGGGCAGCAATTATACCAATGACTTTTTGCCTATTTCGGTCCCTATGGCAAACTACTATGGAATTAAAGGAGCATTGGGCGAAAGAAACTCACCCACTAAATCCATCTTTGATGAGTTTGATCTGCAGGGTAATGATCCCAGGAAGAATATTTCTGTAGCCAAAGGAGGGTTTACTGATCAAAACGGAAACTTCATTCCATTGTTGCCGAACACCTCCCAATCGTATACGAAAAAATATATAACATCCGTAGCAAGTGGCGGTGACAGTAAAGTAAACTGGAAAGTGATCAGGTATGCTGATGTACTGTTAATGTATGCTGAGGCGCTGAATGAAAATGGAAAGACTGACCAGGCTTTAGAATTCCTCAACCAGGTTCGTCAACGGGTAGCCCTGTCGGCTTACACAGGTTTATCGAAAGATGATACAAGAGAAAAAATTTATACAGAAAGGCGACTCGAACTTGCTTTTGAAGGACACCGATGGTTTGACCTGGTAAGAACAGGACGAGCTTTCAGCATAATGCAACCTTACGGAATGTTGCAGCATATGACGTTTTTCCCGGTGCCGCTTAGCCAGGTGCAATTGATAAATGACAATTCTGTTTTCCCTCAAAACCCTGGGTATAACTGATGGTAGTGCTTTAAACAAAATGCTTTTTCTATCAAGTCTAAATAATTAGTTATGGATATTTCCCGCCGCAAGTTCCTGGCTTCAACTTCAATAATAACTGCCACCTCCTTGTTTGCTGACCCATTGTTCGCTTTTCAACCGATGGGAAATCCAGGGGATGACTGGCATTTAAGGATGCGAAGAGTTGCACAGCACAACTTAAATGAATATGATCCACGAAACCTGGATATTGATTACTGGGTTAATTATTGGGATGAGTTGAAACTAGATGCAATCATTTTAACGGGTGGGGGATTGATGGCGATGTATCCGACAAAGATAGCGGGTCATTATAAAAGTCAGTTCCTTGGCGGCAGGGATCTATTCGGAGATTATCTCAAAGCATTAAAGAAAAAAGGCATCAGGGTAATAGCAAGAATTGAAACCAACTATTTGCATAAGGATATATTCAGTGAGTATCCACAATGGTTTGAAAGAAACGCAGACGGGTCTCCACGGGAGCATGCCGAAACGCCCTGGATATATCGCACCTGTCTTTTTTCCAATTATAGAAATGAACAGGTTCCAAAAATCATGAAGGAGATAATGTCCCTTTATGATGTTGATGGATTTTTTACGAATAGCTGGCCCCAGGTTGGTGGCATGCCGCGTATATGCCATTGCGATAGTTGCAAAAGCCTGGGCAAATTGTCACGGAAGGAGATATCCGAAGAACACATGAAACGAACACTGGAAACAATCAATAAAATAACTAACGTAGTCAACGAAAAAAGGTCAGGCATAATTTATAATGTGAATATCGCAGGTGGTATCGGGGCCATTCAAAATATTAAAAAAATCGGGGACAGGGCGAAGTGGATCACCTGTGATCACCAGGGCAGAGGAGGCAATACACCGGTATGGGATTGTGCGCAACAGGGCAGAGTTGCTTATTCGGTAATGAAAGGAAAACCTGTAACAAATGTTGTTGGAATTAAAACCGGGGCATGGAGGCATAGCACTAACGCAGAAGCTGAAACTATTTTATGGTTAGCACAAACAACTTCCAGCGGAATGATACCTTGGTGGGTATATCTTGGAAGTGAGGTACAAGATAAACGGTGGATGGAAATAGGGCGTAAATATTATCAATGGCTGGCCAAACATCAAAAGCATTTTTTTAATAAACGGTCAATGTCTCGTTTGGGGGTTGTCTTTTCTCAGAAATTAAATGAATTATACGATGCACCCGGTAATGTACCAGGAGGATATGGTGGGCGTCCCGTTGATCCGAATGCCAAAGGCAATCCAATAGACTATTTGCAGGGTATTTACTATGCATTGCTTGAAGGAAGGTTTCCATTCGATTTGATACATGAAGATGATCTCAGTCCAGAGACCCTTAAAAACTATGATGCGCTAATAATGCCCAACATTGCGTTGCTTAGTGACGAACAAGCCGGAAATATAAAAACCTTTGTAAAAAATGGAGGCTCTTTATTGGCAACTTTTGAAACTGGTATTTATGATGAATGGGGTAGCCTGCGTAATGATTTTGCATTGGCTGATGTTTTTGATATTCGGCTGATGCCCGGGTATAAAAAACCAAAGGGACAAATTTTTTATGCAACGATCAATGCCGAACATGCTATAGTAAATGGCTTTGGCGATACCACTATACTTCCCGGTGGCGAATACTACGTTCCTGTCACTGCACCAGGTCAGCATGTACTGACTATTATTCCTCCCTATCCTAACGGAATTCCGGAAATGGTATATGCACATCAGCGAAAAGAATTGGATTATCCTGGGCAAAAAAGTAATGAGCCGGCAATGGTGATCCGTGAGAAAGGTAAGAGCCGGCTCGTTTATTTTCCTTCTGATATTGATAAAAACACTTGGACCAGATCAAGCGCTGATTTGAGCAAACTGATTCAACAATCGGTCAGCTGGATGTTGAAAGGGGAGTCGGTTGTAAGTGTGCAGGGAGAAGGTAACATAGAAATTTTTGTTTGGGAAACAGAGCCAGGATTTGCCATTCATATTCTGAATTATAATAACCCCAATATGGCAAGGGCTTCAATCAGAAAATTTTATCCTATCGGTGAACAAAAAGTAAAAATGAAATTGCCTGGTGGTGTAACTATTACAAAAGGAGAACTGATTCGCTCCGAAACACCATTGAAGTTTAAACAAACAGGAAATCTCATTGAATTTACTATTTCTTCTATCGAAGATTTTGAAATAGCAGCATTGTATAAGAACTAAAAAGCGGTCAGCAACTTATAATACCGGCAGCGGTTAATTTATTTCCTTTTTCAACTAATAATTTAAGAGTAAAATATGGCACAAACAAGACGTGATTTTATTACAAGTTCAGCATTGGCTTCGGCTGGTTTATTATTGTCTAACACCGCATCCGCTTTTCATGCAATAACTGATCCGGGAGAAAAATGGTATTTAAAAATGCGACGGGTAGCACAGCACAACCTGAATGAATATGATCCCAAAAACTTAGATATAGATAAGTGGGTAGACTATTGGGCAAGTCTTAAATTGAATGCAATAATTATTACAGCGGGCGGATTCATAGCCATGTACCCTACAAAACTTCCGCATCATTACAAAAGCCAGTTCCTCGGCAACCGGGATGTGTTCGGTGATTATCTAAAAGCATTAAAGAAAAAAGGTATTAAGGTAATTGCACGTATTGAAACCAATTTTCTTCACAAGGATATTTATGCGCAAAGACCGGAGTGGGTAGAAAAGAATGAAGATGGGAGTCCCCGTGAACACTCGGAAACTCCGTGGATCTATCGTACCTGTCTTTTTTCCAATTATCGAAATGAACAGGTGCCAAAGATCATGAATGAGATCATGGCAAACTATGATGTGGATGGCTTCTTTACCAATAGCTGGCCACAGGTAGAACTTCCTCCACATGTATGTCATTGTGAGAGTTGTAAACGGCTTGGAAATCTATCAACAAAAGAGGTATCGGAAATAGCAATGACACGAACGCTTGAAACCATAAACCTGCTGAATTCGACAGTAAGAAAGAAAGGACAGAAAATTGTTTATAACGTCAATATAGCCGGAGGTATCGGAGCGATCCAGGATTTGCAACAGGTGGGTAATCTTGCGGACTGGATCACTACCGATCACCAGGGCAGAGGTGGTGGCACACCTATTTGGGATTGTGCCCAACAAGGCAAAGTGGCTTATGCGGTAATGAAAGGACGGCCGGTAACCAATGTTGTCGGTACAAAAACCGGTCCTTGGCGCCATAGCAGCAATTCAGAAGCAGAAACAAATTTATGGTTGGCCCAAACAACTTCAAGCGGAATGATTCCCTGGCTGGTATGGTTGGGCAGTGACCTGCCTGATAATCGCTGGCAGGAAATAGGGCGCAAGTATTATCAATGGCTTGAAAAAAATGAAAAACATTTTTTCAATAAAAAACCGATGGCCCGCCTTGGTGTTGTTTTTTCTAATAAAGTAAATGAATTATACAAAGCACCGGGAAGGGTTCCCGGCGGTTATTGGGGCGATCCCGTCAATCCTAACGAAAGGGGAAACTCCACTGATTACCTCCAGGGAATTTATTATGCGCTCCTGGAAGGAAGGTTTGTCTTTGATTTTATTCATGTAAATGACCTGACGCCTGAAGGTCTTAAAAATTATAATGCGCTTATCTTGCCCAATATTGCATTACTCAGCAATGAGCAGGCCAATAACCTGAAAAGTTTTGTCAACAGGGGTGGTTCATTATTGGCAACATTTGAAACGGGAATGTATGATGAG
The DNA here is from genome assembly GCF_042434975.1 of Terrimonas alba. Lineage (NCBI taxonomy): Bacteria > Pseudomonadati > Bacteroidota > Chitinophagia > Chitinophagales > Chitinophagaceae > Terrimonas > Terrimonas alba. The sequence goes on from NZ_JBHMQM010000002.1 coordinate 218,864, forward strand.
TGGGGTAAGCCACGTAATGATTTTGCTTTATCGGATATTTTCGATGTTCATTTGAAAAGTGATTACAAAGGACCACGGGGACAGGTATTCTACACAAAAATTAATGATAAGCATGAAATCTTCAGGGAGTTTGAAATGCTTGAGCAACTTCCGGGTGGAGAATTTTATGTTCCGATAAAAGCATCCGGCAGGCACGTATTGGATATTGTGCCACCATTCCCCAATGGTATTCCTGAAATGGTTTATCCCTATCCTCGTAAAGAGATTGATAGTTCCGGCCAGGAAACAGATAACCCGGCCATTGTAGTAAGGGAAAAAGGGAATAGCCGGCTTGTTTACTTCCCAACTGATATAGACAAAAATGTATGGACACGGGGAAGTACAGACCTTAGCAGGATCATTCAAAATTCTGTAAGATGGATGATGAAGGATAAAATTAATATTTCGGTAGAAGGGGAAGGTTATGTAGAAGTTTTTGCCTGGGAAACAGAACCAGGATTTGCACTGCATATTTTAAATTACAATAACCCCAATATGACCCGCGCTTCGATCAGGAAGGTTTATCCAATAGGCGAGCAAAGAGTGAGAATGCAACTACCCAATGGTGTTAAAATTTCAAGAGCCCAATTACTGCGATCAGGTAAGCCTCTATCCATCAGGCAAAATGGCAACATCGTCGAATTCATCATACCATCAATCGGGGATTTTGAAATAGCGGCATTGTATAAATGAGCAGAGAATTTATGGTGAGTAAGGTTAAACTCAATTGATGAAAACACAGCTTATAATGATTTGAGTTTGGGAAACGGAAGGAGATGATAAAGTAATATCAAAGGTTAGAGAATAAGTAGGCGAATATTGATTAGCAACAGGAATTTGCTATAAGAATTAACAACTATGGATTGGAAACAACTTGTTGACCCGTTTAATAATATTGGTTTATCTGCACTTGTAGCAGTTATCCCGGTACTGTTTATTTTCTGGGCACTGATAGTAAAAAAAATGAAGGGCTATAAGGCCAGCTTATGTGCCACCGCGATTGCTATTGTGATTGCTGTAATCATATACGGGATGCCGGTAAAGCTTGCTTTACTTTCAACGTTCAATGGGGCTTTATATGGTTTGTTTCCCATCTGCTGGATTGTAATTACAGCCGTTTTTCTGTTCAATATCACGGTGCATAGCGGCCAGTTCGGGATCATCAAACATTTTATGGGGTCTATTACCTCCGACCGGAGATTGCAGGCACTATTGATTGCCTTTTCTTTTGGTTCCTTCCTGGAAGGCACTGCAGGTTTTGGCGCACCGGTGGCCATTACGGCGGCTATGCTGGTTGGCCTTGGATTCAATCCGTTGTATGCAGCGGGGATATGCCTCATTGCTAACACAGCCCCGGTTGCTTTTGGCGCCATTGGTATTCCTATCACTGTAGCATCACAGGTTACTGCTATTCCTGAAATGGCTATTTCAAAAATGGTAGGAAGGACATTACCGATCCTGTCAATCATGCTTCCTTTTTACTTAGTGTTTCTAATGTGCGGAATCAAAAAGTCAATGGAAATTCTGCCGGCCATTTTAGTATCGGGTTTTTCTTTTGCGGTGCTGCAATTTCTTTCCTCCAATTTTTTGGGCCCGGCACTTCCGGACGTTATTGCCGGCGTAGGGTCAATTATTTCCCTGGTTATTTTTTTGAAATTCTGGAAGCCAAAAAAGTTATGGCGCTTTCCGGATGAACCGACTCCAACACTGGATACAGAAGCTGATTTTTCAGGTATCCAGTTAGTCAGGGCCTGGTCTCCCTTTATATTACTGACAATACTGATCATAACCTGGGGACTACAGCCAGTCAAGCAGGTTCTCAACGCTATCGGGCTTATCGAATTCAAAATACCGGGTCTTCATCATGCCATCAGTGATAATAAAGGGAATTTAATACCACATATTTTTAAGTTCAATTATTTATCTGCATCGGGGACGGCGATACTCATTTCTGCATTGATCACAATACCGGTGATAGGTCTGGATTATAAAACAGGGGCCAAGATTTTCCTGCAAACACTAAAGCAATTGAAATTTCCAATCATTACTGTAGCCTCCGTTTTGGGATTTGCTTATATCGTGAATGATTCCGGTATTACGATAACCATGGCGGAAGCATTGGCAAAAACGGGTTTCCTGTTTCCTTTTTTTGCACCTATGCTTGGATGGCTTGGCGTGTTTATTACAGGATCTGATACTTCCGCCAATGCCTTGTTTGGTAAACTTCAGGCTTCCACTGCAGCTTCAATCGGTGTAGACCCGGTAGTGACTGTAGCTGCGAATGTTTCCGGTGGCGTAGTCGGAAAAATGATATCTCCGCAATCTATTGCCATTGCAGCAGCAGCCGGTGGATTGGTAGGCAAGGAATCTGATCTTTTCAGGTTTACTGTTAAGCATAGTTTTTTTATGCTTCTTTTTATTTGTGTTATCGTAATAGTGCAAGCCTACTTATTTACAGGAGTTATTCCTTCTTATCATGTTTTAGGCGCGGCATCAGCCATTTTAATTCCTGAGTTCTCTAAGGGCTATTTATACCTGAGTATTCTGACCGGCCTTCTGTCTGTATTTGTTTCTTCGGTCTTGCTGATGGCCAGAAAAAGAAATAACGGGTCAGAAGCCATGAACTTACAGACTACAAAATAATATGAATGCAGATGCAATCCCTAAAAAGTGTAAACAGAAAGAAATTATGAAACGACCATGATAAAATTTTCATTTTTCTCACACAGTCAATGAAAATTTTATCATGGTAAGTTCCATCTGGCTAAAATCAAATAAAAAAAAATTACAGATGAAAATCGTTGTATTGGATGGCTATACGTTGAATCCCGGAGACCTATCGTGGGAAGGGTTGAATCAGCTGGGCAATGTTGAAATATATGACAGAACTCCTGAAGAAAAAATCTTGGAACGATGCAAAGAGGCGGAAATTGTTTTCACCAATAAAACCCCGGTTAAGGCAGAAGTGTTAAGTCAATTACCTTCTTTAAAATATATCGGGGTTCTTGCTACCGGTTACAATGTTGTAGATGTCGATGTCGCCCAAAAAAATGGAATTGCGGTAACAAACATTCCTGGTTATGGAACCGCTTCTGTGGTTCAGTTCACATTTGCTTTATTGCTTGAACTCTGTCATCATGTGCAGCGCCATAGTGATGCTGTAATGGATGGTGAGTGGTCGCATGCGCTTGATTGGTGTTTCTGGGATTCTCCTTTGGTTGAGCTTTCAGGCAAGACAATGGGGATTATAGGCTTTGGACGAATTGGCCAGCGGGTGGCGGATATTGCGACAGCGTTTGGAATGAGCGTCATCGGATCAAGCAGAACAAAAACGGATCAATCGCATCGCAACAAATTTAAATGGGCGGAAGTGCCAGAACTCCTGGAACAAAGTGACGTAGTAAGTATCCACTGCCCTCTCTTTCCTGAAACAGAGGGATTGATCAATAAGGATAGTTTAAGGAAAATGAAAAGCTCAGCTTTCCTTTTAAATACATCACGGGGACCAATAATAGTAGATGAGGATTTGGCCGATGCATTAAATAACCATGTTATTGCCGGAGCTGCTTTGGATGTGCTTTCGGTTGAACCGCCCCCGGTTGATAACCCATTATTCAAAGCAAAAAATTGCATCATTACACCTCACATCGCATGGGCAACCAGGGAAGCAAGGGAGAGGCTTATGGAAATAGCAGTTGCCAACCTGTCATCTTTTATTGATGGGAGACCGGTTAATGTGGTGAACAAGTAGCAGAGAAACGATAACCGGTAACATCAATGATGTTGCTGACGATAAAGAAATTATAAACATGCAGTTAAAATAAAAATTAGTAAGGTTTTGAAACAGGAAAAATATGATGCAGGTAAAATATTATTATAGTTTGGCTTGTTTTGTCCTTTTAGTAGTAGTGATTTTCGGAGAATCATGCACTTCTTCGGAAGCGCATGAAGTTTATAACAACTGGAAAACTTATAACGGTACGAATGATAAAATACTATACTCTTCTTTAACTGAAATTGATACCAACAATGTAAAAGATCTGCAGGTAGCCTGGACCTATCGCACCAATGATGCCGAAGCGTCGAGCCAGCTCCAGGTTAATCCTATTGTGGTGGACGGAGTGTTGTACGGCGTGTCACCTCATTTAAAGCTGTTTGCGGTTGATCCGAAAACCGGTAAGGAAAAATGGATCTTTGATCCTTTTGTCGACAAGGATACCAGTACATCCGGCAAAAAAAAGCGTGGCGTGAATATTTGCCGGGGTGTCGCTTATTTTGATGGCAAAGAAAAAGACAAGTTCATTTTTTATACGGTTGGCTCATCTTTATACTGTATCGATATTTTTTCCGGAAAGCCTTCTCCATCTTTTGGCAATAAGGGTAGCATTGATTTGCATGATGATCTGGGCCGGGATGTTTCCCAGTCTTACGTGACATCCACATCACCAGGAATAATTTATAAAGATGTAATTATAATTGGAATCGCCACATCTGAAGATGCTAATGCAGCACCGGGGCATATAAGAGCATACGATGTGCATACGGGAAAAATGCGATGGATATTTCATACTATACCCTATCCGGGTGAAGCGGGGTATGAAACCTGGGATGATAAAGAAGCGTATAAACATATTGGCGGGGCTAATGTATGGGCGGGTTTTAGCTTGGATGAAAGAAGAGGTATTGTATTTGCGCCCACCGGTTCAGCAGCCGATGATTGGTATGGAGGTAAGCGGCTTGGAAATGGATTGTATTCAAATTCAGTTGTTGCTTTGGATGCCGCTACCGGGAAATTAAAATGGAGCTATCAAACTATTCACCATGATGTTTGGGACAGGGATCTGCCCGCTGCACCTGTTTTAGTTACGGTGATGAAAGATGGGAAAAAAACAGATGCTGTTTTGCAGGTAACAAAAACAGGATTCATTTTTTTGTTAGACAGGGAAACAGGCAAACCACTTTACCCGGTTGAAGAAAGGCCGGTGCCAACAACAACTGATCTTACAGGTGACAGACTTTCACCAACTCAACCTTACCCAACTTTTTTTAAACCTTTTGTTCGCCAGACATTAACAGAAGCGGATCTTAATACCAATATTCCGGATTCCTCTTACCAGGACATCAAGGCGAAACTGGCAACGTATAAAACAGGTCATTTGTTTAATCCTCCTTCCAAAACTCCTACGCTGATTTTTCCCGGGATGACAGGAGGCGCGGAATGGGGTGGCCCTGCATTTGATCCTGCTACAGGTATCATGTACATCAATGCGAATGAAATTCCAAGGCTGCTTACAATCGGTGATGCAAAAGAAGAAAAAGTTACATCCAATCAAACCAACCTGGAAGCGGGTAAAATTTTGTTTGCGAATAATTGTGCAGCTTGTCATGGACCCGATAGAAAAGGAAATGGTGATTTCCCTTCGTTGATTGATGCAGGAAAGAAATATGATCTGGCAGCATTCTTAAGTTTATTATCTACGGGAAAAAACAGGATGCCCGGTTTTAATCATCTCGGTCAAAGTGAAAAAACGGCCATTGCATCTTTTATTCTTGATCAAAAATCAATACAGGATAATAAGTTCGTCGCTGCTGAAAAGGCGAAGGATGAGTATCATCAAATTCCTTTTTCTTCCACTTCAGGGCGGCCTTCTAAATTCGAAACAAAAGAAGGATACCCGGCTGTGTCGCCTCCCTGGGGAACGCTGACTGCGATCAATCTTAACACAGGTGAATTTGTCTGGAAACAACCGCTTGGCGATTATCCTGAATTAAAAGCAAAAGGGATACACAGTGGAACGGAAAACTTTGGCGGACCGGTTGTTACTGCCGGAGGGGTATTATTTATTGCTGCAACAAAAGACGAAAAATTCCGGGCATTTAATAAAAGAACGGGAGAGCTATTGTGGGAAACTGATTTGCCTGCCGCAGGCTTTGCTACACCGTCTATCTATGAAATAGGTGGAAAGCAGTTTGTGGTAATTGCATGCGGCGGCGGAAAATTAAAAACAAAATCGGGTGACAGTTTTGTAGCGTTCAGTTTGCCCGATAAAAAATAAGAGATCATTAATGAATCATCCGATAATATTTTTTTAAAAGTAACACATGAAACGAAAGGATTTTATCTCTTCATCATTATTAACTACCGCCGGCCTGGCATTGCCAACATTGGCATTGGCTGATACACATAATAGTCTGGCAAATACAAGTCCCCTTGATTTGAAAAGAATACCAACAGGTGAAAAAGCGAAGGTTTGTATTTTTTCAAAACAACTTCAGTGGCTGAACTACCACGACCTGGCAAAAGCCGTAGCAGACATGGGGTATGATGGAATTGATTTAACTGTTCGTGCCAATGGACATGTATTGCCTGAAAAAGTAGAGACCGATTTACCCAGGGCGGTTGAAGCCGCTGAAAAAGCGGGCATAAAAGTATTGATGATCAGTACAGACATACGGGATGCCGATGAACCTTTAACCAAAAGAATATTAAAAACAGCCGTAGCACAAAAAATACATTATTACAGAACTTCAGGGCTTAATTATCAAAAAGACATTGATATTCCTGCAACCCTTGAAGCAATAAAGAAAAAATTTTCAGGTCTAGCGGCGCTCAACAAAGAGTATGGGCTTTACAGCAGTTACCTGAATCATTCGGGTGAAGGATTTGGATCTTCTATCTGGGATCTATGGTTGACAATAAAAGATCTTGATCCCCATTACATCGGCAGCCAATACGATATAAAGCATTCAACTATTGCCGGAGCTTATTCATGGCCCGTATGCTTTAAGCTTATTCATCCATATGTTCAAACGATGGTCATCAGGGATTTCAGATGGGAAAAAAATAAAGACTTATGGGAAATAAAACCGGTTCCAATCGGAGAGGGAATGGTAGATCTTAAAAAATATTTTGGTTTGGTAAAACAGTATGGGATCAAGGGGCCCATTTGCATCATGTGCGATTATGAACTGGGAGGCGCTGAAAACGGAGCTACTTCATTGACCATCCCCGGAAAAAATGTTTTGGAAGCCATGAAAAAAGATCTTGATGCCGTAAAAAGATTTTTGCAATTGTGAGGTATATAGTTCTAAAAAATTATAAGTATGGAGCGAAGAAAATTTATCAGCACTTCGGTAGGTCTGTCTGTACTGCTCAGCGCCGGTTGTGCAAGCCATAAGGCAATGTCAGGTCATAAACAGCCTGCAACAGGAAATTCCATTTTATTAAAGGGGAAAAAGGACTCTGCCATTACGCATTGGGACATTATTACGATTGGCAATCTTTCCCGCAACAGGTATTGGGGTGAAAGCGAAGAGAAATCTCTTCATTCCGTTATTTGTACGACCACGGTAATTACGGGAAAGAATTTTCATGTCATTGTGGATCCTTCCCTTAAAGATGGCAAAGCAATGGCAGATGAATTAAAAAGGCGTACGGGACTTACTCCTAATAATATTGATGTGGTTTTTGTTACACATGAACATGGTGATCATCATGTGGGCATGCCTAATTTTCCCAACGCAAAATGGTTAGCCAGTCCATTGGCCGCAGCAGCTATTAATGAGAAAGAAAGTTATGGAAAAAAAGTGGAGCCTGCTGGTAGCCACATATTTGATGTGATTGATGTTGTTGCTGCTCCGGGTCATACACCTGGCACCAGTGGTCTTCGTTTTGATTACAAGGGCTTATCCGTATTCGTTGCAGGAGACTCAGTGGCGACAAAAGATTTTTGGGATGAGGGTCGCATGTATTTCAAAGCACTGGATATAGAAGAATCATTGCGTACATACAAAAAGATTGCTTCTGTTGCGGATATTGTTGTGCCTGGTCATGACAATTATTTTCTATGTAGTGACACTAATTGGTACCACTCATGAAAGGAGCGGCGCCTGTTTTTTGTTTATTGATCGTTATAGTATGGCACAATAATACCTATTGCCAGGAAGATTATTTATTTAGCGGATCAAAGGAAGCACTGAATACACATAAACGGGGTGAGGTTTTGTATAACGGATTACAATTGCCGGATACCTGGCCACCACGGAATATTGACAGGTCTAGAAAACCAATTGAAGTGCCCTATTTGCTGAATAAGCCGGATGCTGTTTTAATTGATGTAGGCAGGCAGTTATTTGTAGACGATTTTCTCATTGAGCAAATGACGTTGAAAAAGATTTACCACAGCGCTGAAAAAATAAATGCGAATCCATTATTCAAACCTGAAACGGAGATTGAATTGAATGGAGGAAATATTCCTGTTGCGGCGCCATTTAATGACGGAATATGGTATGACCATAAGGACAAACTTTATAAAATGTGGTATCATGCCGGTTGGTTTAGTGGAACAGCTTATGCAACCAGTATTGACGGAGTTCGTTGGATACGTCCTGAATTGGATATCGTTCCGGGAACAAACCTGGTCTTAAAAATCCGTGATGGCTATCGAAGGGACGGCGCCACTATTTGGATGGATGAGGAAGCAGTGGATAGCCGAAGCCGTTATAAAATGTTTTTGTATAACAGGTACCGTGGAGGGGAGGGAGGAGAATTATATGAATCATGGGATGGAATACACTGGAATTTTTTACGTACGACTTCCGCCCTTGGTGATAACAGTAGTTTTTTTTACAACCCCTTTCGAAAAAAATGGGTGTTCAGTATCAGGTCGTACTGGCAACATCAACGGGTACGCAGTTACTATGAGGCAGATAATTTTCTTGACGCTTCGCAATGGGAAAGCGATACCACTTCCCCGAAATCGCCTGTATACTGGCTCAAAGCCGATTGGCTTGATGAACCTAATAGCATGATTAATGATTCCACTCAGTTTTATGATGCGGATGCAGTGGCTTATGAAAGTATCCTATTGGGATTATTCACTATTCATCGCGGCCCTAATAACAAGATTGCCAAGTTTGGCGGGTTCCCTAAAATAACGGACATGAATCTTGGATATAGTCGCGATGGATTTCATTTTGAACGCCCGGATAGAAAGCCTTTCATTGGATCTACCAATAAAACAGGTGACTGGGACAGGGGTTATATTCATGCAGTGGGCGGTGGTTGTCTTGTTGTTCGGGACAGCCTTTATTTTTATTACAGCGCCTGGTCGGGATGGTCGCCCAATTTAAAAGCTGATATATATGCAGGAGGCAGTATGGGGCTGGCGGTTTTGCGAAGAGATGGTTTTGTTTCTTTAAATGCCGGTGAAGAGGAAGGATACATTATTACCCGACCTGTAATTTTTAACGGCAAGTATATGTTCGTCAATGTTGACAATAAAGAAGGGAGTCTGCTGGTAGAAGTATTGGATGAAAATTATAAGGTCATTTTGCCTTATACAAGAAGTGAGTGTGAAACGATTAATTCCAATAGTACTATTCAGCAGGTAAGCTGGAATAAAAGAAGCGATCTAGCATCATTGAAAGGAAAAAAAGTAAGGTTTAAATTTTATCTTAAAAAAGGGAGTCTCTATTCTTTTTGGGTCACGCATGATAAATTGGGCGCAAGCTATGGTTATGTTGCTGCAGGAGGGCCGGGGTTGAAAGGAAGTAAGGATACGGAAGGAAAAAGGGCATATAGAACAAAAGTGATTGATAGGTGAATGATAGATAGAGGTGGCGGTAAAAGATTTATCAGCAACAATTGGAAACAAAAAATATAGGATTCTGCAATTAATCTAATAATCTAAAATAGTATTTGATGAACCGGATAGCGATATTCATATTTTCATTAACAGTGTCTTTGGCTTCTTTGGCTCAGAAAGAAAAAGAATTTCCTGGCGAAGACACCATCCTTTCCCAAAATCTTGCTGAAGTTGTGGTGAAGGCGTATGAGCAGAAAGAAAAATTAATACAGGTGCCTGCAGCCATCAATTATATCGATAAATCACAATTTGATCGCTTCAGCAACACCAGTATTTTGCCTGCCCTTAACGCAACACCCGGAGTGAGGATGGAAGAACGTTCTCCGGGAAGTTATCGGATGAATATCCGCGGCAGTACTTTACGTTCACCTTTTGGTGTCCGCAATATAAAAATCTACTGGGATGGAATTCCTTTTACTGATCCGGGTGGCAACACTTACCTGAACCAGTTTGGCTATTATAATTTACACAGTATCGAAGTTATCAAAGGTCCGGGCAGCAGTTTGTATGGGGCAGGAACGGGCGGAACCATACTTATACAAAGTGAACCAGAAAGCTGGGATCCCGGAGTAATGCTTAATTACGGATATGGCAGTTTTAATCTCAATAGTATGAACGTACAGGCAAGATTGGGCAGTGATGACAGGAGAAATAGTTTTAATTACACGCATCAATATAGTGACGGTTACCGCTATCATACAAGCATGCGGCGTGATATCGCTACCTGGCAGACGGAGGCCAGTATTGGAAGTAAACAAAAACTGCGTGCTTCTGTTTTATACGGCGATCTATATTACCAAACACCCGGTGCACTAAAATTGGAAGAATACAATTCCGATCCAAAAGCGGCGCGACCTGCCGCAGGACCATTTCCCGACGCTGAAACAGCAAAGGCTGCCATTTATCAAAAAACTTTTCTGGCGAGTATCACCAATGCGTATCAATTCAATGATCATTTTCAAAATACTTTTGTTCTTTATGGAGCTTTCTCACAAATAAAGAATCCTACTTTCCGTAATTATGAAAAGAGAATGGAACCGCATTTTGGCGGAAGAACGGTTTTTAAATGGGATCGTCAGCTAATGAATTCATCCCTGCAGGTTCTTTTTGGCGGTGAAGCGCAACGGGGTTTCTTCAATACCAAAACATTTAAAAATAAAAGGGGTAACACCGATACTTTACTAACCGATGATGATATTAATAATTGGATCTATTCTGTATTTGCACAGGGTGATCTCCGCTTATCACATGGTTGGATTGTGATGGCAGGTTTAAGTATCAACAGGTCTTCCATTGAAATCACCCGGCTTTCTATCCCTTCTTCGTCTCCAAAGAAAAGAATTTATAGTAGTGAGTGGGCACCGAGAGTGGCAGTGGCCAAAAAGATAATTCCAGGTTTGATGATCTATGCGAGCATATCGAAAGGATTTTCCCCGCCTACAGCGCAGGAAGTACTCCCGTCTACGAGCGTAATCAGCACTGATCTTGAGGCGGAACATGGTATAAATTATGAAGCTGGCTTCAAAAGCAATTGGCTAAACCAGAGATTATATGTAGAAATAAATGCTTTTTATTTTCAGTTGAAGAATACAATTGTGCAAAGACGTGACAATTCCGGAGGAGATTATTTTATCAATGCAGGATCTACCCGTCAGCGGGGTATTGAAACCCAGGCATCGTACCAGTTGCTTCAGCATCGCAACGGTTTTATCAATCATGTAAGTACAAGAATTAGCCATACGTGGAATGATTTTAAGTACCGTAATTTTAAGCAAGTGAATAATGATTACGCAGGAAAACAACTTCCGGGTGTCGCTCCCCACACGTTGGCAGCAGGATTAGATGTAGTAACCAGGCCTGGTTTTTATACCAATATTACCTATTACTATAGCGATCCGGTAGCGGTGAATGATGGCAATATTTCATATTCTTTCCCTTATAATTTGCTGGAAGCACGAACTGGCTGGAGAGCGACGGTACGCAAAAAGATCACCCTGGAGGTGTTTACAGGAGTGAATAATCTTTTTGATGTACAATATAGTATGGGTTATGATATTAACGCCGCCGGCGGGCGATACTATAATGCCGCCCCGGGTATTAATTATTACGCCGGTATTTCATTGAAAAGCTTTAGATAATCCAGACGGCTTTACCTCCAGACAGATCGTATAAATTTTTTAAGATTACTTCAATGTAAAAAGAATGCAACTGAAGAGCTATTTTGGTTTATGGGTGATGATGTCCCTGTTATTTTTATTTCCCCGGAAGCCCTTTGCCCAGTACGATGAAAAATACCGGCCGCAATTTCATTTTAGTCCCAGATCCGGATGGATAGGAGACCCAGATGGTTTGGTTTATTCTGAAGGAAAATACCACCTTTTTTGGTGGGGACACGCAGTGTCGGAAGATTTGGTTCATTGGAAAGAATTACCCTATCCCATGCAAGGGGGAGATGGTTCATTTTCTTATTTCTCAGGCTCAGTAGTTGTAGATAAAGAAAATACTTCGGGCTTTGGGACCAACAGCATGATTGCTGTTTACACGATGCATAAAAGAGGAGACAGTCTTCCTGAAACACAGGGTTTATCAGTAAGTAATGACCAGGTCAATTTTCATTTTTATAAAAGCAATCCGGTATTAGATGTAAAGAAGATTTTTTTCAGGGATCCGCAGATTTTTTGGTATGCTCCAACCAATAAGTGGATTATGGTCGTTACTGTTCCTGATCAGCATAGAATACATTTCTATTCTTCGGGTAATTTAAAAGATTGGATTTACTTAAGCGAGTTTGGCGATTTAGGTGCACGCAGTGCTTTTTGGGAATGCCCTGATCTTTTCGAACTCGACGTAGACGGAAAGGCCGGTCAAAAAAAATGGGTGCTTATGATTGGGCAGGGGCCTAACAGGGTTCAATATTTTATGGGCAGCTTTAATGGTAAAAAATTTATACCGGATGAAGCGACCATTTCATACCTGAACGAAGGCAAAGGAATGCAGGGAACGGTATTTGAAGATTTCAATGATGCTCAGTATACCGGTTGGAAAATAGCGGGCACGGCTTTTGGCACAGGGCCAAATCGTTCCGATACAATAGTCAGGTTAGGTGAAGGTAACGCAAGCTCATCACGGGAATCTGATCGGGCAAGGGGAACACTGACTTCTGCGCCATTTATAATAAATAAGAATGCTATTAATTTCCTGGTAGCCGGAGGAGATCACCCCGGTCGAACTTGTATAAATCTCGTTGTAAGTAATAGTATAGTAAGAACGGCTACAGGCGGCAACAGCTCAATTATGAAATGGGAAGGCTGGGATGTAAGTGAATTTATTGGACAAAAAGCCACCATTCAAATAGTAGATAATTATGGTGGAGAGGATTGGGGGCATATCGATATTGATCATATCGTTTTTTCCAATATCGCTCAGCAACAAAAATTACAACATGCGCTATGGTTGGACTACGGGACGGATTTTTATGCGACGAGGTCATGGCGGGATATCGATAATAAAGGTATAGCCCCTGTTTTTTTGGGATGGCTGGGGAATTGGCAGTATGCCCGAAATGTTCCTTCCCAATGGGGTAAAGGCTTTGAATCAGTACCAAGAGAGATTGCTTTAAAAACTTTTCCCGAAGGTGTTCGTTTGATTCAGGCTCCTGTTGATGCATTGAAAAAACTGCGTGGAAATTCAGTCGAGTTTAGCAACCGGCTAATAAAAGGTAATGTTGACCTGTTGGAATTTAAACCGTTAAAAAATACCTATGAAATTGAAGCAATATTTAATACAAATTTACAGGCGGCATTTGGAGTGAATTTATTAGTTGGAGATGGCAGAAAACTCGTAATAAAATACGATCCTAAAAGTTCCAGTCTTTGCATAGACCGATCTAATTGTACTGATTTTATTTCCAACCCGGATTTCACTGAAAAATTTGCTACCAAAATGTTTGCACCTGTGGAACAAGAAAACAATAGGGTAAAGCTGCGCATTTTAGTGGATCAATCATCCGTAGAGGTTTTTACAAATGACGGTAAAATTGTGCTAAGCGTTTTAACTTATCCCTCGGAATCGCAAACCGGCATTCAATTGTTTTCCGAAAAGGGACAGGCGGAATTGCTAAATTTTAAGGCATGGGAGTTGTCATCTATCTGGAAGGCTGGTTTATAACGCGGTAAAATAGGATGATCAGGTTTTTATAAAATTTATATTAAACATTTAAGCGGATAAAAGATTTATAAGCGACTGTCGGGAACAAGCGCAATCGAAAAAATAAATAGTAATGCATATTCTTATTTCACCAAACGCATTTAAAAATAGTATTGACGCTGGAGCTGCCGCATTAGCTATTAAAGAAGGCTTGCAGCAAAGTAAATTGAAGTGTGAGTGTGAATGTTTTCCTGTTGGTGATGGCGGCGATGGAACAGGGGACCTGATCATTTCAAAATTGGCGGGTACGCTGGTTTCGACGGAAGTCAATGATCCGTTGGGAAGAAAAATAAAAGCTTCCTTTGGTTTAATTGATAAAGGCGATACGGCTGTTATAGAAATGGCGAATGCTTCCGGGTTGAAATTGTTGAGGCCTGGTGAACTAAATCCGCTTTTCGCCACTTCCTATGGCACAGGAGAGCAGATCCGGTTAGCATTTGACAATGGAGCAAAAAAAATCATTATTGGAATGGGTGGCTCAGCAACTGTGGATGGGGGCTATGGAATTTTGAAAGCTCTTGGGGCCAGGTTCTTAAATGCACGGGGAAAAGATATCGACAAACTACCCGGAAGTTTTAAAGAACTGCATTCAATTGAACTGGCAGGGCTTGATCCGAGAATAGCAGAAAGCGAGATAATTGTTCTTTGTGATGTAGATAATAAACTGTTAGGGACACATGGGGCCGCGAAAATATTCGGGCCGCAAAAAGGGGCTTCGGCACAGGCGGTGCAGCAGCTCGAAGGAGGCCTTGCAAAGTTTTCAATTGTTGCGTTTCACCAGACCGGCCGGGACATGGCTGAAGTTAAATATGGAGGAACCGCAGGCGGTGCGGCAGCAGGGTTGTATGCTATACTGAATGCAAAACTGGTGAATGGCATTGATTATTTTCTCAGGCTTACGGATTTTGAAAAATCATTAGAAAACAACGACCTTGTTATTACCGGTGAGGGGAGTATTGATGAACAAACATTGCAGGGAAAAGCTCCATTCGGAGTTGCATTGCATGCAAAACAAATGGGATTGCCCGTGATCGGCCTGGCTGGCAGATTGCCGTTAGAAATCCATGAAACGTTGCATCAATATTTTGATGTATTGATGCCCATAAGCCATGAGCCATTGGATATAGCAACGGCGATTCAATGCACCTCGTCCAATTTAAAGAGAACAGCATTTGAGTTAGGCAATTTACTGGCGGTAAAAAATAATGAACTTATTTTAAGGTCCTTTCAATAATAATACAGAATGGACAGTTTGGAAACACGATTGCATACGATTTTGCCAAAGCAACGGGTCAAGGCCAGGCTAATTGATCGCTATGCCTATGCCAGCGATGCAAGCCACTTTTATCTTTTACCCAAAGCGGTTGTGCAACCTATCTCAATTGAAGAAGTAAAAAAAATATTTGAATTTTCTCATCGTGAAAACATACATATCACTTTTCGTGCCGGTGGTACAAGCCTTTCAGGACAGGGAGTTACGGATGGCATCTTAGTGGATCTGAGTAATTATTGGAGAAAAGTTGCGCCGGAAAATAATGGTGAAACAGTACGCGTTGAACCGTCGGTAATTGGAGCAAATGTGAATCATGCGCTAAAACGCTTTGGACGGAAAATAGGACCCGATCCCGCTTCAATCAATGCTGCGATGATGGGCGGCATTTTATCCAATAATTCAAGCGGTATGTGTTGCGGGGTAATTCAAAACTCATACCACACATTAAGGTCTATGACTTTCGTGTTGCCCAATGGTATGGTTTTTAATTCTGAGTTGCCTGAGGACTACATAAGGTTTGAAAGCGAAGCGAACGATATAGCCGAAGAACTTCGGGCATTACGAAACGAAATTTTGAACAATCCACCACTTGTTGAACGTATCCGTAAAAAATATAAGCAGAAAAATACAGTAGGTTATTGTATGAATGCTTTTATCGATTATGAACATCCGCTGGATATTCTGACACATGTAATAATTGGGGGTGAAGGAACGCTGGCGTTTATTGCAGAAGCTGTATTGAATACTGTTCCTGATTTGCCTTATAAAATGACTGCCATGTTGTATTTTGAAAATCCTGAAATAGCCTGTAGTGCTATTTATGATTTAAAAAGTACAGGAGCAGAAGCACTGGAGTTTATGGACAGGGCGTCCTTGCGTTCAGTAGAGGATATGCCCGGCGTTCCGGCCCTATTAAAAGAATTGCCCTCCCGGGCGTCCGCTATATTATGTGAATTCCAGGAAACCACCCAGGCGAAACTTTTAGAAAAATATGAAAAAGCCAAACCGGTTTTTGCGACATTGCCCTTACTAACTGAACCCAACTTTACACAGGATACTCAAGAGCAGGCAGTGATGTGGAAGATCAGGAAGGGGATGTATCCTTCCGTAGCCGGTATGAGAGTCAGAGGCACTTCTGCATTGATGGAGGATTTTACATTTCCTGTTGAGCGACTGGGCGAAGCCGTTGTAGATGTACAGCGCTTATTTGAAAAATATCATTATGAAAACGGGATCATCTTCGGTCATGCCAAAGATGGCAACCTGCATTTTGTTATATCACAAAGTTTTTTTTCAAAAGAAGATATAGATCATTATGAAAAATTTAATGATGAACTCTTTGACCTGATTTTAAATAAATATGATGGGGCATTGAAAGCGGAACATAGTTCCGGAAGAGCCGTATCAGCATTTATTGAAAAGGAATGGGGAACTGACGCCTGGCATATTATGAAACGGCTAAAGAAGATTATTGATCCTGCTAACCTGCTTAACCCTGGTATCATCATAACGGAGGATAAGTTTACCCATATTCATAATTTAAAAGTGATGCCGGTAGTGGAGGAAGAAGTAGACAAATGTATTGAATGTGGTTTTTGCGAACATATCTGCCCCAGCCGCGACCTGACACTAACACCCAGGCGCAGAATTGGTGTACGTCGTGCTATAAAACGTTTGGAATTGGCAGGGGATAATACCACAAGGCGAGCTTTATTAAAGGACTATGATTATGATGGTATCGCGACCTGTGCCGTCGATGGCATGTGTGCTACCAATTGTCCCGTTGATATAAATACAGGTGACCTTGTAAAACGTTTGAGGCGTGAAAATCATTCTTCCTTTCAAAAGAAACTTGCATTATGGGGCGCGAAGCATTTTAATTTCTTTGAAGGGGCTGCGAGACTGGCATTAAGGACAGGCTTTTTGCTGAATCGTGTTGCTGGTAAAAATTTCATGAAAAAAATTACAGCAACTACAAAAAGAATATTGCCGGTCGTGCCGGTATGGTCAAATCAGTTAAGGATGCCCGGAAAAAAAATCGTCAACCCGGAATCGGGAAACGAAAGTCAGCAGGTTATTTATTTTTCAAGTTGTGTTTCCCGTATGATGGGTGGTGAAGCCGGGAATGTGTTTTTATCCGTCTGTCAAAAAGCCAATATTAAAGTCATAGTCCCTCCAGATATAAAAGGTACTTGCTGTGGGCAGGTCTTTTCGTCAAAAGGATATGTTGATGCTTATCGTTTAATGACTAATCGAACTATAGAAAAACTGTGGGTAAGCTCATTGAACGGCAAAATTCCAATAATCCTGGATGTCACCAGTTGTACGCAAACCATACGATCATGCCGGAGTTATCTGACGAATGAGAATAAGAACCGCTTTGATAAAATGAATATTATAGATGTGATTGATTTTGCCGCGGAAAAATTGTTGCCGCAATTGACAATCACCAGACCAAAAGATAAAATTGTTTTTCATCCTGTTTGTTCCGTTTATAAAATAGGGTTACTGCCAAAGCTTCAAGTGATTGGTAAAGCCTGTGCAAAACAGGCGGATATTCCCGCTTTCACCAGGTGCTGCGGGATGGCCGGCGACAAGGGATTTTATTATCCTCAATTAACAGCATCGGCAACCAGGATCGAATCGGATGAAGTAAAGCAAACCAGTTATGATGGGTACTATTCTTCTTCTGCCACCTGTGAAATGGCCCTGTCAGAAGCAGTTGGAAAGAACTATGAGTCCATTTTGAAATTGCTGGATGAAGTAGCAGAATAAATCTTAATACGAATAAAAGAATGAATTATAATTTCAATCCAACAAAACGGATATTGATGGGGCCCGGTCCCTCAGATGCACATCCAAGGGTATTAAAAGCTATGTCAAGTCCTCTGATGGGACATCTTGATCCGGAGTTTATACAAATGATGGATGAAGTCAAAAGCATGGTGCAGGAAATATTTATAACAAAAAATCATCTCACATTCGTTGTATCTGCACCTGGTAGTGCCGGTATGGAAACCTGCCTGGTGAATTTATTGGAACCAGGAGATGAATGCATCATTTGTGTAAATGGAGTCTTTGGTGGCCGGATGACAGATATTGCGGAAAGATGCGGAGCGACGGTGTATAAAATCGATACAGCGTGGGGAAGGGTAACCGAACCTGAGCAAATCAAAAAAGTGCTGGATCAATGTCCTAAACCGAAACTGGTAGCATTGGTTCATGCAGAAACCTCTACGGGTGTTTTACAGCCGCTAAAGGAAATCAGCGACCTGGTACATGATGCCGGAGCTTTACTGGTAGTTGATGCCGTTACTTCTTTTGCCGGTATACCATTGAAAGTAGATGAATGGAAAATTGATGCGATTTATACCGGATCACAAAAATGCCTGAGTGCCCCTCCGGGTTTGTCACCGGTTAGTTTTTCTGAGGCCGCGGTAAAAGTATTGGAAAACCGCCGCACTAAAGTACAAAGCTGGTTTTTGGATTTAAGCATGGTGAAAAATTATTGGGCTGGCGCCAAACGGGCCTATCATCATACAGCCCCGGTTTCTTCTGTTTTTGCATTGCATGAAGCATTGAATTTGGTGTTGGAAGAAGGTTTGGAAAATCGTTGGGTAAGACATCAGGAAGTACATCAATACTTAAAACTGAAGCTAGAAAATCTGGGGTTTCGCTATTTGGTAGAAGAACGTTACCGGCTGCCAAATTTAAACGCCGTATTTCTTCCTGATGGTGTTGACGAATTAAAGGTAAGAAATGAACTGCTCAGCAAGTACAATATTGAAGTGGGAGGCGGCTTAGGTGCCTTTGCGGGAAAAATATGGCGTATAGGAATCATGGGCGAAAGCTGTACAAAAAATCATGTGAACATGTTGGCAGGGGCGATCGAAGAATTGATCTCATAATTACACGTCAACTTTCTTTTAAGCATTTTAAACTTGGTATATGAAACAGGGAATGGCTGTTAGATGGCTTCTATCTTCGTTGATTCTTTCCACTACTATGAATGTCGCCGCGCAATACGATGAAAAGTACCGGCCCCAATTTCATCTTTCGTCAAAAAGCAGTTCAATGGCTGATCCGAAAGGGCTCTTTATTTTTGATGGCACTTATCATCTTTTCTGGTATGGTCAATGGGAACATGCGGTATCAAATGACCTCATACACTGGCGGGAGTTACCGAAGCCTATGAAAGGAGCCCCTCGTTCATTCTCTTATTTTACCGGATCAGTCGCTGTGGACACGAATAACACCAGCGGATTTGGAGAAAACAGCATGATCGCGGTTTATACCAGGCATTTTCAAGGCGACTCGTTACCCGAATCGCAGGCAATTTCAGTTAGTACTGATGGCGGAAAAGAATTCAACTATTATGACCGCAATCCTGTTCTGGATATTAATAAGAAATACTTCAGGGATCCGCAGGTGTTTTGGCATAAGCCCAGCGGTAAGTGGAAAATGGTCGTCGCTCTCCCGGATCAGCACCAGATACCAATTTATGAATCAGCTGATCTGAAAGAATGGAAATTCTGCAGCAGTTTCGGCGACCTGGGAGCGAAGAATTCATTTTGGGAATGTCCGGACCTTTTTGAGATGCCCGTTATTGGTAGCAGAAATGAAAAAAAATGGGTTATGATTATTGGACGAGGTCCTAATAAGGTTCAGTATTTTATTGGTGAATTTGATGGCAAAACGTTTATTCCCGATTCTCAAATGGAAAATTATTTAAAAGATGGAAAGGGATTGAAGGGTATGGTCTATGACGATTTTGAGTCCGAATCATTCACAAAGTGGCAGGTCGAAGGAGACGCATTTGCTATCCGAAAAAATACGGCAGATGGCAAAGATTACCTGGGTAAGTCCTATGCCGGGAGTTTATCTGGTGATAATAAGATTGGAAGTATCAGGTCCCGGTCCTTCAGAATAAAACAAAATGCTATTAATTTTTTAATTGGCGGAGGACAAAATTCAGATTCACTTTCTTTTCGGCTGGTAGTAGGTGGAAAGACGGTGCGCTCTGCTACCGGAAATAATTCTCCGGTCTTTAAATGGTTCGGATGGGATGTTCGTGATTTAAAAGAAAAGGAGGCTTATTTTGAACTGACAGATAAAGATGCTGAAAGTAAAAATGGCTCAATTGCAGTTGATCATATAATGTTTGCAGATAATCTGCTAAACTTACAGGCAGAGCATGCGTTATGGTTAGACTATGGCGAAGATTTTTATGCTACAAAGACATGGAGGAATTATGATTCAAATAAAGATTTGGGTGATTCGGTAATCATGATAAGTTGGCTGGGCAATTGGCGATACGCAAGGACTTCACCTACTTCCTGGGGAACCGGATTTCAATCAGTGCCAAGGTATATCGCTTTGAAAAAATTTCCGGAAGGAATACGACTGATTCAGCAACCAATTGATGCCTTGAAAGGGTTGCGAAGTGAGCCTGTGCATTTTACCAACCGTACGATCAGCGGCGTCATGAGCATTCCCGAATTCAAGCCTGCCAGGAATATGTACGAAATCGAGGCTATATTTAAAGCGGATCAATCATTCGTTTTTGGATTTGACTTATTGATAGGAGAAGGCCGAAAGCTCAGGCTAAGTTATGATCCCAAACTTTCTATCTTTTGTATTGACAGGACCAACTGCACGGATTTTATTTCGAATATGGATTTTACCAAAAAATTTGCGACTAAAATGTTCGCCCCGGTCGAACCGGAAGGCAACTTGATAAAATTACATATCCTGGTAGATCAATCTTCTGTTGAAGTGTTCACCAACCAGGGCAAAATTGTGTTAAGCACAGTGACCTATCCTTCCCCCAATCAAACTGGCATACAGGTGTTTTCCGAAGAAGGCAAAACGCAATTAGTCAGTTTTAAGGCCTGGCAATTATCTTCGATTTGGTAGTGTTTTTTGATGTGTTCGAAAGAATAGCTCCAGCATTTAAATAAAGACATTAATTCTATTGATGTTTTTTCCAGAACTCTGTATCAAGATGAAAGTTTACACCTATACCTGATTCTATAAGGTATCGTGATAGTCTACGTCCATCCCAACAGGAAAAGGTTACACCTTCGGGTTCTGAATCCCTGAAATTTTTTTCAAATGATGGCGGTAGAGTGGAGGTTGTGATAAAAAAGCAATCAAATTTCGACCAGTCTTTTTTAATTATGAACTTTTGTAATGCCCCGATGAACTTATCACCGTATTCTCTACCCACAGTTTTATCATATCGCTTTACCTGGGCAAAAATGAACATCTTCTTTGATTTTCCGGAATAGGACGTCTCATCTTTTTTAGTGGCAATAATGTCTATCCCGCCGTCATTCGATTTTCGAGTTAGTGTGGCTTTGTACCCGAATTTTCTTTCTATCAGTAATCCTACAAGTTCTTCCAGTTTCAGAGGATCTACTTTTTTGAGCATAGTATTGAGTTCCGTAATTGCCATATCCAAAGTCAAATGTCCATTAAGTTCAAATTTGTTGCCGGCTGCCTGATGATTTTGTATTTTTAATACCAGGTCGAATTTTTTATGTTCTGTTTTAGCAATGGCGTTCTGCCAGGTTGGATGATTTAATACAAGCGGAAAAATCTCTTTTGAGAATCTTACTTTGGAAGAATGTCGTTTATCTTCTTTTCCCAGTTTTTTCTTCAATACAGAAACAATATTTCTACAAAGTTCCTTATCGGAAAGCGGCCGCTGCGTCTGTTTAAGACGCTGCCTGGCAATTAAAACAATTTGTTTGATATAATTATTCTCCAGCATGGTTATATTGTTGGGTTCTATTTGTATTTGCTCCGATTTAGCCATCACAAAATAAAAAAATTTTGGAAATGCGGCCTTTTTAGACCGCACTTATCCAATTTTTTTCTTTGAATTTCCTGCCTTCATATGGGCAGATCAGGTGATAAGAAAGCACTGAGAAAATTCGGCGAACATTTGAGTCATTTGCGCAAACAAAAGAAAATGAGTTTGCGTGAGCTGTCCTATGCCTGTAACGTGGACAATAGCAAGATTTCGAAAATTGAGAAAGGAAAAATAAATATAACCTTCAACACTATCCTGCAATTGGCGGAAGCACTGGAAGTAAGGGTATCCGATCTTATGGATTTTTAGCTGAATTAGTACTTCCCGTTTCCCATACAGATATTTTACGTTGTTTTCCGTAATATGGAGACTTTGAAAAAAATTCTGGGATCAGATTCCGATTGATGGGAGAGAACAGGTGGTCATCGGGAAGTTTGCCGTTTTGGAAGGGTTGAATGCAATAACGGGAGATTCCCATTTTTTAACGGGCCAAACCTAAGTCAATATCGGATCGTCCCCGTTCATTTGGAAAGATGATCAGCCTTCCATTGACCGAGTGGAATAGCCGCTCATTGGAAAGTTTGGCGTATCAGATTTATTTAATGTAAGAACAAGACATTCTTATTTTTTAACCGGGAGGAAACCTGATCAGCATCGGATCATTCTTCTCGATTTGCCAATGCAGTCAGAACGTGATATTGGGGAGTTTCCGGTGATAGGTATATGTAGTGCCAGGAACGGAAGATTTCCGTTATTTAACGAACAATGCTTAGGTCAATATTGGCTACCTCCCGATAATTCCGTTCAATATGATCAATTTCTTTTCGGCAATGTATTCAAAGATTTTTTTATTTGAGGGAGATTGGAGTGCAACAACGGTAGATGCCCGTTTCTTCTAATACCACGACATTTATGAGTTCGTTGTTCTTATAAAATTTCTATCAATAAAAGGGGACTTTTAAGAAAGTTCCCGTTCCAGGATTAATATTGCGACAACGTGGGATTCCCGTTCTTTACCGGGCAATGATCTGGTCAACATCTGGCTACTTCCCGATGGTTTTGCCCGATACGATTAATTTTTTTTCAATAGAATGGGAACTGATTCCTGGTGGGAATTTTTCAGTTGCACACTGATTAAATTAAACAACGCAAGCTTCCTGTTTTTTAAATGACTAAGCTTCAGTGAGCATTGGCAACTTCCCGATTGTTCGATATGTAATTAATTTCCGTTCGATGGAGTGAGAACTAATGTTACTGAGAATGTCTACTGTTCTGGACGGACAAAATGCAATAACGATAAATCCCCGTTTTTTTACGGGCAGTGCTGCGGTTGGGCCTGTCGATTGCTGCTGATTTCAGCTGTTGTATCCGGTATCCTGGAAATGATGATGAAACCAGCAATCTATTCGAAGCCTGTTTTATTCGAAAGATATCCGCCTGTAACAACGGACAATGCCGGTCTTTTAACGGGATAAAGTCTGCGAAATATCGATTCGGTTTCCGTTGATTCCCCCGATTTGATCAATTTAATGTCGATGGAATGAGAACAAGACTCTATTAAGAAGTTTTGGATCTAAAATTAGAATGCAGCAATGGGAGAACGCCGTTCTTTAACGGGCACCCTCATAAAGGAACTAACTGTCATAAATCCCGTAATGATTTAGCATAACAAATATTTGTGCAGGTGCTTAATACTTCAGGCAGGCTTCTATTCTTCTTTTTTTTATTATTTTTATTGGATTACAGCCATTAAACCTGCATGATCAACCAAAACCAATTCAACGAATCAGAAACCCGGTACAATGTCATCGATCCACTTGTAAAGAAAGCCGGCTGGGATATTGCCGACCGCCGGTCTGTTGGTTTTAAAATTCCCGTTGATGGCTATGACGCTGCTCCCATAAATGGTATTACCGATTACTGTTTATTCCGTGATAACGGCGAAGTACTGGCTGTGATCGAGGCTAAACGTACAAAACGGGATGCCCGTGTAGGCAAGGAGCAATTATATCAATACATCACAAAAATTGAGAAGAAGCAATCCTTTCGTCCATTTGGATTTCTGACCAATGGTGATGATATCTGGTTTTGGGATTCCCCGGATTATCCTGACCGGCCTGTGGCCGGATTTTTTACAAGGAGAGATCTGGAACGCCTGCTATTCCTGAAACAAAACCGGCAACCGCTTTCTTCCGTGAGGATCAAAGAAAGCATCGTCAACCGCTCTTACCAGGTGGAAGCGATACGAAGAATCGGGGAACATTTAGAAACAAGAAAAAAACGTAAAGCGATATTGGTAATGGAATTGACAAAAAGACTAATTGCTTAACAAAATATAAGCAAGTATGAGAGAGTTTTTACAAAACATTGATTGGGTATTTTTATTGCAACTGCTAATTTTTGTTTTAGCGTTGCGATCCTTTACATATCTGACAAAAGTTTTTAAACGATTTGAACAGTCTAGATTAGGTCGAAAATCTGTCTTAAATAAAACCTCAAATTTTTTAGAAGCTCAAATAGTTAATGAAACCTTACTATACAAAGCAATATTTTTTTTATATGTAATATTTCTTCTGATTGGAGCGACGTCAATTCTCTTCAGCATCTTTAAAGGGTTTGGTGAGTTTCTAAAATTACCTACGTTACAAAATTCCTGGTTCTCACTAGTTATTTTTATAGGAGCTTTTTCATGTCTATTTATCGCTTTTCCCTGGTTAACAAATCAGTTTCGAGATTCGAAATCTTTAACTGATTATGAAAAACTGGAAAAATATCTTAAAGTAAGAGAGCTTCTTAATGTTTCACTTCAGTTCAGGTTTGCTAATCTGCAAAAAGCATTTCTTCCAAAAGCAAATCTAAACGGTGTTGATTTCACAGGAGCAAACATTTCTTGCGCAGATTTGAGAGTAGCTAATCTCAGTTTTGCAAAATTAACCAACGCCGATATGGAAGCGACAGACCTGAGAGAGGCAAATCTTCGCGAGGCGAATTTTGAAAATGCAAAACTTTCTTTGGCATTTTTGAGTCGCTCAATTTTGATAAAGGCAAATCTTAAAAACGCTGATTTAAGTGAGGCCGATTTATCCGGAGCAGATTTAACTAGTGCAGATTTAAGAAATTCAAATTTATCGAGTGCAAATCTTGCCGATGCAAATTTGGCTGGAGCATTATTAGAGGGAGCGATTTTAAAAAATTGCAATTTGAATGGTGTTAAAGGATACATGTAGAAACAACAGTTGACAAAAAGATTGATTGCTTAAAAATATCAATATGGATAAACGGATCATTGCTTATAGTTTACTGGCATACATAAATAATCAAAGTAGTAAGGATGCTAGTTACGACGCAATCTTTACTCCTCTAGTTAAAAGAGGCTTGTCGAAAATGTGCTCTACTGGGCAATTTAAGGGCGACGATATAAATGATATAAAAAAACATATAGATGATTTATATGGATTGAATATGCCGATACCAGTGTTAAAAAAAATCCTAGCCAAAATCGCATCCGAAATAAATACTCTTGAAAAAACTGTTGTGCAGTTTTTTTCAGGCGGTTCTTTTATTATTAAAGAGTATGTTTTCGACGAGTTTGAAGAAGAAATTGAAAAAAGAAGTGAACAATTAGATAAACTACAGGAATTTTATCAGCAGTTTTTGAAGGCAGAAGGTCAAGCAACGGGAAATAGATCGATATTTGATTTTGTTGAGGAAAGCAAGGCGTCTCTTGGGAAATATATTAATAAAAAGTATCCACAAGACCACAAAGACAATACCATAGAAGCTCGATTCATAAACTTTATAAAGCCAATCGAGAAGGTATATAATGTACTACAATCGGTTTATGTAGGATCAATTATCTCTACTTACTTGGAATACCAGCCATCAGAAATTAAAAAAAATGTTGAACTTGTTTTAGACACCAATTTTATAATAAGCCTTCTCGATTTGAATACTCCCAGCTCTAAAGACAACTGCAATCGCCTTCTGGAAATTGCAGGAAAACTGGGATACAAGTTCACAGTTTTAGCAATTACTATTAAAGAAATAGACCAACTACTTAGAACGAGAGTTGATTATTTCGATATCGCTTTTTTGTCGAAGCTTGTTGACCCCGAAGACA
This sequence comes from Terrimonas alba, assembly GCF_042434975.1. Taxonomy (NCBI): domain Bacteria; kingdom Pseudomonadati; phylum Bacteroidota; class Chitinophagia; order Chitinophagales; family Chitinophagaceae; genus Terrimonas; species Terrimonas alba. The sequence continues at coordinate 244,966 of NZ_JBHMQM010000002.1, forward strand.
TTTATAATGCTTGCGAAAGAAGAGGGTTAACTAAGACTGACTTGGATAGAATTCGCAGTAATGTTCAAAGTGATCTTGAAAAGCTAAATATCACTATTATACCGAATACGGCAAAATTTGAGAGCAGAGCTAAGAATAGTACAGAATATGAGAAGCTTAAAGAGAAAAGAAACACAACTTTTGCTGCATTGCATGATGCGACATGCATAGATTATGTAAAGGAAAAAAGAGGAAAATTGATTTACCAGTTTGATAAGGTCAATTGTTGGTTTCTAAACAACTCTAGTTCAAGACGGGCAACCTATGCCACCGCAGTTCAACCATATTCAATAAAAGCTGAGGACTTGTTGAATCTACTGTGGCTAACTTCCCCCATGGTTAAAGGAAGCCTTTCAACTTTTGATTTTAGTTCCATTGGATTATCTCGCTTGGTTTCTACAACTCTTGACGATTCTTTACCTAATGCATCAACTATAAGAAGCTTAGATGGTAACATTCAGAAATATGCAAAGGATAATATTACTGACGAGGACGTTGTTCGAGTTGCTAAAGGTATTGCAGAACGTACTATATCAAACCTTGAAGAATTAAATAAATTGGCGGAATCGGATGATAAGAAATTTGTAGAAACTTTGCAGGGCATAGCCAATCAACAGAAAAAAAAGGAGGAAGATATTACCAAACTGCTGAATAAATTGGTTGAAGATGTAACGAAGAAAACACAAATCTTAGAAGTCAAGACTTCGAAGATTGATAAGGAAAGAGAAGATCATGAAAGAATAATAAGGGAAGAAAAGGAAAAATATCAAGAAGTCATTGGTATTAACTCTGAGCTAGCTGAGCAGTCAAAGAAGATGAAGGCCGAAAACATTAATTTACAAAATCAAATCCGTAAACCACTAAGAGAAAAATATATTCGAAGGAAAGTTTTTTGGTGGCGGACAAAAGCATTTTTGCTTGTATTAATCGGTCCGGTTGTTCTTGCATTAGTATTGTGGTATGTTATGAATTTGAATAATGGCGATTTAAACCTTACCAAAGAATTTATTCAAAAATATACCGGTAATGTCATTGTTTCATCAATGATAACCCTTGTAAGTCTGTATTACAGCGGCTTTTTTATCAAACTATTTTCTGACAGATTTAATCATAGTGCGGTGATGGCATATAGAAATAGTTTGGATATTCCTGATACCTTGAAGCAGTTGACGGATGAGAAATAAAGCTGAATTTACTTTTGTCGACTACCCAAAAAAACCAACAAGTTAAATGCTTACCGATGGCAAATTTAAATCTCAGATTGATCCACTATGGAGTCGCTTTTGGAGTGGAGGCATTACTAATCCGCTTACGGCTATTGAGCAGATGAGTTATCTTATTTTTCTGAAACGGCTGGAAGACCTGGGGAATGCAGGGGTACTATAGGCTACAAGAAAAAAGGGAAACTACAGCACCGTGTATGAACGATACATGACGTGGAGGCGAAAAGAAGGTGCTGCCAACCCGCCTGCCGAACTAAAAAAATGATAAGCTGGAAGAGAAACTGAAATGGAGCCATTGCAATCAACTGCCCGGCGAGGAGATGTTGCAAAACAAACTAAGGAATTGCATCAGGCGGAGTAGTTGCGGCAAAAGCAAAGGGAGGATGCGAGACAGTTGGAAAATTTGTTTCAGGGGTTGTTGCAGAGGTATTTTTGGTAAAATCAAATCTATGGTAAAAGAAACTTCGGACATACTTGAACTTGTACTTAAGATATTTGGTATTATTGGGGGACTGGTTGCAGCATATCTATTTATAAAAAAATGGCATAAATCATATGTAGAAAAGAAATCTCGTTTCTTTTCTGGTAACTGGAGCAATGAAGGAAATATTGGAGGGGAAGAAGCTACTCATTACCTTGATTTAAAACTGACTTGCTCTGGCGATGAATTAGATGGCTCATTTAATGTTAGAAAAAATGACGAGAACCATACATGGTATGCCGTGGGAATTAGCGGTAAGCGATTTTTTTCAACCGCAAAATGCAAAATTATTCATATCAGACATGGACAAGTTTTGAATTATGGTATCGTCGTTTTAAGAAAAGATTCTAAAAGAAATTTAAAATGGGTATTGAAAGAAGGAGTCGCGGACTTCTTCCCTAAGGAAACAACGCTATATCGTTCTTTGCCTGCGTTGATTTGAAGACAAACAGACAGTCAAAAATCCACGGTAATCAAATCATTCTTATTTTATTGAAAACGACTTATAACTAAGCGGCCATTTTCTGGTTTACTATAAAGCTTAAGTATTCTATTTTCTGTTGTAAATACCGGGTCATTAGTGTCTTTTTTTGTCAATTTACCATGATAGTATGTTCGATGTAGGACTTCGAAATTATCAGTATCAGGTATTTTACCGTATATTTTAGCAATTATATACTTGTTTTTAAATGATCCTCTTTCCAAAAGAGAAATAAGATCATTATAACCTTTTTGCTTATCCAGCAATATTTCAGTGACCTTTCCAGCCATGCACTGTTTGTAGGTACAGCTATGTTCGTTACCATAAAAGTATCGACCACCAGTCGAGATTCCATGTTCTTGATTGGACTTAAACTTAATGTAAAGTTTAAACGAAAAATAGGGGATCAGGATATATTTGATGTTGCCGGTGATTGACGCTTTGTCGTGATGGGATAGCATTATTCTTTTTTTAGGAGTCAAGAAATAGTTTACGAGTTACAAACGGTTTAGTTTTCAAATCAATGAATTCAATTTATCAACGTGGTTTTTCGAAATTTGAAACTAGTATTACTGGTAAGAATACCGTAAGACAGTAACTAGCAATACTGGAAAACTTTTAAAGTATTTAAAAGCCTCTTGCGTACTTAACAATTTTTTCCAACTGAAATGAAGAAAATCAAGCAGCATAGAGATTGGTTTTCGAATGAAGTTTATTGTCCTGGTGATCATAATTTCGCTTGACCTGATCACAAAGACGCCAGACTGTTACTTTTTTTGTCGGAATCCAGATATAGCCGTTTCGACGACCGTCTTTCAAAACATCCTGATCTGGTGTTCCCTCAGTAACCGGAACAGAAAAGCGACTTCTCACGTCACTTTCGACGGCCCTTGGTCGGATAACTGCATAACCAAACTCTTTCATCTTTCTTTTCATGTAAGAAACAGACTGACTACTACGATATCCATGGTGGCGTTTTATTAAAATCACACCACGGTTTACATCGGCACGTAAATCCATTATGTAGTTCAGAAACTCAGACCCCTCTTTGAACATTTTTACTTGTAATAACAAAAGACGACCAATAAAGTAGGCCGGGTCGCTCATGAGCCGTTCATAATCAGCACCCATTTGTCCAATGCAATAGATAATGTTCTTTTTTAATGCGGGATTTTGTTCCAGCTTACGCATGATGGCTTTAGCCTGCCGTTGCTTGTGATACTCAAATTCCTCTGTTCTTATGAGGTATTGAAAGGTTTGTTTGGCATATTTGTTCTTTTTATAATCATAAGAAACCCGGAATGTGCCGGTATATTCAATTCCTAATTTTTTGGCTGCATCTTCAAAATTAACCAGGCGAATGCTGTTGGGATTGGAACTGTCGTGGATTAGAAGGTTTTCCTTCGCTAACCATTTTAAATGTTGACGAAATGTCCGCTCACCCATTTGTACCCATGCCAGGATAAATTTTTTTTGACTTGTCCAGTGCTGTATGAAGGATGAGGTGGTTAACGATTTTAGAAGAAACCAGGTTGACCAATATTTGATTTGCCGATTTGTTTGGTATTTACTACCTGCACCGTACGTATTCCGTCTCGCTACTAAAAGCTCTGGTGCCCCTATGAGCACACGGACGTCCTTGGGGTAGGAGAAAGGGGTTATATCTAAAGCTAATGGTGGCATCACGATATTTACCTTACAATAGTTTTTTTAATCTATTACTGGTGCTGGGTTGGACTTCATTGGCAATGATGGCGGTTGACCCTTGCGAAGAGTTCCGGTCAAGCATTGTTTCAATTGACTCCCGCAGAATAAAAATTCTCTTTCCGACTTTCGTTGTGATTAAACTCTCATTTTGAATTAATGCAGCAATTTGGGTATTGCCGTACTGAAGGAATTTCATGAGTGTCGCACGTGGCACCCATTTGTCGGAAACGGGATTTGCGAGTGATAGTGAAAGAAGGGTTTTTTTGACTTCTATTAGTTCCTCGCAGATGGTGATGATGATTTCATTCGAATCCATTTGTTTCTTGATTTATGGGCACAAGATGTATCAAGAAACTTTTGGATGGTGAACTAAAATTCTTACGAAAAGTCTATAATATGTTGATTGTCTAAATTTTATAAAGATATTTTCCTATGGAGTTTATCAAAAAAAGATCATAATGTCCATCAAAATAACTATCTCGCTTACTCTTAAGCCTTTCTTCTGCCTTACTCTTAAGCCTTTCTTCTGCCTTACTCTTAAGCCTTTCATATCTTTTTTTATATTCAACCTCAGTTTGCCAATGTTTGTCTTTGCATATCAATTTCAACAAATCAAATAAGGCCAATAACCTTTTTCTTTCAGATAATTCTGGATCACTAAAAAATAGTCCTGGAAGAATTTCCAAATACATCCTGCTATCGCCCTTAAGCTGATCAAGAAATATTTTTCGCCTTTCTTTTTTATTCTTCGAAATTTTGGCAATTTCTTGTAGGAGTGATTCCATTATCATCTCAAATTTGTTGCTTTTTCTTTTAAACTTTCCATGACCCTCATCAAATCTTCTGAAAAAATTATGGAAGTTTTTATGTAGCGATAATTCTCTTTGCTTTTTTCTGGTAGCCGTGTTAGCCCAGGAAAAAATTTCAAATTTTGCTTTAATTTCTAGATGGCACTGAATAATTTTAAGAGCCAGGTTTTTGAAAAATATTGCATTATTGTCAATTTCAATTGCCTTTATAGTTTTTAAAATGTCGTCGAGTGGTATCATCCATTTCAATGCCGTTTCGGGAATCCCCCAAAAGATAAAACGGTCTTTAACTGCCTTATCTGCCTCAAAACACAAATCATAATAATAGCGACTAATAGTTAAAAAAAAGGTTGGATCAGGTCTTCTTCTTCGATAAGCCGCTTCTTTAGCAAGTTTCAAATCGGCCGTAAAAAAATCAATTTTTCTGGTTTGGCCTCTATGCTTTATTTCTTCAATCGCTTTCAGATACTCTTCTTCAATTTGTGTTACGTAGCCGTTTAAATCGGTGTGCATATAAATTCTTTTAAATGTAAATCAATCTTTTTTTTGGCTAACCATAGGCTTTTTTCGGTAATCGAATAATAAACTTCATCAACATCGCCACTTCTGGTTTGCCCCATCAACCTTTTTATCACACCATAGTCAGTAATGCCAGCTTCAGACAGAAGCTGTCGGAAACTGTGTCTGGCGATATGGGTTGACAATGGAATTTTAATTCCTGCATAATTGGCAATGATTTTTAACTGTGCATTGACTTCCTTGTTTGATCTATACGGTAATATTTTGCCTGTAATTATACATTCTGAAAAGGCGCCATATTTATCGACAATCTGAATTGCTTCCTCGGGTAAAAAACATTCGGTGATTACTCCTGTTTTTTTTCTATTAATTAAAAGCTTTTGGCTACCATCAGGCCGCTTCTCAATATCTTTTTTGGTCAACGACATGGCATCATGATAAGCCAATCCTGTATATACCGAAAATAAAAAAATATCCCTGTACAAGTACTGGTGAGGTAGCAATTGGTTCGTGATGTTATAAAGTTCACTTATTTGAAAACTTGTCAGTCTTTCCCTCCTTGGGGACTTTGTTTTGATTTTGACCGTCTTAAAATGATTGGAAGGCAACAATCCTCTGTCAACAGCTTGTGTAAACATGGTCCTGAATTTCTTGATAACACCGGCAGCGGACACCTCGGTCATGCCTGTTCGGTTTAATTGCGGGTTGGAGTTAGTGAGGTAGTTTTTGAAATCGTTTGCTATGTCGAACGTCAGTTGTTGAACTGTCAAAGCCTTTTGATTTCTGGATGACAGGAATCCATGCATGTGATTAATGGCTCGACGATACGTTTTGACAGTGCCAGGTGTTTTGTTGATGTTAGCTATAACTTCGTTTTTGAAATAATCGTCAATGAAGTCTAGTAATGCTGTCGAACTAGATTTGGTTTCGTTTCCGAGGATATAATTTTTAATTTCTACGGGGTTAAACTTTGATAGGTCGGTTGAATTCAGAATAAGAAAATCGGTGAATTTTTGATCCAGCCTATTCAAAACGTGGTTAGCAGGGAAATTTCTTTCAGCAAATCTCATAGTATATGGATCCCACTTGCGTATTTCATCCTGGGTTAGTTCGACATTCAGCCTATTCTCAGTTTTTAGGCCTTTGTAAGAGATTCTCATATACATTGGAATCTTACCGTTCTTCTTGCTTTTTTTGGTCGTGTTTGGAAAAAAGGTGACAGTTGCCTTCATGTTTTTTACTTTTTGGTGAAATTGTTTGTTTTGGTGAAAAACTGGTGAACCAAAATTTGACGGAAACTGTTTTTAAGCGGGGGATAGTGAAACTAAAAATCCCCGCTAGTATTGACTTTGCGGGGATTTCGTGTCGTACCGGGATGTACTGAATCTATTCTTGTAGCCCGTACGGGATTCGAACCCGTATCACCACCGTGAAAGGGTGGTGTCCTAGCCCTTAGACGAACGGGCCGTTTTAAGGGACGGCAAAGATAGGAGTGCAACAGTTTACAGCCAAAAAAAAATGACTTTTTTGAAATCGGCGTTAATGGCCCACTATTCTTGCAACAAACGTTCAATAGAACGGCGAAATCCTGTAATAAAAACAATTACACAGAAAATCAGAAACCAAAAACGGTTTCTTAACTTCGCCCGGCAATTTAAAAAACTAAAATTTTTTTACAACTATGAGTACAGTTAAAGTAGCCATCAATGGTTTTGGAAGAATTGGCCGCCTCGTTTATCGCCAAATCTATAAAATGGATGGAATTGATGTCGTTGCAATCAATGACCTTACAAGTCCCAAAGCACTGGCACACCTGCTGAAATACGATACTGCTCAGGGCCGTTTTGATGCGGATGTGAAGGCTACTGAAAACTCGATTATCGTAAATGGAGATGAGGTAAAAATATATGCGCAAAAAAATCCGGCAGAAATAGCATGGAAAAGCCACGATGTAGATGTGGTGCTGGAATGTACCGGCTTCTTTACTGATAAGGATAAAGCCGCTGCACACTTAACGGCTGGCGCAAAAAGAGTGGTGATATCAGCCCCGGCCACCGGTGACCTCAAAACAATTGTATTTAACGTTAATCATAATATTTTGGATGGTAGTGAAACAATCATCAGTTGCGCTTCCTGTACTACAAACTGTTTGGCCCCGATGGCGCAGGTACTGGATGAAAAGTTTGGCATTGTTAACGGATTGATGACAACCATCCACGCCTACACCAACGATCAGAATACACAAGACGCACCTCACCCCAAAGGTGATCTTCGTCGGGCAAGAGCAGCGGCACACAACATTGTGCCTAATAGTACTGGCGCTGCAAAAGCTATTGGTCTTGTATTGCCCAACCTGAAAGGAAAATTAGATGGAAGTGCCCAACGGGTTCCTACTTTGACCGGGTCATTAACAGAGGTAACAGCTATCCTTAACAAAAAAACTACTACAGAAGAGGTTAATGCAGCAATGAAAGCAGCGGCTAATGAAAGCTTTGGTTATACCGAAGATGAAATTGTGAGCAGTGACATTATCGGCATTGCTTATGGGTCACTGTTTGATGCCACACAAACGAGAGTACAGACAGTTGGTGATACACAACTGGTAAGAACGGTGAGCTGGTATGATAATGAGATGAGCTATGTAAGCCAGTTGGTTCGCACGGTGCATTATTTTGCAAAGCTGATCAGTAAATAAGGAAATAGTTTTAGGAACCGCAATGAATACAACAGAATATTTTTGTTGTTAACATTGCGGTTTTCATTCCCGCCAGAACGGTTTATGAAGATAGAAAACATTGATGGCCTCTCTGCTACTGATCTTCAGCAGCAGGTGAAGGAGGGCGGAAGGTTTGTTTATTTTGCATATACCCTATCTTTAGTTGTTGTTACGTTCAGGGATGTTTCTGGTGTTTACCTGGTCAGGTCAGGTGAGCGTACCATCAAAAGAAGTTTTTTATTTACTGCCATTTCCTTCTTTTTTGGGTGGTGGGGTATTCCCTGGGGACCAAAATATACCTGCAGCGCTATACGTACTAATTTAAAAGGAGGAAAAGATGTTACCGATGAAGTGATGGATGTGATTGGCGGATACTTATTATTTAAAGAAACGAATAGTGCGAAGGGATTATAAAATTTAAAAATGACTTTTTATGTCAAAATTTTCGGATCACAATTTTGCAGGCCAAAAGGCATTAGTTAGAGTTGACTTCAATGTTCCATTGAATGATAAATTCGAGATTACCGACGATACGAGGATGAAAGCCGCTGTCCCTACTATTAAAAAAATTACGGGTGATGGTGGCATTGCGATATTAATGTCGCATTTCGGTCGCCCTAAAGGCGGGCCAGAAGAAAAGTATTCATTAAAACACCTGGTTAAGCGTTTAAGTGAGTTGCTCGGCGGCGCTAAAGTTTTATTTGCTGATGACTGCATTGGTGAGCAGGCATTTTCGACCGCCAGCATGATGAAGCCGGGTGAAGTACTTCTTTTGGAAAACCTGCGGTTTTATAAAGAAGAAGAAAAGGGCGATGAAAAATTTGCCGAAAAATTATCGAAACTCGGGGATGTTTGGGTAAATGATGCTTTCGGAACGGCGCACAGGGCACATGCATCGACTGCAGTTATCGCAAAGTTTTTCCCTGCGGATAAAAGAATGTTTGGGTTATTGATGGAAGGAGAGGTGAGCAGTGCCGAAAAAGTTTTGCATGGAGCCGAAAAACCTTTTCTGGCCATCATTGGCGGTGCGAAAGTGTCTGACAAGATTTTAATCATTGAAAACCTGCTTGAAAGAGCTACCGATATCATTATTGGTGGTGGCATGGCTTATACTTTTATGAAAGCAGAAGGAGGAAAGATTGGTAAATCTTTGTGTGAGGACGATAGGCTCGACACGGCAAAAGAATTATTGGAAAAAGCAAAGCAAAAGGGTGTATGTATTCATTTGCCGTCCGATTCTATTATCGCTGATAAGTTTGCTGCAGACGCTGAAACCTCCAATGCACCAAGCAATAATATTCCCGAAGGATGGATGGGACTCGATATTGGTCCAAATGCCATTAAGCAATTTGTAAATGTGATCCATCGCTCCAAAACCATTTTATGGAACGGCCCGATGGGTGTGTTTGAAATGGAAAATTTTCAGCATGGAACGAAAGCCATTGCAACGGCAGTAGCAGAAGCTACGCAAAAAAGCGCTTTTTCTCTTGTTGGCGGTGGTGATTCTGTCGCTGCAGTCAACCAGTTTGGCTATGCTGACAAGGTAAGTTATGTTTCTACGGGTGGTGGTGCGATGCTGGAATATTTTGAGGGAAAAGTTTTGCCGGGAATAGCGGCGGTACAGCAATAGGCGGCTATGGGGTGTTGAATTTTTATATTATTTTGGCCGCCTATTAAAACACCACCATAAAATGAAAACAACTAAAGCACTGCTGGTAATCCTTACCTTGGGATTGTTCTTAACTTCCTGTCAAAAAGATTCCGATCCACCCCAGGAAAATACGAATGACAAATTATTTGGTACCTGGAATTTCATAGGTATGACGGCTTCCGTGAAAAGTTCAATAACTGCCGGCACCGGAGTTGATCAGGAAAAAATGATAACATCCTACCCAATTGTTGCGCAAAACCCCAAAGGGACCGTTACCATCGATTCTAAAAATATTAAAACCAGTGGGTTAAGCTACTCTTTTAAAACGAACCTCAAAACACAGTTTTATGTAGGAGGTGTTCTCGACTTTTCAGATGACTCACCTTTTGAAGGTGATATGCCTGCGTCAAGTGCATCCACTACTTATAAAACAGTCGGTACAGATTCAATTCACCTCGAAAGTGGCCTTGTTGCTTTTGACCCTGCAGCTGGCGGTGGAGGTGCTCCGAACCAGACAATACCACAAGACTTTAAAATTAGCTGGGAGAACGATGTTCTTGTATTAACATCTCCTATTAAATACAATACGGTCCAAATAATAAATGGATACAATGCCCAGGTGATAGTTGATGCAACTCAAGTAATAAGATTGAAAAAGTAGGAGCTTATTTTTTGCTAATCTCTATCAATTTATCATTACTTCCATTACTGGTGCAGATATAAACTTTTCCCTGGGGTGAAATGCATAGATCCCGCATCCGCCCGTATTTATTGGTAAAATATTCGTTGGTGCTGGTTATTTTAGAAAATGTATCATCCAGTTTCATTTGATACAGTCTTGAGTTTTTGAGCGTCACCAGTAATAAAGAATTTTTCCATTGTGGTATCAAATCATTATTGTAATAATCAAGACCGCAGGTCGCAATAGTCGGCGTCCACGCCTGGATAGGCTCTACGACATTGTTAGCTGAACAAAAGTCTTGTTCGTTCTGAGTATTGCATAGTCCATGTACATCGGGCCAGCCATAGTTTCTGCCTTTTTCAATAATGTTAATTTCGTCATTATCGCTGGGGCCGTGTTCTGAACTATAGAGTTTGTTGTTGGCAAATACAAGGCCTTGCGGGTTGCGATGACCAAAAGACCAATAAGGATTTCCGGCGACAGGATTATCCGCAGGAACACTGCCATCCAGGTTCAATCTCAGGATTTTCCCGTTGAACGATGATTTATTTTGCGCCAAAGATTGATTGGAAGCATCGCCGGTTGAAATAAATAGTTTATCACCGGTGATTAACAAGCGACTGCCATTATGGATATTGGCGGCTTCAATGTTATCGATGATGATTTTTGGCTCGGTTAAGAGATCTCCATTGTATGTATAACGAATTACTTTTTCAGTGTAACCCAAACCGCTATTATAATTATAAACTACAAAAACATGTGGCGTTGCAGCAAAATTGGGATGCAGCGCCATACCTAACAACCCGCCTTCTCCCATTGATACTACCTCATCAATTATTAAAATAGTTGTTACTGCACCTGTGGATGGATTTACACGGCTTATCTTTCCGTTTCTTTCAGTCATCCAGATGTGGTCATCAGGGCCCCACAAAATTTCCCAGGGTAAACGCAGGCTGCTGACAATTGCAGTGTCCTTTATCTCTACTGCTCCGGGTGGTTCAATGTTCTTATTTTCTTTTTTGCACTGCACTGCATGCAGTGTTAAAATGACAAAGAGGAGAAAAGAATTTTTTAAAAAATTCATACCTGCCAGTTGTATAAAGATAATGACCAAAATCATGCCCATAGTTCGTTACAATATGTCAACTCCTGTATAAATCTTGATGAAGGGAAAATTTATCTTGTTGAAATACTAAAAGCACTAATTTTAGTGCCACACAAAAACTATCTACCATGAAAGGGACAAAAAACCTCACCTTGATAATTATTCTTGCAATCGTTCTTATTGTCGGTGTAATGGGTTGTAATGGTTATAACGGGCTGGTGAAACAGGATGAGACAGTAAAGAATTCCTGGAACAATGTACAAAGTTCTTATCAACGAAGGGCTGATCTTATTCCTAACCTGGTGAATACGGTAAAAGGTGAGGCCAATTTTGAACAGCAGACTTTGATTCAAACAATCGAGGCGAGATATAAAAATCTGAATAGCGTAAAAGTGGATCCGGCTAATCTCACCGATGAAAACATCGCGAAATTCCAGGCCGCACAGGGTGAGTTGAGCAGCGCTTTAAGCCGTTTGATGGTAGTAGTTGAAAACTATCCGAATTTAAAGGCAAATGAAGGTTTCCGTGCTTTACAAGCAGAGTTGGCGGGTACAGAAAATCGCATCAATGTTGCCCGCAATGATTTTAATGGTAATGTAAACACTTACAATACCAAGGTTCGTTCATTCCCCATGAACTTTTTTGCAGGAATGTTTGGCTTTAAAGTTAGAGAAGGCTTTAAAGCTGATGAAGGTGCACAGAAAGCTCCCGAAGTAAAATTCTGATTACCCGATAAAATAATGTGGTTGAAAATTTTTCCCTGGCAGAGAAAGAACGAGTTCTTCACCCCTGAAGAAAAACAACTTATTGTTGAAGCAGTGCGCAATGCAGAAAGGCGAACAAGCGGAGAAGTACGTGTATTTATCGAAAGCCGTTGCCCTTACATGGATGCCATCGATAGGGCTGAACAGATTTTCTTAAAACTGCAAATGCAAAAAACAGCGGATCGTAACGCTGTGATCATATATGCTGCGTTGAAAGATCATCAATTGGCGATTTATGGCGATGCCGGCATTCACAATAAAGTGGGTCAGCAATACTGGGATCGGGAAGTGCAACAAATGATCAGCTCCTTTAACAGGGATAACTATGCAGAAGGAATTCGTCAATGCGTGATTGATGTCGGTGAAGCCCTGCATACCCATTTCCCATTTGATAACGATTCAGATAAAAATGAATTACCAGACGATATTGTGTTTGGCAACTAATATTCATGAAGAAACTTTTTCTTTTCCTATTTTTTCTTTCTTCTGTTTGTGCCTATGCTCAAATAGGTAAATATGTTCCGCAGCGACCGTCCCCACCAAAACTGGTGAATGATTTTACACAATCGCTTACGCCGGAACAAATACAAGCTCTGGAAAGTAAACTTGTCGCCTACGATGACAGTACGTCCAGCCAGGTTGCCGTGGTTATTATTCCAACCACGGGTGATTATCCAATAGAAGATGTGGCCTTGCAAATTTTGAGGCGCTGGGGTGTGGGTGGTAAAACTACAAACAACGGAATTGTTGTATTGGTTGCAAAAGATGATCGCAAGGTTCGGATAGAAGTTGGCTATGGTTTAGAAGGCGCTATCCCTGATATGATTGCCGCTTCAATCATCGACCATGAAATTGTTCCCAATTTCCGTGAAAATAATTACTATCGCGGCCTAGATGAAGGAACCAATGCAATATTCAAGGCTGCTGCCGGGGAATACAGGGCCCCGGAAGGTTATGCAAAGAGAAAGAATAATAAAGGGCCGGGTTTGGGCACCATTATTTTTATCATTATTATTCTTGTTATTCTCTTCAGTGGTGCCGGTGGCGGACGTGGCGGCGGATATGTTTCCCGTCGCGGGTACAGGGGATGGTGGTTGCCAACTGGTGGCTGGACCGGAGGTGGTGGCGGTGGCTGGTCTGGTAGTGGAGGGGGAGGAGGTTGGTCCGGCGGCGGCTTTGGTGGATTCGGTGGAGGAAGTGGCGGCGGAGGCGGAGCAAGTGGAAGTTGGTAAAAAGTAATAAAATAATTGGCGCTTATTGATAAATTGCCTGCGTGTCAGCAGATGACAGTATCTGCTCACGGCTTCCTTTCAAACATCTCAAACTGATATATAATAAAATTATAAGTCATCCATCGCGCAACTGTTTATAGACTTAATTGAATTAATTTTGAGCAAAGCATCTTCTGAATGAACCGGCTTATTTGTAGCATTTCTTTTCTGGTATTGAGTGGCATAAGTTTTTCTCAAAAGACTTTTTTCGTTTACATACAGTCTGAAGCGGAGCAATCTTTTTTTGTGAAGGTGAATGATAAAAATATAAGCTCATCCCCATCCGGCTATGTTATTTTGTCACAACTGAAGGACAGTACTTATAATTTCAAGATAGGATTTCCGCAAAATAAATGGCCTGAGCAGGATTTTTCAATTGCCATGAAATCTAACGACCATGGTTTTTTATTAAAAAATTTTAATGAAAAAGGGTGGGGGCTATTTGATTTGCAAACACTGAATGTTGTAATGGCGGAGAAGAAGGAGAGGACGAAGATCAAAACGGAACTCCAGGCAGTTTCTTTATTTACTGAAGTTTTATCCAAAGCGGCCAATGATCCTTCCCTGCGGGAAAAGCCTGTATTCGCTGTGGTGAAGGAAGAGAAATCAATCAGCCAGGATGTGGTTGCCAGGCAGCAAGATGCTCCTGTTAAAGAAAAAGAACTTCAACCGAGGCAAGAAGACAAGCCGGCTGCAACCATTGATAGTAGCAGAACAACTGGAATTGTGGCCGACGACGAACCCAAAGCAGAAACACCAAAAATAGTATCCCAAAAAGAAGAGTTTTCGAAATTGCCGCAAGAAGGTGTACAGCCACAAATAGTGGTAAAGGAAAAGCAGTCAGAAAAGAAAGATTCCATCAACGCATCTTTGATGGTAAAAAATGTAGAGGATACTAACGCTGAAACGGCCAACAAAATAGTTGCTGTAGAAGAAACTAAAGCCGACACGGCTAACAAAACAGTTGCATTAGAGGAATCACCTGCATCACAGAAAGAAAATACTCAACCGCAAACAGCTTATAGAAGATCAGTTGTACTAAAAAAATCAGAAAGTTCTAGTTTAGAAGGATTGGGGTTGGTGTTTATAGATCAGTATCCGGGAGGTGAGATTGATACAATCAGTATATTAATCCCCAGTACCACTCCGCTTTTCGGAGCTGAAAATACACCACCTGTTACTGAAAAGAAGTTTTTGAATATTGATGATTTGAAAGAAAATATGTCATCCCTTGCTGCAAATAAAACTAATTGCAGGACTGTCGCTTCTCAAAACGATTTTCTCAGACTAAGAAAGAAAATGGCCGGTCAAAAAGATGATGAGGCAATGTTAACTGAAGCTAAAAAGGAGTTTAAGGTCAGATGTTTTTCCAGCGAACAGGTAAAAAACCTGGGTGTCCTGTTTTTGAATGAGCCTGGTAAGTTTCAATTTTATGAAGCCGCCTATCCTTATAGCAGCGATCCGGCTAGTTTCATGGCATTGCAAAACGAATTTAAAGATCCCTATTTTATTCATCGGTTTAAAAACATGATTAAATAAGCCTCTTGATCTAAAGGCCTTTCTAGTCAATCGTTGCTAACTCATGCCCCGCTATTTTCTCGAAGTATCGTACAATGGCTCTCAGTACAGTGGTTTTCAATCCCAGGAAAATGCCAATACTATCCAGGCAGAAATTGAAAAAGCATTTAAAATATTACAAAGGGAAGAGGTAGCAATGACCGGATCATCAAGAACCGATGCCGGAGTTCATGCATTGCAAAATTTCTTTCACTTCGACTTTCAGCAGCCATTAAATCCACAGTTTGTTTATAAGATCAATGCGATATTGCCGCCTCAAATTGTGGTAAGGTCTGTTTCCCAGGTTTCATCAGGGGCTCACTGCAGGTTTGATGCATTAAGCCGCGAATACAAATATTTTATTTACCGGCAAAAAGATCCATTCTTGATGGACAGAGCTTATTATTTTCCCTACAAGCTCGATTTCAATAAATTGCGGGAAGCCGCTTCCTTGGTGCAGGAATACCATGATTTCACTTCTTTTTCAAAGAGAAATACGCAAGTTAAAACCTTTCAATGCCAGGTTAGCCGGAGTGAGTGGTTTTGGGAAAACGGTTGTTTGATTTACCATGTCGAAGCCAATCGGTTCCTTAGAGGAATGGTAAGAGCTTTGACAGCCACAATGTTACAGGTCGGAAGAGGCAAAATCGATCTGGCCGAATTCAGGCGGATAATCGAGGCAAAAGATTGTACAAGAGCAAGTTTTGCGGTGCCTCCTCATGGCTTATTCCTGGTGGCGGTCAAATTTCCAGTCATCGGAGCTTAATTTTTTTATTCCTGCAAGCCTTTATGGGTGTATATCGTAGACCAGATTTAGGTTAGTTTTTAAAAAAGATTTGGTGAGAATAATTTCACTCCTATCTTTGCACCCCCGATTGAAAAAAAGGGTTAGTTCTCTGAATAGTTATCACTTGATTTTAAGAAAACTACAAGCAAAAATTTAGGCAATAAAATTTGGTAGTAATACTCAAACCCTTACTTTTGCACCCCGCTTCAAAACGGGTTTAGTTCTCTGAAAATTATCATTTGATTCTAAGGAAACTACAAGCAAAAATTTAGGCAATAAAGTTTGGTAGTAATACTCAAATCCTTACTTTTGCACCCCGATTAAAAACGGATTAGTTCTCTGAGATTGTGAAAAACGCTGCTGGGCAAATGTGAACAAAAGTTCACAAAAAAATTTGCCGGTAAACATGGAACGCTTACCTTTGCAGTCCGTCTATAAAAAACGGAAAGTTCTTCACAAAACGAATTGATTATCAAACCAATGCTTCTGAAATTTTTTCAAAAAAAATGAAGAAAAATTTGGTAGAAATAAAAAGGCTCCTACCTTTGCACTCCCAAAAATACTGAGCTAGTCTGAGTAACAAAAGGGATGGCAAAGCAAAGCCAAAAGATCTTTGAAAGTTGGGAAACAATAGCACTTTGACAGTTCTTCGGAACGTCAAAAACAATAGGTAAGTCAAGCTAAACACAATTTAGATTTGACACGTTTAATTTTCTATTGAGAATTCTACTGTCAGTATCAAACATCATTTACAATGGAGAGTTTGATCCTGGCTCAGGATGAACGCTAGCGGCAGGCTTAATACATGCAAGTCGAGGGGCAGCATGGTGTAGCAATACACTGATGGCGACCGGCAAACGGGTGCGGAACACGTACACAACCTTCCTTTAAGCGGGGAATAGCCCAGAGAAATTTGGATTAATACCCCATAGTATATTGGTTAGGCATCTAACTATTATTAAAGATTTATCACTTAAAGATGGGTGTGCGGCTGATTAGGTAGTTGGCGGGGTAACGGCCCACCAAGCCTACGATCAGTAACTGGTGTGAGAGCACGACCAGTCACACGGGCACTGAGACACGGGCCCGACTCCTACGGGAGGCAGCAGTAAGGAATATTGGTCAATGGACGAAAGTCTGAACCAGCCATGCCGCGTGGAGGATGAAGGTCCTCTGGATTGTAAACTTCTTTTATATGGGACGAAAAAAGGCTTTTCTAAGTCGTCTGACGGTACCATATGAATAAGCACCGGCTAACTCCGTGCCAGCAGCCGCGGTAATACGGAGGGTGCAAGCGTTATCCGGATTCACTGGGTTTAAAGGGTGCGTAGGTGGGTTGGTAAGTCAGTGGTGAAATCCCCGAGCTTAACTTGGGAACTGCCATTGATACTATTAATCTTGAATATCGTGGAGGTTAGCGGAATATGTCATGTAGCGGTGAAATGCTTAGATATGACATAGAACACCAATTGCGAAGGCAGCTGGCTACACGAATATTGACACTGAGGCACGAAAGCGTGGGGATCAAACAGGATTAGATACCCTGGTAGTCCACGCCCTAAACTATGGATACTCGACATCAGCGATACACTGTTGGTGTCTGAGCGAAAGCATTAAGTATCCCACCTGGGAAGTACGATCGCAAGATTGAAACTCAAAGGAATTGGCGGGGGTCCGCACAAGCGGTGGAGCATGTGGTTTAATTCGATGATACGCGAGGAACCTTACCTGGGCTAGAATGCTGGGAGACCGTGGGTGAAAGCTCACTTTGTAGCAATACACTGCCAGTAAGGTGCTGCATGGCTGTCGTCAGCTCGTGCCGTGAGGTGTTGGGTTAAGTCCCGCAACGAGCGCAACCCCCATCACTAGTTGCCATCAGGTAACGCTGGGAACTCTAGTGAAACTGCCGTCGTAAGACGTGAGGAAGGAGGGGATGATGTCAAGTCATCATGGCCTTTATGCCCAGGGCTACACACGTGCTACAATGGGGAGGACAAAGGGCTGCAACATAGTGATATGAAGCTAATCCCAAAAACCTCTTCTCAGTTCAGATTGGAGTCTGCAACTCGACTCCATGAAGCTGGAATCGCTAGTAATCGTATATCAGCAATGATACGGTGAATACGTTCCCGGACCTTGCACACACCGCCCGTCAAGCCATGGAAGCCGGGTGTACCTAAAGTCGGTAACCGTAAGGAGCCGCCTAGGGTAAAACTGGTGACTGGGGCTAAGTCGTAACAAGGTAGCCGTATCGGAAGGTGCGGCTGGAATACCTCCTTTTTAGAGCAAGTACTTACTTGCTATTGTTTCCCACAACTTTCAATTTTTTATGTCTAGTTCTTTTAAAAAGTAACCCGATAACTCGGGGGCTACAAAATAGATCCGTAGCTCAGCCTGGTTAGAGCACTACACTGATAATGTAGGGGTCAGCAGTTCAAATCTGCTCGGGTCTACTAATAAGCTAATAGCTATTAGCTGATAGCTATCAGCCCAAAAAAATTGGGGGGTTAGCTCAGTTGGCTAGAGCATCTGCCTTGCACGCAGAGGGTCATCGGTTCGACTCCGATATCCTCCACTAAAAGTTCTTTATTTGATGTGATTCGTTCAGGCGAATCGTTTGGTTCGAGTCCAACACATCGACACATTCTGATTTATCGGAATAAGCTCTTTGACATATTGGGAAAAGTTGTTAGAATATGTATTTAATAATGTTTCTTATTTAATTATAAGTAACACCACTTCAAGAATTGAGAAATTCTAGTTTTAATTTTTTTAAAGCAATTAAGGGCACATGGTGGATGCCTTGGGTCTGAGAGGCGATGAAGGACGTGGTAAGCTGCGATAAGCCAGGGAAAGCTGCACACAAGCATTATATCCCTGGATCTCCGAATGGGACAACCCACTATACTGAAGGTATAGTATCCGCCGAAAGGCGGAAGCCAACCTCCTGAACTGAAACATCTAAGTAGGGAGAGGAAAAGAAAATAATAATGATTCCCCGAGTAGTGGCGAGCGAAAAGGGAAGAGCCTAAACTTTGGCGGCGTGCCGTCGAAGGGTTGTAGGACTGCATTTAGAAATTGTCATCAAGTTGAATCTTCTGGAAAGTTGAGCCATAGACGGTGATAGCCCCGTAAGCACAAATTGACAAGGACGAGCAGTATCCTGAGTAGGGCGGGACCGGAGAAATCCTGCTTGAATCTGCCAGCACCATCTGGTAAGGCTAAATACTCCTCAGACACCGATAGTGAACCAGTACCGTAAGGGAAAGGTGAAAAGCACCCTAAACAAGGGAGTGAAATAGTACCTGAAACCGTGTGCCTACAAGCGGTCGGAGTCCGCCTCGGCGGATGACGGCGTGCCTTTTGCATAATGAGCCTACGAGTTGCTCCTCACTGGCGAGGTTAAGTTCTTTATTAACGGAGCCGTAGCGAAAGCGAGTCCAAATAGGGCGACTAGTCAGTGGGGGCAGACGCGAAACTTTGTGATCTATCCATGGGCAGGTTGAAGGTTAGGTAAAACTAACTGGAGGACCGAACCCGTTGACGTTGAAAAGTCTTGGGATGACCTGTGGATAGGGGTGAAAGGCCAATCAAACTGAGAGATAGCTCGTTCTCCCCGAAATGTTTTTAGGAACAGCCTCGGATTATGAAGTCTGTTAGAGGTAGAGCTACTGATTGGGCTAGGGGGCTTCACCGCCTACCAAACCCTGACAAACTCCGAATGCTAACAGATATTCTCCGGGAGTGAGGCTACGGGTGCTAAGATCCGTGGCCGAGAGGGAAATAACCCAGAATAGCAGCTAAGGTCCCTAATACATAGTTAAGTTGATCAAACGAGGTGAGACTTCTATAACAGCCAGGATGTTTGCTTGGAAGCAGCAATTCATTTAAAGAGTGCGTAACAGCTCACTGGTCGAGAGGTCTTGCACGGAAAATAATCGGGCATCAAACTATGAACCGAAGCTCTATGATCGCCGCTAAGCGGATGATCGGTAGGGGAGCATTCAAACTGCATCGAAGGTGACCGGCGACGGTTGCTGGAGCGGTTTGAAAAGAAAATGTAGGCATAAGTAACGATAAAAGGAGTGAAAAACTCCTTCGCCGAAAGTCTAAGGGTTCCTGATCAACGTTAATCGGATCAGGGTTAGTCTGGTCCTTAGTCAAACCCGAAAGGGGTAGATGATGGAAAGCTGGTTAATATTCCAGCACCTGCTGTACAATGAAAGTGACGGAGAGCCGTGGTCGCTACGTACTGACGGATATGTACGTCTGAGTGGAGTCTTCGGACAAAGCGAAGCGATAAAAGTTCTTCCAAGAAAAGCGAGTATAGCAGCCAGTACCGCAAACCGACACAGGTAGACGGGATGAGTATTCTAAGGCGCTCGGGTGAGCCGTGGAGAAGGAACTAGGCAAATTGACGCTGTAACTTCGGGATAAAGCGTACCATCTTCGGATGGTCTCAGTAAAATGGTTCAACCAACTGTTTAACAAAAACACAGGGCCCTGCAAAATCGAAAGATGACGTATAGAGCCTGATACCTGCCCGGTGCTGGAAGGTTAAGGAAGGGTGTTCGACGCAAGTCAAAGCTCCTGACTGAAGCCCCAGTAAACGGCGGCCGTAACTATAACGGTCCTAAGGTAGCGAAATTCCTTGTCGGGTAAGTTCCGACCTGCACGAATGGTCTAATGAGTTGAACGCTGTCTCCTCCACGAGCCCGGTGAAATTGTAGTATCGGTGAAGATGCCGGTTACCCGCCACGGGACGGAAAGACCCCGTGAACCTTCACTACAACTTTGCATTGATTTTGAATTACGGATGTGTAGAATAGTTGGGACGCTTTGAAGCAGTGGCGCTAGCCATTGTGGAGCGGTCGTTGAAATACCAACCTTCTTTGATTTAGAGTCTAATCCCTTGCGGGAAACAGTGCATGGTGGGTAGTTTGACTGGGGTGGTCGCCTCCTAAAGAGTAACGGAGGCTTGCAAAGGTACCCTCAGTACGGTTGGTAATCGTACGAAGAGCGCATTAGTATAAGGGTGCTTGACTGTGAGGCACACAAGCCGAGCAGGGACGAAAGTCGGCTAAAGTGATCCGGCGGTTCTGTATGGAAGGGCCGTCGCTCAAAGGATAAAAGGTACTCCGGGGATAACAGGCTGATCTCCCCCAAGAGCTCATATCGACGGGGAGGTTTGGCACCTCGATGTCGGTTCGTCACATCCTGGGGCTGGAGAAGGTCCCAAGGGTTCGGCTGTTCGCCGATTAAAGTGGCACGTGAACTGGGTTCAGAACGTCGCAAGACAGTTCGGTCCCTATCTGTGGTGGGCGCAAGTAAATTGAGAGGACATGACCTTAGTACGAGAGGACCGGGTCGTACGTACCGCTGGTGTATCAGTTGTGCCGCCAGGTGCAATGCTGAGTAGCTATGTACGGACAGGATAAACGCTGAAAGCATCTAAGCGTGAAACCTTCCTTAAGATGAGTTTACTTTTAAGGGCCGTCAAAGACTATGACGTTGATAGGCTACAGGTGTAAAGGTGGTAACATCAAAGCCGAGTAGTACTAATTGCCCGTACGCTTTAATTTTTTTTAAATACTTTTCTAACACTCCCAATATGTAATTTATTACAGCTTTGAGTTCATCTCATCGCTCATATTTTTATGGTGGTTTTGCCGAGGGTGTTCACCTCTTCCCATACCGAACAGAGAAGTTAAGTCCCTCATGGCCCATGGTACTGCACAACAATGCGGGAGAGTAGGTAGCTGCCATATTTATTAAAAAAGCCTTTCAGATTTATTTCTGAGAGGCTTTTTTGTTTTATAAGATGCCTCGTTCTGAAATAGATTTGCCGTATGAAAAGTTTATGTCTTATAGTTTTGTGCTTCTTCAATTTGTCTTTTGCCGGATATCCAGAGATAAAAAAGATTCAGATCAACGGAGCGGCGCAGGGAACTACCTATCATATCACTTACTATGCGCAGGATAGTTTGATTATAAAAAGGCAAATAGACAGTGTTTTGAATAAAATTGATAGCTCCCTATCCTTATATAAGCCTTACTCACTCGTTAATCAATTTAATCAATCTACCAGCGGCATAACGGCTGATCAACATTTAATGAGGGTGGTAACAAAAGCTCTTGCGGTATTTAGAAAAACAAAAGGACTATTTGATATTACCGTGTTTCCTTTGACAGATGCATGGGGCTTTGGACCGGAAAGGAAAAACTCTTTACCCGATTCAGCCGCTATCAAAGAAATTATGCCTTGCATAAACTCGCGGTTGGTTTATACGAAACGGAATAAGATTGCAAAAAGAAAACCTTGTGTTCAGTTAGATCCCAATGGTATTGCACAGGGATACAGCGTAGATGTCCTTGCTGATTTTTTTGATGAGCTGGGAGTCAGAAACTATATTATTGAGTTAGGTGGCGAAATAAGAGTAAGTGGCCGAAAGCCGGGCAATGAAAAAATGTCCATTGGCATTGAGGCGCCTGGTGAGGATGCTAATTTTTCTATGATTGAAAGAGTCGTATACCCCGATCAAGGTGCCATTACTACTTCCGGCAATTACAGGCGGTATCATGAAAGTAATGGTAGGAAGATAACCCACTTGTTGAATCCGAAGACTGGCTACACACTGCAAAATGAATTGATCAGTGTTACTGTATTTGCAAAGGATGCTATGACTGCCGATGCATATGATAATGCGTTGATGGTAATGGGACTTGAAAAAGCATTAGCTTTTGTTGACAAGAAAAAAGACCTGGCTGCTCATTTCATTTATAGAACAAAAGACGGCAAAGTTGCGGATACCATGAGCAAACGATTTCGACGTCTTTTGACTCCCTAAAAAAAGTTGTATTCTTTATCGATCATTAATGGCCTGATTATATTTTGTTTGAGTTAGCCAGGGATTCCCGACATTTGTCCATCTTCAGTCAATGACCAGAACAGAAAGAATAATTGTATTCATTTTAGCAGGGCTTAATTTTACGCATATCCTGGACTTTATGATCATGATGCCATTGGGTAACTACCTGATGCCATATTTTGATATTAACCCAAAGCAGTTTAGTTTTTTAGTTAGTGCATATTCTATAAGTGCCGCTGTATCGGGATTTGCTGCTGCTTTTATCGTGGACCAGTTTGACAGGAAGAAAATCCTCGTATTATCCTATATTGGCTTTCTCCTTGGAACACTGGCCTGCGGCTTTTCTCCAACCTATAATTTTTTATTTGCATCACGGATACTAGCGGGAATTTTTGGAGGTGTCATCGGCGCCCAGGTGTTCTCAATCATTGCAGATCTTTTTACGTATGAAAGAAGAGGTGCTGCCATGGGATCAGTGATGAGCGCATTTGCCATTGCTTCCATTCTGGGAGTGCCTTTTTCATTGTATCTCACTAATCTTTTTCATGATGATTGGCATATTCCTTTTTTGCTGGTAGGCGGTGTTGGTATCGCATTGGCTCCGCTACTCATAAAGTTTATTCCACCAATGAAGGGTCATATTCTGCAGTCAGAAAAGAAGGAACAACCACTGATGTTATTGGGAACAGTTTTGCAAACTCCTGCTCAACGTTCCGCATTGCTCTTCTCCTGCCTGCTGATGATGGGGCATTTCCTGATCATTCCTTTTATCAATCCTTATCTTGAATTCAACAAAGGATTTTCAAAAGACCTTACTCCTATGATTTATTTGGTAGGAGGTATTGCTTCTTTGATTGCCGCTATATATTTGGGACGTATTTCCGATAAAAGGGGTAAGCTGCCTGTCTTTAGCATTTCGGTCTTCTTTTCTTTGTTTATGGTAATAATAATTACCCGAATGCCAACAGTTCCTTTTACAGTTGTTTTGATATTTTTTGCTATTTGGTTTGTGGTAGCGACAGGTCGGGCGGTGACGGCACAGGCGATGATCAGTGAAGTGGTGAAGCCTGAGCAGCGGGGTAGTTTTATGAGTTTTAATGGAAGTGTTCAGCAATTGGGGACCAGCATCGCATCGGTAGTTGCAGGATTTATTGTATTAAAAGATAAAGCGGGAAAAATACAACATTACGAATGGCTGGGTTATTTGAGTATACTGGTACTGCTCGCAAGCCTGTTATTGGGACGTTATCTCTTCTCCGGTATGGATAAAAAGGATGCAGTCGTCCAGCCAGATAGTATAATCGACAGGTAAAAGTCCTATTGCTGCTGCTTTTTTGGGTATGCAACTAAATTTTTTGTTTTGATGTACGTTATTCATCAACAAGTCCAATTGCTATGAGAAATATACTTCTACTATTACTACTTACTGCCACTTTTTTTGGTTGCCAATCCAAATCAGCGTTCGATTATAGCCAGCGAATTGTTCAAATGGAAACTGAACTTTCATCCGCCATTGCCATTGCTGATGAAAAGGCGGGGGCATTTTTGGACAATAACGAGACTGACAGTGCCATCCTGGTAAGTCAGCATATGGAGGAGTTGGCCGATAACAAGCTGAAAGAAATTCAAAAGCTGGAGGCTCCTAATGTAGAGGAAGGAGAAAATTTTAAAAAAGCTGCTGTTCAGTATTTCGTTTACCTGAAGGCCGTTTATTCTTCGTTTAAAAAATTTACAATGGCCTCGAACGAAACGGAAAAGGAAAATGAACGTCAGAGGCTGGCCCGCATGGTGGGTCAAAAAGACCAGGTGACAAAGGAATTACAGGAGGCCCAGCAAAAATTTGCCAAAGCCAACAATTTTCGGATCGAAAAAGTAAAAGGAGTGAGTAGTTTATAATTGACTTACTGGTCATTTCATCCGGTACACAGGATAGCGCATATGCACCGGTTCAAAATAAGAAGAGTTTTGATAAACGAAATTTAATTGAGCTGCACCATTTTTCGCAAAACTTGTATCAGCCGATCTTTTTTGTTCCAGCTTTGTCTTCAGTTCGGGATTTGTTTTTAAATATTCGGCAGCAATATCTTCAAATGCATAAGCCGAGTAGCCTTCTTTTTGTCCAAGTATCGCATCAAAATAATTCCACGCGAAATAAGAGTCTTCCATTTGCGGCTCCAGTGTTTCAATTAAAAACCGGTTCGCTTCCTGGTTCATAGGGATATAATAATCACCCTTGCGAAAATTCATTTTTTGCATCTGGCTGCTGATCTTCACATCACTATTCGGATGATGCATTTCATATTGAAGAGCGGCGGTTTTATAATCCTCAATACGATACACTTCTACTTCAATCGTTGTATCCTTTTTCAATTGCAGCATCTCAACTTCGTTCAATTTTAGGAGGTCGATGACCTTCCACCAACCCTGCGGAATGATGTAGGCTTTTGGTTTCTGAATAAATTCTTTCTGCTCATAATAATTATAAAAAGGAACCTGCATCTCATAGGGTTTGCCGCGGTCATAATATAAACGTGGGTGACCGGAAACTTCACTTGGTTTGTATCCTGCCGTATATCCCCTGTAGCCAATGGTTGTAAATTTTGACTTATCAAGTTTCCAATTCAAGGGAAATTGTGCCTGCGTTTTTACCGCTTGTTTTGCCTGCTCTCTTGTTTGTTTGATGATAACGCTGTTCTTGCTGGTAAAATCAATAAAACATTGCATTAAAGCATAGGTAGCTTTTACCCGTTGATCGTATGGTTTGAGCATATGTGTTTCGGGTACAAAAGAAAAACTGTGCCATAGCGAGCCATAGCCGCTTCCGTAGCGTGGGCTATCCCAAAACTGCGACCAGCCTTTATCCGGTGTTTCGCCCCATACATTTACATAAGGGACCAGGTCATAATTCTTTTCTTTCATCAAAGAATAAAGGGCAGGTTCAAATCGCTTATTGATAAATTCGCCCATTACGCCGCCTAACTTACTATGTTGCGATGTAAGTAAAGTCATTATATGCTGGTAATCGGCGCCATTGCTTACATGGTTGTCCACAAAAACATCCGGATCAGTCAAATGAAATATTTCGGTGAAAGCCCTCGCATCCTTTGAATCGCATTTGATAAAATCGCGGTTGAGATCCAGGTTCCGGGAGTTGCCTCTGAATCCTTTTTCAACCGGGCCATTTTGATCAATCCGATAATTAACGCTGCGGTTAAGACAACCGCCAATGTTGTAAACGGGGATAATAGCTAAAACAATATTGTCCGGAATTTTATATTTACTAGTCACTATATCCTTCACCATGAGCATACTTGCATCTATGCCATCCGGTTCACCCGGGTGAATGCCATTGTTGATAAGGATGATTGGCTTATTATTTTTCCGGATGTTGGAGAAGTTGTTATCACCATTATTGGAAACAACAATAAGGTGGAGTGGAAAACCGGCGTCCGTCATTCCCATGGTAAACATTTTTACTTTTCCCGATCTCTCGTCCAGCTTTTTCCACCAATTGATGATTTCGTTATAGAGGGGAGTTTCTTTACCACCGGACAGTTCAAACTTTGTAGTGATATCTTGAGAGTGCATCACAAATACACGGAATATAGATGCCAGCAGTAATATTTTTCGCATAATTCAATTTAAAGCGATAAATATAAAGCATTCTATACCGCCGCTTCTTCTGCTGCTACAAAAACAAAAAGGCATCCGCAACAGCGAATGCCTTTCAATCTATTTTGGGATAAGTTATTATTACTTAGCCAATTTTTCTGCAGCTACTTTTTTAGCCAATTTGCTTTTAAGGTTAGCCGCTTTTTTCTTATGGATTACACCACGTTTTGCCAATTTATCAATCATACTGGCAACAGAAGGAAATTGTTCTCCTGCTTCTTTCCCACTGGCAGCTTTCAGATCGCGGATAGCATTACGGGTTGTTTTTCCGTAATATTTATTTCTTTCGCGGCGTTTAGCAGCCTGACGTACATCTTTCTTTGTTGCTTTGTGATTAGCCATTCCTATCAATTTTAAGGAGGGCAAAGGTAAGGCTGAGACTTTTATTAGCCAAATATTATAAGGTTTATTCTTAAAAAGCAGGATGGCGATATACGGACCCTAATTATGGCAAACAGTTGTTTGTATCATGACGCTGAAAGTGGGGGCATTGCAAACGGATTATCAGTTTTTTAAACGATATTTGTCAGCCCTTAAAATTCACTATCAAATCTGCCTTAGATGAAGGATTTTTCTTATATAACTAATTCATCCCCTGCATTTATCGAAAATATGTATTTGGAGTTTGTAAAGGACCCCAATAGTGTCGATCCTGAAATGAAGAAATTTTTTGAGGGATTTGACTTTGCAGTGGATAGTGGTGCGTTGAAAACCAACGGTAATGGCACTGCCGCTAAATCTACGGTGGCGCCAGCAGAAGGATTGACCAGCAGCAATGGTTGGAGAAAAGAGCTAGGAGCCTACCGAATGATCCTGGGTTACCGGAATAAAGGTCACCTGATAGCCAAGACAAATCCCATCCGGGCCCGCAAAGACCGTGATGCCAATCTAACCCTTGCCTTTTTTGGCTTGGAAGAAGCTGATTTGGACAAGACTTTCCAGGTAGGAGAAAGAGTCGGATTAGGCGCCACTACGCTAAAGAATATCTGGGATCATTTAGAAAAAGTATATGCCGGGCATGTCGGTATCGAATTTAAATATATCAGCAACCAGAAAAAAGTGAATTGGCTGGCTGAGGAAATGGAGCGAAAGTTTTCTGAACCTGTTCCGCTGGAAAAGAAAAAACGTATCCTGGAAAAGCTGAATCAGGGTGTGATGTTTGAAAAGTTTTTGCATACCAAATATGTGGGGCAAAAAAGATTTTCATTGGAAGGGGGAGAGACTACAATTGCTGCTTTGGATGCCATAATCAATACGGCAGGGGATCATGATGTGCAGGAAGTAGTGATTGGAATGGCACACCGCGGAAGATTGAATATACTGGCAAACATCATGGGGAAAACCTATGAGCAAATCTTTAGCGAGTTTGAAGGCACGGCTAAGGTTGATCAAACCATGGGAAGCGGTGATGTAAAGTATCACATGGGTTTTGGTAGTGAAGTAAAAACAGTAAATGACAAAACGATCCACCTGAAACTGATGCCGAATCCGTCACACCTGGAAGCTGTTGACCCGGTAGTGATTGGTTTTGCAAGGGCTAAGGCTGATGTATTATATGAAAGTAATTATGATAAAATACTTCCTATCCTCATCCACGGTGATGCATCCGTAGCCGGCCAGGGAATTGTATATGAAGTGACACAAATGAGCAACCTTGGAGGTTATTATGTGGGAGGTACGATTCATTTTGTAATTAATAACCAGATCGGGTTTACCACAGATTTTGATGAAGCAAGAAGCTCTGATTATTGTACTTCATTGGCGGCAGCTATACAGGCTCCCGTATTTCATGTGAACGGTGATGATCCCGAAGCTGTATTAAAATGTGCTGAAATTGCGACACGTTATCGCCAGGAGTTCAATAGTGATGTCTTCATTGATATGGTGTGTTATCGTCGCCATGGTCACAACGAGGGTGATGATCCTAAATTTACACAACCACATTTATACGCCCTGATTGATAAGCATGCTAATCCAAGAGAAGTGTATGTAAAATACTTATTGGATCATGGTGAGGCAGATGCCCGAGAATTGGCGAAACAAATGGAGAAAAAATTCTGGGATGATTTGCAGGAACGTTTGGATGAGGTGAAGCAAAAGCCGTTGCCTTATCATTATCAACAGCCGGAGATATGGTGGAGAAATTTGCGAAAAGCAACGGAACAGGATTTTGATAAATCGCCCGTGACCGCTATCAGTTCAGCGGTTTTTGATAAAGTATTTGATGCCATGATGAAATGGCCTGATACATTTAAGCCATTACGAAAAGTAGAAAAAATTATACAGGATAAAGTAAAGCTATTTGAAACAGAAGGGAAACTGGATTGGGCTACCGGTGAATTGTTGGCATATGGAAGTTTATTGGTAGATGAAAAAGATGTGAGAATGAGTGGCCAGGATATACGCCGGGGTACTTTTTCACATCGTCATGCGGTGCTTCGTGATGAAAATACAGATGAGGCTTATAACAGGTTGGACAGGATAGAGGGGGCGAAAGGAAAGTACCGGATATTCAATTCACTGTTGAGTGAATATGGTGTACTGGGTTTTGAATATGGCTATAGCCTTGCTAATCCAAATGCATTGGTTATTTGGGAGGCCCAGTTTGGTGATTTTGTAAATGGCGCTCAAACTATGATTGACCAATTTATCTCTGCAGGTGAGCAAAAATGGAACCGGATGAATGGCCTCACAATGTTGTTGCCGCACGGTTATGAAGGACAGGGGCCGGAGCATAGCAGTGCCAGGTTGGAAAGATTTTTACAAGCTTGTGCAGAATTGAATATGGTGATCACCAATATCACGACTGCGGCTAACTTTTTCCATGCCTTAAGAAGACAACAGGCCTGGCCTTTCCGTAAGCCATTGATTAATTTCTCACCTAAGGCTAATCTTCGCCATCCCGGTAGTTACTCTGCTAAAGAAGAATTTTTAAGCGGTAGTTTTAAAGAAGTGCTTGATGATCCTTTTGCTGATAGTAATGCAGTAAAGAAAGTATTATTCTGTTCTGGTAAAATTTATTTTGACCTGGCAGAACGGCAACAAAAAGAAAATAAAAAAGACGTTGCCATCATCAGGGTGGAACAATTGTATCCGTTGCCGGTAAAACAATTAGAAGAGTTATATAAAAAATACAACCGGGCTACCTGGTTCTGGGTACAGGAAGAACCACTGAATATGGGAGCGGCTTCATTCCTGCAAATGAACCTGAAGACGATCAACTATGGTGTGATCAGCCGTCAGCCAAGTGCATCAACGGCGACAGGATACGCCAAGGTGCACAAGCAGGAGCAGGAAGAAATAATTGAAACGGCATTTTCTATATAATATGAATATCGAAAGATGTTTGATCATCACTAGAACCCAACCAAACCCCGAACGACAAAATAGAAACAAATAATATGATCGATATAAAAGTACCAACAGTAGGAGAGTCTATCAGTGAGGTCACCTTATTAAAATGGACCAAAAAAGACGGGGATTATGTTGACAGGGATGAAGTGATTGCAGAGCTCGAAAGTGAGAAAGCTACATTTGAAGTAAATGCAGAAAAAGCCGGTGTGTTGAAAACTGCGGCACAGGAAGGTGATACGTTAAAAATTGGCGATCTGCTGGCGAGTATTGATGAGACCGCTACTAAGCCTGCCAGCAACGGTTCGCCTGTTGCCCCGGCTGCTGAAAAGAAAGAAGTAAAACAGGAGACTAAGCAGGAAGTGAAAGAAACGGCTAAACAGGCCAGCACGGCTCTTGTTACTGCAGTTCCGAACGATATAAAAGCTACGCCAGTTGCTTCCGCTATTATTGCCGATAAAAAAGTAGATCCAAAAACTGTTACTCCTTCTGGCTTCCAGGGAAAAATCCTGAAGGAAGATGTATTAGCTGCCTTGAGTAGCCCCGGTAAGAAAGCATTTGCAGGTACTGAATTATATAGCCGGAATGTACGTACAGAAAAAATGAGCAATCTCCGTAAGACCATTTCAAGGAGATTGGTAGAAGCAAAAAATACAACGGCCATGCTTACCACCTTCAATGAGGTGGACATGAGCCGTATCATGGAGATTCGTACTAAACACAAAGACAAGTTTAAAGAGATACATGGCGTTGGTCTTGGCTTTATGAGCTTCTTTGCAAAGGCCTGTGCGGTGGCTTTGGCTGAATGGCCTTCCGTGAATGCTTATATTGATGGCGACCAGTTAATTTATCATGACTATGCTGATATCAGTATTGCTGTGAGTACACCGAGAGGGTTGACGGTGCCGGTAATGCGAAATGTTGAAAGCATGAGCATGGCTGACGTAGAAAAGAAAGTAATTGAGCTCGCCGGTAAAGCAAGAGATAGCAAATTGACAGCGGAAGAATTGACCGGAGGAACTTTCACTATTACGAATGGCGGTGTGTTCGGATCATTAATGAGTACGCCTATCATTAATATTCCGCAAAGTGCTATCCTGGGTATGCACAAAATCCAGGAAAGACCGATGGCTATTAACGGCCAGGTTGTTATCAAACCAATGATGTATCTCGCATTAAGTTATGATCACCGTATTATCGATGGTCGTGAATCAGTAAGTTTCCTGGTAAGGGTAAAAGAATTGCTCGAAAATCCCGAACAGTTACTAATCGGGAAAGATCCGGTGAAGACTTTGCTGGAAGTATAACAGTCGTCGCCCCAAATAAATACAGAAGCGATTGCGGTAACACCACAATCGCTTTTTTAGTGTAATTGGCAAACTGTTTGCGCTGAATATGTGCGTAGAAAGATTTCTGCATCTAAGAAAAAAATCGGAAATTTTCAGCTGATTACGACTACATACAGGCAGTATTTGAAATCGCACAATCTATTCCTCAGCTTATCGGGATTTATCTTTTAGTTCTGCCGTTTCCTTAAAAGACAATTGGTTGGTTAACCTACTTTGTGAGAATGAGTAATTGTTTATTCACTAAAAAATTATTTATTATGGAACTATTAGTGCATAACGACCTTAAGGTTAGAGAAATGTATGAAGCCTTTAACCGCGGCGATATTGAAGCCATTATTGCGGAAATGCACCCCAAAGTGGATTTTAAAGTGATGGGGGCTCCAGACATCCCGTATGCAGGTGATTACAAAGGAACCAATGAAGTGCGGCGTTTTTTTTCTGAAATGGCCAAACATATTGAATTTTCTGAAATGGAGCCCGATCATTTCTTTGAAAAATCATCCGATGGAAATGACATTGTAGTGGTTACCGGCAATGCTAAAGGAAGGGTATTGAAAACAGGAAAGACAACAGAATCCCTTTGGTGCATGATATATGAATTTGATGACGATAACAGGATTATTCGATTCAGGGATATATATGATACCCTGAATGAAGCTAAAGCCTTTAAATAACCTTCTACACAACGGTCGTGTTAAATAATTTGGAAACGGTGCGCCGCAGGCGCACCGTTTCCAAATTATCTCAAATATATTTTAGCCGTCACAAAAAGCCTTGGTAAAAGATAGAAGTCGGTAAGCTTCCTGGTAAGAGTGAAAGAATCGCCGGAGAGTCCCGAACAACTTTTGATTAGGAAAGATCCGGTTAAAATTTTGTTGGAATTATAGTTATATTGGTTCCTCAAAACACTTTATGAAAATACTTTTAACTGCTTTTTTAGCTGCTATTCTATTGGCTTCCTGTCAGAAGGAAGTTAGCTTTCAATCAGGAAGCAGCGGTAACAACGGTGGAAATGGAAACGGCAACACTTCGGGACTTCTTGTAAAAGCCGTCGCCGTAACGGGTGCCGAAACACAAACCACCATCTACACTTACGACTCCCAAAAGAGACTGGAGACAATGAGCATTAAGGGAACAACCGGAGGAATACCTGTCGACAGCTATCATAAATATATCCGGGATGGGGCTGGCCGAATCGTGAAGGTGCTGCAAAAAGTCGCTGATATGCCAGGTGCCACTACCGACACATCCGTCACCATTTATCATTATCCTAACGAGACAACCATGAACTATGATTATAGGATATTCGTTATAACAATGAATATGGGCGGCGGATTTTCCATGAGCACAATCGACAGTGCCGTTTATACTTATAACGCCGATAAGATGATGTCCTTTCATTCATACATGTCTTCTTCAATGCTTCCCGGTGAAATTATGTCGGAAAACAAAACTGATTTTTCTTACGACGGATCAGGTAATGTAACGGGAATGAAAACATATAGCGATATTGCTGATCCGGGTGGTACAATGGATCTGATTGCTGATTACACTTATACTTATGCCAACACATCCGTCAACAACACCTATATGACGGCTAACAGCGCTCAGAATTTTGCATTGAACAGTTTACCAACTATCACCACTAATATCATTACCAAAATGGAAATGGTTTCAAACGCAACCACGCCACCGATGAATGTAGTGATCACAAGCAGTTATGTTAATGGTGCAGGTAATAAGCCGGTGTCGGCAACTGCTGTGTCTGCTACAACAGGTCAACCGACACAAACCACCAACTATACTTTCTTTTATCAATAAAAGTAAATTTTCCTGTATCAAAGATCGTCTCATTATGGACGGTCTTTTTTATTCTAATAAATACGGAGCCGTTCTAAAGCTGAGCCGCTGTTGGATTACTGGCTGAAGCCGGTTGTTTTTATTTTGATGGCTAGTTTACGAAAGTCTTTCCCCGATAGCAGTATTAGATAGTTGATCGTGAAAGAATTTTTTTGAATAAGAATAGGCGATGACCTGGGCGATGATATAAAGAATCAGTAAAATGCCATTGCCAAAACTTGTAAAGGCACTGATGAGCCATTTGATGATATTTCGGACAAAGGCTTTTCCAAAACTTAAGGGATTGCCCGCATTATCAGTGATCTGGAGTTTCATAATTTTCTTGCCGGGTGTTCCTCTCCATTGTGAAGACTCCATAAATGCGCAAATAACTATCTGGGCAACAGCAATCAGGATGTAATAGAAAACAATTTCCATCAGTTTATCCTGTTGGGCACCATAGCCCGTATCATAGTAGTAATCCGCCGACTGCGCCATTGCACTGTTAAAAACCAATAGGTAAAAAAGAATATACAATGGTATTCCAATTATCAATACGTCGAGTAGTGAGGCAGCTACCCGTTTCCAAAATACCTTCCATAAATAATTTTTTCTCCAATCGATTTCAAGACTTGACTTGATCGAAGCAGTTTGCGCCTGTGGTTTGACTTCTCCAGGTGATTGACCGAGGTTAAGTTCGTTGATTGCTTTGTAAATATCATCAACAACCGATGTCAGCGCATCATCTTCACTGTTCCAAAATTGTTTGTCATTTAGCGGATGCTGATTTTTGGGTAACAGGGGCAGGTTGGCGAATGGTGTTGCCTTCCACATGCAATTCCTGGCGAGTATGGGCAGCAGCGTTGTCTTTCGGCTGTTGTGATTGGCAATTACTTTTTTTAGCCGTTCGTAACATTCATCATTGTTCAATAGATCGACGCTTACAAATACCAATACGATGTCAGAGCTAAATAGTTGTTCCTTGTATTCATGAATATTTTCTCCGGCGCCTATTTTAAAGTCGCCTTTTATTGCTATTGGGATAGCGGTATTGAAACGAATGGTCGAAAGATGCTTATCAATAGCCCGGCAGATATTCTCGTCTTCAGGCGCAGATAAAAAATATACGTCAATATGGCTTTTACGTTGAGATGTTGACCTTTCCTCTTTTATGGGTTGTGGCTCTGGTTGAGGGGTCAAAGGTTCCTTTGCAGGTTCTGCAGGGTGGGGTTTCGGCTGTTGCTGGCTTGCTGAAGCGGCTGCTGTTGGCGGAGAGATTTTTTTGGTAAGTTGAAAGATATTTTCGCCGACTGTAATAAAATCCGATTCGCTGATAAATTCTTTGTCAATTTTTTTATTATTGACAAAGGTGCCGGTTGCAGATCCAAGATCGGCGACTAAGAAATTGTTATCTCCCACTTTCGATACCTGGCAGTGTCGCGGGGATACACCCGGATCAGTGAATACTACATCGTTTTCAGCATCGCTGCCTACAAATACAGTATACTTTTGATTGAGCAGTTCAAGAATGGTAGACATGATAAACCCTTTTTAAGTTTTAAAAAATAGGGCCATTGATATACTACAATCAGGAGCTTGTTTCAATTATTTCTTAAGTATCAATGAATCGATCAACACCCGGATACCCGAAGCGATATCAGTAAATGCATCGTCCTTATCAGTAAAATCGGTGACGGGCCGGGCTCCCCTTGGAAGTGCCTGGAGTTTTGCATAAGGCATGTCTTTCCATTCGCATTTTCTCAGAATCACAGGCACTACTCTTGCAGTACCCTGTTCATGCCTTTGCATCGCATGCGCCAATTCTTCTTTCCAGATATATTCTGAGTTATTAAAGTCAGCGCTGATGAGTAATAAAATTATATCAGCGCTTTGCATTTCTTTTTTTATTCCACTGTCCCATTCTTCTCCGGCTATAAGTTTGCGGTCATTCCAAACCTCAATTTTCCCTGATCGTTTTAACATTACCAGGTGCTTGTCCAGATCATTCTTCATTTTTTCATCTTCGTGAGAATAGGAAATGAACAACCGGAGTTTGGCAGTGCTATCTACAGTCATACTTTAAATTACAAAATAAAGCATATATGAAATTCAATTTCCATGTGATTTTTTGTGGTTGCCTGGGATGGCTCGTGTCGAAAGTTTATGTTTTAAAAACTATTAAGCCGAAATTTGATCCTTTATGAACCGGTATTTCTCTTATCTGAATAGCGTTGTAAAAATTATAAGCCATTACCAGGGTGATGAACCGTTTTCTTCTTTTCTCAAAAAATATTTTTCATTGAATAAGAAGTATGGATCAAAGGACCGCAAGCAAATCGGCCATCTTTGCTATTGCTATTTTCGATTGGGAAAAGCAGGAACAGGGCTTTCAATGGAGGAAAGAATATTGACGGCCTTTTTTCTTTGTTCGGATGTCCCCAATGAACTTTTGCAACAACTAAAACCCGGCTGGAATGAACAAGTTAGTTTAGATATAAAAGAGAAGATTGCATGGCTAAACGCCTATGAACCTGACGAACAGTTTTCAATAACTGACGTTTTCCCGTGGAGTGAAGAGTTAAGTACGGGCATTGTCTATGAAGAATTTTGTGAGTCATTTTTCAAACAACCAGATCTGTTCTTACGACTGAGGCCCGGCCGGGAAAAAAGGGTAATGGAAAAACTGGAGAGAGCAGGGATTAGTTTTAAGCAAGTAAATGACATCTCCCTCGTTTTATCCAACTCATCAAAGCTTGATGATGTAATAGAATTAAACAAAGAGGCCGTGGTGCAGGATTATAATTCGCAAAGGGTAGGAGACTTGTTGACTCAGTTCAAAAATCTAAACAGGACAGGACCGGCAAGTGTATGGGATTGCTGTGCGGCCAGTGGTGGTAAATCCATCATGGCAAAAGATATATTGGGCAATGTTGATCTTACTGTTTCTGATATCAGGGAGTCGATCATTCATAATCTGAAAAAGAGATTTATTGAAGCAGGCATTCATCAGTACAAAAGTTTCAAGGCAGATCTTGCCAATAAGGACGCTAAAGCCCTCCCTTTAGGAAGCGGGGAGGGTTTTGATTTAATCATCTGCGATGCTCCTTGCAGTGGCAGCGGTACCTGGAGCAGGACACCAGAGCAGCTATATTATTTCGAAAAAGAAAAGATCAGCTACTATTCAGGATTGCAGAAAAGGATTGTATCAAATGCAATAAGGCAATTAATGCCCGGCGGCTATTTTCTTTATATCACCTGTTCCGTATTTAAACAAGAAAACGAAGAGGTGGTTGAGTTCATAAAAAACAATTTTTCGCTTGAGTTAGTCGAATCAAAAGTCTTAGGGGGATACAACATTAAAGCGGATTCGATGTTTGCGGCCCTATTAAAGAAGTCGTTATAATTTTAACAGGCTCACGATACCTATTTCTTCATTGTTCCTGCTGACTTTTACAAGGTATTTTCCTGCCGGTAGTCTTTGTACCGGCAAATCAATAGATTTTCTCCCACTTCCTTTGGATGTGAAAAGTTGCGTAACAAGGCTTCCTTTCATGTCATGGATTGAAATCCGTATGTTTTGAATAGCGTCGTTTGTTTCAATCACCAGGGTAGTATTTCCTATGGCCGGATTAGGGGCTATGATTAACGGACCGGAGTTGTTTGTTTCGCAGGACGAATTAACTACCAGTGATGTAGTGTCAATAATAACATCTGCAAAGCCTGCTGCACTTGTATCGATCACCTGGCGGATCCGAAAATAGATAGTGCCAGCAAAAATATTTACCGGTGTGCTATACTGATACTGATTTGACAACAGGCTATTACTGCCTCCGGCATTTATTTCAGCGAGTTTCGAAAAATCGGTATTAGCGGGCAGTTTTCTTTCGATAATATACTTCATGCCTGCTACATCTTTACTGTTCCAACTGATGATGGCAGAGCAGTTGCTATTAATCGTGACTGAAGAGGTAGCATATTCAGAGAGCAATGAAGAAAAAGCTTTTTTCATGTCCGGAATACCGTATCCAATTCTGTTATCAGGGTTGGTGTAAATACTGCCAGCTTCTTTTAAAGCACGAATGATCCGCATATTATTAAATTCAGGGAACGCTTGCCACATGCATGTCGCCAAGCCTGCCATATTTGGGCATGCAAAGGAAGTTCCACTACCGGTGCCGATAGTATTATTTGCCAATTGTATCATCGCACCCAAACCCACTGATGCCAGATCTGGCTTTATTCTTCCATCGGCGGAAGGACCATAGCTTGAACTTGCTGCAACAACACCCGAGGCATTAACCGATCCAACGGCCACAATGCTGTCACCATCTGCTGGAGTCGTGATCATTCGCCAGTAATCATTACCTGAGTTACCGGCAGCAGTAAACACCATCAATCCCTTTTTTGCAGCCCAATCCGCAGCCCTTGCTGATAGAGTTTTATCACCATTCAAATCAGTATAGGGATAATCTGGAAACGGATCATTAAAACCATAACCATAACCTAAAGAGGAAGAAATAATGTCAGCGCCGATGCTATCGGCTCTCTCCGCGCCGCATGCCCAATTGAATTCTTCAAGTGGGTACTCTGAACTTACATCTTCTGTTCTGAATAAATGAAAATTAGCCTTAGGGGCTTTGCCAATAAACTGTCCCGGAATGTTGGCAGCAATAGTGGAAAAACATTGCATGCCATGCGCATTGTCTTCAACAACATTGGCATTGCCTGTCACAAAGTCCCAGGTGCTCAATATTTGGGCATTGGCATTGACACTGTCAAAGGCCTTTAGCGAGGTATATTGGAAAAACCCTCCGTCCAGTATAGCTATTTGCAAGCCTTCGCCATGCAAACCGATATTGTGGAGGAATTCACCTTTATGTAAATGTATTTCGTTATAAGAATTAGCGCCATAATCATAGTAATCCGATGCGGTTTGTCTTGAGCGGGGAGCCGTGGGAGCTAATAACGAAATAGTTTCCCTGAATTTATTTTCTATGTTATTAATTGGCCGGGCGGCGACGGAAGATACGTTTTCGACAAAGCTTAACGAGTTAATTGCCGCAGTGGCATTTGCATCTGTCGTTCTGATTACGACAGCGTTTAACCATTTTGAAATATTGATTATTTCAACTCTGGCGATATTCTTTATTTGTGTAATATAGGAAGAAGGGACTGGCAGGTCTGAACTATCAATGGGAATATTATAACGGGCTCTTCGATCAATAGCTCTTTGCGATAAATAAGCGGAAGGATTGCTTAATGAAAAGTTTGTAGTTGCTTTATCCTTTAACCGTACAAGATAGCGGGTAGGTTGTGCTTCCGACTTAGCCAGGAAAAGAATTAATAAAAAAAAGAGAAATCCCTTCATGTAAATGGCTTTGTCTTTTCAAATGTAAGCCATCAAAAAATTAATTGTGATCGATCATCCACATGGTTATACCAAAGCCGCGATAATAAGGATCAGGACCGGATGTATTCGGTTCATATTCGGCAATCATGTACTCACGGTAGACGAGTCCAATGTTTTTTGCATATTTTTCAACAGCTCTTATTCTACCGCCAGGACGTGCAGGAGCTGTAACAGGAAAATTTTCCCCTGAATTTTCTTCTTCTACCGTCCACACATCAGTGTACTCTTGACCATCATAGGTGAAAGAAGATTCGAAGGAGTCATAATTATAGTCCCAGTTTTTCATGTATCCAAACAAGGTAAAACTGAACGACTCGTAAGGGTCTAAATGCAGATAACTATTTCCTTTCCAGTTGTATCCCTCTCTTAACGGAGCATGCAATTTGATAAAACGAAGATTATCTTCTATTACTTCGATGCGATCTTGCAATGGTGTTACAAAATAAGACCCGTTATTGGTCCATTCGCCGGTGCCATCTGCATTTCTTAAAAAGCGATATACACGGTAGGTCGGTCTGCCCAAATTATCTGCAATCAGCGTATCAACCTGGTGCCTTACCTGGTAACTATGGATTTCAATATTGCGCTGGAAGTCGGTAAATACCAAAGAATCGATCCGGTAGGTGATATATTTCCCCGGTGCCAACGGAAGGTAGTCTGACAATGGCTCAAGAGGAAGCTCTTCTTTTTCGGAACAGGAGAAAAGGCAGACTAAAACAAAAACTACAAGGCCTAATCGATGTCTCATAAGTGGGTTGCTGTTAAATAGGGAACACGGCAATGAGCTAATGCAATAATTTTCAAAAACTTAAATGGAAATATTTGTTCTTAGAAACTAAAAGCAGCGCTTTTTGCACTGCTTTTAAACGTATTTGAAATTGTATTATTGCCTTATAAATCAGGAAAATGAGTGAGATTTCCCCGCTGAATGATGCCACCGCCGATCACATCATCACCCTCATAAAAAACAGCACTTTGGCCCGGGGCAATACCTTTTACATTTTCATAAAATCGTACCGAAACAGCATTACCCGTTTCAAGAGGATATATATTAGACAAGGCGCCTTTGTCCTTATATCTTATTTTGGTGACGGCTTCCATACCCGGTGTTATTGTGTCATATTTAATCAGGTTTAATTTGGCAACTGTCATCTCATTTTGTTCCAGGTCACTTTCATCGCCTAAAACTACAGTGTTGGTGTCAGGATCTATGCGGGTAACAAACACTGGTTTTCCAAAAGCAATATCAAGACCTTTTCGCTGGCCAATCGTATAAAAGGGATAGCCTTTATGCTGGCCTAAAATCTTTCCATTCTTGTCTACAAAATTCCCCCCGGTTACCCGTTCTTCAAGGCCATCAACACGGCGTTTTAAAAAGCCACGATAATCATTGTCGGGAACAAAACAAATTTCATAGCTCTCACTTTTTTTGGCCAGCTCAGGGTAGCCATAATCAAGGGCCATTTGCCTGATCTCTGTTTTCTTATAGGGTGCTAAGGGTAATAAGGTTCTGCTGAGCAGGTCTTGTTGCAATCCCCATAACACATAACTCTGATCCTTGGTATCGTCGATCGCCTTACTGACAACATATCTTCCGTTTTCATGTTGGCGAATCTTCGCATAATGACCAGTTGCGATATAATCACAACCCAGAGCATCCGCTCTTTTCAACAGAGCCCGCCATTTTATATGTGTGTTGCAAAGTACGCAGGGATTGGGGGTGCGGCCGGCGAGATATTCGTCTACAAAATTTTCAATCACAAAGCCGCCAAATTCTTCACGGATGTCGAGTATATAATGGGCGAAACCATGCTCCACGGCGGCCTGTCTTGCATCATTAAAGCTGTCCACATTGCAGCAGCCTGTTTCTTTCTTGCTACCACCGCTGGCGGCATAGTCCCAGGTTTTCATGGTAATACCTACCACTTCATAGCCTTCATCATTGAGCATCAGGGCGGTAACGGTACTGTCAATACCCCCGCTCATTGCCACCAGCACTTTTCCTTTACGGCTCATACTTTCAAAATTAGCTGGCAAATATACGATGAATAAGCATTTTGCTGAAATGCGTTAAAGTGCTATAGCAGGTGGTGTACGGAAATGAAGTCTTGTGTTTTGATGTTGAATTAATCAGGCCTTAAAGAACTCCTCCCTTACTTCCATTTCACCGTCGATTATCCTGATTGTTTTATAAGAGAGTTTATCTTCTATTTTCACATCATAAACCGTCTTGCCATTTTCATTCAGCTCTGTTACCGAAAAAATGTTGTAGTCGTAATAACGGCTTCGGACCAGGTGGCGAATAGATTGAGGTAGCTTGTCTTCCCTATAATATCGAATCATGCATCTATAATCCCCGTTTTTATGAAAGTAGACACTTATCCTGATATCATTCATAGTGAAATAAGCGGCAGCTCCGCTCTGCGACTGGCGCCAGGTAACATCAGATATATCTCTAAATCTTCTAACGAAATTTCGCACCGCTTTAACACAGATATCATTGCGAAAAATGAAACCCGCACTGCCGGATGAATTGAATTGCTTAGATGGAGGGATAAGTTTTTCAAGCGAAGTTTGCGCATTAAGTTTTACGAAACCGGTAGTGCTTTGTGTATGGCTGGTACTGTTTAT
Organism: Terrimonas alba; assembly: GCF_042434975.1. NCBI lineage: Bacteria > Pseudomonadati > Bacteroidota > Chitinophagia > Chitinophagales > Chitinophagaceae > Terrimonas > Terrimonas alba. The sequence continues at coordinate 285,879 of NZ_JBHMQM010000002.1, forward strand.
ACAGGAGAGCATGATACCTGCAAGACAGGGGAGGAGATAATTTTTCATAACTGTAACTTTTGATGGAAAAAATGCTGTTGATTGTCAGAACTAATATGACCTTAACCCGTAAGGTCAATGGCATCTTCATCAGTGCGGTGTGCCGGCATTTAATCAAAGTGACGGAGCAGGGTGATGTGTTTTATTCCAGGAAAGTGGGGAAAGGATAAAGGGTTATTGTCGGACAGTTGGTTTGATCATCATGTAATTTTCAAATTTGCGGATATTTAGTTAGCTGAAAAATTGCTCCTTTCGTAATGTAGTACCCAAGTAGGAAATCCGTTATGTAAAGCTACAAGATTAGCGACGATAAACAGAACTAATTTACCTGCGGTATATTTTCTCATATTACCGGTTAACTTCCTTTCATAACGGGGTGTAACAATAATCGCCGGGAACATTTTCAAGCGGGAAGATGCAGTTTGAAACTAATACCGACGAGATTAATGTCCAAATGGTATAACAATCAGGCGACATGTCAAATAAAGGCCTCCCTGGAAAGGGAGGCCGGAGAACGAATACTTATGTTCTGCTCGAGACTCTTATTTCGTTTTTGTCATGCGTTGCGTTTCTTCTAATTCCATATCTTCTACTCTTGCCATGATTATGTCTTTTGCGTCTTCCATACGGATCACCCAAATATTCCTGTCGTCCTGGTTCACTTTAAGCACCCTTGTGATTTTTTGATCATAGTATTTGGTCTTTACAAGATGCCTTACATCCTTAGGCAGAAAACCTTCGGTTCCATAAGTAATGTGATAAACAAGCTGGCCGTTTTTTGTAAAGAGTGCCCGGTTTTCCTGGTCGTTCATGATAAATTTTACGAGGAATTTCTTGTCAATTTCATACCATCTGAGGTTGGTAGCCCCGGCAAAAAACTGGCTAAATGCCTTGTTGATTTTAGCACTGACAACTGCGCTTGAAGAACTGGCAGTGATGGTAATGGCTGGTAATTCTTTAATAGTTCCTTCCTGGGAAAATGAACTACATATTGAAACTATGGTGAACAGACCACTGCCGATTAGGTTAAAGAATTGGTGTTTCATTGTTGAAGGTTTAACGTTTTAAAAATTGGTTTGTTTAATCATGAACCAAAAATAGGTTGCCGGCAAACTGAAGGATAGGGAGAGAGAGTAGTTAACGGTTGCCGGTGGTAATTGGTCGAAATAAGGGAGTAAAAAGGAAACCTGTTTTGGCTTTTTTTAACAGGATTTACCCTGAAGAATAAGTGTGTTTTTTTTAAATAGTGAGAAGGCTGACATTTTATAATTTCAGTTACTCTTTCAAAAATTTAACCTTACTTAAGATATTATTCGAAACCTTCTTGCCCAACCAAAAACCTTTATCAACAGATGCCTGGTAATGTATTCCGCCAAACACTCTTGAATTACCCATTTCCTGGCTCAGTTCATCAAAAGAATTATAATGTCGTGCAGGGAGGGATGGGCTCAGATAACTATAATGATCAAGTGTCAGATCAAAATTTTCTCCTAGTGCATCGGTAAGCATTACTGAGACAACACCGCCATTGACTGCATGTGCCGCTGGAAATTCAGGATGACCAGGTGTGGCGAAAAGTGCATTCCATGTTGTATGTCCAAGTACATTTCTTATGTAGGTTATCGGTCTTACAAGATTGACCTGGTATTTTTTTACAAATCCTATCATAATGGCATCATAAGTACCAAGACCAACTTTTGCATAAGCCAATGCTGCTACATCAAGTTTGCAATTGGATTGTTGGAGAGCTTGCGCAAGCATAGCAACAAGTGAACCTCCTCCCGGATAACCTGGCGCATCTCTATGATAAAGTGCCATAGCTGTTTGCTCAGGAGTAAGTACAAGCGATCTGTCATAAACGTCTTTTACCATTGCATAAAAATCAGATGAAGGATCGGTGGAATAGGATGGTGGTGCAGCAAGGTCAGTTCCATCTGTGCTTCCGTTTACTAATAATCTTCTTTGACTTGCAAAGGGATTTACCGGCCCGGCAAAATTTGGTGGCGTTTTTTCCCAAAGACCTGGTCCTACTGGTAATACATAGGTGGCAGGTGATGGTAATGTGGATGTGCCATCAGTTTGCGACCAGTTAAAAACTATTTCAGCAACGGCACGACCAAAATCAATTGAACGTTGTAGTGTAGCTGCATCAGTTTCCGAAGCAAAAGAATTTTGCAATTCATTTTCCAGGTTGTCCATTGCAGTTTTATTTTCTGCAGAAGCAAGTGGAAACAAATGACGATTCATATATGCTAATGCAGCATTGGCACTAGCCGCCCAATGATAGGTAAAACCAAGATCTGTTGCAGGAATGGATGGCAATGCATTCAATTGACCTGATAATGTTTGGTAAGCAGGCATGCCTGGTTGCACTGCTTCATACAATGCGATGCCACAATATGCAATGGCACGGTTTGCTTCAGGTGCCGCTACACCTGCGGGCATCGGTACACGGAGCATGGTTAATTCCAAATTAAGCCAACGGGTCACAACGTCAGACGAGTATTCTTTGGTTTGTTTTAAATGACCCCGCTTTTGATCCCGGTTGGAGGCGGTTTGAATTTCTTCTTTTGTGGCTTGTTTCTCCACATTCTTTTGGCAGGAGAAAAGAAGAAATAATAAAGCTGTTGTGACTAAAGATAACTTTTTCATAAATCAATTTTTTGGGTGAATATTTTATTTACACCAAAATACTTTTCAAATGCACCGGCAATTTTTTAATTCGATTGTTTGGTTGATCCCGCAAATAATAACCGGCATTTGGAAGGCTTCTAAACATGAACGTGGACGAATGCCATTCGTCTACAAAAAATGCCAACTGTCTTTTTTATATAAGTATTGTTTGAAATATGAGCTAACTTCAGAATAGAATCAGGTTATGGGCTTTGAGGTAATACACCTTAACATTAAAAACTGTTTTATGAAAAAGTCTGTCATCATTCTGTTGAGCTTCTGGCTGTTTGATCAATCTGCAAATTCCCAGGGCTGCGTTGTAGTTCGAAACATTTCAGGTTTTGGGCAATACAACCTTACGGACAATGCCTTTACAACATCTGACTGGCAGTTGAATATTAATAACAGGTACTTTAAGGCATTTAAAGATTATAAAGGAACAGTTGATCAAAAAACACCAGGGCAAAATGAATCTGTTGTCAAATCATTTTCTACTGATGTGTCAATAGCAAGGCTATTGAGAAACGGATGGTCGTTGTATCTGAGCATTCCGTTTGCAGCAAATAGCAGGGAAACTTCCTTAGAGCATGGGGGCGCCAATACAAAAAGACATACTACCCATTCATTTGGCATCGGCGATATAAGATTCACAGCGTATAAGTGGTTATTAAAACCAACTGTAAAACAAAAAGGAAACATTCAGCTGGGGCTGGGGATCAAATTTCCAACAGGCGCATATAATTACCAGGACTTTTTTTATAGAAATGATTCAGTAAAAGTATTGGCTGCAGTAAATCCTTCAATACAATTGGGCGATGGCGGTACGGGCATTATTACAGAACTAAATACATTTTATTTTTTGAATGCGACAAGAACACTTAGCCTTTATGGTAACTTTTATTATATGGCGAACCCAAGAGTGCAAAATGGAACTGCTATAACATTTGGAAGGGTGCCGTCGAGAATTGATAGCCTTGCCAACAATATCTTTCTCAGTGTAGCAGACCAGTATTCAATAAGAGTCGGTGTAAACTATAGCTTAAAAAGCTGGGCATTTTCTTTGGGCATACGGGACGAAGGTACTCCTGTTGAAGATATATTAGGCGGTAGTGAAGGTGTAAGACGTGCAGGTCATAATTTCTCTGTGGAACCAGGCGTGATCTATAAAAGGGAAAAGACATCGTTATATGCTTATGTTCCCGTTATTGTTGGCAGAGAAACAAAGCAAACATTATCTGACCAGTTTAAAACAAAATATAACGGTAGTTATACTTTAACTCCAGGCGGATTTGGAGATTATCTTGTTTTTGTTGGAGCCTTATTCAAGTTATAGTCAAAATAAATTAAATTTATAAGGAAATATTCTTCATGAATACTCATGAAATTATATTCTCAAATCAGCCAAAATACAGGATTGGAAGGCATGCTATTTTCTGGATATTATTCTCTCTTCATTTTATTATTCAAAACCTGATGATTGGTGGACCTGGTGAGGGAAAAACATCCAGAACGTTCCTGCAAAGTGCTTCTCACTTTTTATATTTCCTACCCATTTATCTTCTGGCGACTTATTTTTTAATGGAAGTGTTGCTTCCGAAATTGTTATTCAAAAAACGATATACAGCTTTTGCTCTTTCATTTCTGTTCTTGTTTGTTTTAAGTTTTATTGCTGTTTATTATGCAGGGCTTATGTACCTACACCAATCAACTGGAAAACTGCTTAGCCAAATAACTTTTAATTCCAATAAATATCATGCTGTAGTAGACGGATTATTTGTGCCGTTTATGTTGTTTGGAATTGTGACAGGAATTAAGTTTTCAAAAAAATGGTTTTTGCAGCAACGGCAAAATGAAAAATTGGCCAGACAAAAACTCGCCAATGAATTGCAACTCCTGAAAACATCTATTCACCCGCGATTTCTTTTTTATTCATTACATACGGTTGAGAAACACATAGAAAGAGCTTCCGCGGAATCACCTGCATTGATCTTACAGCTCTCTGATCTCTTGAGTTACATCTTATATGAAAATGATAAGAACTGGGTGGAACTTGAAAAAGAATTAGAGGTCATACGTGGTTATATCAACCTGGAAGAAAAAAGTTTTGAAGGTAAGCTTTTACTTAGGGCGGAATTTCCGAAAAACACAAATGCAACGTTTGTTATTCCTTGTATACTATTGTCATTTGTTGAAAGCAGCTTTGAATATTTTCTGGAAACAAGACAGCAAGAGCCTTTACTTGCATTGACGATCTGGCTAAAAGAAAACACATTGCATTATCAAATGACTTTCAGTAAATCTGCTAAAGACGCTGATTTGCCAAATGAAAAATTCGACAATAAGCAAAAACAACTGCAAACTCAGTACAATGGGCTTCACCAGCTAAGAATATCTTCTGAAGGTGAAAATATATTAATAGACTTAAAACTGCCTTTGTATTCAGGCGATTTGATCAATTTGCAAAAGAATACAGTTCTCAATGAAGAGAAAGATCTGGTATGATATTATTTTTTCAGAAGATCGTTCCTCCCGCTGGAAAAGACATTTTCTTTTCTGGCTAGCAGCTTTTGTTTACCAATTGATCAGGGTCGGAATTATGTATCCACCAATTGATTCTTATATGTTATTTTTTTCTTTATTTGGAAAAGCTTTGTGGTGGGGGATTATAGCAAATATAATATTCACTTATTCAATTGTCTATTTACTGATACCTAACTATTTTAAAAAGAAAAGGTACTTTACATTTTCGGCATTGCTTGCCATCATCCTTCTAGCGATATTCGTTATCAATATTGCTCTTGATGAGTTGCTTAATCCGCTTTTCAGGCAATCTATCGGTTTTAGTTTAGGTGAAAGAATAATAATCAGACCTACGGCGATACGAATTTTCGGCAACCCTCCACTTATCTGTGGTTTGTTTTTATCACTTAAAACTTTAAAAAACTGGTATCTTGAACAATTAAAAACAGAAACACTTGCAAAAGAAAATGCCAATGCAGAGTTGCAGCTATTAAAGGCCCAGGTGCATCCCCATTTTTTATTTAATACCTTAAATAATATTTATTCTTTTTCATTGAGTCAGTCACCATTGGCCGGTACGCTTGTAAAAAAATTATCTGGCATGCTTGGATACATGATCAATGATTGCGACGAAAAACTAGTTCCACTGGAGAAAGAACTGAAACTAATAGAAGATTACATGGGATTGGAAAAAGTAAGGTATGGAAAGCGATTGAATATGGAGGTAAATATCCATGGTGACTTTGAGAATAAACCGATTGCGCCTTTGCTAATGATCCCATTTGTGGAAAATAGTTTTAAACATGGTACCAGTCAAATGCTAAGACACCCGTGGATCAAGCTGGAAATAACCTGCATGGCAAATCAACTTTTTTTTAGCCTGAGCAATAGCAAGCCGTCGGCGGTTCACTCCAATAAATCAAGTAAAGGAATTGGTTTGAACAATGTAAAAAAACGTCTGCATCTTCTTTATCCCGGAAAACATCAGTTGGATATTCAATCAACTGATGATACTTTTATCGTGAATATGCAAATTTTGTTGGAAGAAAAATTGCCTGTTACTGAAAACAAGCTCGTGCAACCAGAAAAAGCCATTGCTTATGCCAGATAAAAAAATCAGATGCCTGGCTGTAGATGATGAGCCACCTGCATTAGATGTACTGAAAAAGTACATTTCAAGTGTGCAGTCACTGGAATTGGTGGGCACCTGCAGTGATGCCGTGGAAGCATTAAATTTCATTCAACAAGATGCTGTAGACCTCATCTTTTTGGATATTCAAATGCCACAAATATTAGGCACAGATTTTTTGCGGACACTAAAAAAGCCGCCAAAAGTAATCTTCACAACAGCATTCAGGAAATTTGCAGTCGAAGGTTTTGAACTCGATGCAGTTGATTATTTATTAAAACCTATTTCATTTGAACGATTTTTAAAAGCTGTAAACAAGGTAATGGATGCATCGCTTAATGGGACCTTGAATTTTGATAAAGAGCCACAGTATCAAAATATGAGTGATCAGCATATTTATTTACGAAGTGACCGGAAAATGATCAAAGTGGCTTTTGCTGATATTGTTTATATCGAAAGTTTAAAAGATTATATCAAAGTAGTGGCAACAACCGGCACTGTTATTACCAAACAAGCCATCTCATCAATTGAAGAAACACTTCCAAAAAACATGTTTATACGCATCCATCGCTCCTTTATTGTTGCATTGAATAAAATACAATCTTACTCCAACGAATTGATCTGGCTTGATAAGGCCGAACTTCCGATTAGCAGAATGTATAGACATGAAGTAGAAAAAATATTAAAGCAGAAATAAGTTTATACTCAAATTTTGCAAAGCATTGCCTACCAAGATATCCGCACTGTGCGCAATCCATTCATTTCCTGAGACAGGGAATACAATTCCTCCAGTTATGAAGAGAATGGCGATCTATGCTGGTATTTTTTTATTGCGATTACCATTGCCACAGTGTATTTAGTAATGGCGGTAAGTAATTGGCTGATCTGAACCGGCAGTTGTAAATAACTTGATTAGGGATTATTTTAAATTGAAGATTGAAAAGAACAATTTTGAAAAGACCAATAGTAAAGAACGATTAGAACCATTTCATCAGCAATTCTTTCCGATCGCGGGACACATTGACCGTACTACCTTCACTCATCATGAGGTAACCGCCTTCGCCGCGAATGTATTTGGTCACTTCATTCAGGTTGATTATATAGGAGTGATGCACACGAATAAAAAAATCAAAAATCCTGCAATTGCTCTGCCATTTCTTTTAAAGTTCTGCATGCAATGATCTTGTTTTTGTTTTTCAGAAAAAGATGAATATAGTTATCATTATCTTCGAGATAAATCACCTGAGCGGCGGGTATCAGTTCAATTAAAAAACCGGCAAATTTTAAACTTGCCGGTTTTTTAATACTTTCTCAAGTCTTATTAATAATTCGCCACTTGCAAAATCGAATCCTTTCTCTCCAACACAGAAGCCCCATTACTCAAAAACTCATCTACCTTTCTTGCACATTCTCTTCCTTCGCTAATGGCCCATACAACGAGTGATTGACCACGGCGTACATCACCGGCTGCAAATATCTTGGATAAGTTTGTCTGGTAACTTTTCTCCGTTGCTTTCACATTGCCTCTTTCGTCTTTTTCTATTTCCAACTGATCCAGCAAGCCGGCATGTTGAGGATGCAAAAAGCCCATTGCCAGCAGTGCCAGTTCGCAGGGGATTTCTCTTTCACTGCCTGGTCTTTCTTCAAAACGTGCCGGGCGACCATCTTCCGATGCTTTCCACTCCAGGTCTACGATCTTTAATGCTTTCAGGTTGCCATTTCCATCACCAATAAATTCTTTGGTAGCAATGGACCAGTTTCTTTCACAACCCTCTTCATGCGATGAAGTCGTTTTTAACACCATCGGGTAAGTGGGCCATGGCATCAGGTTCGTTCTTTCGGCAGGTGGTTTTGGCAACAGTTCAAATTGCGTTACTGATTTTGCACCATGACGATTAGAAGTACCTACACAATCAGAACCTGTATCACCACCGCCGATCACTACTACGTTTTTACCTTCGGCTATAATGTTTTCTGCAAGAATATTGCTTTCAATATTCGCATTGGCAAAAGGATCCAATCCGGCATTCCGTTTATTCTGTTGTTTCAAAAACTGCATGGCGAAATAAACACCTTTCAGCTCACGACCGGGAATGTCCAGGTTTCTGGGAACAGTAGAACCACAAGCCAACACAATGGCATTGTATTCACGCAGCAGATCATTGATGTTGACATTTACACCAACATTAGCATTGCATTGAAAAGTTATTCCTTCTTCTTCGAGCAATTTTACCCTGCGGTCAACCACCCATTTTTCCAGTTTGAAATCAGGAATACCGTATTGCAATAAACCTCCGGGCTTGTCATCTCTTTCAAACACAGTAACCGTATGACCTGCATAATTCAATTGCGCAGCCGCAGCAAGACCTGCAGGACCCGAACCAATCACCGCTACTTTTTTACCGGAACGGAGATTAGGTTTTTTAGGTTTTACAAAACCTTTTTCAAAGGCGATCTCGATGATATGCTTTTCTATTTCTTCAATCGCTACGGGTGGTTGATTGATGCCTAATACACAAGCGGACTCACAAGGCGCAGGGCATATGCGTCCGGTAAACTCGGGAAAATTATTGGTTGATACCAGCACATCATAAGCCTCTTTCCAGTCCTGGCGATACACTGCATCATTGAACTCGGGTATTACATTTCCCAGCGGGCATCCGCTATGGCAAAAAGGAACCCCACAATTCATACAACGGGCAGCCTGCTGATTGAGCTTATCATCACTGAATTTTTCTACAAACTCATCATAATGCTGCAATCTCTCAGCTACTGGTTTTTTGCCCGGCAATTCTCTTGTAAATTCTTTGAATCCTGTTGGTTTGCCCATTTGAATTAGTTGTCTTTTATCTTTTTTATTTTTTTGTTACCAGCTGAAGTGCTGCCATCACCGTCCCTTTTGTCACTCACTTCAGCGCCTGCCTGCCGACAGGCAGGTTCTGTTCACTACTCAACAATTACTTGGTAATCTCAACTCCCACTTTTTTCTGTTGCAACGCTTTCTTATAATCGGTTGGGAATACTTTCACAAAATGTTGTAACTGGTTATCCAGGTCCTGCAAAATGAATTTTGCTACAGTACTTCCGGTATACTCCAGATGTCTTTGGATCATTGTGAACAGTTCATTTTTGTCCTCCAGTTCACAGGCATCGAGGTCTACCATTTCTGTATTACAGTTCTCCCTGAATTTGCCATTGACATCATATACATAAGCAATACCGCCGCTCATACCTGCTGCAAAGTTTCTTCCCGTGTCACCTAATATCACCACTTTGCCACCGGTCATGTATTCACAGCCGTGATCACCTACACCTTCCACTACTACGTTAGCGCCTGAATTACGAACGCCGAAACGTTCACCGGCTTTACCACGAATAAATGCTTCACCGCCTGTTGCACCATAGAAAGCCACATTGCCGATGATGCTGTTTTCTTCAGGTGTAAATGTTGCTTTTTTATCAGGGTAAATGATCAATCTTGCGCCGCTCAATCCTTTACCGAAATAGTCGTTGGCATCACCTTCTATTTCAAGGGTGATACCCTTTGTATTGAATGCGCCAAAGCTTTGACCTGCTGTACCGGTAAATTTGAAATGAATGGTATCATCAGGTAAACCTGCCGCTTTGTACTTTTTAGTGATTTCATTCGAGAGAATAGTACCTGCTGTGCGGTCAGTATTGATGATGTTGAATTCAGCTTTTACTTTTTGTTGTGACTCCAGTGCAGGTTTTGCAGCTTCCAATAATTTCCAATCCAGTACATTTTCAATTCCGTGATCCTGCTCTTCCTGGCAATATAAGCCTGTATAGGGTGAAGCAGGTTCCTTGTAAAGAATCGGGGAAAGATCCAGTTTTTTGTATTTCCAGTGTGTAACGTTTTCTCTCACTTCCAGGTTTTCAACCTGGCCAACCATTTCATTGATTGTTTTATAGCCGAGGTCAGCCATGATTTCTCTTAGCTCCTGCACCATAAACTGGAAAAAATTCACTACATGTTCCGCAGCACCATTAAATCTTTTTCTCAAATCAGGATCCTGTGTGGCAACACCAACAGGACAGGTGTTCAAATGGCACTTGCGCATCAGTATGCAACCTTCAACTACCAGGGCCGCGGTTGCAATACCCCATTCTTCAGCTCCAAGCAAAGTAGCGATGGCAATATCACGACCTGTTTTCATTTGGCCATCTGCCTGTACAACCACCCGGCTGCGCAGTTTATTTTTCACCAGTGTTTGGTGTGTTTCTGCCAGGCCTAGTTCCCAGGGCAAACCGGCATGCCTGATCGATGATACGGGTGATGCACCTGTACCACCATCATGACCTGCAATCAATACCACATCCGCTTTTGCTTTGGTAACACCCGCAGCGATTGTACCAACACCCGCTTTACTTACCAGTTTTACACTGATCCTTGCCTTACGGTTGGCATTTTTCAAATCGAATATTAACTGCGCTAAATCTTCGATAGAATAGATATCGTGATGCGGAGGAGGAGAAATTAAACCAACACCGGGAGTGGAATGTCTTGTTCTGCCAATCCACTCGTCAACTTTATGACCAGGTAACTGTCCACCTTCACCGGGCTTAGCACCCTGCGCCATTTTGATCTGCAACTCATCTGCTTCTGTCAGGTACAAACTGGTAACACCAAACCTTGCAGAAGCTACCTGTTTGATAGCACTTCGCATAGAATCACCATTGGGCAATGGATCATATCTTCTTTCGTCTTCACCGCCTTCACCTGTATTGCTTTTACCGCCGAGACGGTTCATTGCAATAGCCAATGTAGTGTGTGCTTCCCAGGAAATAGAACCAAAGCTCATCGCTCCTGTAGCAAAACGTTTATAGATATTTTCCGCCGGTTCTACTTCATCAATGGAGATAGATGGCCTGCTCTTCTTGAATTGAAATAAGCTGCGAAGTGTGCAGGCTTTTTCACCCTGCTCATTCACCAGTTTTGAATATTTTTTGAATGTGCTGTAGTCATTCATCCTTGTTGCGTTCTGCAACAGGTGAATGGTTTGCGGGTTAAACAAATGAAACTCGCCTTTGCGTTTCCACTGGTAAACGCCACCCACTGGTAAGCGGTCAACAGGTATATCTTTTTTGTTGAAGGCAAAGTAATGTTTTACCAATGCTTCTTTTGCGATTTCATCCAATCCCATTCCCTCAATGCGGGAAGTGGCACCGGTGAAATATTTATTAACGACTTCTTTATTCAAGCCGAGTATTTCAAATATCTGTGCGCCCTGGTAAGACTGCAAAGTTGAAATACCCATTTTTGAAAACACTTTCAACAAACCATCATTCACCGCCTTGATATAATTTTTCTTCAACTGGTCTTCGTGTAAAGTAGTTTGTAGCTTACCTATTTCTTTCATATCACGAATGGAAGACAAAGCGAGGTAAGGGTTGATAGCAGTAGCACCAAATGCAATCAGGCAGGCGAAGTGATGTACTTCCCAAGCGTCACCAGCTTCCACAATGATGCCAACCTGTCCACGCAGTCCTTTACGGATGAGGTGGTGGTGCACAGCGGAAACGGCTAGCAAGGACGGAATAGGAGCATGGTCAGAGTCAACCGCCCGATCCTGTAATATCAATACTTTAAATCCGTCCTCCACTGAATCAACTGCGTAGCGGCAAATCCTGTCCAGTGCAGCTTTCAGCGATCCGGGTTTACCGTCGGCTTTGAAATAACATTGCAAGGTTTTGGCCTGGAAAAGTCCCGTGTCAATACTCCTGATCTTTTCCAAATCATGATTGTTGAGTATCGGTTGTTTCAGGGAAACACAATGGCAGGTCAATGGATCTTCAATCAATAGATTACCATTGTTGCCAACAAAACTCACCAGTGACATGACCAATCTTTCACGAATAGGATCGATAGGGGGATTGGTAACCTGGGCAAATAATTGTTTGAAATAACTGCTTAGATGCTGCGGCTGATCGCTCAACACAGCCAAAGGTGTGTCTGTGCCCATAGAACCAATCGGCTCTTTGCCGTCTAGTGCCATTGGAGCAATGATGTTGTCAAGGTCTTCGGTGGTGTAACCAAATGCCTTTTGATATTTAAACACATGCTCATGTTCGAGATGTGTAAACGTGATTCTTGGTTCAGGCAATTCTTCCAACCTGATCTTATATTTATTCAACCATTCGCCATAAGGTTTTTGCGAACAGATCTGTTCCTTTAATTCTTTATCACTGATAATTTTCCCCTGTTCCATGTCCACCACGAACATCTTTCCGGGTTGCAACCTTCCTTTTTCAATGATAGTAGAAGGATCAACTGGCAGGGCACCTGATTCAGAGGCCATGATCACACGGTCATCTGTAGTGACGCAATATCTTGAAGGGCGTAATCCATTTCTGTCAAGCGTAGCGCCGATTATTTTTCCATCGGTAAATGAGATAGAAGCAGGTCCATCCCATGGCTCCATCATTGCCGAATGGAATTCATAGAAAGCTTTTTTCACCGGATCCATCTGCTCATTACCATCCCATGCCTCTGGTATCAGCATCATCATCACGTGAGGTAAAGAACGACCCGTAAGAGTCAGTAGTTCGATCATGTTGTCAAGACAGGCAGAATCACTTTGTCCTTCCGTAACGATCGGCAGAAGCATCTCCATTTCTTCTTTAGTGAAATAAGGAGAGGTAAATCCTTTTTCGCTTGTCTTCAGCCAGTTCAGGTTGCCCTGTAAAGTATTAATCTCACCATTGTGTGCAATGTAGCGGAACGGTTGGGCCAATTTCCATGAAGGGAAAGTATTGGTCGCAAAACGGGAGTGCACTAAACCGAATGCACTTACCATTCTTTTATTATTAAGATCGGTAAAATATTTTCTTACCTGGTTACTGGTCAATTGCCCTTTGTAGACAATGGTTTTATAAGAAAGAGAAGCGATGTAAAAACCGATCTCATCTTTCTTTACCGTGTTTAAAATGGTATGGCTCGCCAGGTTGCGAAGAATATAAAGCTTGCGTTCAAAATCGTCAGGGTTGGAAATATGATCAGGGCAGGCTACGAAGACATGCTCCATCTCAGGTTCAACGCTCAAGGCCGTAGGGCCAATGTCACTGGTATTAACAGGCACTTTGCGATAGGCTAAAATCTCAAGGCCGAGTATTTCAGCGGTGCGGTTGAAAATATCACGGCATTCTTCACGCAATCTTATTTCCTTGGGAAAAAAGATAACACCCACTCCGTACTTTCCGTAAGATGGAAGGTGCACGCCCAGCCTGATACATTCATCAAAGAAAAACTCGTGTGGCATTTGAATCATTATGCCTGCTCCATCACCACTGTTGGCATCACATCCACAAGCACCGCGGTGCTCCATGTTTTCCAATACTGTTAAAGCATCAGAAATATGTTGATGTGATTTGTAACCTTTGATGTTTGCTACAAAACCGATACCGCATGCATCATGCTCATACGAAGGGTGATATAAACCAATGTTGCTTGCCATAGGCAAAGTAATAGTTTAGATAAATTATAAAAAAATATAGAAAAGGTTAAACGTATGGCAAGTAAGCCTGTAAATTACTGCTTTTTTTTCAAAGGAATGGTCATGTTAACCACTTATTTTCCACAGGCAACTTCAGGCTAATAAGTGTTCGTAGGACAGGTCTCCGAATTATTGTTTTCGATCATGTTTTTTGAGCTCCATAGGCTATACCAGGTAGCCAAAAAGTGTATCATCCTTATTGAGTTCGGTGTAATTAATATGATACTTTTTCATGTTTGTCAGTAAAATGTCATAATCTTCCCGGTTCTTCAGTTCTATGCCAATCAATGCAGGACCGCTTTCTTTATTGGTCTTTTGCATGTATTCAAACCGGGTAATGTCATCTGTTGGGCCCAAAACGTGGTTGACAAACTCTTTTAATGCTCCTGGTCTTTGGGCAAAATTAATGAGGAAATAGTGTTTTAAACCTTCATACTGCAAACTTCTCTCCTTGATTTCCGGCATGCGGTCGATATCATTGTTGCCACCGCTGACGATGCAGACAATATTTTTTCCCTTGATTTCTTGCGCATAGTCGTCCAATGCCGCTATACTCAAAGCACCAGCAGGCTCCGCGACAATTGCATCTTCATTGTATAATTTTAAGATGGTAGTGCAAACTTTTCCTTCCGGTACGAGGTGCATATCGTCTAGCACGTCTTTGCAAATGGAAAAAGTAAGGTCGCCAATTCTTTTCACGGCGGCACCGTCTACAAAGCGGTCTATACTATCTAATGTAACGGGATAGCCATTTTTTAATGCTTCTGTCATGGAAGGCGCACCTTCCGGCTCCAGGCCAATGATCTTTGTTTTAGGAGAATACATTTTAAAATAAGTGCCAACACCTGCACTAAGCCCGCCACCACCAACCGGCACAAATATATAATCCACATCAGAAAGATCTTCTAAAATTTCAAGCGCCACCGTTCCCTGGCCTTCAATGATACGGGGATCATCGAAGGGGGGGATAAAAACCATTTGATTTTCTTCGGTGAATTTTTTGGCCGCAACGGCGCAATCATCAAAGGTGTCACCGATTAATTTCACCTCTATGTTATCCTCACCAAACATTTTGGTTTGATTCACTTTTTGCCTGGGAGTAATGACCGGCATGAAAATAACGCCTTTAACATTTAGTTTTTTACAACTATAAGCAAAACCCTGGGCATGATTACCTGCGCTGGCACACACCACACCTTTTGCCAATTGTTCTTTTGGGAGGCTACTCATCATATTGTAAGCGCCACGCAGTTTATAGGAGCGAACTACCTGCAGGTCCTCCCTTTTCAAATAAACATTGCATTGGTATTTACGGGAAAGATGAATGTTTAACTGAAGCGGAGTTCTTGTTACAATATTTTTTAACCGCCTGGCAGCATCATCAAACTTTAATGAATAGTTTGATGATGCTGTGTCAGCAGGAAATCCAGTTGTATTTGTTATCGGTTGTTTCACGTTTTTTACAAATCAGCCGACTGATTCAGTTTTTTCCGCCTGGTGTCTGAATGTGTCTTTTACAGACCCGGAAGCAGGCTCAGCAGCAACAGCGGGTTTTTGATTTTCTGGTCTCAGGCTTCTCACTGTTTTACCAGCTTGCCATAATTCACTTTCACGCAATTCTTTCAATTCTTCTTCGAGCTTTTCACGATAATCAACTTTACTGTTGCTATCGATCGAACGCTGTGATTCTTTACCAGAAGCTACACTTTCATACAATTCTTTGAAAACAGGGGCTGTTGCGTCACGGAATTTTTTCCACCAATCCAAAGCGCCACGCTGTGCAGTAGTAGAGCAGTTGGCATACATCCAATCCATACCGTTCTCTGCAACCAATGGCATCAGTGATTGTGTTAATTCCTCTACTGTTTCGTTAAATGCTTCTGAAGGAGTATGGCCTTTGTCTCTCAACACCTGGTATTGTGCTGCGAAGATTCCCTGGATAGCCCCCATCAAAGTTCCTCTTTCGCCGGTCAGGTCTGAATAAACTTCTTTTTTGAAGTCTGTTTCAAATAAATAACCGCTACCAACAGCGATGCCTAATGCAATGACTCTATCGAAGGCTTTGCCTGTTGCATCCTGGTAGATAGCATAGGAGCTATTCAAACCACGGCCTTGTAAAAACATTCTGCGAAGAGATGTACCTGATCCTTTAGGTGCTACCAGGAACACATCCACGTCCTTTGGAGGAATGATACCTGTCTGCTCATTGAACGTGATGCCAAAGCCATGAGAAAAATATAATGCCTTACCGGGAGTTAAATGTTTTTTTACTGTTGGCCACAAAGCAATCTGTGCCGCATCACTCAGCAGGTAGCAGATGATGGTTCCACGTTGCAATGCTTCTTCAATTTCAAATAAAGTTTCACCAGGCACAAATCCGTCACGAATAGCTTTATCCCAAGTCTTTGAATCTTTACGCTGACCAACGATAACGTTGATGCCGTTATCTTTTTGATTCAGCGCCTGGCCCGGACCTTGTACGCCGTAACCAATAACTGCTACTGTTTCATTTTTTAAAACTTCCTGTGCTTTTGCCAGAGGAAATTCTTCTCTCGTTACCACATTTTCCAATGTGCCACCAAAATTTAGTTGTGCCATTTTTTATTGTTGTTTAAAAGTTTAAAATATTATTGAACCATTGATTTATGTAAAACGGCTCTTTTGAGAGCCATGCAATAACCAAAATGTAATTGATCGTGACCTGCTGCATAATGCAGCGCTTCTTCGCAGTTTTCAATCTTTACTCCCATTGAAGTGGTAAAGGCGTTGTAGCTATCAAAAATTCCCGATACCCAATCTTTCTGAAATTCATCTATCAATTGAATCGCCTGCTCTTTAAAAAAATTGATTTCTTTCTGCTCTATATAATTTTCGGGTTTTGAACCACGTTGGTATTTATCTGTATATTCTTTACCGATCTTCATTTGTTTCCCTGCTTTTGCATAACACAATATCTGCTGCGAGACGACCATATGTGCAAAGTTCCAGGCGATATTATTATTAAACCCTTCAGGTATTTCGTTAAGCTGATCGGTCGTTAAACTATCTACCAGGTTAATGAAAACCTGCCTGTTCTGTTTTGTTATATTAAACTGGTTTGTCATAACAATTACATGCTAAACACTTTTTCATTATCACTAAGGAATTCATTTTCTATCAACTCTTCACTTGGATCTTTCCGTTCAAAATCTTTTAATCGTTCATGGAAGCCAGCACTGTCTTTGATGATAGCAACTCTTGCACTGCGAACAAATTCGATCAGTCCATACGGCTCCAATACTTTTACCAGTTTATCGATTTCTTCATGATGACCTGTTGTTTCAAATACGATATAATCTTTTCTTATTGCTACCGCCCTGGCGCCAAACTCCCGTAACAGGCGTTCCACTTTTACTTTCTCTGCTATTTCATCGGTAGATACTTTATACAAAGCCATTTCCTGCCAAACGAGTTCGTTGTCGGTGTTATAAAAAGCCCGGAGAATATCCACTTGCTTTTCAATCTGGCGTACCAGTTTTTTTACCACATCTTCTGTTTCGTGGATCACAATGGTAAAGCGGTGAATTCCCTCTATTTCGCTGGGAGAAGTATTAAGACTTTCAATATTTATTTTTCTCCTGGAGAAAATGGTGGATACACGGCTTATAATACCGATCTGGTTTTCGGTATAAACTGTTATTGTATATTCTAGCTTTAGCATGTTTTATAGTCTTTAATTTTTATCACCGGCTTGCCGGAAAAATCATCATTCATCAGGCAGATCAGAGATCATCTTTTGATAAAACAATTTCCGCCACTCCACGTCCCTGCGGTACCATAGGGAATACATTATTTTCCTTGCCCACCATTATTTCCAGCAAATAACTACCGTCATTATCCAGCATTTCTTTCAATGCGTTTTTCACATCCTTTCTTTCATGTATCCTTTTGCCGGGAATATTAAATCCTTTGGCTACCTGTACAAAGTCAGGACTGGTGATATCAACAAATGAATATCTTTTTTCATGAAACAGTTGCTGCCATTGACGAACCATTCCCAAAAACTGGTTGTTCAGGATGAGTATTTTGACATTGGGTTTAAACTGCATGATGGTACCCAACTCCTGCAGCGTCATTTGAAAACCGCCGTCACCGATAATGGCAACCGTTGTCCTCGAAGGATCGCCGTAGGCGGCACCAATTGCTGCTGGTAATGCAAATCCCATTGTTCCCAATCCGCCGCTGGTAATATTGCTTTTTGTTTGATTAAACTTTGCATAGCGACAGGCTACCATCTGGTGCTGACCAACATCTGTTACGATGATGGCGTTGCCTTGTGTTAATTCGTTTAGTTCCCTGATCACTTCACCCATGGTTAGCACTTCACCTTTAGGGTTCAACTCTTCATGGATTACTTTTTCTTCCTCTTTCTGTTGATAATCCTTGAACTTTTGTATCCATTGCGGATAAACTTTTTGTTCAACCAACTCAGTAA
Organism: Terrimonas alba; assembly: GCF_042434975.1. Taxonomy (NCBI): domain Bacteria; kingdom Pseudomonadati; phylum Bacteroidota; class Chitinophagia; order Chitinophagales; family Chitinophagaceae; genus Terrimonas; species Terrimonas alba. Next base: position 304,228 of record NZ_JBHMQM010000002.1, read on the forward strand.
GCAACGGAAGTGTTTCTTTACAATCGCCCCACACCGGCACAGTAGCTTTTACATTTTTGTCTACTTCTGCCGGATCAATATCGAGGTGAATAACTTTTGCCTGTTTTGCATATTTATCCAGCCGACCGGTAACCCGATCATCGAAGCGCATGCCGATAGCGATCAATACATCACACTCATTGGTCAGCACATTCGGGCCGTAATTACCGTGCATGCCCAACATACCGACGCCCAATGGGTGATCAGTTGGTATAGCACTCATACCCATGATGGTCCATGCAGCAGGGATGCCTGATTTTTCAATAAAAGCTTTGAATTCCTTTTCAGCTTTGCCTAGAATAACGCCCTGCCCGAAAATTACAAATGGTTTCTCCGCACTATTAATCAGTTTTGCTGCTTCTTCAATATATTCTTTTCTTACTATCGGCTTAGGTCTATAGCTGCGGATATGATCACATTTGTTATAACCACTGTATTCGAACAGTTGTAGTTGCGCATTTTTGGTGATGTCAATTAATACCGGGCCGGGTCTTCCGCTTTTCGCTATGTAAAATGCTTTCGCAAGTACATGTGGTATCTCTGTTGCATCAGTGATTTGGTAGTTCCATTTGGTTACTGGTGTTGTAATATTAATCACATCTGTTTCCTGGAAAGCATCTGTGCCCAACAAATGTGCAAACACCTGGCCTGTGACGCAGACAACAGCCGTGGAGTCAATCATGGCATCTGCTAAACCTGTAACAAGATTAGTAGCACCTGGTCCGCTGGTGGCGAATACAACGCCTACCTCACCTGATGTACGGGCATAACCCTGTGCCGCATGTATTGCGCCTTGCTCATGACGGACGAGTATATGTTTAAGCCGATCATTATAATCATACAGTGCATCATAGATAGGCATGATGGCCCCACCGGGGTATCCAAAAATGGTATCAACACCTTCAGCAATAAAAGCTTCCAGCACAGCGACCGAACCACTAACCTGGGTTGTCTCTTTTTTTACTGTGCTTGTCTTTTTTGCTGTTACTTCAACTGTGCTCATAAAATTTGTTTAAGATTCAATGCTATTTGATTTATGCCTCGTCTGTTACACAACCTTCATCAGCTGGCTTTACAGATTTTGCATACTTGTATAAAATACCTTTTGTGGCTTTTAAAGCCGGTTGTTTCCAATTGGCTTTTCGTTTTGCGATCTCGTCGTCACTTACTTTTAAGCTGATCGTATTTTTCACTGCATCGATTTCGATGGTATCATTATCATTCACCAATGCGATTAATCCGCCATCAAATGCTTCCGGTGTAATATGACCTACTACAAAACCATGTGTACCGCCGCTAAATCTGCCATCTGTTATCAATGCAACAGACTTTCCTAATCCTGCGCCGATAATAGCACCGGTTGGTTTCAGCATCTCAGGCATGCCAGGTGCCCCTTTCGGACCGATATAGCGAATCACCACGACATCACCAGCTTTTACTTTGCCTGATGCTATGCCATCGATAAAATCCTTTTCGCCGTCGAATACTCTTGCTGTTCCTTCAAAGCGTTCGCCTTCTTTGCCACTGATTTTTGCTACGCTTCCCTTTTCAGCCAAATTGCCATACAGAATTTGCAGGTGTCCCGTTTTTTTCAGCGGCTGTTCAAGCGGGTAAATAATTTTCTGTGCGTTAAAATCCAGATCCGGCACACCTGCTAAATTTTCTGCTACCGTTTTACCGGTTACTGTCAAACAATCGCCATGGAGCAATCCATTATTTAATAAATATTTCATCACAGCAGGCACACCGCCATGCTTGTGTAAATCTTCCATCAGGTATTTGCCCGAAGGTTTAAAGTCAGCCAATACGGGGATACGGTCACTGATTTTTTGAAAATCATCCTGCGTTAAATCCAGGTCAACACTTTTTGCCATAGCAATCAGGTGCAACACCGCATTCGTACTTCCGCCCAATACCATGATCACAGTGATTGCATTTTCAAATGCTTTACGGGTCATGATATCTTTTGGCGTAATATTTTTTTCCAGCAAAACTTTTATTGCTTTGCCCACCGCCTCACATTCTTTTTGTTTGTCTTCACTCAAGGCAGGGTTGGACGATGAGTTGGGCAAACTCATTCCTAATGCTTCAATAGCAGAAGCCATTGTATTGGCGGTGTACATACCACCGCAGGCACCGGCGCCGGGGCAGGAGTGCTGTACTATTCCTTTAAAATCATTTTCGCTCAGGTTGCCGGCTATCTTCTGGCCTAATGCTTCAAAAGCACTTACAATATTCAGGTCTTCACCTTTATAATGACCGGGAGCAATAGTGCCACCATATAACATGATTGATGGCCTGTTTAATCTTCCCATAGCCATCACCGCACCGGGCATATTTTTATCACAACCGGGTATGGCAATCAATGCATCATAATATTGGGCGCCTGCATTTGTTTCAATGCTGTCAGCGATTACATCACGGCTTACTAAACTATACCGCATGCCGTCTGTTCCCATACTGATACCATCACTTACACCAATGGTATAAAATCGCAAGCCGAGTAAGCCATCTGTTGCATTCACACTTTTGCGGACACTAACGGCCAAATCATTCAGGTGCATATTGCAGGGATTGCCATCCCAACCCATACTTACAATTCCAACTTGTGCCTTATTAAAATCTTCTTCTTTAAATCCAATCGCATAATACATGGCTTGTGCCGCTGGTTGCGTAGGATCCTGTGTTAATGTCTTACTGTATTTGTTTAATTCATTCATGCCAGTTCTTCTATTTTATTGTATTCTTTTTCTGTTACTCTATGTTTATATGCATCCTGTATAATCTTTCCGACAGACTGCGCCCATGGCAGTGCGAATTTTACATCATCAAGACTTTCCCATCCTATAACTTCCGCTGCTGTACCACAGAAAAAAGCGGCATCAGCTTTTTTTAATTCATCCGTTGTAAATAATTTTTCTTCGACAGGAATATTTAGTTCCTGGCACAGTTCAATGACTGTAGCCCTTGTGATGCCAGGTAAAATATTTCCTGTCGCCGGCGTGTATAGCTTACCATCTTTTTCAAAAAATACATTGGCGCCGGGACCCTCTGCCACAAACCCATTCATATCAGTTAGCAAGGCTTCATCATACCCTGCGGCTTTCGCTTCCTGGCTGGCAAGAATAGAATTTACATAATGGCCGGATGCTTTCGCTTCTATTTTAAAACCTTTGGGGTTGGGACGCTCAAATGAAGATGTCATTACCCGTATCAGTTTTTCACCCAGGAAAGGCTCCATCTTCCAGGCCTCAATAACAATAAAGGATTCTTTGTTTTTATTAAAGCTCATATTGGCAGGAGCGTATATTACCGGTCGGATATAAGCGTCCTGCAGCTTGTTTTTTTGCAATACCTGGTAGGTAGCATCAATTAGTTCAGCCGTATCAAACGGGTAGGGCATATTTAAAGCGAGTGCCGATCTTTTCAAACGTTCGTAATGTTCTACCTCTTTGAAGATTTTTGTCTCACCACTCACTGTTCGATAAGAACGGATGCCTTCAAACACAGCGTAACCATAATGCAATGATTGACTGTAGAAGTCAGTTTTTGCTTCTGCTGCTTTTACCAGCTCACCGTTGTGATAAATAATTGTATGCTCGTTGTAATACATGATTCTATTTTTTTCTTTGTTTTTAAAAAGTGTCTTTTGTTTGTCAGACGAGGACGTCAGACAAACAAGAAACCCGCCTTTCGGAGGCGGGTTTCTAAGTATTTCGTTTTTGATATTTATACTAGTGATCCTCCTCCGTTAAGTGCAGGTATAATAACGACTACCACAATAATAATTGTGGCGATGTTTAGGACATTATTTACTGTGCTTTTTAACATGAAGGAGTTTGTTTTGCGAATATACTCCCGCCAACTGTAAAAACAAAGAACTTTTTGTCTGAATCGTGATTTTTAGGATTTATGAGATATTTCAATTCATCTCGCCAGACTTGATTTTGTGCATCACTATCACAGTAATCTCAATCATCCAATCAATCCCAGGTCAGACTATATAATTGTTGATTTACTCAACTCAATATTTTCTCTTTTTATCGATCCGGGAATTTTTCCCTGTACGTAATCACTGATCAATTCACCGATGGTGGATGTCAAATAAAAATTCACGGGGTCAATATCCTTGGTCACAAAGCCATTTTGCAAAGTCCAGGTCACTGCTTCACGCACCAGCTCAGCTTCCTCTTTTAATTCAAAATAATCGAGCAACATGGCCGCCGAAAGAATCGAACCCAACGGATTGGCAATGTCTTTACCGGCTGCTTGCGGATAAGAACCATGAATAGGCTCAAACAGCGCTGAGCCCTTACCGATGGATGCTGAGGGCAATAGCCCCAACGAACCACTGATCACACTAGCTTCATCACTAATGATGTCGCCAAACATATTTTCGGTCAACACTACATCAAATTGCCTGGGATTAACAATGATCTGCATGGCAGCATTGTCGACAAACATATATTCAACCGTGATATCCGGGTAGGTTGTCGCCAGTTCCTGCACCACTTTTCTCCAGAGCCGTGAGGTCTCTAACACGTTGGCTTTATCAACTAATAATAATTTCTTTTTTCTTTTTTGTGCATATTGAAAAGCAAGATGGGCTATGCGCTCAATTTCTTCGCGGCTATAAACACAATCATCAGATGCTTGCGTGCCTTCTGCGTTCAATTCTTTTTTCCCAAAATAAATTCCGCCAGTCAATTCACGGAAAATGACAAAATCAACACCTTCAATATTTTTTGTTTTCAGTGGTGAAAGATGGTGCAAGGCAGGGTAGGTGTTAACCGGGCGGATATTGGCAAATAGTTGCAGCGACTTACGCAGCTTCAATAAACCTTGTTCCGGTCTTACTTTAGCGGTAGGGTCGTTATCATATTTTGGATGCCCAATAGCTCCAAATAGAATGGCATCACTTTTTAAACATACCTCAATGGTTTCGTCCGGTAGGGGATTGCCTGTTTTGTCAATCGCATCAGCACCCATCAGGCAATGCATGTATGTAAACTGGTGATTAAAAGTCTCCGCGATGGCATTCAGCACACGAATCGATTGTTTGGTTACTTCCGGGCCAATTCCATCTCCCTCTATGACTGCAATGTTTTTTTTCATGACCTTGTGTTTATGTACGGACTATACAGTTATTGGTTGCGGTTTAATTAAACTAATTTGTTTACCCTGCAGCAATTCCATTTTTTGCAGGATGCAAGCAGGTATTTCGTTGTCGTAATGACTTACGTAGATCAGTGTCGTTGCTGAGCAGTTGCAGATAGAATCGATCAGTTCCAAAAAATGTTTTGTTTGATGATCATCCAGTCCCTGGCAAGGTTCATCCAACACCAGCAGTGCAGGGTTTTTTATTAATGCTCTTGCCAGCAATGCTTTCCGTTGCTGCCCGGTTGATAAAAGAAACAATGGCTTTTCCCGCTGATCCGTTAAATCAAAAACCCCGAGCCATTCATTTACCATTTGTTCCTGTTCATTACTTAACAAACGGAATAGGCCCATAGTATCAAAGAAGCCGGACCCGATCACATTGTGTACCGAAGTGCTCATGTCAAAAAACTTGTGCAGCTCTGGTGATACGAAGCCAATTTTCTTTTTTATATCCCAAATGCTTTCACCGGTGCCGCGACGCTTGTCAAACAAATAAATTTCGTGCGAGTAGGCCTGCGGATTGTCAGCAGTGATCAAACTGAGCAGTGTCGATTTGCCGGCGCCATTATGACCTTTTACCAGCCAGTGGTCTCCCTGCTTTACTTCCCAGTTTATGTTTTGTAAAATGATTTTGTCGCCATATTGAATGGTGACGTTTTTTATTTTTACGATGTTATCATATTTGGCGATATGGCCGGCGAACAAAGAAGCATTGATATTATTCTTGTCTTTCCTCGCATTCTCCGGATGAAATGCAACAAACGTTTTTCTTTCGCTTACCTGTACCAATTTCCCATTGAATAATTCAGCTATATGCGTAATGCAGGAGGGAAGTTCTCTTTCGTCGGTAACGAGGATAAGCGTAGTACCTTTTCGGGCAAGCTCATTCATAATGTGATGTAACTCTTTCCTGCTACTAACATCTAAGCCGACAAATACATTATCCATTATTAATACCTGTGGTTGCAGTACCAATGCCTTTATTAGCTGTAGCTTTTTTTGCTCACCATTTGAAAGCTGGATCAAAGGAGTTTGCCCCCGGTGTGACAGACTCAATTGATTTAATAATGAATCAACTTCATTGGAGGCGCCAATGGTTTTTTTCAGTTCCTGCTCCACTGTTAATGCATCTTCCGCATCACAGCTGTTGTAGCGTTGCTGGTAGTAGAAGTCAGAAACGTTGGATAAGTTTTTCAACGTTTCTGACGATTCTAATAAAACAGTTGTTGGCTTTAGAAAAGAATGATCGGTATAGTTAATTTCAATGGAACCTTTTGTAAATAATTTTCCGGCTAAAGCTTTTGCCAGCGAGGATTTACCACTGCCGCTTTCACCAATAACAGCCAAATGCTGGCCGGCTTCAATAGTAAAGGAAATATTGTCCAGTACAGTTTTGCCAAACTGTTGCGCACTGATATTTTTTACTATGATCGAAGCTGATGACATTAAAGTGTTTCCTCGAATTGCTCGATGTCTTTTTTTATACTTAATAAATAATCGATATCATTATATCCGTTCAACAAGCAGGTTTTTTTATAACTGTTGATATCGAAATGTTCCTGATCTCCTGTTTTATCGATCGTGATGGTTTGTTTTTCCAGGTCGATGGTCAGTGTAGCCTCACTATCCTGTTCAAATATTTTTTTCAGGAAAGCTTCAGAAACCGTGACCGGAAGCACACCGTTGTTGAGTGCATTATTTTTAAAAATGTCAGCAAAGAAGCTGGATACAACTGCTCTGAATCCATAATCTAAAATGGACCACGCAGCATGTTCCCGGGAAGAACCACAGCCAAAATTTTTACCCGCCACTAATATTTCGCCTTTGTATTGCGACTGATTTAGAGCAAAATCTTTCTTTGGCTTTGTTTCATCGTCATTTTCATACCGCCAGTCACGAAAGAGATTTTTACCAAAACCTTCCTTGGTGGTTGCTTTCAGGAAGCGGGCAGGGATGATCTGGTCCGTATCGATGTTTTCGATATTGATGGGAACAAACCGGCTATTTATGGTTCTTAATGCTTTCATGGCCTCATCCCGACCTTCTCCCAAGGAGAAGGCCATCTTCGCACAGCCCTCGCTTGTCGGAAAGTCTCTTTTTGTTATTAAATGTTATATATGCCAATTTTATCTTGCAATATTTATAATCAATTCAAAGAAGTTGCTAACTCCCCTTTAGGGGTTGGGGGTAACATTTCTCGTACATCCGTAATAACCCCAGTGATCGCTGCCGCAGCTGCAGTCAACGGGCTTGCCAATAATGTTCTTGCACCGGCGCCTTGTCTTCCTTCAAAATTTCTGTTGGAAGTAGATACACAGTATTTACCAGCAGGAATTTTATCTTCATTCATACCCAGGCAAGCTGAGCAACCAGGCTGACGAAGCATGAAGCCTGCTTCTTCAAAAATCTTATCGATGCCTTCCTGTTTTGCCTGTGCTTCCACTTGTTTGCTTCCGGGTACAATCCATACTTCTACGTCTTTGGCTTTATGTTTTCCTTTTACGAATGAAGCCACCATGCGCAGATCCTCGATTCTTGAATTGGTGCAACTGCCAATAAAAACATAATCCACTTTTTTCCCTTTGATCGTAGCACCCGCTTCAAGGCCCATATAGTTCAGGGACTTTTCAAAGGATGTTTTTTCCTTTTCATCTATCTCATTCAACGCAGGAACATGTCCACCCACACCTATTCCCATTCCGGGATTAGTACCATAGGTGATCATGGGTTCTATGTCTTCCGCTTTGATGAAAATCTCTTGATCAAATTTTGCGTCATTATCACTGTATAATGTTTTCCAATATGCAAGAGCTTTATTCCATGCTTCACCCTGTGGTGCAAACTTTCTGCCTTTAATGTATTTGAATGTTGTTTCGTCGGGAGCGATCATACCACAACGGGCACCCATTTCAATGCTCATATTGCAAATGGTCATTCTTGCTTCCATCGATAATGAACGGATAGCAGAACCTGCAAACTCGACTGCATAGCCCGTAGCACCACTCGCTGATATTTTTGAAAGGATATACAAAACAATATCCTTACTCACTACTCCCTTGTTCAACTGCCCGTCGATATTGATACGCATCAGTTTGGGCTTGCTCTGCAAAAGGCATTGCGTAGTCATCACCATTTCTACTTCACTGGTGCCTATACCAAAAGCAATATTTCCAAAAGCTCCGTGTGTGGATGTATGGCTATCGCCACATACGATCGTCATGCCGGGCTGTGTGATGCCAAGTTCGGGTCCTATAACATGAACAATGCCCTGGAACGGGTGTCCAAGGCCATATAATTCAATACCGTGCTCTTCGCAATTTTTCTTCAATGCTTCTACCTGTCGGCGGGACAACTCTTCTTTGATGGGCAGATGTTGATTCAAGGTAGGCACATTATGATCCGCCGTCGCTACAATTTGTTTTGGACGAAAAACTTTTATTCCGCGTTTATTCAGTCCGGCAAATGCCTGTGGGCTTGTTACCTCGTGAATAAAATGCCGGTCAATATATAAAACAGATGGGCCGCCTTCAATCGTTTTGACGATGTGCCTGTCCCAAATTTTTTCAAATAATGTTTTCGCCATAGTGCTAAACGTTTATGCGGTTTCTACAGCAGTATATTCTTTTGCCATTGCATGTAAGTCTTCGTCTGCCACTTCCTTCTTCAAATCCGCCACTTTTAAAAATTCTACATACAATACATCGATATCGTTTCTGGTATATTGATAACCGAGTTTGTGAAAGCGATGGGCCAATGCTGAGCGGCCACTTCTGGCAGTGAGTACGATTTTAGAACCACCGGCGCCTACTTCTTCAGGATTGATGATTTCATAAGTCAATGCTTCTTTTAAGAAACCATCCTGGTGAATACCGGAAGAATGCGAAAATGCATTAGCACCAACGATAGCCTTGTTAGGCTGAACCGGCATGCGCATGGTTTCAGAAACCAATTGGCTGATGGGGTTCAATTGTCGTGTATTAATATTGGTATAAAAGCCCAGTGAATGATGCTGTTTCAAAACCATCACTACTTCTTCCAGTGAAGTATTACCCGCTCTTTCTCCCAAACCATTGATGGTACATTCTATTTGTCTTGCACCATTGATTACACCCGAGATAGAATTGGCTGTTGCCAGCCCCAGGTCATTATGACAATGACAACTCAGGATGGCTTTATCAACGTTGGGCACATTATTGATGAGGTAGGCAATTTTTTCACCATATTGATGGGGGAGGCAATAACCAGTAGTGTCAGGGATATTGACGACTGTCGCTCCTGCTTTAATCACGGCTTCCACTACTTTAGCAAGGTATTCATTGTCGGTGCGGCCGGCGTCTTCCGCATAAAACTCAACATCGTCCACAAAATTCCTGGCCCATTTAACCGCCTGGACAGCCCTGGCCAATATTTCTTCCCTTGTTGAATTGAATTTTGCTTTGATATGAAGATCAGAGGTACCTATACCGGTATGAATGCGTGGACGTTTGGCCGACTTTAATGCTTCGGCGGCCACTTCAATATCTTTTTGCACTGCCCGGGTAAGACCGCAGACTGTGGCATTTTTAATCACTTTACCAATTTCATTCACTGATTCAAAGTCTCCCGGTGACGAAACAGGGAAACCGGCTTCGATGATATCAACTCCAAGCTCTTCTAATGCAAGGGCCAGGCGTATTTTTTCTGTGGTATTCAGTTTGCAACCGGGTACCTGTTCACCATCCCTGAGGGTGGTGTCAAAGATGTGGATTTTGCCATCAGCCATAATTAAGTAATATATTGTGGTGATAAAAAAACAGGCTGCTTATTTTTGTATCGCTTGCTACCGACAACAAAACAAGCAACCCGATCATCTAAGATAGCCCAGATGTACGGGCAGGTAAAACCAAAATTGACCCTGTTTTACAGAGTTTAAAAAGGGGGAAATCCCCTGGAACCCTTTGCAGTAAAGGATTTTAAATCACCTGAATTACGATGCCCAACCGGTCCACAGACGCCCTTTTTCAACTGGTAAAATCGCTGGAAAAGTCAGAAAAGAGGAATTTTAAGTTATATGTGAGGCGAAACTCATCCAGCGACACGTTGAAAACTATCCAACTCTTTGATGCTCTGGACAAACTGAATGATTACGACGAAGCTTTGCTATTGAAAAAAAACAAGTCAATCAGTAAACAGCAGCTTTCCAACATCAAGGCCCAATTATACCGCCAGATTTTATCCAGCCTGCGGATCATAAAGGATGAAAATAATATTGATATTCAGCTACATGAGCAAATGGACTATGCCCGCATCCTGTTTAACAAGGGCCTGTACCTGCAAAGCCTGAAGGCTCTTGACCGCTTGAAAGACACCGCCCGGGCCCATAACCAGGTTACCTACCTGCAGCAGGCGCTGTTTTTTGAAAAAAAGATTGAAGCCCTCTACATTACCCGCAGTATGCAGAACCGGGCGGAACAATTGAGCACCGAAGCTAACCAGGTAAATGACACACTGACACTGATCAATAAGCTGTCCAATCTTTCCCTGCAGCTGTATAGCTGGTACATTCAACATGGCCATGCCCGTAACGAAAACGATATTAAAAGCATCCGGCTTTTTTTTGAAACTCATATACCCCCGGAAGCAAAGTCAGCGCAGGGGTTTTATGAAAAACTCTATTATTACCAGAGCCAGTGCTGGTATGCTTTTATCCGGATCGACTTTTTACAGTACTACCGATATTGCCAGAAATGGGTAGACCTGTTTGACAAAAACCCGGATATGCTGGCGGTGGAAACAGCCAGTTATATAAAAGGGATGCATAACCTGATGAGTGCCCATTTTGATTTGCTCAACCATGAGAAGCTGGAAGAAACGATCAAACAGTTTGAAAAATTTACCCGGCACAAGTTGGTAACCCAAAATGATAATAATCGCATCCTGGCTTATCAATATTTGTATACAGCCCGTATCAATCTCTATTTTTTGCAGGGCACGTTCAACAAAGGCTTGTTGATGGTGCCACACCTGGAGGAAATGCTGAAAGAATATGGACTTTATCTCGATACGCACCGTGTACTGGTGTTCTATTATAAAATTGCATGCCTGTATTTCGGCAGCGGCAACAATGAAAAAGCCATCGACTATCTCAACCGCATCATCAATCAAAAATCAGGATTGAGAAATGACCTGCAATGTTATGCGAGATTGCTGCACCTGATCGCCCATTATGAACTGGGAAATTTCGATTTGCTGGAGTACCTGATCAAATCGGTGTATCGCTATATGTCGAAAATGGAAAGCCTGAGCCGGGTGGAAGAAGAGATCTTTGCTTTCCTGCGCCAATCCTTCCATGTAGGCGCCAGGGCACTAAAGCCCGAGTTTGAAAAATTGCTCCACAAACTCAAGAAATACGAACACAATCCCCTCGAACGGCGGGCATTTGCTTATCTCGACGTAATATCCTGGCTGGAAAGCAAGATCCATAATGTGAATGTGCAGGATGTGATAAGGGAAAGATATAAGAGAAGAGTGAAATGATTTTTATCATTGAATATTGAAAGTTGGCTGTTGTGCGTTAAACATGTGTTTAGTTCGACCTGAAAATATTCAATACCCAATTTTCAATGCTGACTATTCAATGGCCCACTAAAAATGTTATTACTTCCATAGGGGTAAATCCCCTGCCGGTTGTCCCATTTATAAACCATCTTGACAGGGAATAGCCATATTTTAGCTGATCACAGGATATTGCAAGTGGAACAAAGTCATACTGCCATCGTCAGATCGCTGACGCCAACCAGCGAAACGGCCTTTGAGCATTTATTTAAAATGCATTTCAGGGGTTTGCACGCCTATGCTATTACCATTTTGAAAGACGAGGCGATGGGAGAGGAGATCGTACAAAATGTGTTTTATAAATTTTGGGAAAAAAGAGATCAACTGGCAATCGAATCCTCACCAAAGGCCTATCTCTACAAAGCTGTTTATCACGATTGTCTTAATTATATCAAGCATAAAAAAGTAAAATCAGCACATGCCATGCATGTAGTGCGACAGGCGAATGACAAAATTGAAAATGCTTCCGGAAAAATATTGCAGGGTGAATTAAAAGAACATATTCATGACGCCATGAACGAACTGCCGGAGCAGTGCCGTACTATTTTCCAGATGAGCCGGTTTGAAGGATTGAAGTACCAGGAGATCGCGGATGAAATGGGCCTGTCTGTAAAAACGATCGAGAACCAAATGGGCAAAGCGCTGAAATTATTGAGGCAAAAGCTAGTGGAGTTTTTGCCTTTACTCATTTTATTCCTGTTCAATAGTAAACCCTGAAAATATTGGAAAACTTTACACACGATAAAATGGATGAGTTGCTGGTGAAATACCTCACCGATGAAGCTACTATACCGGAGCAAAAGCTGGTAGAGGAGTGGATCAGTGCCAGCGAAGCCAACCAATATTATTTCCGGCATTTTCAAATGATCTGGGACCAAAGCCGTCAATTGGCCGTAATCACATCGGTAGATGAAAATAAAGCCTGGCAAAAATTTCAACGCAAGATAAAAAAGGAAGAGGGGCGTAAACTGCACCAGGGTTTCGGCTGGTGGAAAATAGCTGCCAGTGTTTTGATCATCGTAGTTGCTGGCCTGGTCATCCGGTCACAATGGCAAAGTAAAACGAAAGCTCCTGAATTGATTAGTGTTGCTTCTGCCAACGAAGTGAAGAAAGATACATTGCCCGATGGTTCCGTGGCAACTTTGAATAAACATTCTGTTTTATCTTATCCATCTTCGTTTAAAGGCAAAACGAGAAAAGTGGTGTTGAAAGGAGAGGCCTTTTTTAATGTTGTGCCGGATAAAACAAAACCTTTTATCATTGATGTAAACGATGTGCAGGTGAAGGTGGTGGGCACTTCTTTTAATGTAAGAAGTGTAAATGGCGCTGCGGAAGTGATTGTGGAAACAGGTGTTGTGCAGGTAACAAAGAACGGAGTAACGGTTGAACTGAGAGCAGGAGAACAGACATCCCTTGTTAATGCAGATACTTCATTGCAGAAACGGGAGACCGAAGATAAATTGTATAACTACTATGTCAGTAAAACTTTTGTCTGTGATAATACTCCTCTTTGGAAACTGGTCGAAAAACTGAACGAAGCTTATGACGCCAGGATCCGGATTGAAAAAGAGTCGTTGCGAAAACTTCCACTTACAGTGACATTTGACCAGGAATCACTGGATACCATTCTTGATATCATCAGCCAGACGCTGATGATAAAAGTTTCAAAAAAAGAGAATGAAATTATTTTGCACTAATTGATCAGCCGGAACATGGTAAATAAGAAAGGGATATTCTACGGATCGCTAATGCTGATTTTTATACTGTGTTCAATTTGCATTGAGGCTCAAAATATTTTAGACAGGCGGGTGTCGTTTACCGCCAACCGGCAACGGCTGGATGATGTGTTAGCCATTATCAGTAACAAAGCAGGCTTCAGTTTTTCCTATAACAGTAATATTTTAAAACGGGACAGCCTTGTCAATTTATCCGTGAACAACAAAACGGTGAGGCAGGTACTGAACCAGTTATTTAACGGGGCTTATGAATACAAAGAGAGTGGTAACTATGTAATACTACGCCGGGTGAGTTTGCAACTTACTACTGTTACAAAAACAGCACCCGCAAAAGACAACAGCTGGTTCATTTCTGGTTCTGTGGTAAATGCTGAGACGGGTGAACGGCTGAGTGATGTAAGTATATATGAAACCACGCATCTTACGTCTACGTTGACGGATGCCAATGGGAGTTTTAAGATCAGGCTAAAGGATAAATATAAAACTACTTCGCTGGCGGTAAGCAAGGATGCTTTTGAAGATACGATGGTTACGATTCCGCAAAAGTTCGATCTGCAACTGGTGATTGCGATTGTGCCGGTGGTCAATCAAACCGTTGTTTCTGCTCCCAACAGTTTTGAATTGGCTGATACAAGTACCAGTTCAATTGTAGCCGATACTGTAGTGGCTAAAACTTCTGCCAGCGAAGTAGAAGAAACGGGCATTGCAAGATTTTTGTTGACCGCTAAACAAAAGATCAGGAGCCTGAACATGAAAAAATTCTTTACCAAAAAACCTTTCCAGTTTTCTGTTGTGCCGGGTGTGAGTACGCAGGGTAAACTAAGCGGGCAGGTGGTGAATAATTTTTCATTCAATTTATTCGGCGGATATACGGCAGGCGTCAATGGGTTGGAGATTGGTGGACTATTTAATTTGAATAAAAAGGATGTACGATATGTGCAGGGAGCCGGGTTGTTTAATATCACCGGCGGATCCATAACTGGTTTGCAAATCGGGGGTCTTCAAAATACGGTGTTGAAAAATGTGAAAGGTCTGCAAGCCGCCGGCATTAACAATTATGTAAAGGGTAATGTAGGTGGATTACAAATTGCAGGAGTGGCCAATATCAGTGGTGGTACCATGAAGGGTTTGCAGGCTGCGGGTGTGTTTAACTACCAGAACAGGGATGTTGGCGGAATTCAAATTGGTGGAGTAGGAAACATTGGCGGTGGACAGGTACGGGGAATACAGGCCGGTGGCGTATTTAATTATGCCAAAAAATTAAAAGGCCTGCAGATCGGGATCATCAATATTGCCGACACATCGGATGGATATAGCATCGGGTTGATCAATATTGTGTTGAAAGGATATCATAAATTATCTCTTTCCACCAATGAAGTGGTCAATGGCAACCTGTCTTTTAAAACGGGCAGCCGTAAATTGTATAGCATTCTGCAGGCGGGCATGAACCTGGATCGAAAAGATGACAAGCTTTATACATTTGGTTATGGCCTTGGCACAGAGTTAAGTTTAACCAAATGGTTTTCCATCAATCCTGAGTTGGGTTCTCAGTATGTTTATCTTGGAACCTGGGATTATCTCAATTTGCTGAATCGGTTAGACCTGCAATTCAATATAAAATTTGGAAAACGATTTTCCATTTTCGGTGGGCCCTCCTTTTCTGTGTACTACACTAAGCAACCCGCTGCTATTGATGGCTATAAGTACAACATTATCCCCGGCTCTTATAAAACCTTTGAGCTTGGCGACCCAAAAGTTCGCGGCTGGTTTGGCTGGAACGCAGGTATTAATATTTTTTGACATAATCTCAGGACTTTCTCAACAGTTGTATATAACCACAGAGTTTACAGAGGCGGCACAGAGTACACAAAGCAAAATTATTCAAGGTGATTCTCTGCGACCTTTGCGAAACTTCTTTGTGCTCTCTGCGGTAAAAAAATTCTTCATTTTTGAGACAAGCCTCTCTCAACTCTCTTAGCGACATTTTTCATTTTTATAATAGGGGTTTGCTGAAAGCAGGTTGTCACATTTTGACAGCAAACAATCATTAAACACAATTTTTATTTTATGAAAAAAACTTTTCTTCTTATGACACTTTCAGCCTTATTGTTAGTGGCCTGCGATAAAGAGAAGGTAGTGCAATCAGATGATCTTCCTGCCAATGCCAGCGGGTTTGTAACCACCCATTATCCCGGCAAACAAATTCTGCAGGTCGTAAAAGAATTGGATAACCTGAAAACCTATTTTCATGTTTATCTCAACAACGGCACCAAACTGGATTTTACCCGGCAGGGAAATATCAAAAAAATAGAAGGAACGGAAGCCATACCGGGTACGGTTATTCCTTCGCTTGTTTTAGAATATGTTGACACCCATTATCCGGCTGACTTTATCCGCGGCTGGGAAATCAAAGATGCATCACAGGAAACCAGGCTTTCGTCCGGGCTTCAACTCGAGTTTGACAAAAACGGAAATTTTTTGCGGGTTAAAGGATAATCGACCCAAAATCATCAATTGCCATAAGAATAGGTCTCGCAGATTTCGGTGATAAACACCCTTTTAACATGTTGTCCCGCGGTCTGCGAGATTTTTTTATTGGGGGTAAATTATGTTCAAAATTTTCTCATCCCGGAAACATTTAAGTCCCTACTTTTGCGCAATTTGTTTTTAAAGAGCAGATTCTTTTATAACTATGTCAACAACCCGACCTTCCGCTGTTTTGCTGTTACAAGACGGCACTGTTTGTTATGGTAAAGCCTTTGGTGCTATTGGTACTACCACCGGCGAAGTTTGTTTTAATACCGGTATGACCGGCTACCAGGAAGTATTTACTGACCCCAGCTATTATGGCCAGGTTCTCATTATGAATGCCGTACATGTAGGTAACTACGGAGTGAAAGAAGCTGATGTAGAGTCCGATAGCGTAAAAATCAAAGGGCTGATCGGTCGTAACCTCGAAGACCAGTATTCAAGAAAACTTGCACAGGGCTCGCTGGAGGATTATTTGAAAACACACAACATTGTATCGATAGCTGATGTGGACACAAGGGCTCTCGTCGCACATATCCGCACCAAGGGAGCCATGAATTGTATCATCTCCTCCGAAACAACAGATATCAACGAACTTAAAAAGAAGCTTGACGCCGTGCCGGATATGGATGGGTTGGAATTGGCTTCGCATGTGAGCACCAAAGAAACATATGAGCTGGGTGATAAAGATTCTGCCATCCGGATCGCAGTAATGGATTATGGTGTAAAAAGAAATATCCTGAACTGTATGGTAGAAAGAGGAGCACACGTAAAAGTGTTCCCGGCCAAAACGCCATTGGATGAAGTAAAGAAATTTGAGCCGCATGGTTATTTTATTTCCAACGGGCCCGGTGATCCGGCGCCAATGGATTATGCCGTCAATAGCCTGAAACAAATTTTAAAAGAAGAAAAGCCGGTATTTGGTATCTGCCTGGGCCATCAGTTGCTGGCATTGGCTAATGATATCCCTACTTTTAAAATGCATCATGGTCACCGTGGGTTGAATCACCCGGTAAAAAATTTAGTTACCGGCAGATCAGAGATCACGACACAAAATCATGGATTCGGGGTAGATCCTGAAGCGGTAAAAAAAGCTGACCATATAGAAGTAACGCATGTCAATTTAAATGATCAGTCCATTGAAGGCATACGGGTAAAAGGCAAACCGGCCTTCTCCGTGCAGTATCACCCGGAAGCTACACCTGGTCCCCATGACAGCCGTTATCTTTTCGACCAGTTTATACAAATGATAAAAGAACAGAAAAACTAAATAAATTGCCATCCGCCCCAAGCGGATGTTTTTTTATGTTTCCGGAATTACATACCAGCAGATTTATTTTAAAACAGATTGTTGCGACTGACCAGGCTTTTATTTTTAAGGGTTTGAGTCATCCCGAGGTTATTCCTTTTTATGGGGTGTCGTATAAAACAGTTGAAGAGGCAAAGTCACAAATGGATTTTTATGATGGGCTGTGGCGGGAGAAAACGGGTATCTGGTGGAAAATTGTAGATCGTGACAATAGCGAGCCGGTCGGCGCCTGTGGGATGAACTATTATAACGCAACACATGAAAAAGCTGAGATCGGCTATTGGTTGCTGCCACAGTTTTGGCGGAAAGGCATCATGCCTGAAGTAGTTCCGGTAATGATCCATCATTTATTTACCCACTGGAAATTGCATCGGCTCGAAGCGGTGATAGAGGATGGTAATGAAACAAGCTGGCGGCTTGCAGAAAAGCTGGGATTTAAGTATGAAGGAAAGTTAAGAGAAGCTGAAATCAAAAATGGGAAAAGGGTCAATTTGCTTTTATACAGCTTACTAGCCAATGAAAGTAAATAGTATCCTTTAAATTCGTTTACAATAAATCACATTGCTTAATGAAGATAGCGATCATCAACGGCCCCAATCTCAACCTGCTTGGTAAGAGAGAACCCGGTATATACGGCAACCAGTCTTTCGATGATTTTTTTGAAGAGCTCAAAGCTTCCTATCCGCAAATTTCGTTCAGCTATTATCAAAGCAATGTTGAAGGAGAGCTGATCAATGAACTGCAACGGGTGGGTTTCGACTTCGATGGTATAGTGCTTAACCCCGGCGGCTACACACATACGTCTGTGGCAATCGGCGATGCGATTGCAGCAATTAAAACCCCGGTTATCGAAGTGCATATTTCCAATGTGCATGCACGGGAAGATTTCAGAAAACTTTCCCATATATCGGGAAAGTCGGTGGGAAGCATTATCGGCCTTGGGTTAAAAGGATATACGTTGGCCGTTGAATATTTACTGTCATTGCCAGGGTAAGTATATAACGCAGAAGCACCTTTACATACCTGCGGAATGTTTTTAAATCATTTTTTTGACAACCTATCTTTATGAAAAAAATCTTTACCCTCAGCATAGCAGTCCTTGTTTCGGTAATGGCTTTATGCCAGTTTTCATTCAATATCCAGGGAGGCGGTCATTTAACCATCGGTACGTTTGGTGACAAGCAGGCAGATCCCGGACTACAGGGGGGAGTTAGTTTTAATATCCCGGTTTCTCATCAATTGTTTTTACAGCCCGGAATAATCGTCATGCGACATAGTTGGAAAGGATATGCAAGCGAAAGAAGCCCGTTGCCAGGCACAACTCCGGCGCCAAAGAAAATAATTGTGGCTAATACAGATCTAAAGCTTTCTTTACGGGTACTATATAAATTTCGTGAACAAAAAAATAAGTGGTATGCCGGTGCCGGCGCTGATTATCATTATCTCGTTAATGAAGGAGTATCTTCAGCAGTTTCTTTTTCCGTTTCGGGAGGATATTACCTGGCAAAGAGATGGTTTGTGCAAGGTGATTTTTCCCCGGTGTTTATTTACGAAGATGATTATCATAACCCCTATGAGTCAAATCTTACGGAATTGCATCAACAGTTTTTTTTATCAATCGGGTTCAGGGTTGGTAAATTAGGGTGAAAATAGAAACTTCAATTACCAAAAAAGGAATCTATGTCGGTCTGGAATGTTTGATTATTGATGCTGTAGGTAATAGCTCTTATTTTAGTAATTGACATCCTTTAAAATAGCGCAACCATTGTAAAAACTGTTTTCCCTGATTATCTTGCTCCACCGTTTCGTGACCACATTCTGCGAAAGTTTATAATATGAGCCACCTAATTGCTTTTTTCAAAGGAAGAACAGCCTTTGCCTTGTTTTTGCTTGCTGCTTGCCCGTTGTTTTCCCAAGCCCAGTTAACAGCCAATTTTTCAATGGATAAATCCGGCGGCTGTTCGCCTTTATCAGTTTCTTTTTCCAATCAAAGTTTTGGAGCTTCGGCCAATGCCGTCTATCGATGGGATTTTGGAAACGGTAATACTTCAGCGCTTCCCAATCCCGGCGCCATTTATACGGAAGAAAAAGAATACACTGTTACATTGACTGTTACGGATGGAAATCAAACTTCTTCCAAAACTGCTACTATTAAGGTTTATAAAAAACCAACAGTTGATTTTACAGCCGATGCTCCAAAAGTATGTATCCCTGCTGCTGCCGGCTTTACTGCCAAGGTTACAGCGGGTGATGGTTATATTAGCAACTATTCCTGGGACTTCGGCGATGGCCAAACACAACAAGTCTATGATAACAGAATGATTCATTACTATAGCTATCAGCAAAAGCCTGTTGTCAACCTGACTGTTACCAACAGTTACGGTTGTTATAGCACAATTACTAAAACAAACACGGTGGAGATATTGGGGCGCATTGAGCCGGTCTTCACTACAAATAAAAATCTTTTGTGTTCGCTGGATGAATCCCTGCAATTGACTAACAACAGCGCCGGTCCCGGCACTCTTCTTTATAACTGGGATTTTGGGGACGGTACCAGTTCTACTCAAAAAAATCCTGTTCATAAGTTCACCAAAAAAGCGGTTTATCCTGTTACATTAACTGTTTCCAATACGGATGGGTGTACCGTTACCAGTTACCCGGTATCGGTCAATGCAGCTTACTTCAATACTGATTTTAGTGTTCGTCCCCTTTGTCGTGAATTAGCTTTTTCCAGTTCCAGTTATTTATATCCAAATAATAGTCTGTGGAAGTTTGGCGACGGTAATTTTGTCAATTCTTATTCAACGGCAAATCATGTCTATGCCAATCCTGGAACGTATGATGTTACGCTTATCAATACCTACGAAACCTGCAAGGATTCAGTTACTAAAACAGTGAAGGTGGAGGACCAGGTAAAGTTTAATAGCAAAATAGAAGCGCCAGATCTGTTGTGTAAAAACGGCAATTATGTATTTAAAAGCAAAAGTGATGTGCCGCCCGGGACTAGTTATTGGGAGTTTGGAGATGGCACCACCAACAACTGGTGGACAGAAGTAAACCATGCCTATGCCGAGGCCGGCAATTATACGATAAAATTGACCAACACTTTTGGAACCTGTAAAGAAACAGTAACAAAACAAGTGCTGGTAAACGATCTGCCGGATCTGAAGGGTTTTGTAGTGGATTACGGAGGAGTATGTGGTTCACCCGTGAATATAAAATTTAAAGACACCACAGCGGGTGCGGTAAAATGGCAGTGGCGCCTGGATTATTTTTCAAACAACAATTTTTCTACACAACAAAATGCGTCGTACAATTTTACTTATGATGGATATTACTGGGTTTATCTTACGGTAGCCAATGCCGCAGGTTGTTCCAGCAATATCTCCAGGCAGGTGAATGTGTTTAAACCTAGTGTTAACATTTATCTTCTTTCTTCCAGCAGTTTTAGATGGAATTATGATTGCGATTCATTAAAAGTGAAGTTGGGCACTAACACCAATCAGCCAATTAAAGTTTATAAATGGAATTTTGGCGATGGTACAACTTCGGCCGACCCCGAGCCGGAGCATAATTATAAAAAAGAAGGTTCTTATAATATTACATTGGAATATAAAACTGAAAGCGGGTGTAGCGGAACGGCTAGTTTTTTTGTAAGAGTGTACGGTAAAGCCAAAGCTGATTTTGCTTATTCTATTCCCTGTGGTAATTCTCTCGATCTTCAATTCTCTGATCGTTCTTATTTTTCTGATAACTGGGAATGGAATTTTGGCGACAACGGGTATGGTGGCTGGGGTGCAACTCCTTACCATGCTTTTAGCGATACCGGTAAATACAATGTTCAATTTATCAGTCATATCGGCCATTGCTCCGATACAATTGTAAAACAGGTTTATGCCAATGTGTTGCCTTCTTTCGTATCAATTATCAAAGCTGAAAATACCTGCGAGGGCAACCGCGGTACCGTCAGTTTTGATCAGCGTTCTTTGCGTATTAGTAGCGGCACCTGGAACTTTGGCGATGGTACCACAATTCCTTATGATACAAGTGTGCATCTTGGAAAACATACATACGCTAAAACCGGTACTTACCAGGTGACGCTGACAGGAGTATCGGGCAATTGTACCTTGACCAGTACACAACAGGTAAACATTTTGCTTAAACAAAAACCGGTTCTGACTGCCAATAAAACAGAGATATGCAGTAATGATAATTTGATGGTAAAAATAACCGGCCTGGAGACAAACCCCTACACTGGCAATTGGGAATATGGGCAGTATTATGCAACAAAGTTTGAGCACAATACCGGCGCTGTCTACGATGGCTATATTTATGATTATTTTAAGTACACCACTTTCAATAGTACACTTCAGAATTTCAAGGCGGGTACTACCAGCATGAGAGCCATCATAACGGCTGCTTATAATGGATGTACGGATACTACTAATTACATCAACTTGAAAGTAAATGGTCCCATCGCAGGGTTCAAAATTTCCGCCAATGACATTTGTTATAAATCTTCATTTGTATTTGAAGACACTTCTAAGACTTCTACCAATACACCGCTAAAAACCTGGCAATGGGATTTTGGAGATGGAGAATACGCTACACATACCTCATCGGCAAAGGTGACGCATTTGTACAAGACACCAGGCAATTATACAGTAAGGCTGACTGTTACAGATGCGAGTGGTTGTCAGTCTGTGTTTAGTTACACGGTTAATGCCAAAGGACCAAAAGCTGCCTTTACTGCATCGGGTTTATATGTTCCTAACGTACCATTGAACACCAATGTGACATTTTATAACAATACCATTTCCTGGTACAGCAATTCAGTTAATTATAAATGGCTGTATGGCGACGGGGCCAGTTCCAATGAATACTGGGGTGAACATACTTATACAAAAGCTGGCACCGATACAGTTAAGTTGATAGCTAATGATCCAAGCATATCCTGCGCTGATACAACTATACAGGTGATAACAGTAAAAGACTTTAATACTGCATTTAGTTTTTCAACCAACTATATGACGAATAGTAGCTGTCCGCCTGTTATAGTTCGCATCAATAATCTCTCTGTTGGGTTTACAAGCCTCAAATGGGATTTTGGTGATGGAACCACTTCCAGTGATCAATATTATCCTTCGCATGTGTACGACAAGCCCGGAACCTACCGGATTACTTTATACACCTACGGTTATAATGGCCTCACGGGAACCTATAAAGATTCCGTCACCATCAGTGAACCATCTGCGAAAATAAGTGCGGATATATTGAAAGGGTGTACATCACAACAGGTAACGCTTTCAGCTGACGTTAAAAACACCACGAAATATACCTGGGACTTCGGAGATGGTACGGTGAATGATAATACCGCTGCATCATCGGTTCATAAATACCTGACGCCGGGAGTATACCAACCAAAACTGATCGTGAAAGATGCCGGTGGTTGTGCGGCTACAGCAACATTACCGGAAAAAATTATTATTGATAGTTTGTTTATCGCTATAAAAGGGATACCTGCGCAGATTTGTGATTCAACTAAAATATTTTTTACTCCTGATGTAAGAAGTGTGGCGGCTGACCAGGCCGGGGTACCGCTTATATATCATTGGGACTTTGGTACCGGCAACGCAGAGGATACATCCAATATAAAAAATGCCATATTCAATTTTAATAAACCGGGAACCTATATCGTGAAGTTTAAAGTTATTTCACCGTTTGGTTGTGTAAAGGAAGTGTCTGAAAAAGTAATAGTTTATAAAAAAGCAAAAGCGGGTATTACAGGCATTGGTGAATTGTGTGCAGGAGGCGATGTCACATTTAAGGGCAATGCAAGCATGAGCCCTGTTGAGTGGGCATGGAATTTTAATAATGGCAATACCAGCAACGCACAAAATCCGGCTGTGCAAACTTTTAGCCAGCCAGCCGTTTACAATGTGCAGTTGGTTGTAAAATATAACGGATGCTATGACACGGCAACCCACCAGTTGGTGGTTCATCCCAACCCCGTTACCAATGTATCCGCGGGTAAAAGCCAGTTATGCCGTGGGGAAACAGTCCGGTTAAATGCAACAGGTGGTGATACATTTTTATGGCAACCCGCCACCGGATTAAGCAGTGCCAACACCGGGTCTCCCTTGGCAAATCCAATACAAAACACAAAATATATCGTTGATATAACCAATGGTTTTGGTTGTACAAAACAGGATTCAATTTTATTGACTGTTGTGCAGCCTTTCAACATGGTAATGGCCACCGATACTTTTGTTTGTAGCGGATCAAGTGTGCACCTAAATGCACAGGGAGCCAACTCATATCAATGGATCAATTCAGTTACCGGGTTAAGTAATACACAGATATCCAATCCTGTTGCCAGTCCTGTTGTTAATACTGTCTATACGGTTGTGGGCTCCGATGCATATAATTGTTTTAAAGACACCCTGTCTATAAATGTAGCGGTGCGACCGTTGCCGGCAGTTACTGCTGAGCCCGATTTTCAAATGCTTGCAGCAGAAACCCATCAGCTAAGAGCGACGGCAAGTAATGATGTAGTGAAATGGCTCTGGTCACCTGCCGATTATTTGAGTTGCACCAGCTGTCCTTCTCCCGTTGCTCAGCCAAGAAGACCTATGGATTATATTGTCACTGTCAAAAATCAATATGGATGCCAGGCGTCCGATACGGTAAGTATCAGGCTGGAGTGTGCCGACAATTTCGTGTTCATTCCAACAAGTTTTACACCTAACAATGATGGAAAAAATGACATCTTCTATATAAAGGGTAAAGGCATTGGCATTATCAAATCACTGATCATTTACAATCGTTGGGGTGAGAAAGTATTTGAAAAAAGAAATTTTGGTATTGATGACCGGTCAAATGGCTGGGATGGAAAAAATAAAGGATTACTTGTGCCCACCGGCGCCTACATTTATTTTGCGGAAATGGAGTGTGACAGCCGGGCGCCGATAATTAAAAAAGGAACGGTGACTGTTGTATATTGATGTCAAAAAAAACAGCCTCGCGGAACGAAGGTTTCGCGGAACTGGCAAAAAATAAGCAGCAGGTTAGAACATCTCCCCGATCAGTGTTCTGTCTTACTTTTTCTCAAAACGCATTACGGCAATATCATCCATCAGGAAAGTAAGTGTTGTGCCACTAAGAGCATATTTGTTTACTTTTTTTAGCATGTCCAAAAAAGATTTTTCGCCTTCTCCTTCGCAAGCCATCATAGTCATGGCTGTGGGTTCTGCTATTGTTATCTTATTTCCATCAATGGTCAATTTACTGCTGAATGAATTGCAGCTCGTATGACCACCTACTTCAGTTTTGTTATCTGTAAAAGATAACTGAGGTTTTTTGTTTGGATACAATCCTTCAAAAGCAATCCTTTTTCCTGAAATATAATTTAGCTCCCAACTGCCGGTTAAAGATGCATCAGGTGCAGGTACAACCGGCTTTGCTTTCGGCTTAACTCCCCTGAGCTTTGCCAAAGGGATTTTCCCATTGCTTAACAAAAGCTGGTCGCCTATGATGCTCCAGTTGTCGACCTTGCTCAATGCGTCGAGAAAGCTGGTTTCGATATTGAGATCAGGGCATGCCATCTTTGTTGTTATTAAAGGTGAAAACTTCATAGCATTTTCACCGGAGAGTTCGAAACTGCCCCGTAAACTGTTACATCCGGCATTGCCAGTGACTGTACTGTCCTGGCCGGGTGAAAATAGTAAGAAGGATCCTTTTCCGGTTGTTGGATTTACTTGTTGTCCATCCAGCACTTCCAGGTTCCATTGGTATTGATACAACATTTCACTTCCGCCGGAAGTAGCTGCCGTTGGTTTAGAGCTACGGCATCCTGTTGCCATTATTAATATTGTGAAAATACTTGCCGAAAAAAATACCTTTTGCATGTCTTTGATTTTAGAATGACAGGATGTGATTTTGCTGCCCATTGCATAAAGCGCTTTGTTAAATGAAGGCTTAATGCGATTCGAAAACTATTGTGAAATCTAGTTGAATGCTGTAAGAAAATTACGTCATTTTTTAAGCTGCTTTAGTGAAAATGAAAAAAGCCTGTCTCTTGTGAAACAGGCTTTTAGATAAAAAATATAGCTTTTACGGGAAAATACCCAGCTCAGCATAGCTCGTTGCTACTTTATTGATAGCAACAACATAAGCTGCTGTTCGCATATCAGGAATTTCCGGGTAGTTTTTCCACTCATTCATCACTTCGTGGGTTGCAGTAATCATTGTTTCTTCCAGACCACTATACACCAGGTCCACCTCGTCAGCTCCATGAACGATGTATTCTTTTTCCTTTTCGTTCATTTTTCTGCCTGAAAGGGCTTCGATCTGTCCAACGATGTGAGCATTCATATTTTCATTGAAACGTTTTTCCATACGGCCGTAACGAACGTGGCTCAGGTTTTTGATCCACTCAAAGTAAGAAACGGTGACACCACCCGCATTCAGATACATATCAGGTACAACCAGCACGCCTTTTTCAGCGAGAATTTCATCGGCTTCAGGAGTTAATGGCCCGTTAGCAGCTTCACCTATGATCTTTGCTTTGATCCTTGGCGCATTTTCTTTATCTATTACATTTTCAAGCGCCGCAGGAATTAAAATATCGCAATCCATTTCCAGCATATCCTCTTTGCGGGCAAAATGGCTTCCTTTTTCATATTTGATAATAGAGCCGGTGTTCTTGCGGAAGTTGAAAACATCGTCAACGTCGAGGCCATTTTCATTATAGATAGCCCCGTCATGTTCGGACAGCCCGACAATAATCGCACCTGCATCCTGGAAGAATTTTGCCGAGTGATAACCCACATTTCCCAAACCTTGTACCGCCACTCTTTTGCCTTCAACTCCAACGGTCAGGCCTTGCTTCTTCATTATGTCTTCCATATTACATACTTCACGAAGACCAAAGAACACACCTAAACCTGTCGCTTCACGACGACCACGAACACCACCTTGTGATACCGGCTTACCAGTTACACATCCAGCGCCATCAATTTCTCCGGGATGCATAGCTAAATACGTATCCTGTATCCAGGCCATTTCTCTTTCACCCGTTCCATAATCAGGGGCAGGAACATCAGTGCCTGGCCCGATAAAATTTTTCCTGATTAGTTCGGCGGTATAACGGCGGGTAATTTTTTCGAGTTCGTAAGCCGAGTAGTTACGGGGATTGATTTTGATACCTCCCTTACCACCTCCAAATGGTACGTTTACAATGGCACATTTATAAGTCATTAATGCAGCTAAGGCCATTACTTCATCCTGGTTTACCTCGGCGGCAAAACGAATACCACCTTTGCAGGGTGTTTTATGTTGGGAATGTTGCACACGGTAAGCTTCCATTACTTCGACAGTTCCGTCATCTCTTTTGATCGGAAACTTCATCTGGTACACTGCGTTACAGGCTTTGATCTGCTCCAGGATACCGGGAGTCCATTTGGTAAATTTTGCGGCTTTGTCGAAGCTTTTTTCAACAGCGCCAAAAAAACTGTAATTGTCTGACATGAATTGAATTTTTGATTTTCAAATAGCAATCGTTATAAAATAAGGCAATTGTATACGTTGGATAATGATTACATCTCTTTTTCAATTTTGGTGATCTTTCTGTCCAGCCTTACCAGGTATAATATCAAACCAGCCAATATGGTCAGCATCACCGCCAGTACCACATATATTCTTCCATTGCTACGCATTGTTTCTCCAAAAGCTGTTTTGCCTTCCACATCTTGTGCTTTGACAACGGTTGTTAACAGCATTACTGCAAAAAGAATAAATAGGTTCTTGGTTTTTCGCATTTGTAAATTTTTATTCTGTATTAAACTAAATGATGAGTGATCAGCTCATCATCTTTTTTTCTTTTATTAAGTTCAATCGTATTTTGATAGTAGTGATCCACACACCTAATAAGGTCCAGCCAATAACAGCAGGATAAAAAACGATACGCATACCGGCATCAATATCTTTATAGTTCATGGCAGGATTCCCTTCCTGGCCCGGGTGCAGACTGGGCAGAATGCGAGGCACTATCCAAATTGACGGGAAAAGCATAGCATAAGCAAATATGTTATATACCGCACTTATTCTCGCTCTTTTATCCATATCGGTGATCGAATCACGAAGTACAAGGTAGGCAGCATAAATCAGCAAAGCTATCGCTGCGCCAATCAGCTTGGGTTCTCTTGCTAAGGCGCCGAACGACTCAAAGGCAGGATTGTTGGGATCGGCCCAGGTATAACTCATCCAGATAGCCCCGGTGGCATATCCTAATAATCCAAAAACAATTCCTACCACGGCAAATTGCCTGGCATAGATATCATACTTATGATTGAGTGTACGCAAATAGCGAATAGACTGGATCACTGAGATGGTAAACAGGATCATCATCGCAAACCACATGCAAACATGAAAGTAAAGATTGCGGATAGTTTCTTCCAGCGCCGGTAAAAGGGGGACTTTAAACAACAAGCCACCAATGAATGTGTACACCAGCAAAACGACACTGAGAATTTTCCACCAGGATTTATACATATAATTTTTTTCCATGGCTATGGCTTGTTTCAGCTTTAAAAAGTACAGCTAAAGCGCAGCAAAATTAAGGCGGTGCGTGTAATCCCCCCTAATTTTTCGCAAACTATTAATAATACAGCATTGAGTTAACATTTTATAGTAAAAGCACTTATAACATAAAATATTTTTCAATAAAGAGGGGGAAATGATTTACAAATATCAGCGACTCAATCTTTCCATAAAAAGGGGAATAAGATAACCGCCAATAAAATAACCATCAGGTCGAGGGCAATGAGCAATAAGATCGTGCTGGCTTTGATGGTTAAGATGGGATTAAAGGCGGCATTCGATAATTGCATGAGCAGTATTAGCTGTGGAATAATCAGCGGAAACCCCAAAACAGCCATGATAGCGGCATTTTGCTGGGCCCTTGCAGCAATTGCTGCAAGAAAAGTAAAAATCAGGCTCAGGCTCCAGCCGCCAAGCAAAACAAGACCTATAAAGGCGCCGGCTTTTACCATTGGGTTTCCCAGGAATAAGCTAAACAAAAGCAAACTAAGCAGGCTCATCACCAGCATCAGTAAGGAATTAAATAGCAATTTTGATAACACGAAATTTGCCGGCGAAGCAATAGAGTAGAAGTAAAGCATTCTTCCCCTGCTTTCCTGTAAAAAACTTTTAGCTACCGCATTGATGCAAATAAACAACTGGATAACCCAAAATAAACCGTTCCATACCTTCGTTTCGGGGTCATCAATTGCCATAAATAAAACAAAAATGGTCGCACCTATGTATAAAAGAATTCCGTAAAAGCTGTATTGCTGCCTTACTTCAAGCAGCAGGTCCTTCTTAAATAATGTGTATATGCGTTGAAAGGAAGCGATAATATTTTTTTGCGAAAATAATAAATAGTGGGCTAGCAACGGCTGAGCTTATCTATTCTCAGAATTTAACCAAACCTGGCCTACTTAATCAGCGTATAATTTTTATACTCCCCCGGATACCAGCCCGTCCATCTGGCAATGATGCGTTTTAGTTTATCTTTTGCGGATGCATATTTAAGTGCCGGATCAGGATTGAAAGGCCAGTTCTTTCGCAGTATCCTTTCTTTCATTAAAACGGGGTGCGTGCCTTCAAATTTTATAACCGGCTCGGTCGCCTTATCATATTCATAAGCGGCAACAGCTCCGGATTCTTTTTTTATTTCGGCTTCCTCCCGGTAAAGGCGAATATTTGATTCAATCTTTTTTTGCAATGCCCTGGGTTCCCGCACCCAGCCATAATGATAAATATAAGCATCGATGAGCTTTACTTTCAGCTTCCGGTTTTCACCAATTCTAAATCCCTGGGCATCGCGAAACGAAAAAATGTCTTTACGGTTTCTTACGATGCGGATTTCCCTTCGGTACCAGGAATATTTTGCGCCAATAAAGTCGTAGGAGCCGAAGAAATGCAGGTAGTTAAACAATAAGCCCTCCACTTCCTTGTCTGGCAGATTATCCTGCATAGCTTTTTTGATTACCGGCAGGTATTGTTCATGCACCACTTCATCACCTTGTATGTAAAAGGCCCAGTCATAATCAGGGGGAATAGCCTGGAAAGCTTTATTTGTTTCCGCTGCAAATACTTCACCACCCTTTCTCAATGACTCGTTCCATGTGGTCTCCAGCACTTTTATTTTTGGATCAATGGCCTGGATTCTCTCAAGGGTACCATCTTCGGATTTTCCAACCGCGACGACGAACTCATCACATATAGGAAGAATGGATTTGATAGCTTCTTCAAATGGGTAGTCGAATTTTACACCATTGCGGACAAATGAGAACCCGCATACTTTCATACCTGCAAATTTTAGGTTTGTAAAATTAGGAGAATCTGTGCTGTAAGCGGGAATGATACTAGCCCCATTCAACCTTGCGTAGTTTTTTCCAACTCCCGATCAAAATAGCAGGTAAATGCCCTATCAAACATCATTTTCCGGGCAGAAACAGGCCGGGTGTTGAGGGCTGGCATATTTTTTTCAACCATATTTGATAAGGAAAAGCATAAAGCTGATTCTAACATTAATCCAAAATTATGCTCTATGAATTACCTCTCTACATCAACATTTCGAGTCAACTTTCCCTTTGTTGCCCGTACGGTAATAATCCTGCTATTGATCTTTTTTATTGGTTTTCTCATTCAGGAGACCTTTTCTTTTATCCGCCTGTTTGAAGTGACAGTGGTTGCCAACCCGGCGATCAATTTGATAAAATAAAACTTCCTGTTATCCCCGGGTCGGAGAGATCTGATGGAGAGTTTGACGGCAGGTCGATTCATATGCGGCTACAATTTCTTCCTTTATCCATTTTGAGAACGACCTAGGGCGATGGGTGGGCAATTTCTCGCACTTTAATAAGCTACCGGCTGAAACGCTGCTTCATTACCGATAAAAGTTATTCATAATACGTGTTGATAAAATCTTTTAGAAGAAAGGCTTTTTTCCGATATTTTTAGTTAATGCAAGACCATTATAAACTTCTCCTTACCATTTATGATATTGTCAAAAATGATCCGCAACCCGAACATTATGGGTGTCGGCCGCGGGAATTAATTCTACGCCAGCTACAGGAGTGGTCGGTTATTTACCAGTGCCTCCAGTTATTAGAGCAGGAAGAATTGATCAGGATGCAACAGCAGGATACGCTGGTAATCCGCATTACTCCAACAGGGCTGGAACAAGCTAAAATGGCAAACAAAAGAGTGCGGGAAAACAATTAATTCAAAATCATCTTCAAAAAATAAAAGCCAATACCGGAAATCCAGTATTGGCTTTGTCTTAGGAGGTAATAAGTGACTACAATTTGTTTACAACAACATCTTCTACCAGGCGTGAAGATTTGTTCACTTCGTAAGTGACTGTTTTGAAACTTTTCTTACCAGTGATTTCGAATTGAACACCAACACCTGCTAATTCTTCTGTATTTAACAGGAATTTTTTAGAGGTGTTGCCACTTAAATTATCCCTGTACAGAACAGTATTGTCTTCATCGCGAACAACAATAGTAAACTCGCTTTCATCTGCACTGCTAAGTATCAGCTGAAACACTGGTTTGTTTTCTATATTGCCGAGATACTTCAGTTCAACAGGAATAGTTTTCTTCTCATTTTTCTTCTCATCATTTGCTTTTGCAGGAGAAGTAAAACCAAAAGATAATACGGTTGCAATAGCGATTGCAAGGTTTCTTGAGTTGATGAATGTGTTTTTCATGAGTGTAATAGTTTAAGTTAAAAAATGTATAACTAGTCTGATGACGTACAATCGGGGATCTTATGGAAGCAAAGGATTAGTAGTGCAAGCGTTATTCAGTTCACTGAATGCTTTAAAAGATTTTCGCCGGATGGCTTTTTTCTCCTTTGACAATACAAATGTAGAAACGCAAAATCGTGTAGGCAAAACATAAAAAACAGATTTTGGGAGTGTCAAACTGCACTTTAAAATTCCGAAACCCTTTACTGTACTGCTTTTCCCGATTCAAACCACCCGATGGCCAACCGCAAATTCAAGGCAAAAAAATGCGCAAAAATGCAGATTTCTGCAATGGCCAGGTAGATTTGCGGGATGGATGTACCGTGGAAATCCTTCTTTCTAAGGGTTACTAATTTACAGGGTCGCCTGCACAGGTTTAGGTTATTAACACCCGTAGCGGTTTGATGAGATATTTTTTAATAACAAGGTTTGTCAGAATATCGTAAATTTTAATGAAGTCTTCATTTTTTATCTTCTTCAAATATGTGATTCTCAATAAATAAAACAGATGAAAAGAAAATTAGCTTTTTTGCTTATATGGCGGGTGCAAAAAAACACTATCTTCAACCGCTTTCAGACACTTTTTAGTGCTTTGAAATGTGGATAAACACCCAACCAAATAGCCTGAAGGTTGTTATATAGATGATAAATGCCAAAGCTACAGGTGCTTTGGCGCTAATAAAAAAGGAGTTAAACAATGGCATTCAAAAAAGAGGTCGAAGAAATTATTGAACCTAAAGACATTTTTGTCGGAAAAAAAGACGCCCCGGTAACTTTAATGGAATTTGGAGAGTACGAGAATGAGGATTGTGCAAAAGCAAACGAAGTAGTGAAGCAGTTGCTTGAAGAATATGAAGGAAAGATCAAATTTAATTTTCGCCATTTCCCCCTGACATTGATTCACCAGCGTAGCATGAAAGCAAGCGAAGCCGCTGTGGCTGCCGGCCAGGAGGGTAAATTCTGGGAAATGCATAATGTGCTTTTCAGCAACAGGCGCAATCTTGGAACAACCAGTCTTAAACTGCATTCCAAAGAAGCTGGTGTTAATAATAAGAAATTCCTGGACGAATTGGTTAATGGAACATTTGGCTGGCAGGTGCAGGATGACCTGAAAGAAGGAATTGATAGGGGAGTAAAAGAACTTCCTGCGTTCTTCATCAATGACGAGCCGTTTTCCGGTAAACCCACTTTTGCAAATCTTAGTGCAGCTATCGAGTCTGCTTTGAAGAAAACAAAAAAGAAGCCCTTGGCTAAGCAAAAAGTATAAAGAAGAACCATATAATTAAATGCCGCTTCTCATGTCGATGGAAGCGGCATTTTTAATTCGGACTATGTAGGACATCATTCTTTCTAATAAAATAAAAGGGAAACAATTTGTTCCCCTTTTTATCTTTCAATAATAATTGAATTCAGGATCAATTACCAGCGACTGTTAGAAGAGTAAGAAGGCCTTTTGTTGGTTCTTTCTTCTCTTGGTTTTGCCACCATTACTTTGATAGCACGACCTTCAACCATGCCACCATCCAATTCAGCAATTGCTTTTTGAGCAGCGGCGTCATCTGGCATTTCCACGAAACCAAAGCCTTTGCTGCGGTTTGTGAATTTGTCAACGATTACTTTAGCAGAAGATACTTCACCGTACTCTGCAAAAAACTCTCTTAAATCTTCGTCTTGAACTGCGAAGCTTAAATTTGAAACGTAAATGTTCATCTTAAAAATTAAATAATAAAAAATACTTGAGAAAAACGCAGGGGTAAAGAAGACTAACTATTAGCAGAGAATGCGTAGCAGAAAAAATCGTTCACTTACAAAAAACTGTGTTACTCAAATTGACGGGGCGAAGGTACTCTTTTCATTCGACAAAAAAACTATTATTTGGCTATCGCCCGGATTAATGATGTAAATCATTTCTATATTAACTTGCCTTTAAGATGTTGCAAGATCAACAAATGGAGTTTTGGCAGAAAGGACCTGTAGAAGACATTATTCCTTTGCTGCAGCCAGTTGCTCACGCCATTCTTCAAGCGCAGCACGAGGTTCAGCTTGTCATGAATGACTTTCCGGGGACCTTATTATGGCAGCGTCCCGCTGGAGTGGCATCACCAGCCTTTCACCTGCAACATCTGTCTGGTGTTCTGGATCGTTTATTTACTTATGCAAGGGGTGAACAACTTACACCAAAACAACTGAATGTTTTGCGCGGTGAGGGTAAGGAAAACTCCACTATTCATCTCACCGATTTGCTGGTTCATTTCAGCCGGCAGGTAGAAAAAGCTATCCAACAATTAAAAGACACAAAGGAAGACAGCCTTTTGGAAATAAGGTATGTTGGGAGAAAACAGATCCCATCCAATGTATTAGGGCTGCTTTTTCACGCTGCTGAACACATACAAAGGCATACCGGTCAGTTGCTGGTAACGGCCAGGATCGTTAAACAGCTTGCGGGTTAGCGCTATATAGTAGCTACTTTAAAAGGGTGAACCTCGATTTTTTCCCACACATTATTTACGATATACGGTTCAGCATTCATCCAATCCTTCAACGCTTCAGGTGTTTCAAACTGTACCACCATCGTGGAGCCAATCATTTTTTGCTGATCATTCAGCAATGCACCGGCGAAAATAAAATTTCCATTCTCTTTTAATTTGCGGGCTCCTTCAAAATGAGCTGGCCTGGCATTCATTCTTCTTTCTAAAGCCTGATCGTCGGTTCCATCCCAGGCGTAAACGAGGTATTGTTGCATAAAAATTTAGTTTTCTTTTGTCGTATCTACTTCCCAGTTATCTGTCCGAAAAGGGCAAACCGGAAGGCCTTCCTTGCTGAAAAGGTTTGACATCGCCGTGTTGCTAAATGCAAACCGCACAGCCACCGGTTTTTTTATGGTTTTATTGAATACGATAATTTTATCTTTTTCCAGCTTTACTTCAGCGGGCAGAAAATTTTTATCATCTCCGGC
Organism: Terrimonas alba; assembly: GCF_042434975.1. Taxonomy (NCBI): domain Bacteria; kingdom Pseudomonadati; phylum Bacteroidota; class Chitinophagia; order Chitinophagales; family Chitinophagaceae; genus Terrimonas; species Terrimonas alba. The sequence goes on from NZ_JBHMQM010000002.1 coordinate 338,370, forward strand.
AATATAAAACTCACTTGCTTTTTCTTTTCCTTTCACCATAAACCCATTGGGAGCATTATCAAAGTAGAGCGAAATTTTATTGTTATTTATTTCCATGCTTTTGTATATCGGGCTTTTATAAGCAGGAACATTTAATCCATAGGTTTCGGCCAACGCCCAATTGGCCAGCCGGTCTGCTACGTCCTTTTTATTTTGTGGGTGAATGTCCTTTACGTTGTCGACCAGGTCTGTTATTACTACCATGCCTGTACCGGGAACCGATAAAGTCTTTGTCTGCTGTTCCCGGAGTAATGCCGCAATATTTTTGTTGCCGTATGTGTAGGGCGCAATTTGAACGTAGTAAAATGGAAATTCTTTTTCCCAGGCCTTTCGCCAACTGCCGATCATTTTACTGAATAGTTTTTGATAGGTTGCTGAAGTTCCGGTATTGCTTTCACCCTGGTACCAAATAGAGCCGGCTATGGAAAAATTAGCGAGCGGTGCGATCATCGCATTAAAGGTATAACCGGGTAATACCGGCCACCATTGGGTCACATTTTGTTTGCCTGCGGCTTCTTTCAATTCAGGATCATCGCTCACTTCGTTTGCCGGTGTCCACACTTCCGCAGGGGTGCCGCCCCAGCTTGCATTGATCAGGCCAATGGGTACATTCATATCTTGCTGTAATTTTTTGCCAAAAAAATAGCCAATGGCACTAAATCCCTTTAATGTTTCAGGCGAACATGTCTTCCATTGCCCGGCAGTATTTTCCTGCATGGTTGCAGACGTAGTCTTAGGAACATGAAACAGGCGGATATTATTATTATTACTATTGGGTAATTCCTCGATTATCTGTTTCAGATTTTGATAGCTGCTCCATTCCATATTTGACTGCCCCGAACAAACCCATACTTCTCCTATCATGATATTCTCTAATATTATCGTGGACCCGCCTTTAAGTGTAATCGTATATGGGCCGCCTGCTTTTGGTGTAGAGATTTTAATTTTCCAGTTAGCATCACGGGTAGCTGTGACGGAGTCGGTTTTATTGTCCCATGATGTGGTGACGAATATTTTTTCACCGGGATCGGCCCAACCCCAAAGATTTACTTTAGACTGTTGTTGTAATACCATGTTACTCGAAATAACTGATGGTAAACGAATTGCAGCAATCGCATGGTTTGACAATAACAGGATGGTTGCAACAGAAAGAAACAGAAATAGCTTTTTCATTTTTTTATATTGGGGAGGGAAGATAATTAAAACATGCATTACAGTAAACAAGAAAATCATTTCACATTTTTGTCCAATTAATTATAGATTTAATTTAGTGTCAGCATGGTTCAATTTACGGCCACAATACACAAATTTGAAAAGCAAGGCGAGAAAAGCGGCTGGACTTACATCGAAATTCCGGCCGATATCGCCCAGCAGTTGAAGCCGGGTAATAAAAAATCTTTCCGGGTAAAAGGCAAGCTGGATCAGTTTAAAATTGCCGGGGTATCTCTATTGCCAATGGGTGGCGGCTCTTTTATAATGGCCATCAATGCAACGATGCGAAAAGGGATTGGGAAAAAGCAGGGTGCTATGTTGAAAGTAGCGTTGCAGGAAGATAAAAAAAACTACGAGCTCAATGCGGAATTCCTGGAGTGCCTCCACGATGAGCCCAGGGCGCTGAAGAACTTTGAAGCAATGCCCCGGTCTTTTCAAAACTATTATAGTAAATGGATCGAGAGTGCTAAAACAGACCCCACTAAAACAAAACGGATAGCGGCAGCAGTCTCATCCCTTGCAATCGGCATGAATTTTTCCGAAATGATAAGATCAATGCAAAAGAAAAACATGCAATCCTGATGCAGACACTTGGTAGTCCCGGAAATATTCCTCTTAATTTGCAATATGATTTCATCTATTCATGATTTTCAAAAGCCTTTTTTTATTGGTATTGCCGGCGCAGGCATGAGTGCAATTGCACAATATTTAAAAGGAATAGGTAAAGACGTTTCAGGCAGTGACAGATTTTTTATAGCGGGTGAGCGGAACGAAACAAAAGAAAAACTGGAAGCCGAAGGAATAGCCTGTTTCCCACAAAATGGTGAAGGAATTACCGCGCATACTGATCTCATTGTCGTATCGACAGCCGTGGAAGACACTGTCGGGGAAGTGAAGAAAGCAAAGCAATTGAATATTCCTATTATCAAACGTTCTGAGCTATTGGCCTTGATTGCAGCAAGCAAAAAAACAATAGCTGTAGGTGGAACCAGTGGAAAAAGCACGACCAGTGCCATGCTTTTTGATATATTGGAATTTGCCGGTCTTCAACCAAGCATAATAAGTGGCGCCGGCCTCGTAAGCATCATTCGCCAGGGGAAGATCGGTAATGCAAAGGTTGGCAAAGGCGAATGGCTGGTAATCGAAGCGGATGAAAGTGATGGCTCAATCGTTCAATACAAGCCTGAGATTGGATTGTTGTTAAACGTTGAGAAGGATCATAAAGAAATGGATGTGTTGATGAATGTGTTTTCGGTGTTTAAGTCCAATAGCAATAAATTTATCGTTAATCAATCACACCCACAGTCCCGGCAATTATCGCAGCAAATCATCCAGGATTTTTCACTGGATGAAAATAAAGCCGGGTTTACTGCCAGCAATTTTCGCCAACATGGCCTCGCTGTTTCATTTCAGGTTAATGATGTTGACTTTACGCTAAACCTGGTTGGCAAGCACAACATGGAAAATGCTTTGGCTGCAACAACGGTAGCAGCACAGTTGGGTGTGCCTCTTCAAACATGTGCTGCCGCGTTAAAAAATTACGAAGGAATATATCGGCGTCACCAGGTTTTGGGAAATAAAAAAGGAGTATGGGTGATAGATGATTTTGCTCACAACCCGGTGAAATGCGCCGCTGCCATCCAGGCTTGTCAACCCATCGCTCCTAAAGTAATTGCCTGGTTTCAACCACATGGGTATGGTCCCACGAAGTTTTTGCGAAATGATTTTGTAGAGGAAATTGCAAAAGTACTCCGTGATGAAGATGAGATATGGATGAGTGAAATATTTTATGCCGGCGGCACAGCGGTAAAAGACATTTCGGCTAATGACCTCATCAATGATCTAAAAGCAAAAGGGAAGAAATCTTTTTTCGTGGAAGATAGAAGTGATTTTGTCAATGCCGTGCAATCCCACCTTACCAGTGATTGCGTGCTGCTATTGATGGGAGCAAGGGATCCTTCGCTGGAACAATTTGCTAGAACTGTGTGGAGTCAATTATAGCATTATTCTATGGCAAAACTGTAGGCCGGACTTGACTGTTCAGCCAAAGGTTTGAAAAGATGTAAGCAAAGACCTAATAGCAGGCTATAAAGTGTTTTTTGGTGCAACGGTTTTTTACCTCCTGAACGAGCCAATAAATCGTCTTTGATATCTAACTTACAAATTACGAGGGGATGTTCAATTGATTCTTTATAGATCGTTACCGCCGGTTGTTGTTTGTCATCTACTGCATAGAAATAACGTTGGTTATTGAGCTCTATAAAGTTTTCATTGTTTTCCGAACCGGCGTGACCAATGCGAATACCATATTCATTTCTAAGCACCGTTTTGTTTTTGCGAAACCCTTCATCCCGTATAAGGAACACCCGTTTTTCATCGGCATATTCTATCCTTGCGGCATTGGAAGAGGAATTGAAAACAAGTGTCACCAATTTTTTGCCATTGTTGCAAAGGGTATATACCGTTTGGCCAATTGTGGATGTAAAGGTTTCCCATTTCATAACAAAATCGTTTTGCATGTGCGACTATTTGTTGAAAATAGTGAGATTTGGAGAGCCTCCGGGGAGTTAACTTAAAATTAATATTAACTTCATATTAGACGGAATAAGGGTGATAAACTGTGGATAAACAGCTGATAATGCACAAAAAATATCACATTTGTAAAACAAACACTATGCTGTCAGAAAAAGAAAAAAAATTCCTGGAGAGGGCCATTGAACTTTCCAGGCTTGGGATGCAGGATGGGCATGGCGGTCCTTTTGGTTGTGTGATTGTAAGGGGTGATGAAATAGTAGGGGAGGGGTGCAATATGGTCACCTCATCCAATGATCCGACGGCGCATGCCGAAGTAGTTGCCATCCGGAATGCCTGTCAAAAATTAAATAATTACCAGCTAACCGGATGCGAAGTATACACCAGTTGTGAGCCCTGCCCTATGTGTTTGGGAGCCATTTATTGGGCGAGGCCGCAGCGTGTGATTTACGCCAATACAAAAAAGGATGCCGCGGCAATCCAGTTCGACGATGATTTTATCTATAAAGAAATAAATGCCCCGATGTTCGACCGGAAAATTCCGTTTATTCATTTTCCCCACCCCCTGGCGCAGGAGGTCTTTGCCCAATGGATGTCAATGGAGGGCAAAAAACTGTATTGATATTTATCTCGGATTCCGTTTGAAGTAATCATCCAACGACAAAGGGCCACCGCCTTCAATAAAGAAAAAGATCAGCAATAAAAGCACTACCAGCGAAAAACCGAATTCAGATCCAGGGGCAAAAATGCCTCTCGGAATGTTGACAAAGAAAACAGCGCCTAACAATACAGGTATCAGGAAAAGTGTCGCCACCCTGGTAAAAAGCCCAACAATTATGAAAAAGCCGCCAAGCATGTGAACCCAGGTGATAAAAATGGGCAACCAGGTATTCGTAAAGCCCATGCTTGTTTCTGCCAGCAGGGATTCAAGACCGACAGAATCATTCATAAATGAGATGCCCTTTATGATAAGACAAATGCCCAGGGCAACTCTTAAAAATACCAGCCACCGGGGATGATGGGTGGTACTCCATTCTTCAAGTTGATGTAGCATACCCATAACAAAAAGTTTAAAGAACTGAAATATTGACTATAAAAGTTACGATTTTTTAAAGAGAGCAAAAAATAAAACAATGCATTATTGCTGTAACATCCTGTGAATGATCATATAGCTGAGAACGATCAGGATAATAAATATAAAGATGGCTACATAGAGCCATGACTGGTCTTTCAGCTTCAGTTTTTCGCGTCGCAGATTTTTCTTCCCGATCTTCTTTTTGAGGTCGTGGTTAAGCGTTTCAACCAAATGAGCAATCTGCTTCTTGTCGCCAAATTGCTGAAGGCCCTCCAAAGCATCATTGGCAAACTCATTTGAGGCCAATGTTTTTTCTACTTCATGTCTTTTTTCGACGGGTAGTTTGTCCTGCAGGTAAAGCAATAAAGTCTCCTGGTCAATATCTGTAGTGAGATGGGATAATATGTCTTTCAGATTTTCCTGCATTTGGATTTTATTGCCAATGGTTATTTTCCTTTAGTTTTTTTTCAATCAGTAGTTTTAAGTTGCGTTTTCCATTTTGTATATAACTTTTTACCTGTAACATGCTGAAGCCAGTTGCATCACTGATCTCCTGGTAGCTTTTTTTCTGCAGGTAAAACAAATTTACACACTCCTGTTGCTCGTGGTTTAATTCTTTTAATGATTCCTCCATCAGTTCCATTACCTGGTCTGTTTGTATCATAGCCTGCCAATCCGTTTCTTCCTCAGGTGCTGCCATCAATTTCTCTGTCAGTTCAGCCGGTATCTTATTTTGCTTATCCCGCAGCTTCATCAGGCAATGATTTTTTGCTACCATATACAGCCACGATTTAAAATAGTCTACTTTATATTTTTGCACCTCCTGTATCACTTTTAAAAAGATCTGTTGTACACTATCCTTTGCTTCCTCTTCATTTTTCAGGTACTTCATGCAAACACCCAATAGCAACAACGTATAGCGCTGCAATAAAATGCCCAGCCACTCATTATCATGATCAGCCCGGTATTTCTGAAGCAGTTCCTGGTCGGTTATATGATTATATTTCTCTGCCTTCACAAAGGAAAAATAGGGATTTTATACTACATCCACACTTCACTTCTGTTTTTATTTGCCATATAGAAATAACAACAATTCACCTATTAGTAAGATGCAAAGAAGACATAATTTCATAATAATGACAGCAGTAGTATTTTAATATTTTCGAAAAAATTATGACATGAATTTTGGAATGGTAATAGTGCCCGCAGCACCGGTTAGAAGAAAAGCAAGACATCAAAGCGAGATGACCAATCAGTTGTTGTTTGGCGAATCCGTGAAAGTACTGAAACAGCGGGGCAGTCTGTGGGTGAAGGTGAGAAGCCTTCACGACGGCTATGAAGGCTGGATGACAAGTACGCTGTTGCAACCCGTCAATGAAGAGTTAGCACATAGTTATTGCCCTTTTCTCGCCGCCGGATTGGTTAACACGGTCAGAATTGGGGAGATGAAAATGAGCGTTCCAATGGCATCATCGCTTCCGGGCTTTAACGAAGGGCAGGGAGGTATCGATAGTATTACTTATCACCTTGACGCAAGTTTTTTGAAGAGGGATGATCAGCCTGTTAATGAAGAATTGATCCGGCAATTGACCGAACAATGGTTGAACGTCCCCTATTTGTGGGGCGGCAGAACGATGTTTGGCATTGATTGCAGTGGCTTTGTACAAGTGAATTTTAAAATGATGGGAGTTGACCTTCCGCGGGATGCCTGGCAGCAGGCCCAGGAGGGCGTACAGGTAAGAAAATTAAAACAGGCCATCTGTGGCGATCTTGCATTTTTTGATGACAAGGAAGAAATCGTTCATGTAGGAATATTATTGAACAGTGAGCAAATCATACATGCTTCGGGAAAAGTAAGAATTGATACCATCGATAAAAAAGGAATTATCAATAGCGAAACGGGAAAACGAACTCATTCATTAAGGGTTATAAAGCGCTGCCGCTAATACTGCCTGGTTATTACTCGTTTTCATCCGGAGTATAATATTAAGAACGGGCTCATTGGTTTCATCCAAAACTGCCCAAAGCACTGAGACCGGTGCTAAGGAGGCAAAACCAACAAAATAATTGTGCGCCCCGCCTGTGATAACGCTACCTTTTTTAAGATCCATATTGTTATTGTCATAGAACTTTTTATTGATTTGACGATGGATCTTTTCAAATTCTTTTTTTACTTCCTGTTTTCCAATGTTGCCCGGTTCGGCATAAGCAGTCAGTTGATACACCAATATCGTATCGGTTGGTAAAGAATCTGCATATTGAATCGGAGACTCCAGCAGTCTCACTTCTATTCGCCGGGGTTTAAAGAAAAATGGATTATAGTTTTTATAGGCACCGAAGAAGTAAAACAAGCTCGTATCTGTTCTGTATAATACCTGTTTATTGATGATAGCAGGATCATTGAGCAGGTGTTTCATAAACCCGCTGAAATTGCCGGCAAAGGGATCAGAACGGAAATAACTTTTGGAGAATTGAAACAATCCATCTTGTGAAAAAGATGCTGTGTGTGATAGGGTAATTAAAGTAAATAGGAGTGAAAATTTTTTCATAAGCGTTGGCTAACTCAAATGTAAATGCAGACTCCTGATTTCAGACATACAGGATTGTTAAAATGATCAGAGCCTATTTAAACAATTCTTTTATCGAACTGAAAATAGCTTTATCCCAACCCAGTAACTTAAAAGCAGAGTAGAAAAGAAATACGGCAAAGATCTTTTTTACTGTGTCTTCCGGCAGTCGTAAGGCCAGTTTGCTGCCAAGATACCCGCCGGCAATGAAGGCCACACTCATTATAGCCACCACTTTTATATCAACGTTCCCTTTATTATAATAGTTGATCACTGCCAGTATACCTACTGGTAATAATAATAACCCCAGTGAAGTTCCCTGTGCCTGGTGTTGCGTAAACCCCAGGAAAAAGATGAGTGCAGGTACAATGATAAGCCCGCCACCTACACCCACCAAACCGCTTAATACGCCGGCGAAAAGACCAATCAGCAAAATAGTGATCACCAGTTCAGCCGTCATAGTTCTTTTTTGTAGCGGGTTCACCAATCAATGTTTGAAATGTTCTTTATAGTAAGCGATAGCGGCTTCAATAACTTTACAAGCTGTATACTTATCCTGGAAATTGTCTATTTCCACTTTTTTATTTTCCAATACTTTGTATTGTTCAAAAAAGTTACGGAGTTCGAGCAGGAAGTGATCAGGAAGGTCTTCAATATTGTGATAGTGATTGACCGAAGGATCTTTTGAAGCTACTGCAATGATCTTATCATCCATTTCCCCGTTATCAATCATCTGCATATTGCCAATCACATTTGCTTCAACCAGGCAAAGCGATTGAATGGATTGAGAACAGAGTACGAGGATATCAAGCGGATCATTGTCTTGTCCCAATGTTTGTGGGATAAATCCATAGTTAACGGGGTAATGGAAAGAAGAATAGATCACCCTGTCCAGTTTTAATAAGCCGGTCGCTTTATCTACCTCGTATTTTGCTCTCGAGCCCTGTGGTATTTCAATCAATGCATTTACTTTTTGGGGAACTCTCTCGCCATAATGAGCGCCGTGCCAGGGATGGTTAACTGTTAGCATTTGAAAAGTTTAAAAAGTTCAAAAGTTTATTCTTGCTTAATATTGTCGTTACTTATTGTTTAAGACTGTATTATTTTTTTGGCTTGTAATATAATACATCTACTTTCTCCACTGTAATTAATCCGCCGCGGCCACATTTTTCAAATAATTCATTTACATCGGGTAAAAAATTGTCAATTTTATCTGAATGGTCAACAATCTCTATTACAATGGGCAGGTCTTCTGATAATTCAATCAGCCTGGCTACATGTAAACGGCTACTGGCGCCGAACGACATAAGGCCTTTTATTACTGTGGCCCCGGCCAATCCTTTTTCTTTTGCTGCCATTACAATAGCTTCATATAAAAGTTGATGATTGATTTTATCAACTTCACCAACAAAAATCCGCAACAATTTTGATTGTCCCTGTAGTTCCATGATTACATCAATTTTACCAAGGCAATGCCGCCGAAAACACCGGCAACACCCAAAACAATGCTGAGTATGGTGTACAATAAAAAATAAGTAATATCGCCATTGCGCAACAGCATCATGTTTTCATAGGCAAAAGTAGAGAAGGTAGTAAAACCACCGCAGAGTCCGGTGGTCAACAGCAATCTCCATTCAGGCGATAATGCACTTGTTTTTTCTCCAATGCCAAAAAGAACTCCTATCAGCAGGCATCCACCCAGGTTTACGGCGAAAGTACCCCACGGAAAGGGATGCGGATATAAGTTGTAGATCCATTTCTGACATAGGTAACGGAGTATGCTGCCGATGCTGCCGCCCAAACCAACTAATAAGATATTCCTGATCATGGCAGGCTATCGGTCTTGTGAAAAATGTATTTAAAATCCACCATCCAAACACCATTGTTCTTCACTACTTTTAACGAATCCACTTTATTTTTATAAGAGTTGGAGTAATAGATAATGCTCGTCGAATCATTAATTTTCCTGTCGTTGTGAATGCGGATGGATGCTGTCTGGTATTTTTCTTTTTCTTCTTTGGACAGCCTTTCATTGAGCCGTTCAATGGCGTTCAAATCCTGGAGGCTCAAAGAATCATTGAGCATATAGGTCTTTGCTTTTTCAAAATCACCTACCAAAGCTGCCTGGATGAAATTGCGTGCCGCATCAATATCGCTGTCGGAGCTGGAAGAAGCCGCTTGCCTGTCTCCGTCATTACAAGCATAAAAACCTGAAAGTAAAATGACCAGGGGATAGAAAATATTTTTCATTCGTAAAAGTAATTATTAAAATCGAACAGGATGAAAGACCTGACACTGTTTACACGAACTAAGTTAGTTTTTTGAATCCTTCAAAATAAAAAAGTTTCACTTTCTTCCATAAAAGAAAATGAAACTTTTTCGTTGATCCGGCGTTGCGGATGATTAATCTTTTACTGGTGGTATATCCTTCTCCTGGCTTTTCTTGATAATACCTAACGAACGATGAGGTGCATCCTGCGGGTTTTCCTTCTCATGCTCTTTGGTATAGGCACGGAGAATGTGTTTTACCAGGCGGTGACGTACCACATCTTCTTCATCCAGTTCAATATGAGCGATGCCATCAATGTTTTGCAATATCCTGACTGCAGTGGCCAAACCACTTTTCTGGTTTCTTGGCAGGTCCACCTGGGTCATATCGCCGGTGATGATCGCTTTGGCATTGGCGCCGATACGGGTAAGGAACATTTTTAACTGCAGGTCAGTGGAGTTTTGGGCCTCATCCAAAATGATGAAGGCGTTATCCAATGTCCGGCCACGCATGTAAGCCAATGGTGCGATTTCAATTGTTCTTGTCGTCATATAATACCCAAGCTTGTCGGCAGGTATCATATCATCCAATGCATCATAAAGGGGGCGTAAGTAAGGGTCAATTTTTTCTTTAAGATCGCCGGGTAAAAAGCCGAGGCTTTCGCCTGCTTCTACAGCCGGCCTGGTGAGAATGATCTTTTTAACCTGTTTGTTTTTTAACGCTCTTACGGCAAGAGCTACTGCTGTATAGGTTTTACCCGTACCGGCAGGTCCAATGGCGAACAGGATGTCATTTTTTTCCGCTTCCTGTACCATTTTTTTCTGGTTGGCTGTCCTGGCACGAACTGATTTGCCATTAGGGCCAAACACTAATACTTCGTTGGGATTTCGTTCAACAAAATTGTCAATAGTTTCGGCATCATCCCCACCAATCACCTGCTCAAAATAATTCTGGCTCATGTGGCCATTTCTTTCCAGGTAAGAAATGATAAGAGAAATTTTTTCCCTGGCACTTTCGACCTGCTCGGGAGCGCCGCTCAATTTGATCTGTTTACCGCGGGAAAGAATTTTGAGAAGTGGGAATTTTTTTTTGAGGATGTCCAGTTTACCGTTGTTTACTCCGAAAAACTCAATTGGATTAACGGTTTCAAGGTTAATAATTGTGTCAGTCAATGCGGATTAGTTTATACATATTTCAAAAACCGGCGTAGGGTAAATACCGGGTTAGTTTGCGTCTTCTGATAATTGGTACAGAAGCTTTACCCTCACTTTTTCAAATATAACTTGTAACAATAGTTACTTCCTAAAGTTACTTATTAACAAGTGTTAATACAAATTTTCGGGTGTTAAAATTGTTTCAGCTATACACATAGTGTAAAAAATAAATTGCCTGAATTTTTATCCTTTATTTAAACAAAAGGATGAGGGAAAAGTTCCGTAAGCCATTCTTTGGATAGCTTTCATTCCACTTACTTTATTCCTGAATGCTCGGTGTTTGTGAACATTCACCATTTAATGATGATGCATGAAGCCCAAATTTTATAAGCTGTTGTTTCTACTAACTGTAGGGTTGTATCTCCCGTGTCATAGCCAGGCGCCTGCGCAACCAACTTAAAAAAGGTGGATATAAATGGCCATTATATTTATTTGCTTGTTAGAACAGTAGCTACAGCCAGCCGGCATGGAATGAAGGAAAATACGGTGATTAAATTTCATGACATGTCCGGCCGCAAACTTCTTCAAACAACAAGAAGCAACACGCAGAATAAAATACAGGTAACAACAAAATTTCAGTCCGGATTGTACATCATCAGTCTAACCGTCGAAAATAATTTTTCTTCACAAAAGATGATTGTTGTTTCGGACTAGCATACTTACTGTTAAGGTTTAATTTAACCTCTCTTATTACAGTGTTGGTACAACGAACACCACGTACTCAACAAAAAAAGTCATCCCTACAGCAGGATGACTTTTAAATAAGTCGGGAGAGCAAATTACCTTTAATTAGTTAGTCGTCCTTCTTTTTTTGTCAAATCAAACACTTTGTCCAGTTTAGTGCCGGTCGCTTCCTCAAATGCCGCCTGCATGTCCTCCGGTTGGGGGTGTTTGTTTTTCCATTTGGTAAAATAGGTTTGAATAGCAAGATCCATTTTATCCTGTCCCACTGCTGACTCCAGGAGGTACATCCACAAGGCTGTCTTTACATATGATACTATCCCATATTCTTCACTATTGGGAAATTTATCGGCCGGGATATCCATGGCCGATTGCATGGGAAGATTTTTATCAATCACGTTGTAGATAATATCCAGAAATTCACCTGCCGGTTTTTCTTTTATTTCTTTGGGAATAGCATCGCCAAAAACGGAATTGCTGCGGTACTTTTCGGCTTCATATTTAAATTGGAAATAGGTATTCAGGCCCTCGTCCATCCAGGTATGAGCTCTTTCATTACTGCCAAGCATTCCCATAAACCAGTTGTGGCCTATTTCATGAGCAATCACCGCATCCAGGGTCTCTACTTTTGCGTCAGGGCTTGTAATAAGTGTGATCATGGGATATTCCATACCTCCGCTCGAGTTATTCTTTGGCCCTTCTACAGCCTGCACTACCGGGTAGCCATATTCGCCGATCCAGCCACTGTATTTTTTCACACCGTCTTTGATATAATCAATACTGTTTTTCCAAAGCGAATTCTTTTTGTTGTGATAATAAGAAAAAGCCTCAATGATCTTTCCACCCGGTAATTGTGTGGTGTCATATTGGATGACAAAATCCTTATCGGCAAACCAGGCAAAATCAGGCACCTGTTCGGCATGATAGCTTAGCGTTTTGTTTTCTTTTTTGTTTGACGGGGCGTATAATGCTGGTTTACCATTGCGGTCGGCAACATTTTTCTTACCTATTTTTTTATAAGCTTCGAGCTCTTCTTCTGTTTGCAATACGCCGGTGGCACCAACAATATAGTCCGGTGGCACCGTAATACTTACGGAGTAATCGGCGTATTCGCTATAAAACTCACCCATGTCCAGGTAAGGAAACTCATGCCAGCCTTTTTTATCAAATACAGCTGGCTTGGGGTACCATTGACAGGCCATGAATTGTCCATCGGCATAACCTGACCTTGAAAAATAGGGGGGCAGCATTACTTTAAAGGGTGTAGAAATTGTAATGGAATCGCCGGAAGCAAGAGGTTTGTTTAATACCAGCTTGATGATATCAATGTATTGAGGGTTGGGATGTGCTTCTGTTGTTGCCGCCTGCCCATTCACTTTGAACGCAAGACCATCGATCGATCCGGTGCCAAAGCTTTCCATTTTCTTCGCCCGCTCTTTATCATTCTTCAGTTGTTGCAGCAAAGCGGTTGTCTCATTCTTATAGGCGTTTGGCCAGATATGAAACCAGATAAAATCAAGCGAAGAAGGAGAATTATTTTTATAAACGATCGTTTCAAAGCCGGCAATGGATTTTTCTTTATCGTTTAGCTCCGCTTTTATATCATAGCGAAGCTGTTGCTGCCAATAATCCTGCTGAGCTATCAATTGAGTACAGATGCAGATAGAAATCAAAAGCGAAAAAAATTTCATGGGTAAAATTTATTTATCCTTCAAAAATAGCCAAAGAATAATAGCAGGCAATAGTAGCGAAAAGGTTTTAGGAATAGTGCAACATTTAATATCCGGATATTTTAGATAGTGATCGGCAATCGCTTGCTAATAATCTAAGTTTCTGTATCTTACCCGTATGAATTTTTTACTTCGCATTCTCATCACGGCATTGGTTGCATTTGCTCTTGCTCATTTATTAACGGGCATTCACGTGGACAGCTTCTGGACTGCCATCGTATTTGCAGTGATCCTGGCCATTTTGAATGTTTTGGTCAAGCCCATTTTAATACTGTTAACGCTACCCCTGACTATTGTGACACTGGGATTATTTCTTTTTGTTGTCAACACCCTGGTTGTTTTGCTGGCCAGTAAATTTGTCGATGGTTTTCGAATCGATAGTTTCTGGTGGGGGTTACTTTTCGCACTGCTCCTCGCATTTGTCACATCTATTATTGCCAAAGAAGTAGACAAGGATAAGTAGACGGGCTTATTTTAACCTCAAAGAATGATGTTTTGGATCTTTTAATCAAACGCATTGGGTTAGTTTTCTTTTAGGCTACACGGTATTTAAAGATTTTATCGCTTTCAAGAGATAGAATGGCTTTAGAAGAACGACGTCGGCAGCAATAGTTGGCATTTATCAATAGTTATGATGTTGGGGGATAAGTATACAATACGAACCGTCCTGTGGCTTCAGTTGAATGATTTTATACCCCGGCATTAACAGCAGAGTATTGCTTTATTAACAGAGCTTGATTCTAATTTGATCACACAGATCAAAAATCGACTTGTTTTCATAGCTTCGGTATAATTGTAAATTTTACACGAATGCCAATGAAAACAAAAATGTTTGTTGCGGCCGGCTATGGGTTTATACTGGCAGCATTGACTGTATCCTGTAATAATGCAGCCGATAAAAAAAATGTCCGTATTGAGTCAGACAGTCTTACCGAAGAACAAAGACATCTCCCTGAAAATGCATTGAAAACTCTCACCGTGGCAAATGGGCTGGAAGTAACGGCAATAGCCACAGAGCCCATGTTACAAAATCCAACAAACATTGATGTGGACGATCGTGGCCGTATTTGGGTTTGTGAAGCTTATAATTATCGTCCCGCTATCAATGGCAATCCAACGAATGCATTGGGTGATCGAATCATGATCCTGGAGGATAAAGATGGTGACAGCAAAACAGATACCGCAAAAGTTTTTTACCAGGGACCTGAATTGAATGCCCCTTTGGGAATCTGTGTTTTGGGTAACAAGGTCATTGTTTCGCAAAGTCCTTTTGTGTGGATTTTCTATGATGATAATGGGGATGATAAGGCCGATCGCAAGGAAATACTTTTCCAGGGTATCAGTGGTGAGCAACATGATCACGGCGTGCATGCTTTTACGTTTGGACCTGATGGCAAACTCTATTTCAATTTTGGCAACGCAGGGGAACAATTAAAGGATAAAAATGGCAGGCCGGTCCGTGACCAGGATGGTGATATCATCGACAACAAGAAGTATAAACAGGGTATGATATTCCGCTGCAATCCGGATGGATCAGCTGTTGAATGCCTGGCACATAATTTTCGTAATCCCTACGAGGTAACGGTCGACAGTTATGGCAGCTTGTGGCAAAGCGATAATGACGATGATGGCAACCGGGGTACCCGCATCAATTACATCCTGCAGTATGGCAATTACGGCTATACAGATGAAATGACGGGGGCTGGCTGGCAGGCGAATCGTACAAACATTGAAGATTCTATACCGTTTCGTCATTGGTACCAGAATGATCCGGGGTCAGTGCCCAACCTGCTGCAAACTTTTGCGGGTTCGCCGACCGGTATGATCGTCTATGAAGGCAATTTGTTGCCGCAGCCTTTTCAAGGTAGTTTGATACATTGTGATGCGGGCCCCAATGTAGTGCGTTCTTATCCTGTAAAGAAGAATGGAGCGGGTTACACAGCAGGTATCGTTAATATTTTGAAAGATGATAAAAATCAGTGGTTTCGTCCAGCCGATGTATGTGTGGCGCCGGATGGTTCATTGATCGTCGCAGACTGGTATGACCCCGGTGTAGGCGGACATGCGGCAGGAGACCAGGTAAGAGGCAGAATTTATCGTGTTGCACCCAGGAATTCAAAATATTCAATACCGGCACAAGACTATACAACTGCAGATGGCGCTGCCAAAGCCTTACAAAATCCTAATCTTGCGGTGCGTTACAAAGCTTTTACTGCTTTGCAAAAAATGGGCACGACTGCGATTCCTGCTCTTGAAAAAATTTGGCGGACATCGGAAGATCCAAGGATGCGGGCCAGGGTATTTTGGGTGCTGGCAAAAATGCCAGCGGCTACTGCCGAAAAATATATCAATGAAGCCGTAGCAGATCATAATGCTGATCTGCGCATTACCGGTTTGAGAGCAGCAGGTGAATTGAACAAAAATTTAATTGCGACGATTAAGCAATTGACCAATGATCCGGATGCGCAGGTGCGTCGTGAATGTGCGATATCCTTGCATCATAATAAATCACAAGAAGCCGCGGAGCTGTGGAGCTCGTTGGCGTTGCAATATGATGGGAAAGACAGGTGGTATTTAGAAGCTCTTGGCATCGGTGCGGATAAACAATGGGACAAATTTTTCAGCACTTACCTTGACCGGATAAAGGATAAGCAAGCCGTGGCATTTAATGATATAGTGTGGCGGGCAAGAACGGATAAAGCGGTTTCTTACCTGGCTGCCCTGGCATCGGATAATACTATTCCATTGAACAACAGATTACGTTATTTCCGTGCATTTGATTTTAATACCGGTCCGGCAAAATCTGCATTGCTGTTGAAAATGATACATGAAAATAGTGGTAACGATCTTGCCTTGAATAAGCTGGTCTTGCGTCATCTTGATGTTAAAACCGTAAAACAAAACCCTGCTGCGCAAAAAACATTACGGGAAGTATTGCAGTCCCTGGCAGGAACAGATGAGTATGTGGAAATGGTGGCCCGGTACGAAGTAAAAACCGAAAACCCTAATCTGTTGCAGTTGGCGATCAACAACTATGATAAACCTATTGGCAAAGATGCGGCTTCTTTAATGCTGAAGCTTGGTGGTAGTCAACTGGTTTGGAATATAATCAACGCTGCCGACAGCGTTCAACAAAAGAAATTGTTGGCATCCCTGGCGGGAGTAGGGAGTAAGACATCTGTTGACATGCTGCAAACAATTGCTCTGTCTAATAAGTACGCAATGCCATTGCGAAAAGAATCGGCTGCTCTTATCGGAAAAAGCTGGAGTGGGGAAGAAAGAGTGCTGGAAATACTAAAAGAAAAAAAAGTTCCTACAGAATTGATTCCAGCAGTAGTGAGCAGTGTGAGTGGCGCATGGCGTGGTGCAATACGCAATGAGGCGGCCAGCTATTTACCCGACGATGGAAAAACAACCACTGCGAAAAAGACAATAACGATGCAGGAAATAAATGCGTTAACAGCGAACGCAGAAGATGGGAAAAAAGTTTTCACCACAGTCTGTGCTACTTGCCACCGTGTTAATGAAAACGGCTATGATTTTGGCCCGGCACTTCATGAAATAGGTTCCAAGCTTCCCAAAGAAAGTCTGCTGGAAAGTATCGTATCTCCTTCTGCCGGCATTGGCTTCGGCTATGAGGGCTGGGAATTGAGGATGAAAGATGGTTCGACCATGTCTGGTATCATTGCCAGTAAGACGGAAACCGATATTGATTTAAAATTTCCCGGTGGCGGTAAGAAAGCGGTTAAGACAGCAGAACTGAAAACCCTTACACAGATGAAAGAATCTATGATGCCCGAAGGCTTGCAAAACAATTTATCCAAACAGGACTTAGCCAACTTGTTGGAATATCTGGCAGGGTTGAAGAAGAAATAAGGGCAGCTGTAACAATTGGGATTCTGTAAATGATTACTGGCCCAGCCAGTCCTTAAAACCGTTTACTCTTTCGCGGCTTACCACCGTATCGGAAGTGGTAGAAGGAGATAACTCAAGTTTTAATCGCCCGCCCAACCAGGTATATACTTTGTACACAGCGTCTATATTCACCAGCAGGTGGCGGTTGATACGGTAAAATTTTGTTGGTTGTAACTGTTCCTCAAGTTGTGACAGGTTACTTTCCAGCATGTATTTGTTGTTAGTAAAATCGACCGCATAACAAAGCTTGCCATCGGCATAGCAGTAGGCAGTAGCATCTGTTTTCAGATAACTTAGTTGCTGACCACGTTTGATTAAAAGCCTTTCTTTATACCTGGTTCCATTTATGTCCTGCATTATTTTCAGGATCTTTTCCGAAAGCCCGTTTTCTTTTTGCTGATACAATTGCCGGTACTTGTCAACAGCTTGATGCAACTCCTTTTCATCAATAGGCTTTAGCAGGTAGTCTACGCTGTTTACCTTGAAGGCCTTCAGTGTATATTGATCAAATGCGGTTGTAAAAATCACCGGGGCTTTTACTTTGACCTGTTTAAAGATGTCGAAGCTCAGCCCATCGGCCAATTGGATGTCCATAAAGATGAGGTTTATCTCGTCGGCTGTTTGCAGGTATTTCACGGCTGCTTCTACGCTGTCAATTTTCCTCACTACTTCCAGTTCGTCGGTATTAGATTGTAACAATTTTGCCAGCCGGTTGGCTGCTGGTGTTTCATCTTCTATAATAAGGACCCTCATATTCATTCTTCGATTAAAGGAATAGAAACAGTAAAATCAGACCCGCTTTCCTTTACTTCCACTTCTTCATTACCGAGCAGCCTGTAGCGGTTGCGAATATTATTAAGGCCAATACCCGTTGATTCATTGACCTGGTTTTTCTTCTGCAGGTTGTTGCTGACAACAAGCTTTCCGTTAAGTGCTGTTACTTCAATTTTTAATGGTTTATCAGAAGAAACGATATTATGTTTGATGGCATTTTCCATCAATATCTGCAGCGACAGGGGAACAATCCGTTTATTCAGTTTTTCTTCCGGGATATCTATGGTTACATCGAGATTGTTGCCAAATCTTGTTTGTAATAAAAAAGCATAAGCTTTCATTACATCCAGTTCATCTTTCAACAGAATACTTTGCTCATCCTTTACCTCCAGCAAGTGACGGTACAATTTTGACAACTGCTGTACAAAGTCGACCGCCAATTTAGGATCTTCTGGTATCACAGATGCCAGTGTATTCAGGTTGTTAAAAAGAAAATGCGGGTTTACCTGGGTTTTTAATGCGTTCAATTCAGCCTTCAAACTTTCCCGCTTCAGCTTTTCCGTTTCTTCAACAGAATGACGTAACTGGTGCATAAAAAATATACTTTCATAAATAGCGATGATCATTATCGTACAGAAAATAGCGGCGGAATTCGAATGTATAAGAACGTCTGCCGGCGTAAGCGGCCCACGGTCCTTATTAAAAATATCATCGGCAAGCCGTCCTAATACAATGTTGGTAACTACGGTAAATACAAGCATCAGGGCTGATTGAAACATCAACCTTTTCTTTACATCATTGAAATCAGGATACTTCCCGCGGCTATATATCATTATATACCTGTTGCCTATCCATATTGCACCGGTAATGCAAAACGTGGCTATATATTTTTCCCAGGTGAGATAAGGAGCTTTGTTGAAGCGGCAACCGAAAAACACAATAGGAATTATAAAACTTAAAAAAGGTATGCCAATCGCCATCAGCAAGCCGTCATTGAATCCTATCCTGCAATTGTGTTTGGCCATATAGCAAATTTAGCGAAATCAAAAGGTGATCATGTAATTGATATTTGGGAAAAAGCCGATTTGGTTGATCACGCCGATTGTTCCATCTTTCGGGTTTAGCGTTCGGATAAAAATGTTTTCCCGGTTGGTCAGGTTCTGCAGGTCAATATACCATTTCTGCGTTGCTCTCCTGCCATTACGGTTATAGGATAATTTTAAGTCCAGCCGTATATAGGGATCATTCTGTAAACTATTGGCTTCATCTTCTTTAAAAACAATATAGCCTGCCGCTTGCGATGCCGGGATATTAAACGGCGTATAATGTTGCCCACCAGTGTAAGCGATCTTGGTGTCGATACCAAAAGAAGATTTTTTGTTTAACCTGAATTCTTTTCCAGCTAAAAAGTTCATGACATAGTTACTATTGAAAATGGTGTTTCTCCATACTCCGTCACTTCCCTTGTATTTTGATTCAAAAACAGAGGCAGTGACGAGGTAGTAAAATCCCTTGTCGAGAAATCTTTCCAGCGTTAGTTCCACACCATAGTTATATCCTTTGCCATCATTAACCAGGTTGGTTTTATCGGGAAAGTAAAAGTCCGCACCGGCATTTAACATACTGAAAGAGGAAGGCTCTTTTTCAACGGCGGCGTTATAAATGTATTGGCCATATAACTCAGCTTTCAGGCGAAGATGTTTTGAGAAACTAATATCATAGCCTAACACCCCGTGAGTACTTTTGACCATTTCAAGTTCGCTGTTGGTTAATTCAATTTGACCGGCGTTATTTTTTGTTTCATAAAAATATACTTCCAGTGGTTGTATTTGGCTGTGAAGACCCGTGCCAAATGAAAGAGACTGGTTGGGTCTCAATTGGTATTTTAAATTCCAGCGGGGCTCGATGCTTTGTGTATTGTTCAGTGTAAATATTTGATGATACAGGCCGAGGTTAGACGAAAACTTATCAGAAAAGCGGTGTGCAAAATTCGCAAAGCTTTTTACCAGCGTAGCGTTTTTTCGGGTGTCAAAAAAAGTGATCAGCACACTGTCGCCATCGGGTATATAATCATTTCTTAGCTTTAACCGGTTCAGATCCGCCACGATACCTGCCGTAAGCTGGTTCTTTGAGTTGATCTTCTTATTGAATGTATAACCAGCAGAATATTTTACCTGTATATTTTTTTTGTAGAAAGCGGTTTTTTCAGGCTTTGGACTGTCAAAAAAATCCTCCCTGTACTTTGAGTCAAAACCTGAAACGGCCAGTGTAAATCTTCCCGAAGTAGTTGGATTGAAAAAGTAAGTATTGGTAAGACCGGTTACACCTGTCCATGAACGAAAATTTCGTTCCCGCAGGCTGCCATCCGGTGTAGAGTATAAATTGTCTTCATCGATAGCAGCAAACTTGATATGACTTTCACCGCCTAAACCAAATAAACTGAATGTTCCCGCTTTTTTTGTTGGAATATTTAATTTGAAATTGATATCCTGGTAATAGGGGGTAGCCGAGCCGGTTCCTACATCGAGGCCCAGCTTTTGGATAGTTGCGACCATCGAATACCGGTAGTTGATCAAAAAAGAAGATTTGCTGCCACCACTTAATGGACCTTCGGCGCCAAATTCGAAGCCGTTAAAACCCATTTGACCAAGGAATTCATATTTCTCATTGTTGCCATTCCTCATTCGAAGGTCAAAGACACCGGCAATCGCATTGCCATATGGTGCGGGGAAAGCACTCGTTAGAAAGTCTGAATTTTTTAATGTATTCGTATTTAAAATAGTGACGGGACCACCGGTCGAACCCAGGGTACTGTAATGGTTTGGATTAGGAATATCGATCCCTTCCATCCGCCAAAGAACGCCGGATGGCGAATTGCCACGGATAATGATATCATTTCTTGCATCATTGCTTCCGCTAACCCCTGCAAAATTTTGCGCCATCCGGCTCGGGTCATTTCTCGTACCTGAGTATCGCACTGCTTCGTCTACGCTGAATTGCCTGGCACTTACTACAGCAGCTTCGTTCAATGCCCTGTTCTTTTGCTTGTATGACCTTATCGTGATTTCATCCAGTTTTTTGATTCGTTCTTTCAACTTTATTTCAAGCACTACTTCTTTAGAAGATGTAACCTCTACGTTCCTGATGATTGCTTCTTCGTAACCTACCAGCGAAACGAGAACGGTTTGTCTGCCAATGGGAACATTTCTCAATTTAAAATTGCCGAGGGAATCAGTGATATTTCCTGAAGAGTTTATCCCGTCGATGCTTACATTCACATTTGCCAATGCATTGCCCGACTGCTCATCAATTATTGTTCCTTTGACCGTTTGTCGAAGTGAAACATCCTGTGCCAGCATAACCTGGACAGACAATATGGCCAGTATAAAAAGTATTGTGTTTTTCATCACACTTTCTTTAATTCATTAATGATTTATTGGATTACAAATGCGTTTTCTTTAAAAAAAAGCAAGGGTATTACCTATTCCCGTTATTGTATATTTCAACAGCAGCTTTCAATTGCGCCAGGTCGCCATTTGCTCCCTTCGCTTTATCAAGAGCCGCAGCGTTTCCGGCAAAACTGGCAGCTATCACATCATCTGCGTTTTTCTTCGGTATCAATACGAGCTTTTTATCGTTGTTGTTATAAATAAAATAGTCATTTGGCTTGCCTTCTGTACCGCTGGAGAAAATGGCCTCATTGCCATTGTAAGTAGGTTTGCCGGAGGCGTTACTTGATTTTTGCAACAAGTTCAATTCGCCTTCGCTAAGAACTTTAAAGAAATCACCTTTGATGCAAATGAATTTATCCCCGGCTATTTCAACTTTGTTTAGATCAGCGCCGTCGTAGGTTTTCTTCTTGTCGCCCGTTTCAGCGATAAAAACAAGGGAGGCATTATTGCGGATATTGTCTTTGATAAAACCCGTGAGACGATTGCCATCGACAGTTTCGATAATTCCTTTTTTAAATCCTTTGGGTGGCTCTGTTTGTGCGTTTGATTGTGAAAGTGCCAAGCATAGAATGCAAATGGTTAATAGGTTTACTACTTTCATGATTTTTGGTTTTGGTTAAGGCTAATGAAGGTTTCCGGTACAATGCTACTTGTAAGATGCGGCGCCCGCAATCAAAAAGGAGTGAGTTGAAGAAAATAAGGATTGAGTTGAGGGGAATTTACTGGGCCGAATCCGGCGAATGATGAACGGATTATCTCCAACTCTGGGGTTTGAAAAATTGTGGTGGCTGTAAAGCGTAAACTGGCAAGCAGCACATGGGAATAGTCTCAGCATCATATTGTGTCATGGACGGCATACCCAGGATTAGCAGTAAAGACAGCGAAAAACATTTACGGTCCATTTTTTTTAGGCCTGCGTTATTTATATTTATTATCAAATTAAGTTGTTATCACTTTATCTTATTCCATAGCAGCACTAAATGAGACGGCTTTGCTGGTTTCGTTTGAAAACAGGATTGATGAGGATATAAATAAGCAGGTAATAGCTTTGCATGAATTACTGGGTAAACGACCATTTGACGGATTTATAGAATCCGTTCCAGCCTATGCCTCACTCGCTGTTTTTTATAATTTAATAGTTGTCAAAAAAAATTGCAAAGACAATACCACAACATTTGAGTGGGTCAAGATGGTTGTTGAAGAATTGATTGCCGGACTAGAAAATGATGTCGTTGCCGCAGGAGCGGAGACGATTCGTATTCCCGTTTATTACAACGGGCAGGACCTCGAAAGCCTGGCCCGGCTGCATAAGCTCTCCATAGAAGATGTAGTACAAATTCATACGGAAAAAATATATCGTGTTTTTATGATCGGTTTTTTGCCAGGCTTTGCTTACATGGGAAAGCTGGATGAAAGAATTGCTACACCAAGACATGCTACTCCGCGAACAAATGTAAAGGCAGGCAGTGTCGGTATTGCCGGTTTGCAAACAGGTATTTACCCGATGTCATCACCGGGTGGCTGGCAGTTGATCGGCCAAACACCGATAAAAATTTTTGATATCACCCGGGAAAAACCTTGCTTATTGAAAGCGGGAGATAAGATACAATTTGCACCGATCAGTAAACAGGAGTTTGATAATTCAAATGAGTATTAAAATCACCAGGGCGGGAATATTGGCCACTTTGCAGGATCATGGCCGCAAGGGTTACCGCAGCATCGGGGTCGGAACCGGCGGAGCCATGGACTGTTTTGCGATGAGTGTCGCAAACCACCTGGTAGGAAATGATGAAGATGATACTGTGATCGAAATCCATTTTCCAGCTCCTGAGATTGTTTTTGAGACAGATGCAATGATTGCAATAACAGGCGCCAATTTGAATGCTTTGGTGGATGAAATACAAGTACCCGGCTGGAGTACTTTGTTGGTAAAAAAGGATTCAGTGCTAAAATTTAATCAACCTGTTTTTGGCACCCGGGTTTATCTGGCTGTGAAGGAAGGGTGGCAGGCGGAAGAATGGCTAAGCAGCTTTAGCACGCATTTAAAACTATTGGTCGGCGGGCATTACGGCAGATCATTGCAAAAGGAAGATCGGCTATTCTTTAAGCCGACAATACAAAATTTTGAAGAAAGTAAAATTTTCACCAGCCCCGTTTCTCAACAACTGTTGGATGAAATTTACCAGCCATTAAATGAAGTTCGATGCCTGAAGGGAATAGAGTATGAATTATTAGATACGGCTGGTAAGAAAAGTTTCGAGACCAAGGATTTTATGGTAACTCATCAGAGTGACAGAATGGGTTACCGGCTAAAAGGTCAGCCACTTTTATTGAAGGAGCCAATTGAATTGATTTCATCGCCGGTAGATGCAGGCACGATCCAATTATTACCCGATGGTAACTGTATCGTATTAATGGCCGATCATCCAACCACGGGTGGCTATCCACGTATTGGTTCAGTTATCACAGCAGATCTGCCAAAATTGGCCCAGGCAAAACCAGGGCAGGCAATTAATTTTAAAATTGTACCATTAAAGGAAGCGGAAGATATGTATATGCAAATGAAAGGAATAGAAGAAGAAATAAAATTCGCCTGCCAGCTTCAACTTAAAAACTTATAGAATCTTGGTAGATATTAATTGTGATATGGGAGAAGGCGTGGGTAATGAAGCTCAACTGATGCCCTACATTGATTCGGCAAATATTGCCTGCGGCTATCATGCCGGTGATGCTGCGACCATGCGGGAAGTCATCTTGCTTTGCCTTCAATATAATGTTCATGTAGGTGCTCATCCATCTTTTTTAGACAGGGAAAATTTTGGCCGGACGCCAATGTATTTACCCGATAGCGAAGTATATGATTTGGTTACGGCGCAATTAAGGATCATTGATCACATTGCGCGGGACTGCGGGAGCCAGCTCTATCATGTAAAACCGCATGGCGCTTTGTATAATATGGCTGCGTCCAATGCCAGCACCGCGAAGACTCTTGCGCAGGCTGTCAGGGATTTTGATCCCTCGCTGCTGTATGTCGGGCTTTCAGGATCGGTGATGATTGCGGAAGCTGAGAAGCTGGGACTTAACACAGCCAGCGAGGTTTTTGCCGACAGAACTTATCAGCCTGACGGATCGCTTACACCCCGTTCTCAGCCTGATGCGCTATTGGTTGATAAGGAGAAGGTGACAGAGCAAGTGTTGAAAATGGTGAAAGAAGGAAAAGTTCGTACAACAAGTGGCGAAGAAGTTTCAATAAAGGCCGATACTATTTGCATTCATGGCGATGGTGAGCATGCCGTTGAATTTGCAAAAGCCATTCACAACCTTTTGCATGCAAAATAAATCCTTTCTTTCCGGTCCTTTATTGGGCGCCGCATTCCTGATGGCCACATCGGCCATCGGGCCCGGCTTTATTACACAAACAACCAAGTTTACGGAAGAACTGAAGGCAAGTTTTGGATTCGTGATTTTCATTTCCATTTTAATTGATATAGGCGCCCAACTAAATATCTGGCGCATTATCAGCGTCAGTAAATTATATGCACAGGATTTGGCGAACAGGTTGTTGCCAGGTTCAGGATATGTTTTGTCAATTTTAATTATCCTGGGCGGTTTGGCTTTTAACATTGGTAATGTCGCCGGGGCTGGGTTAGGGTTGCAGGTATTAACGGGTTGTACTGTGCAGACAGGAGCTGTTGTGAGTTGTGTAATCGCGGTATTGGTATTTGTGGTGAAGGAAGCAGGAAAAGCGATCGATGCTTTTGCCAAATTGCTTGGGTTTGTAATGATTGTGCTTACACTTTTTGTGGCTTTTCAATCCAATCCGCCAATAGGCGAGGCGGTGGTCAAAACATTTATTCCCGATACGATTAATGAAACGATCATTCTCACTATTGTGGGTGGCACGGTCGGTGGTTATATCAGTTTTGCCGGGGCTCATCGTTTATTGGAGGCGGGGATTTATGGCAAGGAAAGTTTGCGCCGTGTTTCAACCAGTGCTGTTTCAGCCATTTTAATTGCATCCCTGATGCGGCTCATTTTATTTATTGCTGCTTTAGGCATCGTTTGGCAGGGAATTACTTTAGATAAAGGGAACCCTGCTGCTACCGTATTTCAAAGCGCCGCGGGGAAAGCGGGTTATAGAATTTTTGGTTTGGTGCTATGGAGTGCCGCTATAACTTCTGTAGTAGGGTCGGCTTTTACTTCTGTCACCTTTGCGAAATTGATTCATCCTGCCATCACGAAAAATTTTAAAGCAGTTATTGTATGTTTCATTGTTTTCTCCACAGCCGTTTTCTCGTTTATTGGTCAACCAGTAAAAGTTTTGATTGCGGCGGGAGCTATTAATGGACTGATTTTACCTTTTGCACTGGCGATAATTTTATTAGCGGCTTACAAAAGCAAGATTATAGACGGTTATCGTCACCCGGTTTGGATCGCCACTGCAGGATGGATTGTTGTAGCGGCGATGGGTTATATGGGCATCAAAACAATTGTAGGTCTACTCAGTGCGAATTGACAGTACATCGTCAAATTTTTTCTAGAAAACTTAATCATACGGCGAAGGGCTGATACTTGTCCAGCCTCCATCAATAATAATGTTTTGGCCGGTGATATGCCTGGACTCCTGGTGCACCAGGAATAGAGCAGCGTTGGCAATATCGTTTACTCCCGCCGGCTTTCCCAATGGTGTTATCTTTGACCAGGTATTAATATAGTCAGGGTCATTCAAGGTGCGTTCCGTCAAAGTGGCTCCCGGTGCAATCGTATTGATGTTAATATTGTAACGTGATATTTCAATCACAAGGTTTTTTGCCAGCATTTCCAATGCAGCTTTACTCATACCATAAGCAGCCAGGTTTTTATGTGCCTGGTGTGCGGTAACTGATGACATAAACAGCATTGATCCTCCGGTAGTTTGCTGTTTCATTTGATTGGCGGCAGCCTGTGCTAAAAAAAATGTTCCTCCCAGGTTTACCTGCATCACCCGGTAAAACGCTTCAGGAGTGTAAGTAAAAAAATCACCGAATAAAGTGATGCCGGCGTTGGCAATTACAATGTCAAGCTGGCCCGATTCATTGACGGCCCTGGTCACCATTGAAGTGATACAAGCTGGTTGACTTGCATCGCCCGGTAAGGCTATACATTTTCTGTTGACCTCCTGTTGAATCTGGTTGGCTGCATTTTCCGCCAATACCGGGTCAAGATCATTAAGAATGACGGTTGCCCCTTCTTTTGCCAATTGTCTGCAAATTTCAAAGCCAATTCCCTGGCCTGCGCCGGTAACAATCGCAGTTTTGTTATTGAATCGCATGTGTCAAGTTTTCAATGTGGCTGGCCACTCTACGAAGATTATGAATTATCCTGAATTAAAGGTGAGTATTGTACTATGCAGGAGTTGGATTGATTTATTCAGCGATGAAGATGCACAGTATTTATTTAAATCCGATAGCCCTTTGTCTGGCGCCTTGCTTTTGGTCTAAGACCTGGATTCAGGGTCTGGTAACATATTACCGTTGATAAATAAATAAAACCCACTTAAGAAAGGTGGGTTTTATCTAATCTGTTACACAAGGTTATTTTTTAGCAGGCGGCTTTGCTGCTTTTGCTTCATAGTCATACATCATATCAAACTGTCCATTTTTATTGATGCGCCAGGTATCCTGGAAATGCGTGGAGTCCAGCTTCCCCTTATTGTCAGTGAGATAAGCAGTGCTCCATATCAAAGCCCAGTCTTCATTTTTATCGATGCTGTGCATGGGTACCCAGGCATGCACAACGGTTTTAATTTCCTTATAATTATCTCTTTGTTTTTGTGATACAGTAAAGAAGCTGTCCCTGGTTCCATGAAACTCCCAATTGTTGGCATAAAAATGGACCGTGTCGGCAAATAATGACTTGCCGTCGGCAAGCTTGTTGTCATCCCATTGTTTAAAAAGGATAAGAATTTTTTCAGTGATTTTTGGATCACCTATACTAAACTGCGAGGAATACTGCGCCGTGTAAGGCAGGTTCATGGCCGGCGCCGATGTGGTTGCGGTATCAGTTTTTTCTTTACTGTCCGCGGCATTGGTTGTCTCAGTTGTTTTTGAGTTATTATTGCACGATATAAATGTAAAGGCAACCATAACGCATAAAAATGCTTTTTTCATGTTGTAAAGTATTGAGTTAATGATGAGATACCTGGTGAAATGTTTACAAGAGACAGAATGAAAGACCTCGACTGGTCCATTATTTCCAGGGGGTGTGGGTGCTGCCAATGAATAATAAAAGATAGGAAGAATTTTTGAGACCGAACATAAATTGTAGGCTGTTAATAGTGGGGAAAGGCGGCTGCTAAAAAAGCAGACCAATTTTCTACTTACCCGATGCTTGCAGAACCGAAGTGAAGTCATCGGCCGGTTCATCTTTGCGCATGTCCACCAACAATCCTTTCAGATCATTCAATTTTTGCCAATGCATTCGCTGGCATATTTCCATCCACAGATTGAGATAATAGCTATTGGCCCGGCATTCTTTTTCCTGGTGAAACAAAGATTCTTTGGTAAGACCGATCAGTTCTATATCGGTATAAAAGGGTATGAAGCTCCCGAGCATCCAGGATGCATCTTTGCGATTGTCAAGGTATTGTTTGTGAAGCACCTTGTGCACCTGGACCATATTATAAAAGCTCAGGACCTTCTTTGCCAGCAGATCATCTTGCTGAAAATAATCCATCAGCAGGTTGTTGCAATAGATAGAAAGCGGTGCCGGTACATTGGGATTCAGTATGAGGTCTGCGGCATGAAAAATATTGTTGTGCAACAAAAAGCGGCCGGGTGAGCAATCCAAAATGCAAACATCATAGTCATCCTCCACTTCTTTCAGCGTAATCTGGATGAGTTCGTTGTTGCCAAAATTTACCGTGGTCATCCGGGATGCATGGTTCATAAACTGGTCGGAGAAGAGAGCATCGTTACTGATGACATCGATCTGGTAACTTTCGGTGGAATGAATAACATCGTAGATAGTGATATACCGGTCGAATAAACGGCTATGGGTATTATTGTTGTGATTTTGCCGGTTGAAGAAGAAACTGCTGCCACCTTGCGGATCGAGATCCCAAAGTAAAACGCTCAAACCGCTTTTGGCCAGGAAGCAGGCCAGGTTTACGGATGTGGTGGTTTTTCCAACGCCTCCCTTGATATTGTATACGGCGATTTTTTTCAACACTTGAATGTAATGCCGAAAGCGAAATATCCATAAACAATCCGTTAATTCTTTTTCAGTTTCGGGTTGATTTGGTAATTATAATACGTAAAAAAACTTTGGTGTATCGGAAGGGTTCGTGAGAAAATACAAGATTTGCTTTCAAAATATTTCAATCACCCAATATCAGGGCTGCAATGGCTGTTTACCCTGCGCATAGGTATCCCGTCTAAATATCGATGGTTGTAATCAGGAATTCAATTCACCAATCGATGAAAAAGATTGATCGTTTAATTGACAAGGCGGGTTGTGGGTTGCTGGTTTTTTTTCTTCTTTTCTCAGCTTGTTCACCCGATTTTGACACAGGACCTGATTTTGGCCAGGGTGGTTGTTCCGGATGCGGCGGAAGCTTTTCCAATACTATTTACATAATGGGTTACGGGTTTGCACCGGATTCAATGTCCGTTCAAAAGGGGCAGATGGTTACATGGCACAATACCGATACCATTCCGCATAGCCTAATTTGTACAGATTTTTCCGGGTTTTTTATTGCGGATCTGCCAGCAGGTGGTGAGTATAGGTATACAGCATATAGCCTGGGTCATTTCCGGTATCGTTATGATAAACACGGTGAGTCGGGTGAGTTGAATGTTATTCCATAAAATAGAGGCCATGCGAAGAAAGAGATCCCGATAATTGGATTTATTATCAGGGTTTAATGCTTACTGATACTTAGATTTTAAGGTAGGGAGAACACCGGCTTCGATTGCTGTTTTTTTTAAATATGAGAAAGGATGGAGGATCATTGAGGTCCAGGTGCAAATCTCTGAAGTAGAAATACCTGGTTTACCTACCTTTGCCGCCCATTAAAAACTGTAATATGAAGCTGGAAGAAATATTGCTGCAACGCAGTGAAGAAAAGTGTGAGCTGTGTAAATCAGGGAACAACATTCAACTATACGAAGTATTGCCGCAAACAGGCAGAAATGAAGACAATTGTATAATGATCTGTAATGATTGCCGGTTGCAGATCGATAAAAAGGCCGAATTGGACAGCAGCCACTGGAGTGGGTTATCCGAAACCATGTGGAGTGAAGTGCCGGGGATACAAGTGGTATCATGGCGCATGCTCAACCGGCTAAGGCATGAAAGCTGGGCGATGGATAACCTGGATATGCTATACCTGGATGATGAACGCCTGGCCTGGGCCAAGGCCAGTGGCGATCATGAGAGCGATGCAAGCGTCGACCTGCACAAAGATTGCAATGGCCAGGTTTTGCAAAACGGCGACTCCATTGTATTGACTAAATCACTGGATGTAAAAGGTTCTACGCTAAATGCAAAAATGGGAACCGTAGTAAAAAATATCCGGCTCGTGGAAGATAATACCGAACAAATAGAAGGCAAGATCGAGGGACAGCTGATTGTAATACTTACGAAATATGTAAGGAAGCAAAATAATTAAAAAGGAGCTATAGCCCGTTTAATATCGTTTATCAAAAACTTGAAAATAATTGCCGGTGCACGAACGTACCGGCACTTTTTTTGTTTCTACTTTAAATAAAAAGTTTAACCATTTTTTTATAACTTGGGGCAGCAATCCGGCGTTTTTTATCGTCAATTATAGTATAAAGCTTTCATTCCTTTATTTTGGTTCTTCCGGAGTGGCCACTCACAAAACCAATAAGGCAACAATAGCTCACGCAAAGAAGAAGGAATAAAACGGTAATAGTGATTCATAGGTTTTACTGGTTGCCTTAACAGAACAGAATAATTCAACGAAGTTTATTGACCGGATTAGTATGATTAACCGGGGTTCTCAAACAATTATTGAAAATTTAAAAACTTCAACAATGAAAACATTATTTGGCTTCGGCTCCGGAAATTCGGGGTTGCGTTCACCCGAGTCCACAACATCCAAACCCATTACAACCAGCGCCTTTTCACAACCACATGTCCTAAGACGTAAAATGGAAGAAGAAAAAATGACGCATGCGGAAACAGTAACGGCTAACATTTCACCTGTACGCCTTGAAAGTCATCCAGGTAAGATGGTAATGTATTTCTGCCCGATGAAGACTATTGAGGTTATTGAAAAAATAGCAGCCGGTGACGGCGGTAGTTTGCCAGCAGATGTCAAGGTAGAAGGTATGACAGTCCCTGCCAACTATGAAGCAGGATTGTATACATTGAAAAATGTGGTGCTTAGTTCCAACGGAACCATGCAGGTTATCGCTACCACAAATACAGTGTTGGAAAAATATGCGGTAGAGGTTGTTGCGTGAGCTGCAGCAGTGTTTAAACTAAAAGGCAACTGTCCTGCATAATACGTTGATAGTATGCAGGACAGTTTAAAATGCTTTTTTGCCTGCCTGTTTTTATGCCAGACTTACTCCGTTGATTTGTGAACCCAGGCATGCCCATTGTTCTTAGTTCCGCTGAAAAGCAGCGAATACCCACGGGAAGCGGGAGTAACTTAATAGCGTTGAGATTGGGGTGGATGTGCAATCTCCGCACAACTATTCAACTTTGTTATTCTATTAGATATTCAGGAGAACGGGATCGTCCCCCTGATGTGGAAAGATCGTAAAAGCAACAATTTATCCCGCTGATTTGCAGCAGGAGGAGCTGTTTTAGGGGTAAATAAGTTTATTGCCGGGTGAATAAAGAAATGCCATCCAAATTAAAATTGAGGTGGTATTTTTTTTGGCTTGTAACAAAAGGAATGACTCATGGAACCCGGACATTTGTCGCGTTCCCCTATATTGTCAGTTAGATTCCGCAGAACGATTTTTGGGATACCGATAAAAGCATAATTTTTTTCCAGGCCGGTCACCCGTCTTCAGGCATCATCTTTGAAACGGTACTCCAAAAAACTTTATGGAGAATAATTTCCTAGCTAATTTATATGCCCGTGAATTACAAGCGGAGGATACCGCAACAAGGAAATGCCTGGAAAAAATACCGGAGCGTATCTATGATTTCAAACCCCATCCCAAATCGATGGAACTAGGCTACCTGGCACTGCTGGTGGCTGAAATTCCTTTGTGGATCGTGCATATCATTAAAGAAGGAATAATAGACTTTGCGACGTACAAACGATTTCAATTATCTACAGGGGAGGCGTTACTGAAACATTATGAAGATAGTTTCAACAGTGCTGTACAGGCTTTGCAACAGGTATCGGATGATAAACTGGAAGATCAATTTGTCTTACAAAACAACGGGCAGCAGCTGATGTCTTCATCTAAAAAAGATTCGATCAGCTCTTCAATCAATCACTGGGTGCATCATCGTGGTCAGCTAACGGTTTATATGCGGTTGAATGATATTCCTGTACCATCAATCTATGGGCCATCAGCAGATGAAAGAACGTTCTGACAAAGCTTTATTAACAGAATGCCTGATTGAATATTGTTATTGATCATCCCAATCGCATCTGCCACTACGATTTTGATTTCTTAGTGAGATTCCTTGTTGTCTATTTGTGTTTAAACACATATTTATCTTTCGTTTTCAACAAGTGCAAACTTACAGAGCCATCCCGCGAAGGCGAGGGAATGCAATCCATGCTTTCGAATTGAATAAAATAACCGGTATCTGTTTTTTCAAAGGATTGAAGCCGCAGGTAGTTTGGCAGTTCGACAACAGTGTCGGTTTTTATGAAAGAGCATATAACGGAATCCGGAAGTATCTTAAACCGGAAGCTATCTACCGCGGATGGAAGCTTGGATAGAGGGAATAAAGTTGTGGTTAGAAAAATTGAATCATTAAAGCTGTTTTTCCTCTTGATGCCATCCATCTCGGGAAAAGGTTCAACAAGCACTGTTTTTAAGGCTAATTCGATTGCCTGGGTTGTGTCAGCTGTTGATGAGGTTTGTTTGCTGCTTTTGTCAGCGCAGGCTGTTAAAATAAGCAGAAGGATAAGTACAGGACGCATACGCTTTGCTTATGATGAAAGACAAAAATAAGGGCTTTTGAAGGAGTGCCGTATTATCTTCTTTTTTTGTGATCGTTAATAAAGTTCATTTAATGGGTACCTGGAATACTTGCCGCGGCACAATAGAGAGCCCAGGTTTCGCACAGACACCCTGTAGAAGGAAAGAATAAGAAACTCACTGTGAAGAAAAATTAACTTCCTTTTTTACAGGCATTCGCCGGGGATTACTAAATTACAAGAGTCAAAGCGTTCTTTCATGTTCTCTTTCTCCGGCTTTTTTAATTCAATCATACTGCTTGGAACCCTGCAGGGGTTTATTGTTTGCTGCCTGCTTTTTTATTCAAAGAAAAACAAACTGCCCGATCGCTTATTGGCTAAGCTGATCTTCCTGATGTCTCTTGCCAGCCTGAACCTTTACCTGAATGAGATTGGAGTCACTAACCTGAATGGATTAACGGCTACCCTTAGTGCACTGATCCCAATGGTGATTGTGATGCCGATGGGTCCGCTGGTATATTTTTATATCCGGTCTTCGCTTGACCCGGAATTTAAAATGAGCAAAAAACACCGTCTTTATTTCCTACCCATTATCATCGACCTTGTTCCTTCATTAACAGTCCTCATTTTTTTTGCAGGTGTCTATATGGGAATGATCAAGCCTATCGCAGCACCATGGGGTATTTTTATTGATGATTATAATGTATACGCCGATATTCCCCGTTGGATATCCATCACGTTTTATTTGTGGTTGGCGGCCAACTATCTTTCCGATTTAAAACGTAAAAATAATATCACTAATGGCCGGATCGCCGGCTTTAAATGGATGCAGCAGTTTATCCGCATCTTTCTCGTTTTCCAGTTTATCTGGTTGCTGTATCTTGTTCCTTACGTTATTCCCCGGTATACGAATCTGATGCTCGACACTTTTAAATGGTATCCTGTGTACATACCACTGGCTATTATGATCTACTGGCTTGGAATAAAAGGTTACCTGGTATCGCATCTACAAACTGTGCCGGCAAAAAAGAACGGAACCAGCCCGTCTTCCTCAACCAGTGTCAACATAGATGAAATTGTTTTGCTTCTCCGAAAATCAATGGAAGAAGATAAAATTTACCTGAATCCAAATCTCAATCTTACTATGGTGGCACTGCATACGCAGATAGCTCAAAAAACAATATCCGCTGTGCTCAACCAGCACCTGCAGAAAAGTTTTAATGAGTTTGTCAACTATTACCGGGTTGAAGCAATTAAGACAAAACTGCAGCAAGCCGAAACAAACAACCTGACCATTGCCGGTGTGGCCATGGAATGCGGCTTTAATTCACAGGCTACTTTTCAGCGGACGTTTAAGGAACTTACTGGTATGTCACCTTCTGAATTTCGCAAACAGGTTCCCGAACGCCCTGATCACCTCTCATTTTAGGGTTAATACTTCTCAAATCCGGATTTGAGACATTGTTTTTTCCTTTATTTCAGCAACTACATGGAGGTTTGCATTCAAATACTTCTCCATGCGAAATATCCTGTTCCCATTTTTATTCCTGCCATTTCCGGTGTTCACAGCGGCACAAACTTCAGTGGGTAATGATTTATCGCAAAAAATTGATGAATTGATTTCCGGCAGTTATCAATCAATAGCTCCCGGCTGTGCCGTGCTGGTTGCCTCAAAAGGGCAGATCGTTTATAAAAAAGCTTTTGGTATTGCCGATCTGGAGCTAAATGTGCCCATGCACCCAGGCATGATTTTCAGAATTGGTTCTGTTACCAAGCAATTCACAGCTGTAGCAATTTTGAAATTAGTTGAAGAAGGGAAAATTTCTTTAAATGACAGTATTCAGCAATTTATTAAAAACTTTCCTTATAAAAAGCATATCATTACCATTGAAAACCTGTTGACACATACATCGGGAATAACAGGATATGATGGGCTTGATTTTCACATTCCCAATGCGATCAGGATTGATATTTCTCCGAAGCAATTTATTGACAGTCTTGCCCCTTTGCCATTAGAATTTATACCCGGAACGAAATATCATTACAGCAATTCGAACTATTTATTATTAGGTTCTATTATTGAACAGGTAACAGGAAAGTCTTACAAAAAATACCTGGAGGAAAATATTTTCAAGCCGGCAGGCTTATCTGATACACATTACGACTCACCGGCAAAAATAATAGCCAACCGGGTAAAAGGTTATATTAAAGACAGTGCAGGATACCGGAATGCAGATTATATAAGTATGGTTCAGGTTTTTAGTGCAGGTGCTTTGGTTTCGAATGTTACCGACCTGTTTAAATGGCACCAGGCATTATATTCCTATAGGCTGATAAAAAAAGAAATGCTTGAAAAGGCTTTTACTCCTTTCAGGCTTTCAGATGGAAAATTATCTGAGTACGGTTATGGATGGTTTATAGCCAACTGGGGTGCAAATAAATTCATAGCACATGGCGGCGAAATAGATGGTTTCAGGGCCATGGAATTGTATATACCCGGGCAGGATATTTTTGTAGCCACCTTATTTAATGCCGAGAACGATGCCTTTCTGAATGTAACGATGATGATTGCTGACCTGGTAATGGGAAAAACTGCACCGCCCGCAGTAATAGTAAGCGATTCGGTTTTGGATAGCTACACCGGTGTTTACCAATATGCTGATGATCCTAAAATAAATGAAAAGCTTAAAGTATATAAAAAAGACGGAAAGCTATATGCTGACCTCTCCAACGGATCAGGAAAAAATATGGTATTGTCAGCTCAATCCGATACAAAGTTTATCCTTCCTGATATAAGGCGAACCACTACCACCATTGACTTTATAGTTGAAAAGGGGAAAGTAACCAGGCTGATATGGACACAGGAAAGGAGCGCTGAATTTAAAAAAAATGAATAACCGGTGGACAACACTTCTTTATGAAAATGATTGATTTTGCAATAACGTATATAAAAGATGCCAACGATAATTGTTTAGCTTATTACGAAATACCGGGCAGTGTACTTTCGGGTGAAAGAAAATAAAATAACATGAGATCGAAGCTTTAGTAGTTAATAATCATGCATACACGATGTACTCTTAATGACGGAATGTTTTGTTTTTCAGTTCAAATAACAAATTAGTATATGAGATGTTTTTTATTGTTCATCTTATTAAGCAACCAGTCATTTTGTCAATCACCTATCGACAAGACTGAGATCATTACTATCGGCGGAATAAAGCAGTATATCCGCATGAAAGGAAAAGATAGTTCAAAACCCCTGTTGCTTTTTTTGCATGGCGGGCCTGGCAGCTCGGTGCTCAGCAAAGCCGATCATATGACCGGCAAATTGCAGCAACAGTTTGTCGTAGTGCATTGGGACCAGCGGGAAACAGGAGAAACGCTCCGGCTCAATAAATCATCCCGGCCCTTAACACTCCGTTTATTTTATGATGATACCCATGATCTGATCGATAGTTTGCTGAGGCGATTCCAGCTGCCGAAGCTTTACCTCGCAGGCTATTCATGGGGATCGGGACTGGGTTTTTATATAGCGGATAAATATCCTGAGTTATTGTACGCTTATATTGCCATCAGCCCGGTGATAAACACATGGGAAAGTGAAAAGATAGCACTGGAATTGCTGAAGGAAAGGATGGGTAGAAAGGCGCAGAAAGAACTTACGCAGGTAAAGATTCCTTTTGAAAATGCGGAACAGTTGTATTATCACCGCAAGTGGTTGTTCAGATTCGATGGGCAAAAATTTGTGAGCCTCACTTTACCCAAAAGCTTTGTGCTAGCTTGGGGAGTTGTCTGGTTCAATGTATGGTCTGAATCCTGTGCCATCAATCTCTTTGAAAGCCTTCCCGCCATTAATTGTCCTGTCTATTTTTTTGCAGGCGAAAAAGATTATCAGACCAATCATTCCATTACACAAGAATATTTTAATAAAGTATCAGCGCCAAAAAAGGATCTGTTCCTGTTTGCAGATGCAGGCCATGGATTACCCGAAACAGATCCCGGCTTGTTCCAGGATATTATCATTGATAAAATATTGCCCGAAACATATAACCCCTGATCAATGAGTATGTATAAAATTTTACTTTTTATTTTCTGCAGTGCAGTTACGGCATGCAATTCCACTTACAGGCTAACCCGTACGGCAAAACCTGTTACCGCCACAGATGATGTATGGAGCACATCGAATGTAGGTACTTTTGAAAAAAAGCTGGAAGCGTTGCGGATACGGTATCATATCCCATCCCTTGCTGTCGGCATTGTAAATGAAAAGAAACTGGTAGTAAGCGGCGGCCGGGTTATGCTGATATAGAAAAGCAGACCAGACCAGATGAATCAGGACGCATATGATTTGATGATGATGATGGCCCGGCACGCCTTTTTCTTTTTAAGTATCGTGGTAGAAATAAAAATATAGGGATTGCAATTAATGATACAATTATGATCCCGTTGCCATTTCTTTTTGTTTGAGAAATTTCAAATATAGTTTGTCCATTTAATGTCATTTGGAATATATCATTCCTGTAACCAAGACCCAATGGAACCAGCCATTTTGGTCTTATATAAATTTCTGCTGTATCGCCATTATTAATTAGTTCACGGAAGTGGTCATACTTGTAAATGTCCATGAGCCTAAAATATTCAGTTGTATCCTTTAAAAATATTCGTAATTCGTAATCTTTACTATAACTTTTGCGCCTGTATTTTGAAACTTCGATTGCCTGGTCAATTGTTCCACTTACTTTGACAAGTTTATCAATCGTTAAGTTTGTTTGAATAAGTTGTCCAATTAAAACCCAGCAGAATACTAAAGAAGCCAAATAGCAAAAGTATTGTCCTAATTTTTCTCTTGTCATTTGGTTGAAAGTATCATAGTCTGATACCAGTACGTTTATTGAGGTTATTATTTGTTCCGAATTTAATTCTTTTCAATAAGAAATGGACAAAGGCCTTTATTGTAGGTTAAATGTTGAATATTTTCTCTTTATGCACGCCCTGTATTATTTATTTTTGGTAACCGATATAAGAAAAAAGATATGGGTATGACCACAGAAAGGATTGAAAAAGCATTTGAGCTGTTTGACGCTTATAATAAGCAGGACCCGAATATTATAACGTGGGATGGTATTGCATATCCTGCCGAATACTTTTATGCCATGCAATTATATGAATGGGTAAAAAAGCTGGCGCCACAGGCCGGCGAGGATTTGTTGCTGGCATCAAGATGCCAGCATATTGGAAGATGGAAAATTCCGAGAAATCAATATCCTCCAGGAAAAGCGGGTTATTACAAATGGCGGAACGACCTTGCAAAATTTCATGCAGATACAGCCGGAAGATTATTGTCGGAAGCCGGCTACAATGAAGAAGAAATAAGTGCCGTACAGCACATTCTGCTTAAAGAAAACCTTCGGAAGGATGAAGTAGTGCAGGTAATGGAAAATGCATTGTGTTTGGTATTTCTTCAGTTTCAATACGGGGATTTTATTACAAAGCATGATGATCAGATGGTGATCAGAATTTTACAGAAAACATGGCGAAAAATGACCGCGCCAGGGAAAAAAGCGGCTTTATCACTGGATTTCGGAGAAAAAGGAAAAACGTTGCTGATGACGGCCCTTGGTGATAATGCCACCGGGACGAACAATTCCTGATTAAAAAAGCGATGGTGGCAATCTTTACCCAAATTGGATACAGTTTTCTTTTGTACGGAAATTTGGAATTATGGTATCAATAATATTTTTCCTGTGCTTTTACGACTTTCCATATACTCATGAGCAGCTTTTCCATCGGATAATTTAAATTTTACAGGCTCAGAAATTTGAATGTCCTTATTCATGATCCAGTTGAAAAGTTGCCCGGCACGTGCAAGCCTCTCTTCCTTTGAAGTAAGATAATCCCATAGGTCACCACCGGTAATAGTTTTGGATGTGCCGATCAGGTAAAGTGGATTGCCCAGTTTGAATTCACCCCCTGCCATGCCAAAAAAAACGACTTGTCCTCTTACTTTCGTTACATGAAGGCTTTCTTCCATTGTATTGCCTATGCTATCAAACACGGCGTCTACACCCAATGGATAAAGTTCAAGTACTTTTTCTTTCCAGTTTTCATTATATAAAAAAACTGTATCGGCTCCTTTTGATAGTGCTAACTGTTTTTTGCTTTCAGAAGAAACAAGGCCAATCACTTTGGCTCCAAGTGTTTTGCAGATTTGGATCATTATCTGGCCCACACCTCCGGCAGCCGCATGTATTACCACTATTTCCCCTGCCTCTGTTTGATGACAGTCTGTCGTTAAAAAGTGCGCCGATAAACCCTGGAGTAAAACAGCGGCGGCCGTATCAAAATCAATTGCATCAGGTAGAGGAATAGCGTGTGATGCCGGTACTGCTACCAGCTCTGCATTGGCAAATGGTACATCAGCAAATCCGACCCTGTCGCCAGCCTTGAACCCCGGGTTGTGATTATTATCCACAACGATCCCGGCACCTTCATAGCCATTTATATAAGGTGCATTTCCTTTTATCTGGTAAATGCCGCTTCTTCGCATCATATCAGCATAGTTCAGGCCAATAGCTTTCATCTCCACCAATATCTCATCTTGCTTCAAAACAGGGTTGTTTACTTCTGTATACTCCAATACACCTGGTTTACCAAAGGAAGTAAAGGTCAATGCTTTCATACTACAAGAATATTTATTTAACTGAATCATCAAAGAGGGACAGGAAATTTCCGTTGTCAACAATCTTTTGGGAAAGCTCGGCAGCTTCTTGGTAAACTCTGTTGAACAAGAATGGTCCCATGCTTACCCGTTTCACACCAAATTTGTTCAGTTTATCAAAGCCGGGAAGACCTGGTATGCACATGACATTAACGGGCAGTTTTGTATTGTCAACCGCTTCGGCAATATCATTTTCATTACTGATGCAAGGCAGAAAAATTCCATCGGCTCCGCTTGATTCATATATTTTCAGCCGTTTGATAGTCTCTTTCTGCTTATCCTTTACATCAAGGAGATAAGTATCGCAACGGAGATTGATAAACAGAGCCAGTTTTTCGGATTGTAGCCTGCTTCCCAGGTATTCTATCGTTTTTGCGAATTCGTTTGCATCTTTTAAAGTTCTTTCTGAATTATGGATGGTTGAATCTTCGATATTGATTCCCGCAACACCCAGGTTAACCAATTTCTTTAGGTTTTCCATAATTTCTTCTTTCGTTTTTCCATAGCCCATTTCCATATCAACGGTTAATGGAACCTTTACAGTGGCAAGGATCCGCTTAACAACAAACAGATATTCAGTGAATGGCATATCTTCTCCGTCTGCATAACCCAGGCTTGCAGCCACCGCTGCGCTGGATGTGGCTACCGCCGGAAATTTATTCTCCTGGAAGACCGAAGCACTTTTTGCATCCCAGGCGTTTGGCAGAATAAATAAATTTTCATCATGGTGCAGGGCTTTAAATACTTCAAAATTTGATGTCATGATTTTTAATTTTTACACAAAGTTGTGCTTATAGCAACATGAAAAATTGTACAAAACGGAACAGCCTGCTAATTTGGTGATATAAGTATAGCAGATGAACTTTCAGGATTAAAAGCAGAGGGTGTGAGGCCGGTAAAGGATTTGAATTCTCTTATAAAATGAGATTGGTCAAAATAGTCGCATTCATAAGCAATGGAAGTAAGAGATAAGTTTCCGTGTGCAAGGAGTTGAAGGCTGTGCTGAAAACGGTTTATTTTACTATATAATTTTGGCGTAAGACCGGTGTATTGTAAAAATATTTTTTGAAGATAACGGGATGAAACACCATATCGTGATGCCACCTTCCCGATATTATTAAAGAAGTCGTCATGTTTCAGTTCCTTCATTACGTTGTTTACCAAAACTATTTTGTCCAGTTTTTTTTCAGGAAGCGAAAGCCTGTTTAGTAAAAATTCTTCAACGAGTTTAATGCGTTCATTCAATGATGTTGTATCCAGCAATTTTGAATGAAGGGTATGTACCTGTTTGCCTGCCACGTCCATGAGGTCTGTAACCTGGTTATTCAACAGGCTGACATCCGTATTTAAGAAAATAGAAGCCGTATGCGAATAAAATCTTATGCCAAGCATAGTGTTTTTCCCAATCGACCGGAAAATTAATGGCTGGATAATCTGCCCCCATAGTTCTATGTTGGGAGTAGTCTTAAAATCATCGCCTGAAGCCGTTTGCCACCTGCCTGTTCCAAGGTTGAACATGATCTCCATACAACCGGTGGCAAAAGCCTTATCCTCAAATGCCGCACTGGAATCTGATTCAAAAATGTAATAGCATTTAACATATTGCTTTAATGCATCACCCGGTGTGAACTCTTTGTATACCATTACTTTTTTTATTAAGTACGCAGGTAAAGACAAAAATATAGAATTTCATAAACAGCGATTGTATAAATCGGAACTGTTGTGTAAGCCAGGAGACAAATTTTTATTGGCGTATTGAAGAATATCCCGGCAGGACGAAAAAGGTGGCCAGTAGAATTCAGTATTCAGCAGATGGCGGATTATTTTTCCGTAATCCGGCAGGACCACACCACGCACAAGGCTATGCGGAAAGACAACTCTTGTGAGCAGTAAAGACCTGGCGGGAAGGTGGAAAAGATGATTTACAGTTAGGAAGACTAACCAGGCGGAAAAATTATTCTTCTTTAAAAAGAAATTCCTGTTCATCGCTTTTTTTTAATTCTATGATTCCTGTCCACAAAATGGACCCGTGAACATGTAGCCCTTTCTCAACTGCCGTTGATTTAATATGTTGATAGACCTCATGTGAAGTAGGAAATGTTTTTTGTTTGAATAAAACAAAGTCAGCGTTGTAAGATTGGCCGCCCGAAGTGTATATAAAGTTTACGAGGAAAGTCCGCATAATGAATGTCATTTAAGAATGAAGATAAAATAATTTCTTCCGTAACCATAGCGGATTCTTTATTTATGCCGTGATGGTTTTCCTTCCCAACTACCAATCTGTGGTTCACTCCGGATGAAGAGTGAGGGACCACTATTATTTTTTGGAAGACCAACAGGGGAAGAGGATTATTGATGCTGATTCTGTCCACGGAGAGAAACTGCCTTATGCGGTAAGCCATCGCCTGTAAGGAGAACCGGAAGATCAGATGCAGATGGAAGTGGATGATATAGGCTCAGCGGATTTCGAAGAATAAAAAAGGGGTGCCGCGGGTGTGAACCACTGTGCCCCTAAAACCAGCAGCCAACTATAAAAAGACTATTTCTTTATCACCGGCACCCTTACCTCCACCTTGATCTCTTCTGCTATGCCGCCACCGGGCGGGCCCACTTTATAATCGTTGCGGTTGATGATAAAGCTGGCCGAAAAAATTCCTTTATCGTCGCCATTTTTTGCAAATGAAAAGGGAATGCTAATCTCTTTTTTGATGCCATGCAGTTCCATTGCTCCTGTTACAACATAAGTTGTGCCTGCTGTATCTATTTTTGAAGAAGTGAATTTTATTTCCGGGTATTTCGCCACATCAAACCATTCATGGCTTCTGACATCTTCAGTTTGCAGGTCAATGCCGGTATTAACCGAAGCGGCATCAATCAGCAGGTTAAAGTAGGAAGCCTGCAGTTTAGTTTCATCAAAGACAATTGTTGCATTGAATTTTTCAAAAACACCCGTTACGTCTTTGCTTGAAAACCGGATGCTATAATCTTTGTCAACCTTCCATGGGGTGATGCCCAAAAAGGCAAACACTATCCCCGATAAGGATAGTGCTGCCATCATGAATGCTATTCTTTTCATCTTCACTCTTTTTATTCTTTGCTGAATTCGAGATCAGCTATGATGTTTATTTCATCGCTTAGCATGGGAGCGGGAAAACCGGGGCCTACACCAAAGTCGGAACGTTTGATTGTTCCGGTTACTTTAAATCCACTCATTTCTTTTTTCGTCATCGGATGTGTAGCGGTTCCGTTCAGCAGTGCATTTAATGTAACTGGTTTGGTAACACCATGCAGCGTCAGATCGCCTGTTACGATATAATTTTTGCCAGCGCCTTTTTTAAACGAAGTGCTTTTAAAACTGAATTTTGGATATTTTTCTGCATCAAAGAAGTCAGCTTTTTTCAAATGATCGTCTCTCATAGATATGCCGGTGCTGATGCTGCTAACGTCGCCGCTCAGTTCTACTATAGCATCGGAGAAATCAGGTTTTGTTGTACTGATCTTTGTTTCAAAAGCACCGAAGCTTCCGTTTATATCAGCAAGGCCGAGATGGTTAACGGTAAAACCAAGTCTTGAATGGGCCCCATCAACAGACCAGGTAATATTGTTTACAACTGTAAAGGAAACGAGAAGCAGGAATGCTGCGGCAACTGGTAAAAAAAATATTCTTTTCATCAGGTGTGTGTTTTATGGTTTATTTAATTATTGCTGAAATAAGCTGTTTTTAAAAATTCTTTTAAGGAAGCGGGTTTTCTTCCGAGGAGTTTTTCAAGATCGTTGGTGGCGGCATTGAACTCATCCTGTTTGAAGGCTTCGGCAAAACCACTCATGACACCAATATATTCCTGCGGTACACCAGCCTGTGCCAATGCTTCTTTGTATTGCACAGGATCTGCATCTATGTAAGGAATAGTTTTTCCAGCCAGTTCAGAAAGGGTGCTTGCTATATCTGAAAACGAATAAGCCGTTGATGATGCAATGGGGTATATTTTGTTTTCGTGGCCCGGAGTGATCAATACAACTGCGGCTGCCTCTGCCATATCAAGCCTTGTCGCAAAAGGTGTCTTGCCATTTCCTGCCGGGATAAACACACCCGTTTCTGTCACTTTTGGCCCAAGAAACATCGGAAGCATATCGGCATATATTGAGTTGCGCAGGATAGTATACGGAATGCCTGATTTTTTTATGGCTACTTCAGTATCCAGATGGCTTTGCACTACAAAAGGAATAGACGATGGCTTATCTTCCCTGCCGTGTACACTGGTATATAAAATATGTCTAACACCAGCTTCTTTAGCAGCATTTACCACATTGATATGCTGTTGGGAGCGGTCATTGAAATCATCGGAAGATATGAGCAAAAGCTTTTCAACTCCTTTAAATGCCGGTGCCAGCGATGCATAATCATGGTAATCGCCTTTGCGCAGTATAATACCTTTTTCTTCCAGGTCTGCCGCTTTCGCTTCGTCTCTTACAAGTGCGATGATCTTATTCGCCCCGATGCCTTTTTGCAATAAAAAATTGATCACGGCTTTTCCTAAATGCCCGGCGGCTCCGGTTACGAGAATCATTTTAGTAGTTTTTATGTGTGTGATAAAAATGAGAACACAAAATTATTTATCTTTGCTATACATCAGTAACCACTATACTTAAGTATAGCACTATACTCTGGTATAGCATCAAAAGCGAACAAAATGCGAACAACAAAAACTGAAATGCCGAAATGTTCTACAGAGTTTGCTAAAGCGGTAAATGATACGCTTGATTTTTTCAGCGGTAAATGGAAGTTGCCCATACTGGGCTCCCTGTTTGAAGGCAAAAAAAGATTTAAAGAAATAGAACGTACAGTTGTAGGTATATCACCACGCATGCTTTCAAAAGAACTACGGGACCTGGAAATGAATCATATGATTACCCGGACAGTGTACAATACCATTCCCGCTACGGTGGAATATGAGATCACTGAATATGGAAAATCGCTGGAAAAAGTTTTACTCGCTATGTATGAATGGGGAACAGCCCACCGGAGAAAGATAATGGGGAAAAGTAAAAGAACAGGCCGCGATGGACATCTTATTAGTAAAACAGTTTA
The DNA here is from genome assembly GCF_042434975.1 of Terrimonas alba. Classification (NCBI taxonomy): domain Bacteria; kingdom Pseudomonadati; phylum Bacteroidota; class Chitinophagia; order Chitinophagales; family Chitinophagaceae; genus Terrimonas; species Terrimonas alba. Next base: position 382,759 of record NZ_JBHMQM010000002.1, read on the forward strand.
TCGATCATGATTTGTATTATTTCATTTTTCAGGAATGAGTACCAACCCGCAGTACGGAACGATGAAAACATCAACAGCAGAATAAAAATTCTTCTCACACCTGCAAATAAAATGTTCCCGACCTGTCCGGATTCGTCATGGAAGAAATCATTTAGATCAGGAACAGATTATAACGTTACAGGCTCCTGGATTGAATCACCGAGGCGCCACCTGTTTTTTATTTTTTCACTCTCACCAGTTTAAAAACCTTGCCTGTTGTGCCGGATGGACCTAATGCGGTTGACACCGTTAAATAAACTTCTCCATCATTGTCCTGTCCGAAACCCTTCAGATAATGGCCAAGATCGTTAGGGAAGCTTTTCAAATCAATCTCATCATATTTCCACGGACCGGGGCCAGCCGGAGTAGCAATGAATAGTTCACCATCCGGGGCCGTAAAGGTTTGACCAAAGGTTCCAAAAATATATTTACCCTGGAATCCCGGTATTGAATTGCCACGGTACACATTCCCACCGATAATGGTAAGCGCTTTACCTCCTCCCATTGGGTTTGCCGCGTTGATCACTTCAATCACCGGGTCAATGAGTGGATTACCGAAATTATCTACATCCGGGCAGGACGGTAACAGTGTATCATTATTAGCCGCATTAAAACAATGGGTACCTTCCTTTACATTCCATCCATAGTTGCCGCCTTTTGTGACCAGGTCTATTTCTTCATATAATACCTGGCCCGCATCTCCTGCATACAATTGGCGGGAGCCACTCATGTCAAACGAGATGCGGTATGGATTTCGGAAGCCATACGCATAGATCTCATCCAGGCCCGGTTTGCCTACAAACGGATTATCAGCAGGAATACCATAAGGTGACACATTTATATCTATGCGCAGGATATTTCCAAGGAGATTTGCTTCAATATCCTGGCCATTACCTCCCTCATTCGCAGCATACCAATCCTCTACATGGCCGGGAGCTACATCATCCGCGGCGCCACCATCGCCAACGGCGATATATAAATAACCGTCAGGACCAAAAGCAATCGTACCGCCATTATGGTTAAACTGCGGATCATCCCATTCCAGAATAACTTTTTCAGAACCCATATCCGCAAGATTAGGATCAGAAGCAGAAACTTTAAACTCTGAAATGCGGCTTAAATTATTCCAGGATTCTCCTTCTTCCGGTCCGCCGGCACGTGGTGGCAACTGGTAGTAAATAAAGAACCGTCCATTCGTTTTATAATCGGGGTGAAATGCGAGCCCTAAAAGACCCCGCTCGTCAAAATTGGGCATCAGGGGAACCATCATGCTGGTGACATCGATAAAAGGGGTGCTAAGTTTATTTCCGGAAGCATCAATGATCCATATCTTACCTGCCTGGTCAATTATAAATAACCGATCGCTGTCATCAGGCACGGCGACAACACCAAGCGGTGAAACGAAGCCATCTGCTACAAGTTCCAGGTCCACTTTATCAAATGGTGAATGGTGATCATTTTTATGACAACTATGCATCAACAGTAAGCCGGTGATTAAAAAAACTGCTGTTGTAATGACATGGAGGTTTTTGACCAGCGTGGATAAATGTTTCTCTTTCATAAAGAACAATTTTAGCGTGTTTAAAAGAACCTCTGGGCTGTGGATGCAGGAAATGGGGCTGTAGACTGGGCACAGATATACCTGAGAGGAGAAGGAGAGGTGCCAGAAAAAATACCTTTTACCAAGGGCCGTAGCTGTAGCTCTTTTTCTAATCGGGAGGTCTGTTAAAAGGGTTGCTATTATTTGGGATGAAAAAATAATTTTCTTTCACACAAGTATCCGCGCAGTTATATAAGGAACCTTTTGTTGAAAGTCATTCATTTAAAGAGGAGCCAGATCGTTATATTCCTTTTGCAGGAAGAATCGGCTGCAAGTACCTGGCAAGCAACACAATTACGGAATATCTCTTTGTAGCACAGCAATCCTGCTGGCAAAGGCAGGTCCACGCCACACACGTAACCAGGAGGTGAGCACATCGTTTGTGAAAGGAAATGGGAGAGTCGGGAAGGAAGGAGGAGGAAAATTACCAGGACTTTCAAAAAAGATTTGATTTGATTCAGGCATTAATAGCATTCATTGTATTTCGCATCTTTTCACCTTGTAAAAGAACAATGGCAAATACAACAATCCATAGCATATAAGCTCCTATATTGATCCGCTCCCAAATGCCGATATAAGGTGTTGGTTTACCCGCTTCAATTCCGGAACTCTCCATCGTAGTCAATAAGCCGAACACCAAAAAGATAACAACGGTTGCTATGGAGTAGATGCGAAATTTTTTTCCAAGCGCTGCTGCTCCAAACCCGATCATCAGCAACATTAAAATAAGATGGCCGAAGGCCCAAACAAGATGCAGTGTATCCGTAAGCGTTCCTCCGCCGGCTGCGATTACTTCACGCTGATGCATGGGCGGCCAAAAGAATCCGAAAACAGCATCGAAAACAATTATGGCTGCAACAACACGAAGTTTTTTATTGTCGCCTGCTGATAACCAAACGCCCCAGCCAAAGGCAATTAAAAGCAGGGTAAAGAAGATGCACAGCACAACCCATAGTGTTCTTGTAGGAGCATCTATCGCTGAGAGTTCACTCACAGTTTGCGATGCGACACTATAACCGGCATACTGCACCGGTGTAATAATATTTATCACGATATACCACAGGGAGGAGAGGATGCCGCAAATGAGTAAAGCCTTTCGCAACAGCGTTGGCGTGTGTAATGGCTTTCCCGTGTCTAATACAATCGTCCCCATAATTTTTTTTGTAACCGGAAGTTCGGAGTATGACCGTAATCGAAAAATGACGGCCATCAAAATAAAACCTGATTCGCATCAAAATAAAGTGGTTTTACGTGCCAAAGGTCGTTTGCAGCCGCGTTTCTCTGATTCTGGGTTGCTGCGATGCTCAAACCTGGTATAGCAAATAATCCCGGGCCGTTTACTTAGTGCCCTTTTCTCATTTTTGATACTTTTAAACTTGCTTTTACGTTCTACTATCAAACCTTATTCATTTATGAAAAACATGGCCCCTGTAAGGCAATTTTCTTTTATTGTAAAGAGGAAATTGATAAAACCTCCGAAACAATTTTGTTCAGATTATAATTGCGGTTTTCAAAAAAAGTAAGGTGTCGCCAACTGCCGATACTGTTATCCGTTGCTTTCAGAGCCGCTCCATTCAATATCCATTCAGCCACCAATATCTCTCTGCCAATGAAAAACTGCTCAAGCCGCCGAAAACCAGGCCAACTTTTATTAAAATGGTTGCGTAAATCTGCCGCTGTTGTCGTTTCTTTTATCATGATAAATCAGGTTGCTGCTCAAAATACGCTTGACCGGGCTGGTCTTAGTTCTTCCACCCTTGCGTCGGTGGCATATAGTGTACGAAAATTAAGCTCCACCTATGCGGGGTATGCATTAAGAATCAGGCGCAGTTCCGACAATGCAGCACAGGATATTGGATTTACTGCCGGCGGACATTTGGATACTATTTCTCTTAAAACATTTGTAGGATCGGGAAATGGGTTTATCACTACCTGGTACGACCAAAGTGGCAATAACATCAATCTTACACAGGCAACAACGTCCCAGCAGCCGGTGCTTGTGGCAAGCGGAGTGATTAACCGGGAAAATAATAGACCCTTCATTCGCTTTTGGGGAGTTGTCTCCACCAGTCATAATTCACTCAACCTCCCTGCATCCATTACAACGGTAGGACATTTGTCCTCGGTGATACGTTTCGCTGCTGGTGCCTATGGTTTTATTCTTTCCTCTACCGGTAGTTATAACTGGCATGGCAACTCACCGGGCTCCAACTATCTTATTCATTCCTCTCTCGCCGCTGCTTCTGTCAGCACCGGCCTTGCGTGGCAGAATGGCAATGCAATAACCCCCGGTTCTTTTCCGTGGCCTACCAGTTTAACGGTGGCAGAATTTGCTCCGGCTACCCCTTCCTCGGGTACGGGTTGGAACAATTTAGGTAATGACAGGAATTGTTGCCATTATCTTTCAGGGGGCAGTGGTTATAGTGAGTTAATTGTTTTTAGCGCCGCACTTCCTGCTGCAGACCGGCAGTCTTTGGAGAACAGCCAGGAAAATTATTTTGCCATCGGTATTACACTACCTGTTACCTGGTCTTCTTTTTCAGCTGAAAAAACCAATAGTGGGGTGGATATAAAATGGCAAACAGCCTCCGAACAAAATACCCGGGAGTTTATTGTGCAACGGAACAACAATGGATCGTTCTGGACTGATGTAGCTATTATTACTGCGGCAGGTAATAGCAGCGATACCCGCCAATATCAATTCATGGATCGCACCCTATTGTATGGAATGCAGTATTACCGCATCTTGCAAAAAGACATAGATGGTAAATTCAGTTATAGCGACACCAGGCGTATTCAATTCGAGTCGCAACATTTACCTTTTGTAGTGTTGAATAAGCCGGCTGTAAAAGACGAGTTGCGAATACTGGTCAAACAACAACTTAGTATTTCGCTTTACAATTCAGCAGGGCTTTTGCTGTGGACGAAGCAATTTAGTGGCGGCCATCAATCCATCGATCTGAGAAATTTTGCTAAGGGAATATATTTCCTGCAAGCAAATGATCAAACGGAAAAGATAATGCTGGAGTAACGCCTTTTAATTTGTTGCTTCAGGAATGAGCAAGTTTATTTCTTTATCGCATATCCTGCATATAGAATATTCATGTCGTTGCTTTCAACCAACCAGAAGTTTTTGCCAAGATCCTGGTTATTCCTGGAAAGACCAGCAAAAGGCAGGAAAACAATTAAATAATTAAAATATGCCTTTACATATTTCCACTACCATTTGTCAGGCATAAGCTGCAATTCACATAAATTAACTCACTACGGATATTATTATCAGTGATTTTTGATTTGCGAAATTGTTACGAGTATTGTAACTTTTTTTTGCATCAAACGTAAATCGTAGAACCAACTACCGGAATAATGAGAACCAGCGTTGCATTATGGCTTGTATTGCTGCTTGTTTCCTTCAGTAGCATAGCCCAAAAAAATGTAATAAGAGAACTTGAAGCAAAACGCACTTATGGTATTGTAAAAATCGATGGTTTATTAAATGATAGTGCCTGGCGGGATGCGGCTATTATGACAGACATGGTAGAGTTCAAGCCAAAGATCGGTGCATTGGAAGATCCTGCTAACAGAACCATTGCCTGGCTCATGTACAGCGATGAAGGGATTTATTTCGGCGGTTTTTGTCATGAAAGAACGAAGGACAGTATTGCTACAGAACTAACCGGTACCCGTGATGGTTTTGGTGCGAATGATTATGTAGGATTAATTCTTGATACCTATAACGACAAGTTGAACGGATTTGAATATTTTGTTACACCCTTAGGTGAGCAATGGGATTCAAAAATGAATCCGCCCAGTCCAAATGCCGAGATGGAAGATTTTAGCTGGAATGCCGTATGGCAAAGCGGAGCTGTTATCACAGACAGTGGCTGGAGTTTTGAAATGTTTATTCCTTTTTCGGCCATCCGGTTCGGTAAAAAAGAAGTGCAGGACTGGGGCCTTAATATTACCCGCCGCAGAAGAAAAACTGAACAACAAAACACCTGGAACCCGATAGACCCCAATGTAAATGGGTTTCTTACCCAGGAAGGACTTTGGAAAAATATTTCCAATATTAAGCCACCCCTGCGTTTGCAGTTCTCGCCTTATTTTTCTGTTTATGCCAATCATTTTCCGACGAACCAACCGGGGCAAAAAAACTGGACAAGCCAGGTAAATGGCGGGCTCGACGTTAAGTATGGCATTAACCAGGCGATTACATTAGATGCTACATTGATACCGGATTTCGGACAGGTACAAAGCGATAACCAGGTGCTTAACCTTACCCCATTTGAAGTAAAGTTTAACGAGTACAGGAACTTTTTTACAGAAGGTACTGAACTATTCAGCAAAGGCAACCTTTTTTATTCAAGACGTATTGGCGGTTCCCCTATTCGTTTATACGATGTGTACAACAAAACAGACAGCAACGAAACCGTTGTAAAAAATCCTACGGAATCAAAACTGATCAATGCTACAAAGATTTCCGGCAGAATGCAGAACGGTTTAGGTATCGGTATTTTAAATGCAATAACAAAAGAGCAGTATGCCACTATTGAAAATATTGTTACAAAAGAAAAAAGAAAAATATTGACCGATCCGCTTACCAACTACAGTGTACTGGTACTTGATCAGACACTGAAGAATAATTCGAGTGTATCAATGATCAACACCAATGTGTGGCGCAGCGGCCCCGACTATGATGCCAATGTAACTGCAGGTTTATTTGAGTTGAACAATCGAACCAATACCTGGAACCTTGGAGGCAAACTGGCCATGAGTAACCGTTTCGGCTACCTGCCCACCGGTAATACACAACGTGGTTTCAGCCATGAACTGCATGTAGGCAAAACAAGCGGACGTTTCAATTTTAATCTTTCGCAGGAAAGAACGGATACCCGATATAATAGTGATGATATGGGTTATTTTACCAACAATAATTTTGTTAATCATTACCTGTGGGTAGGTTATAAATGGGTTGAACCGAAAAACTGGTACAACCGCATCAATATTAACTTTAATTCAAGCCTGAGTGTTCTCTCAAAGAAAATTGCACCCATCGACGAAACATATCAATCTGCAAGGTTAAATGTGAATACAAATATGCAAAGTAAAAAATTGTGGTGGATCGGGGGAAGTGTGACTTACAATTTTGAACAAAATGATTTTTACGAGCCAAGAACAGAAGGTTGGTTTTTTAAACGGGGTGCAAACATTAGCGGAGGTGCGTGGTTTGAAAGTAACTACAGCAAAAAATATTCAGGGTATACAGAGTTTTTTGCGCAGTCAGGTATCAAATTCTATAATTTTTTCGCCATGGATATGCTGCTGGGTCAAAATTTTCGCTTCAATAATAAATTATCACTCTCTCACCGCATCAGTTATCAACCCAGTTACAACAATATGGGTTACACCTATGTTGAAGGCAGCAGCGATATAAACTTTGCTAAACGAAAAGTAAACACCATCGAACATATACTCAGCGCCAAATACAGTTTCAGCAACAAAATGGGTATTACGTTCCGGGCCAGGCATTATTTAAGCACTGTTGATAATAAAGAATTTTATATACTGCAGCAGGATGGTAGTTTGCGTTTCAACCGGGGCTTCCATCCTGATGCAAACAAAAATGTAAACTTCTTCAATATTGACATGGTATATACCTGGCAGTTTGCACCCGGCAGTTTCTTAAATATTGTCTGGAAAAATGCAACCCAGCATTACACCAATCAGGTAGAAAATGGCTATTTCAAAAACCTGGGCAATACACTCGAATCAGATAACAATAATAATCTCTCTTTAAAAGTTATTTATTTCCTGGATTATCTCCATTTTAAAAAACATAGCAGTAAGGACGGGAAAAAACTGTAATGCTGCGAAGCTGCAGATACTGAATAAACTGGTTCCAACGTGGCAAATAATGGTAGCCCGGTCATCATTCATTATTTCAGGGGGCTGTAGGGGCGATATTTTGAAAATACCTGCAGCGTCGGAAGCGGGGTTTATAGCAGTGATCTAAAGGGGAAAATATTTCGTATTTTACATTTACAAATTACATGTATGAGCAAAGAAGTAAAGGATAAAATTAATAAGCTGCTGGATGAAATTGAAGATGAAGCAGTGTTGAACCAGTTAATGGAAGAGGTGGCGTTTTATGCCAACAAAAAAGATATAGTCGATCAGCTTTCTCCTGATCAATTGAAAGAGTTGGATAAGGCCATTGAAGAGGTCGATAATAAACAAACCATTTCATGGGGAGACTTTAAAAAAGAAATGAAGGAATGGAGGAAAAAGTAATTGTTTCCAAACGCTTCCGCAACAATACGCTCCGGGTCTACCAATATCTCCCTCAAAGAATTTTCTGCCAAAACTGCTAACAGTTTTCTTGGCCGGCTGGAAAAAAGAATAGAGTTTATTGTCAAAAATCCAACCGCAGGTAAACTTTCTGGTAAAAGGCAATATGTCCGCAGCGTTTTATTTACACCACATAATCAAATATTCTATCGGTATAAGAATAAAACGATTGAAATACTCTACCTTTTTGATATGAGGAAGAATCCGAAGAAAAAGCCGTATTGATTTCCAGCTTGTAAAATACTCCGGCAAGGTAATTTCCAAAACAGCAGGTTCTAAAATTTGCAGGAGCCTCGTTAAGGCTGATACGTAGATGCACCCGATAGATCCGGTCTCTGCACAAACCATTCAGCTTCTTTTTATTTATTGAACACTACGAACAACCGGGCTATTAAAAGCCAAATGTACCAATAGCAGTTTTATAATTTCCTTTTTCAATATTGCTATTTAGTTTACTAAAGACTACAGATTTATTTTCATCTTCGAATCCGCTTTGACCATGCTCTGTCAAAGCTTTGTCGATTATTGCCGCTGTTTCTGCCCACGGGGAGAAACTACCTTCAGTGGGATTATTGCATCAGGTAATTTCGTAATGGACTTAAAATCCTGACGGTATCATTATTGTCAGTGTTGATTCCTATAAAGTGATAGTAACAGGTGATTTTGAGCGTACATGACGGTCCACCGGAGAAAGATAAAATTTGAATTTTTGTTCCTTTAGAAATATTGGCAGCCTCATATTCAAATTTATCCAATGAAATATATTCGAAGTTTGGATCGCTGGTTTTACAACTAAAGAAGAAAATGATACAGTAATAAGGCCATTGTTCCTCTTTCGGAAGCTCTTCTATAATCCACTAAGGTAAGCGGTCCCGACGGGTTTGCCGTGAATGGGCACTACCCAGCACGGGCGATCTTAGGCCGTGCCGTGTGAGGATACGCCCACTCCGCCATTTAGAGTTCCGATGCATGAAGCCAGGTAGGGGCTTTTATTTTTTTGCTGGCGCCAGCCGGGGCAAAGGCTCCGAGGTGCACATCTTTTGCAACTGTATTGCTAAAAACTCCGGGGTATAATCGAACATTCGTTGTATCTTTTATATGCCATTTTTTCCACCAAAGTTGTTTGGTCATCGATTCATTCACTGTAAAACACATAGGTATGAAACACATGATGAAAACTCTTGCCGCTTTGGGCATGGCGGTCCTCTGCATTACATCCTGCAAAAAAGAATTACAGCAGCCGCAGACCGAAGAAATTTCACAGGCCGTAAAAGACAAAATTGCTGCGCTGGGATTTGGAACCAGTGATATTCAAATTCACGAAGACGGTTATCTTGTAGAAGGCGATATCGTTATCACGCCTGGTCAACTCAACAGTACTCCTGAGCGCCGGACACTGCGTATTGCTGGCGTAGAGCAGTACCACGCCTTTAATCTTGTAACAGGTGTGCCACGCACCATTACAGTGAGCAGCAGCGGCAGTGTTAATAATAGTGTTTCTAATGCTATTAATGCTGCCATTGGCCGTTATAATGCTCAGAATTTAGGATTGACCTTCCAAAGAGTTTCCAGTGGCGGCGACATTACCATCAAAATAGTTAACGGCGGTTCCTATATTGCTTCAGCCGGTTTCCCGGACAGTAATGGAGACCCTTATCCGGAGGTTAAGTTCAACAAAAGATTCCAAAACTACAGCTCCGGTTTTTTGACCACCGTAATGGCACATGAGATGGGCCACTGTATTGGATTCCGTCATACTGATTATATGAACCGCAGCTTTAGTTGTGGTTCGGGCGGTAATGAAGGACAGGAAACCACGGGAGTAGGAGCCGTACATATTTCCGGCACTCCGACCGGACCGGATGCCGCATCCTGGATGCTTGCTTGCCTTAGCAGTACGACTGACCGGCCGTTTAACAGCAACGATAGAAAAGCTTTAGACTATTTGTATTAAGCTGTTGAGATAGCCGGCATATCTTCTTTCGTAAAAAGCCGCTGCAATTTGTAAGCGGCCTTTTAGTTTCCCAACAAAGGCCATTACTATTATTCATCACCGAACGAACTGCTTCTGTCAAACCGCGGGTTTACGATGTTATTAAGTTTCGATCCAAAACGAAAGTTTAGACCAACGCTGGTGAAATAATTATACCCGGATGCAAGCTGTCGTCTTCTTGCTAATACCTCTTCGGGTGTTGCACTTCCTTTTACCAGGAAAACCTGGTCACGGGTAAGGCCACCAAATGTCAATACAAAGAAGGATAAACCACCGGTGATCCGAACATTGGTGTATACGTCTACGCCAAGATTAAAGTATTTCCAGTTATGCAGATAATTATGATAAGTGATCCCGGCGTAAGAGTTACCCCATTTCTGGTTGAGTGAGAGATAGGCAGAGGCACGATGCCCCCATAATGTTTCTTTGGTTTTATTATAAATGGTACTATCATAATAATTATTTCTTCGGGCAGTAAGGCCATAACTGAGCGTAAACAGCTTGTTGTTTACATCTTTATAGGGAAAGATATTGTATTCAATTGCTCCTTTTAAAAAGACACGGCCCCTGCTGTTGGAAAAAGTATTCTGGCTATATTTTATTTCATAGGCCCAGCTCCAATTTGAATTAATACTTTGAACCAAATAGTGATTGACCCACCAGCTATGATTCTTCACTACATACTTTTGCATGGTGCCGTTTTCGTCATATTCAAAGAGTGAGCGGTTGCGGTTGGCGTTTACTCCCATACCTGTTTTCGTTTTTTCGGTAATCCTATTGGCCGAGAAGCTGCCATTGAAAATTTTGTTTTTATAGTTGGCATCGCCGTTTATATCTACATATCCGCCCACCCGCATCACCCAGGCATTCCAGGGATCGACTGCATTACTGTTTGTACTGGTTGTGTCTGCCGTTTTTAAACTTATTTCCATACTGGTTACGGCCACTGTTTTAGCAATAAAAGGAACAAGCCCCGCCTTGAGATATTTTAGCAGCAGGCTTCTCTGTTCAAATTCGGTCGCATTTGGATCCGTGGTGTAGCGCAATGTGTCGGCCAGGCGCTTAAAACGCTGTTGGCCAAAGAAAATAAGCTGGTATTGGCTGCCACCGGCACCCGTGTTTTGACTGGTAATAAGGATATGCACATCGGCGGAGACGTTATCCAACAAAAAATCCACCACATTTATTTCAGATCGGATATACTGCAGATCGCACCAGGTGTTGCTACAATCAACAAAGACTTTTAACCGGGATGGGTTGATTGTCTGACCAAAAGAAAAGACGTGAAGGATAGGCATCGCCAGCAGAAGCAAACTTGTTTTTTTCATGAAGGGTTGTTTGCCACAATGATAGTGCAGGCGGCAGCTCCCAACTGACTTTGTCTTGTAAAATGAATGTAAATGAATGTAAATTTTTTGTTTTTCAATGCCTTAACGCTGGCAAAAAACTTAATTTTAAAGATGAAACGTCCATGATAAAATTTTCCTTGCCTGCCGGCAGACAGGATTATAAGACACAGGGGGCTGAAAATTTTATCATGGTAAGTTCCATTCGGCCTTAAAACAACAAAAATATACGAATGAAGTACAGAGTCCTGTTGTTGCCGCCGCTGGCCGCCCTGATTATTTTTTTCACCGTGTATGCCAGCAGCAAAGACGATGGAAAAATGCCGGAGGAGACCCGGTACCACACGGCTCTCCGGATGATCGGTCACCAATTGCTATTGAGTGCCGGTGATACCCGTTCAAGGGTGCTACCCGTAAAACAATTGCCCGGCAATAAGTTCGAGGTACACTTTGAGAACCCGCTTTCCCTTCAGCCCGACTCCATCTTTCGTATCATCAGTGAAACCGCCAGGCAATCGTCGTTGCCCGATGATTACACAGCCGACGTAGTGGAATGTACCAACAACGGGATCGTGTATAGTTTTGTAATGTCGCATATTGACAGCAATAATATTGTGCCTTGCCTCGGGAGAACCCTGCCCGCGGCATGTTACTATGTTGCCATCAGCTTTACTTCGTCCACACCAGCAGTTCCGGTCAAAGCGTGGATAGGAGCTATTGCGATATTATCGCTGTCGGCCTGGCCGCTTTATTCTTACCTGAAGAAAAAAAAACATACAAACAGTGAAGAAGAGGAGGCGCCGGTTTCAAAAAATGTTATCAGTATTGGTCACTTTCTTTTTCACGCTGACGAGCGATACCTGGAAATTGATAATGAACGAATCGATCTTACCGACAAAGAATCGAAACTGCTGCATCTTCTTGCCTTATCTCCCAACAATACCCTTGATCGCGACAAGCTACAAAAAGAAGTGTGGGAAAACGAGGGAGTTATTGTAACCAGGAGCCTTGATGTTTTTATCTCCCGCCTGCGAAAAAAATTGGAAAAGGACCCCAACGTCAGGCTTACGAATGTACATGGTAAAGGATATAAACTTGAAATAGACAGCTAACCAATCAGTATTTTTAGCGTAGAAAATTCACAGTATCATTGGCTGGCCAATAACAGATGCAGCAGGCTTTGATAATGTTTGTCACTGATACTCTTATTGCAGGCTCCCTTCCTTAGTTGAAACATAGGAGCCTCGTTGAGGCTGATGGGGATGCAATCTCCGGCGCAACCGGTCAACTTTTATTTATTAAACACCTCGGACAACTGTGATGGTTATCGTGAAGAGTGAGATCATTAATAACGCCTGGGTCCCGAGATGCCTTTTCGTATTAATGCCACGATAAGCGTTAATACGGCCGAACCGACCACAGACCAGATGACAGGAAAAGTTTTTCCCCCGATCTTTATGGCTAACAGTTCAGGCAGGCCAAATTTTCCCGCCATCCACATCCCGATGTAAGCACCGATAAAGCCTACAACAATAGAAACAAGGCATCCGCCAAGGTCATAACCGGCAAGAGACTGACCGACTGATCCGCAGATAGCTGCAATAACGAGAAGGACCAAAAATTCGATAAGCGTCATGTTTTTAATATTTAGCAGAAGTTGTTGCAATTTGAATGCCGCAAATAAAACATAGCCCTCTATTCGTGTGACCGGTGCAGATTACCCGACAAGCCTGTCTGCCGACAGCTTATCCTTACCCAAATTTTTATCCATGCTTATTACATTATAGCCTAATCATGTATCTGTTTCTCGATTATTTCTTTCGGATAAGCAGACTCCGTTTACTTTCTTTTTCTTAAAAAAAAAGAAAGTAACAAAGAAAATTCAAGGCCAATTCCCTGTCTGCCGTCAGGCAGGTATGCGGTACATTTCCTTATGTCAAAATTTCCGCTGCAGAATTGGCCGATGAGAACAACATGAAATTTGAAAAACCTACAGAAACAAGACTCCGCTGCGTGCTATAAGTAGCCGCTGGAGGCGGCTGTGTTTTTCGCTTGCAGTCTTTTGAAATTAGGTGACCAATAAATCGGCGAAAAACAAGGCGCTGGAATATTCCCTATACCGGTCTATTAAAGCAAAAACCTAAGGGAGAGATTTGGGTAACGATTAGCTGCCGACAGGCAGGCTCAGTACACCAATCGCGGCGTGCTTCTTTTCAGGAACACCTGCATGGGCGGAAGTTGAGCGGCATCCTCTTCGTCTCCCCGATATCATGATCAGGGTGTGTGTCTTACGCACCACCACTTTAAAGGGCTTTCGAACCAAGTTCCAGGTGTTCATTACTTCAGGAGGTGACGTATCGGGATAGCTTCCAGGTAAGGAGTCAGGTGTTCCGCTTTATGATATACCTTGTATTTCTGGATCTCTTTTGTTTTCCGGTTGCAATAAGTTTCAACATAAAAATTTGGCAACTGGAAAAGGAACACGACGTAATTAAAAACCTCCATTTTGGCAATAGCAACTCCTTCTTGTAAAACCATAGATCTCTTTTCTTCCTGCGTTAACAAAATAAATTCTGATAGTTTCATAAATGCCGGTTTTAATACAGTTAAATTAAAAATGCAATTAGTAAACCCGTAGCTGGCAGAGACGAATCCCTGGTACTAACAAAAATCAATGAACTTACGAGGCTGTAACGTTAACTAACAAAAAATGAGGCTGGACTGAAACTTGCCATTTAATGGCGTGATGAGGATACAAATATAAAGGTGATTTCGGAACTCATCAACTTATTTTCTCCTCATTCAATGGAATTGGTAGTGTGTTTTTAATGCCGTAATGTGTCTCCATGCATCATTCTCCGGGCTGTAAGACATTACCGGGACAGTCGGGGGACTTGGCTAATCGACATTACTTTAGTTCGAAAATTCCGATACGCGGACACGTGTCGGGGCTTTTGTTTTTTGCGGACACGAACCGAGGCTAAGCCCTGTAGGGAGGCATGTGCTTTAGTTTCTAAGACGAGTATTGCGGGGAACCGTCGTTGTTTATAATTGTGCAGAGCCAAAGCTTGCACGCCGAGAGGTATGACAGCTTCTGCGAGAAGCTGATACGGAGACGCAGTCTCCGTATAACATCCTATAATTTTTATTTTTCTTATTGGTTTGGAACATTACGGACAACGGGGATCAGAACAAAGATTGTTTTGTGTAAAGTTGCCGCACTATTTTGCTGAAAGAAGTATTTAATTTGCCGTGGTTAAAAAGAGTATTATGACCAAAAACCGTATGGAAGCTTTCAGCGATGGCGTGCTGGCTATTGTTATCACCATCATGGTGCTTGAAATGAAAGTACCACATGGGGGATCGTTGCAGTCATTAAAGCCATTAATACCTGTTTTTTTGAGCTATGTACTAAGTTTCATTTATATCGGGATTTATTGGAACAATCATCATCACATGCTTCATACGGCTCAACATGTCAACGGGACTGTATTGTGGGCCAATATGCACCTTCTTTTCTGGCTTTCCCTGTTTCCTTTTGTTACTGGCTGGATGGGTGAAAATAATTTCGCTACAATACCGGTGGCCTTATATGGCGTGGTGGCGGCCCTGGCTGGTATTGCTTATTATCTGCTGGCACACAGCCTTGCTGGTTTGCACGGAAAAAATTCTCCCCTGGCCATAGCACTTGGCAAAGACTGGAAAGGGGTTTCATCAATTATCATGTATCTACTTGGCGTTGGGCTGAGCTTTCTCTCACCCTGGCTTGGCCTAATCACGTATGCATTGGTTGCCTGTGTTTGGTTTGTACCTGATAAAAGGATGGAAAGGCAGATAAGGCAGAATGATTGAGGGAATGCTGTTTCCCAGCGGGGGTGAGACATCTTGCAATAAATAGTAAATGAGGTTTTGCTATTGTTTTACAAATTTTAGTGATAGACTTCTTCCGTTCCTTTTTCGTAATAAGCAGGTGTAGTAACCCCGTGGTAAAGTTTGCACATCAATAGAGATACTGGTTTTACCGGAGATATTTATGGCTGTCATGACCACATTGCCATCCATGCCAATTATATCAAGTGTTTGCCAACTATCTGTTAGTTTAAGGCTGTCTATGATGAGAAAAGCGCTGGCGGGATTTGGATACATCTTTATCCCATATTCATTCGGCTCAACGATGTCTATGGCGGTGACAACATCAAATGAAAGTACATTGCTGAAAAGGGTTGAAGGACTTGCGCAGTCTGCATCGCTTGTTAACCTGCACCTGATTTTGGAGCCTATTACAGGAGAAGGATAAGTGAGTGTGGCTGCTACGCCTGCAGCAATATCTTTCCAATAAGGATGTGCCGATGAACTGTCCTGCCATTGATATATTGGAGACACCCCACCATTGGAAATATTGCTGGTAAGATGTGCGGACTGACCCTGCATAATCGTTGTGTTTCCGCTAATGGTGATAGCCGGAACAACGGTTGTTCTTACCGTGTAAATAGTGTCTTTGTGTGTAGTGTAGGCTGAGTTAGCATAGGTGACGGTTATCAAATGGTCACCAGCCATAGTAATGCCGGTCGTAAAGTATTCAAATCTCCGGGTGGCACTGTCCAGGTTCAATGATATGCCATCTTGCGTTACGGTAACAACAGTTGCATTTTTTGGCCAATTGGCCAGTTCTGCTTTTGCAGATAATGAATTCCCGCACCTGGCTGATACATTCAGTATTTCAGGTACGGGCAGGTACAGGGAATCACGTATAAGCACATTGCTAATTACAGTGTCAGGACTGGCACAATATGCATTGCTGATCATTATACACCTGAGCCTGGCATCAGCTCCTGGAAAAGTATAACGGAGGGTGCTTGCAAAATTTCCAATATTATTCCAGTAAGGCGTGGGATATAAGTAGCCTTCCTGCCATTGATAAACGGGTGTGTTACCGGCATTGGTTGCCGAGCTGGTAATAGTGGTTGGTTCACCTAACTCAACAGCTACATTGCCGCTGATTGTAATCGAAGGCGTGATGGTAGCAGTGACCGTGTAGCTGGTATCTTTATAGGTAATGGTGTCCGCATTTGTATAGGTAACTTTTATTTTATGATCACCTGTGGCCGTAATGGCTTTTGTAAAATATTCAAAGTTGAGCGTGGCACTATCGTATGGTACCGGGATATCATTTTGTGTAATGGCCACCGTGGCATTTTCAGGGAGATTGGCTAACCTGGCAATACCAGGTAGTGCATTCGCACATTTGTTTGATACGTTTAATATCCGGGGTTCTGGCAGAAATAAGTTATCCAGTTTTGCCACCTCGAAAGAGTGATCGCTATTTTTAAATAGTCCTCTTCCATAAATATTCCCTGTTTTATCAAATGCTATTCCATCGATGTGTTCACCCTGTTGAAGATTGCCCAATTCAATAAAACGGCTTCCGTTCCATTTGCTAAGTTTATTTCCACCTCCCAGGTAGATGTTTCCTAAACTATCCGATACAATAAATGAAGCAGACCCGTGCTCTTTGCCGAATTGCCTCCAGGTACTGCCATTCCATTTGGTGATATAAGGATGCCAGCCACTGCTCAAGTCAAGATAAGTGGGGTTGGCATATACATTACCCGATGTATCTACGGCAATAGCCGTAATGGGGTCTTCAGAGTCCAATGTATTACCTGAAGTTCCAAGTTCGGTCCAGGTCTTACCATCCCATTTAGTTACGTAGTATACAGAGCCTGCGCTATTAAAATGATATGCACTAGCGTAGACATTGCCTGCCGCATCTACTGCCAGGGCACCAACCGGCTTTCCTGTCTTTAACGAGTTTTTTCCTCCCAATTCGCTCCAGGTTGTGCCATCCCATTTGGCAACATAAAAATTGCCGTCAGCATTAGTGAAATAGCCCGCCGCATACAGATATCCTTTGGCATCTATTACCAGTAAATTAATATCACCATTCCCGTTTATTGCAGTACTGCCAGATCCTAATTCACTCCAGGCAATACCATCCCATTTCGCTACATAAGTCTTTCCATTACCATTTTTGAAAACTCCTGACACGTAGATATTTCCTGCTGCATCCGGTATAATGGCGCTGATCCATGCATCTGCATTTAAGACGCTTGTACTATTACCCAGTTCGGCCCACCGGCTTCCATTCCATTTGGCTACATACCTTCTTCCATTTCCATTAGTTAAATATCCTGCTGCGTATACATTGCCGCCCTGATCCGTTGCAATGACCCGGACTCCATCGCCTGACAATTTTCCTTCCCCGTTACTATCTAATTCTGTCCAACTGTTAGTGGTGGCATTCCATTTTACCACCCGACGGTAACCATTGCTGTTGGTAAAATGTCCCGAGGCATATACATTGCCAAGCTGATCGGTAATAATGCAGCTGATCTCGCCATTGGCATGTAAGGCCCCTGGACCAGCGCCCAGTTCGGTCCAGTTGATCCCATTCCATTTTGCGATATAGGGGCCGTGCATGCCATCCGTAAAATCTCCCGCTGCATACACATTTCCTGCTGCATCTGTAGCGAGGGTTCTTATCCAATAGTCAGCATTCAATGCGGCATTGACCGTTCCCAGTTCTTCCCAACTGGTGCCATTCCATTTTGCTACATATTCCTTGTTATTGTTGTTTACAAATTGTCCCGCCGCATACACATTACCGCTGCCATCCGTTGTAATACATAAAATACCTGCGTTCGGATTTAATGCATTGCTTCCCGTTCCCAATTCTGCCCAGCTGACGCCATTCCATTTTGCCACATAGGGCTTGCCACTGCTATTAGTGAATCCCCCCGCTGCGTATAGGTTTCCAGCTCCATCCGAGCTGATCGATTTAATAACATTCGTAGCGTTTAATGCATTCACTCCTGTGCCCAATTCACTCCAGGTGACTCCATCCCATTTTGCCACATACGTTTTCGCCATATTATTAGTGAAACTCCCGGCGGCATAAATATTTCCTGCGGCATCGGTGGTAATTGACTCAATAGGTCCGTTGGCATTTAATGAGCTGGATCCTGTTCCCAGTTCACTCCAAATGCTGCCATTCCATTTGGCTACATAATATCTTCCATTATTATTCGAAAACCAGCCGCCTGCATAAATATTCCCCCCGGCATCTGAGCTAAGTGTCAAAATATAACTATCGGGGTTTAGTGATCCTAACTCAGACCAACTATTGCCGTTCCATTTGAACACGCCTTTTCCAAAACATGCATAAATATTGCCCGCCGGATCTTTAGTAATAGCATATAAGGGTGTAACATTTGGAGGATTAACAATGTTACTGCTCACTTCGTACCAGCCTGTCTGACTTTTTACGACAAGTGTAAAGGATAAACAAATGAGGAGGACAAAGAACCGGTGGATCTGGATTTTCATAAGTTGAATAAATTTTCACATACAGTGTGGGTGGTCGCCAAATATAATATCTATTTCCTGATCCAGGTAGAGGTGCAGGAACAATGTAGGGCGGCATCGGCCAGATAAAATAACCCTGGATTGATTTAGCCTGTGGAGGGCAGACAAGTTGTCTCTTTCATACAGTCCCTACGCTTTATCCGGCGCTTTGAGTGGGCTTTGAGTGGGAGGAGCCATACAGCAAAAGTCAAGGGTCATCTGCCTAAATGTCTTTTTCGTTTTTTCTCTTTCGTAAAATTACCTGTGCGAAATGGCTGACCGTGTTTATTGAGTAAGCCGGCCCCAGCGGGGCCACATGTTGGTAGCCACGGTTATCCTTCATTTTTTTAAAGCCCCGTAGGGGCGGCATGTGCTTTTATGGTACGGTATTGAGAGTGCCGGGAAAGGCAGTGATGATTTTGCCGCCGCCATCGGTGAGGATGGTGATAGTGGTAGTGGGCTGACCGGCTTTATCGAAGCCGATGGGTTGTTCGGTGGTGATTATCCGCTGAAAGTTCAAACATCCCTTTACAGGGGTGACCGGTAATGCATGAGCTTCGCGGATGTGGTGTAATATATCTGTCAGCGGAATATGGAATTTACCGGTATTGGGATAACGGGGAATCTTGTAGTAATGTCTTTCTATAATGTGTGCTAATGCGGAAATGCTGAGGTAATAATTCTTGCGAAGGAATTTCTTTTTGTCGCCGAGGGGGAGATGTATGAACATTTCTTTGCTCATGTCGTCGAGCCATTGCTGGGTATCGGGAGGAGGAAGAGGGGTTTGAGCCATTCGGGTTCATTGAAGGAAGACATAAACTTATTTTTCTTTCTTTATTTTTTGGCCTGAGCCTTTGATTCAAGACCTGTAATTATTTTTCATCATTCTCTACTTTTTTTCTTGACAAAAAAAGTAGCAAAAAAGCCAAGGACAAACGAATGCTCCGCCGTTTGTCCGGCCCACGCACAAGGACTCCGATAGTTTGGAAGTCGTTTTTGTAATCGTAGTGGAAGGTGCCAGACTCCGCTGCTTGCTATGCGTGACAACTGGAGGCGCCTGCCTGCCGGCAGGCAGGCTGCTTTTTCGCCGGGAGGGTTGATGCCAATTCCATTTTTACATCAGGCGAAAAAGAGGCGCTGGTAGTGTCCTTTTATATTGGTTGTTTATTTGCATTTTATCATTTTAGCTGCGGCGAAGTTTGGTGTGCCACTTAGTGAAGCGGCCCCCGCGGGGCCGAATATTGGTAGCCACGGTTATCATTCATTTTTTTAAAGCCCCGTAGGGGCGGCATGTGCTTTTATGGTACGGTATTGAGAGTGCCGGGAAAGGCAGTGATGATTTTGCCTCCGCCATCGGTGAGGATGGTGATAGTGGTAGTGGGCTGACCGGCCTTGTCGAAGCCGATGGGTTGTTCGGTGGTGATTACCCGCCGAAAGTTCAAACATCCCTTTACAGGGGTGACTGGTAATGCATGAGCTTCGCGGATGTGGTGTAATATATCTGTTAGCGGAATATGAAATTTACCGGTATTGGGATAACAGGGAATCTTGTAGTAACATTTTCTTTATTGCAGATTATTATTTGAAGATCCCGAAAGAAGCTGAAATATTTTGAAAACCCTGATGAAACAGAAGACCGGAGAAACGGAAAATTAAATACTGTAAAAGCCGGAAGTCGCCTGAATTATATTTTTATTTTTGTATTCCTCAAGTGATTTCTATGTCTCCTTAATGTGTCCTAAAAAATTTTATCTCACTATTAAATCTTTCATTATGATTACAGAAAATGCAACGGTTGAGGGTAATGCCGCCCCGGCAGATCAACTGGAAGATATAATATCAAATGTGCGGATTACTACAACCACGGGTGAAGAAAGCGTAGTTTCAAAAAAAATTCTTGATGAGTTTAAGAACAGCCTTCGGGGAAAACTGGTTGGTACCAACGACGCTGTTTATGACGAGGTACGCAAGGTACACAACGGAATGATTGACAAACGTCCCGCTATGATCGTTCAATGTACTACCGTAACCGACATCATTGCCAGCGTCAACTTCGCCCGAAAGAACAACCTGCTCGTAGCTGTTCGCGGCGCCGGTCATAATGTTGCAGGAAGTTCGGTTTGTGATGGTGGAATTGTCATTGACCTCTCCGGCATGAAAGGAGTACGAATTGATCCCACACATCGCACGGTACGGGTTGAACCTGGTGTTACATGGGGCGAACTTAGCCACGACCTGCAAGTTTTCGGTCTTGCTGCTACAGGCGGCTATGTATCTACCACCGGGGTTTCAGGACTTACGTTGGGTGGCGGACTGGGATGGCTCCTTCGCAAGCATGGCATGGCGCTGGACAATCTCTTGTCCGCAGATGTTGTAACTGCAGATGGACGGCTTCTTACTGCTGATTCAACTCAAAATGAAGATCTCTTCTGGGGTGTTCGCGGTGGTGGTGGGAATTTCGGAATTGTCTCATCGTTCGAATTCAAAGTACATCCTGCCGGTACAGTTTTGGGTGGCCTGGTATTGCATCCTGCATCAAAAGGCAGAAAAGCTCTACAGTACTGGCGTGACTTTTCGAATCAATCACCGATGGAGCTAACGGGAGGAGCCTTGCTATTTCATCCCCCTGCTGAACTCCCCTTGCCGGAGGTATTGCACCAGGAAGGTATCGTAGCAATGGGCGGCG
Source organism: Terrimonas alba (assembly GCF_042434975.1). Lineage (NCBI taxonomy): Bacteria > Pseudomonadati > Bacteroidota > Chitinophagia > Chitinophagales > Chitinophagaceae > Terrimonas > Terrimonas alba. The sequence goes on from NZ_JBHMQM010000002.1 coordinate 404,175, forward strand.
TTTATACGGGAACTCTCAGCATCGGTGAAGAGGTTTTGCGTCCGCTCCGCGAATTTGGCCCGCCTGCAGCCGACATTTTTCAACCAATGCCTTACAGTGCGGCTCAAACGATGGCAGATTTTCTATGGCCGCGGGGATTATATAATTACTGGAAGTCAAACTTTCTCAATGGGCTTGATGATGGCGCCATTGATACTATGCTTAAATTCTTTGCCAGTGCTCCTTCTCCACGAACTGTAGTTGTTCTCGAACATATTGGCAACTGCGCTATGAGTCAAATTGGTGAAGATGAGACCGCTTTTGGAAACCGGAATTGTGAATTCAATTTTCTTGTTACATCCGAATGGACCGATGCTGCCGATTCAGAAACAAATATCCAATGGACACGGGAGTTTTATGATGCAATGAAGCCTTTTATGGCAAAGGCCGTTTACCTGAACTATATTGGAGACGAAGGCCAGGACCGCGTTAAAGAAGGCTATGGAAAAAAATATGAGAGGTTGGCTATTTTGAAGCGTAAGTATGATCCTGATAACATGTTTCGCATTAATCAAAACATCGCTCCGGCAAAGGCTTAAATAGTTGAATCTGTAAGCGATCATTTTGTTTAAATGGAGTCTTCTAATTTCGGCGAAGACTCCATTACGTTTTCGTTATTGGGGCGACCTTCCCCGATCTTCATGTCAGTAAAGCGGTATTGCGTGATTTGCAGCCGTCTTCGCTCATAATGATTCTTAGGCGATGTCCGGGCAATGATAATTGGGAAAAGAGTATTGACTTAATTTTTCTGGTGGCGAAGATTTTGGCCCCAGCGGGGCCTGATGTGGGTAGACCTGTTCATCAATTATTATTTCAAGCCCTGTAGGGGCGACATGTGCTCTTATGTCTCGTTATTTACAGTGCCTGGAAACGCGGTGATGATCTTGCCACCACCATCGGTGAGGATGGTAATAATGGTAGTGGGCTGGCCGGCTTTGTCGAAGCCGATGGGCTGCCCGGTGTTTATTATGCGCTGAAAGTTTAAAGAACCATTTACAGGATTGGCATGTAATGCATGGGCTTCACGAATGTGATGTAAGATCTCTGTTAGCGGAATATGGAATTTACCGGTGTTGGGATAACGGGGAATCTTGTAGTAATGTCTTTCTATAATGTGTGCTAATGCGGAAATGCTGAGGTAATAATTCTTGCGAAGGAATTTCTTTTTGTCGCCGAGGGGGAGATGTATGAACATTTCTTTGCTCATGTCGTCGAGCCATTGTTGGGTATCGGCGAGGAGGAAGAGGAGTTTGAGCCATTCGGGTTCATTGAAGCAGAGCATACCTGGCTATTTTGTTTTTATAAGCGATCACTTATTTCTGTTCTTTTCGCTTGAACGAAAAGAACCAAAAGTTCAAGGCAAACACCAACGCTCCGCGGGTTTTGCCGGGCCAACGCACGAGGACTCCGATGGCGGTTGGTCGTTTCCTCAACCGCATTGGTTGGAAGTACGAAGACCCTGTTTCGTGCTATGCGAAGCAACTGGAGGCGCTGCTTTTTCGCCGGCTTGCTGATTGCAGCAAGAGGTTTTATAACAGGCGAAAAAGAGGCGCTGCAAGAGTCCTTTTATTAGTTGAATTGAGTTTGTGCTGTTCATTGATTGGATTTATGTTTTGGGGTGAGAGTTTGGTTGAGGATTGCCAACCCTTGAAAGGTTGGCAACCCTTTGTGAATATTATTTTCATTTTACTTACGGCGGAGCTTGTTGTACCATTTTTTGAACCACCAGTAATAGTATTTGTCGCGCCATTTTGCATGCAGGTTCATCATTTTTTCTTTGGCGCCGTTTGGCCAAAGCATGCCAATGGCATCGAGCTCGGTGAACATTTGCAGGATTTCCTGTTTGGTGTAGAACTGCTGGCCGTAGTTCATTTCGATAGCATAGTTTAACAGATTTACTTTGGCCTCATCACGGCCCTCCCGTTTCCAACTGCCGCAGCCCAGGTTGTCTATAAAATCGGACAGCAGTTCATTGGGAGTGGTATCCCATAATTTGCAGAGCACCAAAAAGCCCATGGGCAAGGGAAAACGAAACTCCTGGATGCGGGCATAGTCTTCAATCATCCATTTGGCTCCTGGTTTGGGCAGTTTTTTGGGAAGGGGTTTAGTGTCATTGGTGATTCGCATAGTGAATAAGGTTTTGTATAAAGATTAAAAACAAGGTTGCCGGCTTTTGCTATACACTCCCTGGCGGGCTGATTTATGGCTGCAAGTAAAAACGGTTTATTGCCGTGACCTACCATACCGGATTGTATTTTACCGTAGCATTCTTGTAGTTTACCATTGATAAATGGCTTATACTTGCAAAACCTCACCTCCGACGCTTTGGTCGGAGCCAGGAACATACTAAGATGCTATCTTTATTAAACCAACAACTATGACAGAAAAAACAATACACGAAGGAAGAAATGTAAAACGCATACGGGAGATATTGGGTATAAAACAGGATGCCCTTGCCCTGGAGCTGGGCCTTAGCCAGCAGGCTGTGTCTGCAATGGAGCAAAAGGAAGCATTGGATAAGGATATGTTGGAGAAGGTGGCGAAGGTGTTGAAGGTTACACCTGAGGCTATTAAAACATTTAGTGAGGAGAGTGTAATAAATATTATTTCAAATACATTCAACAGTCATGATGCATCAACAATGAATGCTGTTAACTGTTACCCTACTTTTAACCCATTGGAAAAAATGGTTGAGCTTTATGAAGCATTACTAAAAAGCGAAAGAGAAAAAATTGCTTTGCTGGAAAAGATGTTGGATAAAAAATAATCAGCTATTGAGCACTGCGACAGGTGCAAATCACATCGCTAAGGTTACAATAAACTTTACATACCAATCGTTAAGCAATCACGATAATTTGAAAATTTAGGTTGACTTATTTTCATCTATAAACAAAGACTAAAAATGACACTGCTGGCTATTTTACTTCCATGGCTTTCATTTTTGTTGCGCGGAAAGATTTTTGCTGGTATTCTTTGCATCATCTTACAGATTACAGTATTGGGCTGGATACCTGCAGCAATATGGGCAGTAGTATCTCTTAATAATTCAAGGCAAGAAAGACGGACAGACAGAATTGTAAAAGCGATTCGAGAAAGCAGAGCTTAGTTTAGCGCAAATCCATTACTTCATTGCCAGGTTTCCTTTATCTCCGGGCTGTTATTTTTGGTGCAAGTTTGCCAGCCTCGTTGAGGCTGATGCGGAGATGCAATCTCCGCATAACCATTGAACTTTTTTTATTTTATTGAACACTACGGATAACCTGGGAAGTAATCTTCTTTTTATTGTAGAACACTACAGGCAACCGGGGCCGGGTCCACAGCTTGCACACAAAGCGACGGTGTTTTCCACAATGTCGGCTGTTGTTATTTGCAGGTATGACAGCTTCTGCGAAGCTGATACGGAGACGCAGTCCCCGTATAACATCCTATAGTTTTTATTTTTCTAATTGCTCGGAACACTACGGGCGACGAGGGGAAAACGCATTTAGTTGTATTTAATTCGGTGGAGCATTAACTTCGAAGTTCAAAATATAAATATGGCTAAAACGCCTGACGAGGAAAAAAATACGATTGATTTGGTTACTGGAGCAATGTTCTCAATCAGTTTTTTGGACACGATAACTAATGCACTATTTAATCATGAAGCAAATACTCAATCCTTAATTGATTTTTATAATTATTGGCTAAAAGGAACAGGTGCAAAAGACCAGAAAATACCATTTAGTCCAGGGAGTTTTGTCGGCTATTTGTTTTGCGGGCTACTTATTACGAAAGAAAATTGGAGCGACCTGCTTCCAGATCAAGCTATTTCTACTCTTGATCCAGATTGGGGACTATCTGGAGTATCTGGTCTTCCCGAAGATAAAGCCGATCCAAAATTGTCATACGTGATACGGCGAGTTAGGAACGCCCTAGGACATACCAATTTTACTATGCACGTACCTACACCAGAGGAAGTTAATGGTGATTTAAGTAAGATACATACGTTAACAAAATTTACCTTTAGAGACGTGGATCCGAAACATCCTAATAATTGGTTTGAGGTTATGCTCACCATGCATCAACTGGAGTTATTAATTAAAAAATTTCAAAGTATAGTCCATCAAAATGTTCGTCTTAAATAAAAATTATCGATAGTTATATCCCGCCTTGGCAAGTGTTTTTCTTCCTCCCGCCATACCAACCGAAGCGGACATTCTAAGGAGAACTGGGAGGACATTGCCAAGAAAATATCAAGGGTTTAAAACTGTACGATTAGTTTAAGCTTGTCTGACATTGTCCGTAAGATCAAATACTAACTATTTCACCCCCCCCCGAATTATTGCTCACTTTTCTTTACAACTGTTTGAGAAACCCATCTGTGTCTGCAGCCCTCACCGCCTCTTCTATCCCAAACGGAATAACCCACACGTTGACTTATTAGTTCTATTTCGCTACGAGTGTAAAGTCTATTTAATTCAAGTAATTTTTTGCAGAATGCTCTCGATGGATAATCAGGCGTGTCTTTCTCTGCTTCAGGAACGTCTTCATTCCATTCATAACTATATTTAATTGAAACCTCAATTTTTTCAGATTGACCTTCTTTGACCTCTACATTTTCTTTATTCTTTTTAAAAAAATTGAATTTCATAATGAAGAATTTAGTTATTGCAATATATCCAAAATTATTTAATAGGGGCAGGCTCATGTGGAGGCGGAATTTCCGCATAGCCATTGGGCTTTTTCATTTTATTGAACACTACGGATAACAAAGGACACTAAGGACAACTGGAAACTATCCGAGAATTTTCTTTTTTTGTTGTTGAAACTCTTCTTCATTTAATATACCCTGCTCTTTTAGTTTTCCTAGTTTTTCCAGCTGGGCATACATGTCATTAACAGATGGCCCAAAGTTCTTAACTGTTTGAGCTTCTATTTTTTGTTCTGTTTGACTAAGGTAGGATGGCATGCTTTTTAAAACTTCAAGTTCCGCTTCTTTTTTTCTTTGTGAATTTGATTTGGATGCGACCATTATTATACCAATGATAAAAAAAACTGCACCACCGGCTATTAAAAGAATTCCTGCAGTTTGTTGGTCTCGTTCTCAGACCTATAATACTCATTAAATCTGTCCTTAACTCTTCCTTCAAACGAATCTGTTCTGGTGGAAACTTCAACTAAAGCAGCTATGCCGAGACCAATGCCAATTAATCCTATAATTAAAAAGAAAACCCCGAAAAACGTTTTCATGTTTTTTCCAAATTTTGAAATTAAGATTCCAATGACAATGGCTAGAATTAATAATATTATTAATTCGTTTGTTCCCAAAACTCCTAGTAGCATAAATTTTTTTAATTAATTGATGTAGTTCAACAGTATAAGACAAAAGAGACTTGAAAACAATAGTATCAAAAAAATCCATTTCTACATAGCTTTTATCTGAAAAAGTCGATAGCAAGCATATTCAGATATAGGTAGCTTCTGCGAAGCTGATGCGGAGATGCAGTCTCCGCATCGGCCGTTCTAGTTTTTTATTTTTTTGAACATTACGGACGATCTGCGGCTTGAAAATCTTCGTGACAAAAACTCAAAGGAAGGAAATTTAAGTCCGCTGGCTCATTTCCCATCTTCCAGTGGCGGTACCGCTTTTATAGTACTTGTTATCTTCTCCTTTAAATATAATCGGATCAATGCGCCATGTGCCTTCAAATTTTTTTTCAGTGAATTAAAGTTTCCTTTATAATGTAGCAAGGGATGAGGTATATTGAGATTAATGGGATTTCCCAGGAGATCGTGACCAAAAAAATTAGGCATCCTTTTGACAAAAGTAATCTGGTTGGCCTTGATTCTTCCTTTGATCTTACCCTTTTCTTTCATTCCTCCTTTATTAAAATCATCCTGAACGACTCCTTCTATTCTCCCAAACCATTTTCTTTTCAGTTCGATTGTGAAAGGCACGCCGTAATCTTTCGAAAAAGAATGATGTTCATCATATTTGTAATTACCTTCCCAAATCTCGGTCTTTGTCTTTTTTAATAATGCCAACATTTATTTTTTTTAGACAAGATAGTAATTGCTCATTGAATTTTTGAAAGTTAGAGCGAGGAACCGTTCGACATTTTTTATTTATTGAACAACTGACAGCGGGGGTAGGTAGAAATTTAAAGTATAGTAAAATCAAACAAATGCGAATAAGTTTCGCCGTAAGAATTCAGGTCTAAAAAAAATTTCTTCTTACTAAAGTGCTTGAATTCTTCATTCCCTATTAAAAAAAGACAAAACTTAACAAATTCGCTTGGATATGGGAATCGGTTTAAGCTATATCTTACGTCGTCTGACCTGTATCCAAAATTAATGTGATAAGTGTTATGATAATAGTTTTTACAGTTTATTATATCCATGTCAAACCTGAAGTATGACATTAATAAATCGGGATGAGGTAAAAAAGAAAGAGATCCTCGTGTTATTTTATGATTTCTTTCTTCAAAAAATACTTGTATAAGAGCTGTTTCCGAAATTGCTAAACTGTATTGAAGATTTTCATTCACCCACTGATAATATTCCTCGTAGGAATAAAAAAATTCTTTTGTTTTGTAATTAACCCAGGTTAAAATTTTTTCGTTGGGTGTTAAATGAAATAGTGGATTTGATATTGAATATTTTTTTGAATAATGATTATATGCTAAAAGTAAGTTTGAGTGTAATTTTTTTGCAGAGATCATAGTCCTAGTTTTTTTCTTAGCACTTCCCGTTGTTCTTCAGTTAATTCTATTGCTTCTTCATCCAATGACAAAAGGTCTTGAATTGTTTTAGAACTTTTCTTTTTTTCTTGGAGTCTTCTAGCGTGTTCTTCTTGGCTTAATTTTTTTGCGATTTTATCAGGATCGGGAAAGTTGAATAGGAATCTAGGAATTCTTTGAATTGTTTCCTTTATTTCAGAAATAGCTCTTTCCATTTGGATTCCTGTTCCAGATATTCTGCACCAGCCCTTTGATCTGCTTATTGAAGTAAATGCTCTATTTCTTGCGAAAACAAAATCTATATAATCATATAGATAATCAAATGCCATAATATAAACAACAAATGCTTCATTTCCCTTTGCTTTATAAACCGTAGATAAAGTAACGAATCCTTTTTCTCCAAACTTATCTCTATCTACCCCTCCAATACCTGGAATAATGCTTGGTACTCCTTTTGAAAAAAGCTTTGATTGTAGAGGAATGAAATGATTCTTTATGAACTTTTGGTTCAACGATATTACTATTATGTCATGGGGTTCAATGCCCTCATGTTTGACGTCTTTTTCTATTTCATTTGCAATCCATGAAATTTCTTCATCTCTTGTTTTAAAATTAAAGTACTGTAGACTTTGACGGTTTCCGCTATACAATTCATTTGCTAGGCTAATGCTGTTTTTTTGAGGTCGCTCGATAATTATTTGCTCACCAACATTTTGAAAAGATCCTTCAATTACTTCATATCCTATTGCGTCCCATACTTCTTTGTTGTCAATAACTTGCATATAGCCATCCTTGTTGTATAATCCAAGCCCAATACTATGTGCAGTCATTAACACTTGTAACGGATTTCGATATGATTTGTACAAAACATAATCCATTTCAATTCCTCCTTCATAATATCCTTTGCTGAAGTCCACAATCTTGCTTCCATCTTTAGCATATCCAAATAAGTCGCCAGTATCTGAAATTGAGAGATTATTCAATGATTGCAATTCATCATACGCAAAAATGATTCTTTTTGGTTCTTTTGTAAGTCGATAAATAAGTTGGAAATAACTTGGTGGAAAATCCTGAGCTTCATCCATTAAAACAAAGTCATACTCCTTTAATAAAGGATATTTGAGAGCATCATTACATACATAGTTAAATGCATCGTCACCCTTACTAAAACTTGAAGCTTGCATTAAAGGAATAAACTCAATGGAATTTCGAAGACAAGCTCTTGAATAAACTCCTTCTTTAGCTTTACCGCCCCACGAATGGAGGATCAATAAATTATTCCAGTCCGGATCCTTCTCTTCTGTATCCCGATAAAACTTGGTAATTAAATCCCTAATTTGATTATACAGACTTTGAGTATTGAAAGTATATAGGATTTTAGCGTTTGGATATCTACTATGTAGGAATGCAGCTTTCATCGTTAAGATTATTGTTTTTCCTGTCCCAGCCATTCCTCGGATTCTTTGAGGACCATCTGGAATTTGAATCGCTGCAGCATGTTGCTGTTTGTCTAAATAGGATATTCTTGTATCGATTAATTTTATCGCTTCTCCGATTTTATTTGCTTTTATTCCCTCAACTATTCCTTTATAATTGTTCAGTCTTCCAGCTCCTTGTGATACAGATAAAAATAGGCCTTTAATAGAGCTATTCTCGAAATATGATTTTTCCTTCCAGAAATTTTCATAAGGTTGGTCCAAAAAATCAGAAAAAATAAAATGATCAATTACGTCATAAGCATAAATTTTAAATTTTGAGGTAAATTCAGATTTTTTAATTTGGGGAAAGATTAAAAGATAGTTTATTTTCACTTTACCTCTAAGTAAACGATATTTTTCATACTTCCCTTTTAAGTTAATTTCATAGTCTTCAAGTTTTAGTAAAGGTGAATCAACCTTTTTTGAATTTATAGTCCATTCTAGCTCTGCAGCTGAATCAATGTCATCAATCTTAGTGAATGAATATACATCGATGGCACAAACGCCATAATCTAGGTCAATTATTACGATATCGGGTAAATGAGACTCTAACCCCCCGGCGATTGGATACTTGTAGTAGCAATAGCCTTTTTGACCTTTAGCAATATTTTTAAGTTTGTCAAACAAACTATTAGCACCGTTATTTTTTTTTATTTCACTCGATGTAATAATAAACTCCATTGCTAACTTTTTTAAAGATAATCAGTATGTACCTCTTGCCGAGGTTCGTGTCTTCACGAACTTTATTAGTGAAAGTTATTTTTTTATTTTCAGTCATCAATTCTCGAGCGGTCAGCTTTTTTTATCCATTCCTCTAATTTCCTTAGGTCTGAAAAAATAGGACTTAGTAATTCTACAAATTTTAGTTGGTTTTCTTTTGTGTCAGCTGTGGCATAAAAGCCGCCTGCTTCCGGATCAAAGTCTATATGTTTTAATAGGGATTTATCAAGCTGTTCCAGTATTTGTGTAATGTGCCCCTGCCAGCAATATCCATTTCCTTCGTATCCATGCTTTTGAAAAAAGTCATAATATTTTGGATACAGATCCTTGCTTTCGATTGGAGCAACTATTTGAAAGTGTCCCTCGATGTCAAGTAATTCAAAGGGGAAATATTTATTGGCCGGTGTTTCCTTTGTCAGAGGTTTTATTGTATCTGTGTTGGGAATATTGGTAGACTCTTTTTTCCGCTCTTCTTCTTTAACCACAAGTTGGCCGCTTTCATTCGTAGAACTATTTAGTTGCCCACAGCTAAGAGCAATCAAAAGTGTAGTAGCAATTACGATGTTCATTTTTATTGATGTCATTTGTGTTTCGAATTAACCGTTTTATCAAAGCATAGCTGAGCAGAATTACCGAACCCTGAACGGAGCGTCGCAACAGGCGATGCCATGAAATACTAAAGTTGGCTACATAATCATCTTTCTTGCGTCACCCTTCGACGAGCTCACTCTTAGTCATGGTTCGATAAACTCACCATGACATCTTCCCTTTACCACCTCGCCACAATTTTAAAATTCAACAATCTCGGCGTTAATCGTTGCGGCATGGTATAAGTAGTATTGGAAAAATCTTTGATGAGCAGGTAGGAAATAGTATTGTCCCGGTCGATGATATTGAATACTTCGAGGCTGGCCCAGATATTATCAAAACCCAAAAAGGGACTATGGCTGCGGCGCTTGCTGCGGTCGCTATCCAGCAGCAGGGCGCTAAAGCCTACATCGGCACGGATATAAGCGGGTATCTCCAGGCCATTGCGGTATTTGGTATTGTTGGGAATATTATACGGAAGGTTGCTGCCATAAAGCAGGTTGAGATACATTTTTAAATTTTTGTTGGTAGCCAGGTAGTCCTGGAAGTACATACCAAAGGTGATGCGGCGGTCGGTGGGGCGGCGCACCCAACCTTTTTCCAGCGTGACGCTGTCGATAGGTTCGTTGAGATCGTTGAGGGTATACTCGTTGTAGGTATCGCCTTTGATATCTTCTTTGGTATTCATAAGGCCGATGCTGATCCATGATTCGGCATCTTTGACCAGCTCGCCATAGAGCCGCATTTCAATACCGGCGGCATAGGCTTTGGCACTGTTCTCACCAAAGTAGCGGACACGAACATTGTCTACATCATAAGGCACTACATCGGTCATGTGTTTATAGTAGGCTTCAGTGGTCCAGCGCATGGGCCGGCCAAAGCCAATGAAGTTGTAATCAAATCCCAACAGGCCCTGCCAGCTTTTTTGTGCTTTGAGTTCGGTATTGATTGTGCCATCATAACGTCTCAACTCACGATAGAAGGGCGGCTGATGATAAGCACCCGCGGCAATGCGAAAAACAAAATCACGTTTCCAGTTGGGTTTCCAACTGGCACCGATACGGGGTGAGATCAGCGTTTCTTTGTTCAGCGAATTATAGTTGTATCGTACACCGACGGTGAGTGTATAAGCATTTAATGAGTCGCCAAAGCGGATATTGTCCTGCACGTAACCGGAGAATTTATCAATACTGAGATCGGCTTTTGATTTAAGCACTTTGCTGAGGCGCAGCATATCGGGATGATAGGGCAGGGAATAACCGGCCGAGTCCTGGAATTCCCATTCGTTGAGCTTATCATTGATGGATGTGCGGTCGTACGTGATGCCCCATTGATAAGCCTGCCGGCCTTTTTCCAAATTGCCCTTGTGGGCAAAGCTCCAGTTTTCGATGTTGAGCCGGTTTCTTGCATAGTTCTGAAACACGCCGGCGCCCAGGGGATTTACAATAAGCCCGTAGCTGGGCTTGCTTTTATCAAAGTCCCGCTGGCCAAATAAGTAAGCTCCCGTGATGTCGACATTTTCCCGCTCATCGTTTTCAAACCGGGAGGCCATCCATTTTAGCTTTAGCTTTTTGCTGAGCTGGTTGGTAAAGGACAGGCCCACCATGTTGGTGCGGTATTCGTCTTTTTCATTGCCATCAAAATAGATGTCGAGACCGAGGTTGGCCGTGAAGAAAGGCGAGAACACCGAAGACGTGAGCTGGCTGAACTCGGGCTGCAGGGAGAATTTGGTTTGTGAGATGTTGCCGAAGAGTTCAACCGTTGATTTGTTGGTAAGCTGGTAAGTTAACAGCGCCTGTACGTCGGCGGAGGAAGGCACGTAGTTGCCCTGGGTTTCCTGCCGGCTCAGTAAGTTTTTGTTGCTGCGGTTGCGGGCACCGACCAGGTAGGTGAATTTGCTGTTGGCCGAGGTGCCTTCGAGATGCAGGCCCTGCTCCAATAAACCAATATAAGCTGAACCGCCGAAACGTTTTGGTTTGTTGTACTGGATATCGAGCACCGAACTCATTTTGTCGCCATATTTTGCCTGGAAGCCGCCATTGTAAAAGTTGATATTGCGCACCAGCTCGGGATTGATAAAGCTGAGTCCTTCCTGCTGGCCATTCCTGACGAGATAGGGACGAAAGATCTCAAAGTCGTTTACATAGATGAGGTTTTCATCATAGCTGCCGCCGCGAACGGAGTATTGCGAGGTGAGCTCATTGTTGGAGCCGACAAATATTTTGATCAGGCTTTCCACACCGGTGGTCACCGAAGGAAGGTTGATAATGGATTTGGGATTGGGGCGAATGAGGCCGGCTTCGGTTCTTTCACGCTGGTCGGTGACGATGACTTCTTTCAACACCGTGGCGCTGCCCTGTTCCAGTCGCACGGTGATGTGTTCTTCTTCATCGGGGCTGAGCAGAAAGTTTTTTTGTTCTTCGCGGTGGCCGGTATAGCTGAATACAATGGCGAAGGCTTTTTCGGCGGGTACTTTTAAACGGAAGTAACCACTGTCGTTGGTGGCAATGCCGGTTTGCTTGCCGAGGATGATGACGGAGACGTTTTGTAAAGGGTTTTCGTTTTCATCGATGACTTTACCGGAGACATAAGCTGATTTACTTGCTTTGGCGGCAGGCGGTTTTTGGGCAAAGCCCAGTATGCTAAGGAAAATGAATAAGCAGGATAAGAGAGTTTTTGGCCGGTTCATTCGGTAGTGGCGGATTTGCGGACAATATTAGGCAATTAATGTGCAATAACGAAGTAGATAAGCCACGAATTGCATTGGTTAGCCACGAATACTTCGACAAGCTCAGTACACGAATAAAAGGTTTGCCACGACTTGTCCCGACACTTCGGGAGATGAACACAGATTAACACAGATAGGGAAAGCCACGAATGACACGAATACTTCGACAAGCTCAGTACACGAATAAAAGGTTTGCCGCGACTTGTCCCGACACTTCGGGAGATGAACACAGATTAACACAGATAGGGAAAGCCACGAATGACACGAATACTTCGACAAGCTCAGTACACGAATAAAAGGTTTGCCGCGACTTGTCCCGACACTTCGGGAGATGAACACAGATTGACACAGATAGGGAAAGCCACGAATTGCACGAATGAATCAAAAGAAACCTGGCGGTACAAAAAAATTAGTGTGATTAGTGTAATTCGTGGCTTATAGTAGCTTTAGTTGTTTGATCGTGGCTTTTGGATCGGGGGATTTGAAGACTGTATTGCCTGCTACCAATACATCGGCGCCGGCGGCGATGATGGTGGTAGCATTTTCCAATGTGACGCCACCATCTATTTCGATCAGGGTTTTTAGTCCACGCTCATCGATCATCTTGCGGAGTTGTTTTATTTTTTCTAATGTATGCGGAATAAATTTTTGTCCGCCAAAACCGGGGTTGACGCTCATCATGCAGACGAGATCAATTTCATGCAGCACATCATTCAAGGCTGATACAGGTGTATGTGGGTTGATGGCAACACCCGCTTTCATACCCAATGATCTGATTTGTTCTATATTACGGTGCAGGTGCGGGCAGGCTTCGATGTGCACGGTGAGATGATCGGCGCCGGCATTTTTAAATTCTTCGGCATAGTTGCCGGGCTCGAGGATCATGAGGTGAACATCGCAGGGTTTTTTTGTGGCTTTGCGGAAGAACTCGATGATCATGGGGCCGAAACTGATATTGGGAACGAAACGTCCATCCATCACATCGAGGTGAAACCAATCGGCTTCACTTTCGTTAAGCATTTTACATTCGGCTTCCATGTGGAAGAAGTTGGAAGCTAAAAGCGATGGAGCGACAATGGGCATAGGAATATTTTTGAGGCGCAAGATAATATAAGTTGCCGGTTACCAGTTGCCGGCAACCGGATTCAGTATTGATGTTCGGCTTATTTTTAATTCTTTTCTTTTTCCCTTGATGGAATCCTTCGGCAAGCTCTGGAGAAACCTGCCTGCCGGCAGCCAGGCAAAAAGATCAAGAAAAAAAGAATGCTCCGCCTTTTTTTCTGGCCAACGCACAAAGAGTTTGATGATTTGAAGGTCGCTTGTCTAATCCCCAATAGTAGGACGGAGACTCCGCCTCGTAGTATGCGGGGCTACGGGAAGCGCCTGCCGGCAGGCAGGCTGCTTTTTCGGCGCCCTCCTAAATCCTCTCCGCCGCGGCGGAAGGACTTGCCTTCGTAGCATCTCTAAAAAAAAAAGAGGCGCTGGAAAAACCTGAAACTGGTAACGGGCAACTGGTAACCGGTAACTGAATACTATAAGCCGCAAACTGCAATCGAAAACTCAAATCTTCTCCGCTGCTTCTTTGGCTTCCGTGAAAGTTTTGTCGAGGCTGTAGGCCTTTTCGTAGTTCAGTTTGGCTTCTTCTTTTTGGCCGAGTGCTTCAAGACAACGGCCGATCCAATACCAGGCATCGGGAAAGGAGGGAGTAATGGTGTTGGCGAGCTGAAATGTTTTTAAAGCATCCGTTGTTTTCTTTTGGTCAAACAAGATCTTTCCTTTTTCGATATAGGCGTTTAAATAACGGTGATCGGTTTTGATGGTGGCATCAAATTCCTGGATAGCTTTTGCGTGGTTTTTAATGTTGGAATAATAGAGTCCTTTGATATAATAAGGTTCGGCAAACAAATGCAGCGAATCTCTGCTGATCATGGAATCGGCGAGTGGAATGGCTTTGACATTTTTGCTTTCCGCATATTGATAAGCGAGTTTGTTACTGATCTCCCGGTTGGATGGTACAATTGCATACGCTTTTTCCAATGTTGCAATGGTATTGGGAATATCTTCTTTTTTGAGCAGCAGGTCCGATTTTAATACCAGCGCATTGACCTGGTTAGGTTCCGCCTGCAGGATACGATCACAAACTGCTAAGGCTTCATCTGTTTTGTTCAATGCATCATAAGAACGAGCCAGGCTAAGCTGTAAGAAAAGACTATTGGGAATTTCCTGTATCGCTTTGTTTAAAAAAATAACGGCAGAGTCTGGTTTTTTTTCCAACAGGATATTGCTTACACCTACTGCATAGGTTTCATTGGGGGCCAACACCCAGGCTTTTTTGAAATCGGCTAAGGCGGGTTCGGGTAAATTATTTTTATTTAACAACACCGCACGGCGGAAATACAGCTCATCGCGGTTGGGTTCTTTGCGGATACTGTCGGTGATGGATGAATAGGGAGGTTGGGATAGAATATCGTCATAAGGGGACCTGGTTTCGTTATTGTTGCAACCCCATATCATCACGAATAATAAAAAAAAAGAAATCGATTTCATTTGTATATTTCTATTGTGTTTCGGCCAAATGGAATTCGCCATAAAATTTTCACCGGTGGTTGGTTTAATTTACCTCGAAAAATTTACGGCTCATTTCATATCTTCAAAACTAATGTATCTAAAAGCAGCTATTACAATTTGCTGACAAAGCTAAGTTTGTCAAAAATAACTTTGCTTCGCTTCATATAAACGATCAATGATGAAAAAACTTATTTTATCTCTGGTGACTGTTTTATTGGTGGTGATGATCACTTCATTTAAAACTTCTTCCGACTCCGGACTCCGAACTCCCGGCTCCCAACTCATTTCCAACGACACCATCCTTTATCCCGATGAAACTCATTTTAAAAATATTCAGCAACTGACATTTGGTGGTGATAATGCGGAAGCTTACTGGAGCTATGACGGCAAGTATATTATTTTTCAACGTACCAATCCGGCAGAGGGGATTAATTGCGACCAGATCTTTATTGGTAAAGTGCCGGCACCGGGTGAAAAATTTACCTATAAAATGGTGAGTACCGGCAAAGGCAGAACCACCTGCCCCTATTTTACCAAAGACGGTAAACATATTATTTATGCCTCTACTCACCTCGGTAGTGACGATTGCCCGCCTGTTCCCGACCGGAAAAAATATGGCAATAAATATATCTGGCCGCTGTACGACAGCTATGATATTTTTATGGCCGACCTCGATGGAAAAATTGTGAAACAACTGACCAATGCAAAAGGATATGACGCAGAGCCTACATTGAGTCCTGATGGTAAGAAAATGATCTACACCAGTGACAAGGATGGCGATATTGATCTTTATATCATGGACCTGAAAACAGGAAAAGAAAAGCGGATCACCAATACGCTGGGCTATGACGGCGGGGCCTGGTTTAGTCCCAATGGTAAAAAAATTATCTGGCGGGCATCAAGGCCTAAGTCCGATGCAGAGATAAAAGAATACAAAGAGTTGCTAGTGGAAAATATGGTGGCGCCGACGAATATGGAAGTGTTTGTTGCTAATGCAGATGGCTCGAATGTAAAACAGGTAACAAGCTTCGGCCAGGCCAACTGGGCGCCTACTTATATGCCGGACAGCAAGCGCATCATCTTTGCCTCCAACCATGAGTATAAAAGAGGGTTTCCTTTTAATCTCTATACGATCAACGAAGATGGAACGGAATTGAATAAGGTGAGCCGTGACAAAGGCTTTGATGCGTTCCCGATGTTTTCACCCGATGGTAAAAAAATTATCTTTAGCAGCAACCGCAACAATGGCGGCACCAGGGATACCAATGTGTTTATTGCCGATTGGGTGGAATAATGAGAAAGTGAAAAGTGAAAGGTGAGAAGTGAAAAGTGTACTTCGGCAGGCTCAGTATGACAAGTGAAAGGTGAAAATGCTTGCGACCACGTCGGCTTCAGATGTTTTGAGGTTAACCTGATTGCCCTAACTTCGAAGCTCAAATATTCAATCTAAAACCAATTGTTTATGGATACAGGGTTAGTTCATTTGCACAATCTTCTTCGCTGGGTTATTCTTATTCTGTTAGTGATTTCCATTTTCAAAGCATTTTCAGGCTGGCAGCGAAAAAAGGCGTTTTCGCCGGGTGATAAAAAAGTGTGGTTGTTTACAATGATCGCCGGACATATCACTCTGCTGGTCGGTTTGTATCAATGGCTGTGGGGAAGATATGGTATGCTGGTGGTGTCACCGCCCGAAGGTGTGAGTGTGATGAAAGATAAATTCTTCCGCTTTTTTTGGGTAGAGCATCCTGTGTTTATGATCCTCGCTATTACCATGATCACACTCGGTCATGGTATGGCCAAGAAAGCCGTTGCCGATGAAGTGAAATATAAAAGAGCATTCTGGTTTTTTATTATTGCCTTATTGATGATCCTGGTAGCAGTTCCCTGGCCATTCAGGGTGGGAATTGGACGGCCGTGGTTTCCGGGAATGTAAGTCCAAAGTCGGAAGCCCGAGATCGGAGGTCAGATGTTCTATTTTGAGTTTACGTTCCGACTTCAGACATCCGACCTCAGGCATCTTACTTACTCGTTCTTGAAAAAATCTTACTGACGATCTTCCATTCGCCATCGATCTTCAGCATATTCATGTAGTCGTAAAGAGTCACATCTCCTGACTCGATCCTGATTTTTCCGTTAGCGGCATTGCCTTCAATATTCAGGGCCACGATCTCTATTTTTCTTTCTGATTTATTGGTGTTGGCTTTTACCCGTGCAATGAAATCAGCGATGGGCACATCTTTGAACTCGTTGGTTTTTGCGTCGATGTATTTCATGGTGGCACTGGGATGAAAGGCTTTTTCCATCCGGTTGCCATCGCCACTCATATAGTTTTCAAGACAGGCTCTTACGGCTGCTTCTTCGTTTTGCTGTGCTAACAAAATGGTTGAAAAAAGAAAACTGGTAAGCAGCGTTACAATTGTTTTTCGAAAAGTTTGCATGGTTAATGGTTTATGATTTGAAAGATTGTTTTACTATTTGGAGGTATTGTTGCATCTGGTCTTTTGTACCGATGGAAATCCTGGTCCACTTTTCTTTATCATCCGATAATCTCCCGGTCCGGATATTTTGATTGGCCAATGCAGTCAACAGATCGCTTTTTTGATTTTTGAGGGAATAGTAAAGAAAGTTGGTGTGCGAAGGGATATAGGGAATGTTCAGCTCATCAAATGCAGTCGTTACTAATTTTCTTGCTTCCGTGTTTTTAGCTTTTGACATTTTTACAAATGACTGATCGTCGAGTGAGGCTAATGCACCGGCCAGTGAAACAGCGCTGGCGCCGGCATTGGCCCAGGGTTGTAATTCGTTTAGTTGTTTAATGGTGTCGGCATGTGCCAGTGCAAAGCCGATCCGTGCGCCGGCCATCCCGTATATTTTGGAAAATGTTTTGGCAATAACCAGGTTGGGATTGTCTTTGACCATGGCGGTAAGGGTGGGCTCATCTGAATATTCGGTATAGGCTTCATCCAGTAATACCAGCGTTTTTTTGGTGACGTCACTGACCAGGTTTTTTAAATCATCAGCAGGCAACACAGTGCCCGTAGGATTGTTGGGGTTGCAGATATAAAACAGGCGGGTATCATCAGTGATCTGTTCTTTCATCCGCTGCAGGTCATGTTTTTTGTCAGCAGTCAACGGTATTTTGATCAATTGCAATCCGGATTTCTCTGCCGCGGTAAACCAAATGCCAAATGTGGGATTAGCGGTAATCGCATTTCCATTTTTAAGACCGGCATATTGAGCGACGATGCCCAGGATTTCTGAAGAGCCGGCGCCTATTAATACATTTTCTTTTGTCAATCCATATTTTGTAGCAAGCTTTTCCCTGAGCTGGGTTGTTACTTCCCAGGGATAATGATTCGAAGAGAGAATCGCATCGGCCATCGCTTTTCTCGCCAGTGGCGAAGGGCCATAAGGGTTCTCGTTGGCATGAAGACGAATCGATGTTCCGGGTGGCATGTATTGGTGATCACCGGCGACCAGGTGTGGAGCAATAGATAAGCCTCCGATGGTGAGTGCAGCTTGTTTAAGCCAGAAGCGGCGGTCAATTGTTTGTCCCATAGCGTTGATTTAAATTATCAGGCAATATTAACAGGGTAGTAAGCGGATAAAAAAATGTTTCGGCCATCGCTGTTGTTTTTTCGACGGTTGACCAGGTCACCAGATGGTCGAAAAAAAGCAACCAACTGTCGAAGGCTGTTAGGAAGCTGGCAGGAGTTGTATCAATTTGTGTATTTTGGTGAGAAGTACGAGAGGAGCACTAAGAACACAACGAGACACGAAGGCCACGAAGGAACGAATGACACGAAGACGAACATGAATGATACGAAGGATGCTATTAACAGCCGTTGAACGAAGAGGTGGGCCGGTTAGGTAGCGAGCCAATTAATGATTGAAAAAAAATGTTGAAAACATATCTGCATAATGACCCCGCGTTGCGCAAGCGGATCACCGTTTTACAGGTTTCGATCTGGACGATTTTCTATATTTTTCTTTTGTTATACACTCTACAAAAATGGGAGTACCCCAAATTTGGTTTTTGGGCCGCTACTATTGCTACGATCGCTTATTTCTTCGCGGTGTATAGCAATGCACATTGGCTGATTCCCAACTTTTATAAACGGGGTAAAAAGGTTGCCTACCTTTCGCTTTCTGTCATTATACTGGCCGTATTGCAACTGGTGAGAATGTATGCCGAGTACAGGATATTGCTGCCCCTGCACCTGAAATTTTATAGCTGGACCTTATCGCATTTTTCCTTTGTCTTTATTACCAATTTTCTCGCCTTTGCATTTGGTGCATTGCTGCGGGTCAGCATCGATTATTTGTCCCTGTTGCAGCGGCAACAGGAAATGAAGACAAGGCAGTTGTCGACTGAATTAAATTTGCTGAAGGCGCAGGTGCAGCCTCATTTTTTGTTTAATACACTGAACAATATTTATTACCTGGCCTACACCAAAAGTGATCATACTGCCGAAGTGATCGCCAAACTTTCTGAGATCATGCGTTATTTCGTAGATGAAGCGCCTAAGGAAAAAGTGCCGCTGTCAACAGAGATCCAATTTTTAAAAAATTATATAGAACTGGAACAAATCCGCATGCTTCATCCCGTAAAAGCTAAATTTATGATTGAAGCAGACGAATCAATCCTGTTGCCGCCCATGTTGCTGATTCCGCTGGTAGAAAATATCTTTAAACACGGCGTTGATAAAACCGTTGAAGAAAATAACGTAGCCATAAAATTGAAAAGGCTGGATCAGCAATTAGTTTTCTCAACCTGTAACCAGGTAGGTCCTGCATTGACTGACCGGCAAAATGGTGCGGGATTGATGAACCTGCGGAAGCGATTAGCAATTCTGTATGGTGATAATTTCGAACTGACTACCAGCCTGGAGAATGGTAATTTTAAAGCCTCACTTAAATTTTCGGTATGAAGCTTAGCTGTATGATAGTGGATGATGAGCCTTATGCTGTCAACCTGCTGGAAGAGTACACGGCTCAGGTGCCCTACCTGCAACTGGTGCGTAAGTGTTACAATGCACTGGAGGCCCTGGATTTTTTGAAGAGAAATTCAGTTGACCTGATCTTTTTAGATATCAATATGCCACAATTATCGGGAATGCAGTTGTCTTCGTTATTTCCTGCGGGGCAGTTATTCATTTTTACTACCGCCTATTCAGAATTTGCGGTGGAGAGTTATGAAAAAAATGCGGTGGATTACCTGTTGAAGCCAATCACCTTCGACCGTTTTTTAAAAGCGGTGAACAAAGTGTTGAAGGAGCCGGGACCGGCCGCTGCTAAAGGGCAGGACGATGCGATGTTTTTAAAAGCTGGTAAAGCCATCATCCGGTTGCAGTATGACGAAATATACTTTGTGGAAGGATTAAAAGACTATGTGATATTTCATGCCGGCAGTGGTAAACATATTGCCTACAAGCGGATGAAAGAGCTGGAGGAAAATTTACCGGTGCAATTTTCACGAGTGCATAATTCGTATATCATCAACCGGGCACATATCCGCAAGATTGAAGACAACCAGGTGTTCCTGATAGATGCTGCTATTCCTATAAGTGATAAATACCGGGAATCATTTTTTGCAACGGTCAATCACCAGCTTTTATAATTTCCTCCGGATTTGAACGTTTCGGCAGTTTTTATTTATGCTTTCAAAGCATTAGCCACCTTCTGCATTTCTTCTGTTGTGCCAACGCTTAACCGAAGCCATTTAGTTCCTTCTTCGAACGTACGGGCGCCGATGATCTGTTGTGATTCCAGTAATGTTTTCACATCTTTACTATATGTAGAGGAGTCAAAATAAACAAAGCTGGTATGAGAGGGAATATAGCGCATGCCAGCTTTGTCAAGGGCCGCATAAAATATCGCTTTCGCTTTTTGATTTTCTTTTTTACAGAAACTGGTGAACTCTTTATCATCCAATGACGCCATGGCGCCGGCCAATGCTACTGCGCTTGCTCCGGCATTGGGCCATGGCTGCAGTTCACTCATTTTCTTAATCGTTTGCGGATGCGCCAATGCAAAACCAATCCTGGCCCCAGCCATTCCATAAATTTTAGAGAATGTTTTTGCGATGATAAGATTCGGATAATCGGTCACCAGTTTCGCCATCGAAGGTTCATCACTGAATTCAGTATAAGCTTCATCGAGCAGGATGATACATTTTGCTGCGATGTCTTTAATAAACGTTTCCAGTTCGGCGGCAGGTAATACCGTTCCGGTAGGATTATTGGGATTACAGATGTAGACCATTTTGGTATCGGCATCCATGGCCTCTTTCATTCTTTGCAGGTCAGTCATCTTAGCCGCGGTAAGCGGAACCAGCTTGATGGGAAGCCCCGTTTTTTTTGCAGCAGGTATCCACAAACGAAAAGTAGGATCGGGGGCAACCGCATTACCTTTTTGCAATGCGGCTAATAACGAAACAACTCCCAGCAACTCAGATGACCCTGCTCCCATGGTCACATGATCCATGGAAAGATTATACAGGTTGCCAATCTTTTCTCTCAATTTGGAGGTTGTATCCCAGGGATACCTGTTAGAAGTTTTCACTGCCTCCATCATTGCTTTTTTGGCCATTGGAGATGGGCCATGCGGATTTTCGTTTGAACTTAATTTGATAAAATCAATAAAGCCCGCAGTGGCTATGATTTTTTCTGTTTCGCGGGAAAACAAATCCTTGCTTAACGTAAAAGCAGCGACAGCAAGAGCACTTTGCCTGAGTAGTTCACGACGATGCATACAAAAAGATTGTTGCATTAAGGTACAACAATCCCATGATCAAATAGCAGTAGGTGATGTTTGATCATGTTTGTTTTTGTTTGATACTAGCTGAAATCATAGGCTTCGCAATGCATCACCGTTGGTTCAAATTCCAGCAGGAAGTTTTTATCTTCTTCGTAATATTTTGCTTTCGCCATATCCTCGCCGGCAAAGGTCTTGATGCTGTCCCAGTTCTGCCACCACGAAACGGTGTATACATGTGTGATATCACCTTCTTCCCGTTGCCAGACCTGTGCACCCAAATTTCCTTTTACTGATTGATAATCGGTGATGCCTGTTTTAATAACAAATTCACGATATGCTTTGGCGTCGCTTGTTTTGGTGCGGCCATGCCAGATGCGTACGATCATAAAATTTAGATTTTATTTACTTTTTGCTCCCGACTTATCGGGACAGGCTTTGATGCAATCCTTCGGCTTCGCCCAGGAATAAAAAATAAAGGTTTCAAAAAAGTATCCAATTCAGGTTGCCGATAGTTTTGGGTTACTGACCACTTTGTATTTGGGTAAATTCACCAGCCATACACCCAGCAATATTAATAATAAAGACACCCGCTGTATTGGTGTAACTTCTTCACCGGCGATCAATGCTCCCAATAAAACAGCCACGACAGGATTTACATATACATAACTACTAACCTGCGCCGCAGGTTTTACTTTTAACAACCATAGATAACATAAATAAGTAATCAATGAACCGGCAACGATCAAATACAATAATGCAAGCCATGCATTTGTGCTGACTGTTGTAATACTAAAGTTTCGTGACTCACCGGAAGAAATGCTGATCAGTAAACTAACTACTCCCGCTACTAAAAGTTGTACGGTAGCATTTACGAGCAGTGAATCGCCGGTCGGTTTGTATTTGGAATAAAGTGATCCGGTTGTCCAGGCAATGCCACCCAGTATGATCACTAATATCCCCAATAAATGTTTCCCGGAATAAATAGTTGGGGCGTTGTCCGACGTGTTAAAAAATAGCAGCAATAACACCCCTGTAAAACCAACCAGCAGACCTGGAATAATTGATTTATTGGAAAAATAAAAAGACCACTGTTTTTTGTCGAGCAGGATAAACCAAAAAGGAACGGTTGTAACAATTACCGCGGCGAGACCACTCGGAATATATTGCTCCGACCAGGCCAGTGCCCCGGTGCCACCCAATAACATTAGTATGCCACAAAAAGAATTTTTGAGAAAGGAAGAGTAGCCAGGCAGTTTTTCGCCTTTCCAGGCGCACCAGCCAAATAGTAGAATACCAGCCGCCATAAACCGAAGGCCAGACATAAGCAGGGGTGGAATATCGTGGATTGCAAATAAGATAGCGAGATAGGTGGAGCCCCAGATAATGTAAATAGCCGCAAAGGCCAGCACAATTTTTAATTGAAATTTCATGTGTTAATTTTATTGTTTTTTGGCCAGATGGAATCTTGCCTGCCGGCAGACAGGTTCGCCATAAAAATTTTGATCGCGGTTAGTATGAATTTGCTCGTCCACCGCGGCGGATTATGGCTCATTTCATCCGTATATTTTTATTGGAGTGCAAGTTCCAAATGGGACATTCGAGTCACCTGCGAAATCTTGCTATACTTTCGCGTTCAACATTCTTTAACAGGGGTTGTTGTAACTTTAGATTCTCATGCTGTTAGCAGATATTCACATATTACACCGGTCTGATTTTTATCGTATCAATGACTTTAGATGCCATTGCGATTTTTGTTCTTTGTCTGAACCTGAATATAACAGCAGTTTTTATATCAATTTTATCCGTAAAGGTTTTTTTGAATACAGGACATTCCGCCGCGAAGATGAATTACATGTAGGCAGGATGCTTATCACCAAACCGGGGTATGAGCATGTGACCAGGCACATAGATGACCAGCCCGATATGACAACTGGTTTTGAATTCAGGGTTGATTTTTTTCGCCTGTTGCAGGATCAATACGTAACACAGGCAGGTTGGTTTCTGAACAATAATGATATTCATTCCCTGATGCTGCGCAGCAATGCAGAGCTGGATTACCTGCATCACCGCATCCTGCAAATGACGGCAAGCAAAGAATTTTTTGGTTTGCAGATAGATGAAATGGTGATGGAGCTGCTGGAAAAAGTGATGCAGATATTGGGCAATGCAAAGGAAGTACCACCTGTGGCTGATTCTTTAAAACAATTTCATTTGGGCACCATTGAAAACGCAAAGGAATACATGCTGAAAAATTTTGGCCAGGATATTTCGTTACAGCAACTGGCACAACACTGCTTTATAAGCCCCTTCCATTTCAGCCGTATATTTAAAAGTATCATGAATGTCTCACCACATCAATATTTGGCGGAGATCCGTTTGAATCATGCCAGAATATTATTGACTACTACCAGCCAACCTGTAACGGATGTCGCTTTTGCGTGTGGTTATAACAGCATTGAGCATTTTACCACAGCATATCGCCGGCGGTTCGGATCAAGCCCTACAAGCTATCGTATCAACAAGAGTCAAACGATCAACTAAATCAATGAGACGAGTAGCCGTTGATAACCTGGTTGCTTTTCCGTTTTTACAAGGGATCAAATGTTGAAAGCAATTTTTTTGCGGAAGTAGACCAAGAGATTATTCGAATTTATTGGTTGCCACAGATTACACAGATTTTCACGGACAGAAATGCGGCAATAATGTATTATGGAATCTTTGATCATTTTATTTGATTAACACAAACTTTAAACATGTGCCTGTTTTTCGATTATTTCTTTCGGATAAGCAGACTCCGTTTACTTTCTTTTCATAAAAAAAAGAAAGTAACAAAGAAAATTCAAGGCCAATTCCCTGTCTGCCGTCAGGCAGGTATGAGGTACATTTCCTTATAAGAGATTTCCTCTGCAGAATTGGCCGATGGGAGCAACATGAAATTTGAAAAACTTACAGGAGCAGGACTTCGCTGCGTACTATGAGCAGCTGCTGGAGGCGCTGTGTTTTTCGCTTGCAGTCTTTTGAAATCTGGTGGCCAGTAGGCCGGCGAAAAACAAGGCGCTGGAATATTTCCTATACCTGGGGCAATCAAAGCGAAGACACCACAGGAAGAGATTTGGGTAACGATTAGCTGCCGACAGGCGGACCTGTGGCCAAAAGCAATAAAAATATACACATGAAAGAAATTGTTTTGATTGAAGCACCAACCAATCTTGGATTGAAAGAACCGGCTCCGGGTATTGAGCCGGGAGTAAAGTTTTTCCCTGCTGCTCTTGAAAAACAAAAATTTTCTGAATTGGCCGGAATAGAAGAAAAGCTGGTGGTGATTCCGCCCGCTTATTCAATGCAACTGGATAACGAAAGTAAGATCAGGAATGCTGATGCTATCGCAGGTTATAGTCAACAGTTGGCTATAGTTGTAAAGCAAGTAATAGAAGAAAATAAAATACCACTGGTGATCGGCGGCGACTGCTCGGTGATGATCGGGAATGCACTGGTGTTAAAACAAAAGGGCGATTATGGTTTGTTTCATCTCGATGGGCATACTGATTATATGTGGCCGGAATTTTCGCAAACGGGCGGCGCCGCGGGAATGGGACTTGCCCTGGTGGCGGGTGTGGGACATGAGAAGCTGACAAATATATCAGGTCTGCGGCCTTATATTAAAGAAGAAAATATTTATTGTGTTGGCAACCGTGAATATGATGATGCTTATGTAGCCTTGTCGCTTAACAGCAAAATGCGCTATATTGATCTTGCAGGCATACGCAGTGAAGGAATTGAAAATATTATTAATGATTTTTTGAAAATGATCCATGACAAAAAGCTGGATGGTTTCTGGATACATTTTGATGTAGATGCATTGAATGACGAAATAATGCCTTGTGTTGATTCCAGGTCTGAAGATGGACTTTGGTACAACGAATTAAAAGAAATGCTCAAACCTTTAATTCAATCACCTCTTCTTACAGGTATGGAGATCACTATTCTTGATCCCACTCTTGACAGGGACGAAAAATATATCCCGCAGTTTACAAAAGAAATTTCCGAAGTTTTGCACACTGCCAAATAGTACACTCGGCATTTCCTGTTTGGTATTGGGTTTGCGGCACTCTGTTTCCTCTTCCCCAGGATCGAAGAAGCAATCCTGATTTATTAATTTAAACTTCAAACAAATGAGTAAGAAAAATTATTGCCCCGAAGGCTATCATGCCGTAACGCCGGGACTTGCCATTAAAGGAGCAGGTGCAGCGATTGACTGGTACAAAAATGTGTTTGGCGCCAAAGAAAGAATGCGCCTGGAAAATCCTGACAAAACAATTGGTCACGCTGAGCTTATCATCGGTGATTCTATGATCATGCTGGGCGAAGAAAACCTGGAGTATAATGCCAGCCCACGAACATTGAATGGAAACTCCGTCAACCTTTATATTTATGTGCCCGATGCAGATGCAACTATAAAGAAAGCAAAGGACAATAATGCCAAAGTGATAAAGCCTGCAGAGGAGATGTTTTATGGCGACAGGGTTGGCCGTATTGAAGATCCTTTCGGTTATCTCTGGCTTGTTGCCACGCATGTAAGGGATGTTTCCGAAGAAGAGATCCATAAGAAAATGGAAGAAATGGCACATGAAAATGCCTGATCATCTCTTTCCTAATTCAATTACCTCACAATTTTTTATATCAGAACCATCAATCGCAAAGCGAATGATGGTTCTGATTTTATGCCAGCCCTGGTTGCCGGCGGCACCGGGGTTCATGTGCAGGCATTGCAATTTTTCATCGTACATGACTTTCAGAATATGCGAATGCCCGGCAATAAAAAGTTGGGGACGATGTTCCAGCATCAGTGGTTTGACACGGCTGTTATAGTTGGGCGGGTAGCCGCCAATATGGGTCATAAAAACTTTTACTTCTTCACAGGTGAAAATGAGATTTTCGGGATACACACTACTGATGGAAAGATCGTCAATATTTCCATATACTCCTTTTAACGGTTTGAAAGCGGCCAGTTTTTCTGCCAGGGCTATCGTTCCAAAATCACCGGCATGCCATATTTCATCACAGTGTTCAAAATGTTTAAAAACCGCTTCATCTAAATAGCTATGTGTATCCGCCATTAATCCTATCCTTGTCATCTGGCGAATTTAATAGTAATTTTGATCATGCCATTTCACCGGAACTTTACTTATTATATTGATAAGAGAAAGTGGAAATATATTTTTCTGCTGGCTACCCTTGAACTTTCCCGAATAGTTAATTAAACTGTAGGAATTTTTTGCATAACAAAAGATTCAGTATGCCGGCATCAATATTTTCAAATTTTTTTCATTTTCAAATTTTCAAATTGCTATGCCTCATTATTATAAACTAGGGAACATTCCACATAAACGCCATACCCAATTCAAAAAACAAAACGGCGATTTATATTCTGAACAGTTGTTTTCAACGGAAGGTTTTTCCAATGACTATTCGTTGCTATATCATTATTATCCACCTACACAGATCATTAAAACAGAACCGCAAATCAGCGTTGCTCCCACGATAGCCGAAGAAAAAATGTTGAAGCATCGCAGCTTCGAGGGATTTAATATTAAACCGGCAAAAGATTTTTTGGAAAGCCGTGTACCGGTGCTGGTCAACAATGATTGTCATATTGTATTGGCGGCGCCGGAGGAAAGCATGAAGGACTATTTCTATAAAAACGCCGATGCGGATGAGATGATCTTTGTTCACGAAGGAAAAGGTGTGCTGCGAACCATGTATGGGGAACTACCTTTTGACTATGGCGATTACCTGGTAATACCACGGGGTACTATTTATCAAATTGAATTCAGCAATTCTCATAACCGTCTTTTTATCGTAGAATCATTTAGTCCTATCCGCTATCCAAAAAAATATATGAGCAAGTATGGTCAGCTGCTGGAGCATTCGCCTTATTGCGAACGGGATATCAGGCCACCGCAAAACCTTCCCAGCTTTGATCAAAAAGGAGATTTTTTGATCAGGGCAAAAAAGAAGGGTGTGTTGTATGGATTGCATTACGGCACACATCCGTTTGATGTTATTGGTTGGGACGGTTGTTGCTATCCATTCGCCTTTTCCATTCATGATTTTGAACCCATCACCGGGAGAGTGCACCAGCCACCACCGGTGCACCAGACTTTCGAAGCCAACAATTTTGTAGTGTGTTCATTTTGTCCCCGATTGTTTGATTATCACCCGCAGGCTATTCCCGCCCCCTATAACCATAGCAATATTGACAGTGATGAAGTGCTGTACTATGTTGACGGTGATTTTATGAGCCGCAAAAACGTAACGAGGGGGATGATCACTTTGCATCCCGCGGGTATTCCACACGGACCACATCCGGGTGCTGTTCAAAAAAGTATTGGTGCCAAAGAAACAAAGGAACTCGCCGTGATGGTGGATACTTTCCATCCATTGATGCTTACCAAAGGAGCCCTGGAGATTGAAAATAACGACTATGTCATGAGTTGGGCGGAGTAGAAAAGCCATGAGCTTAGAGCGGTGAGTTGCGAGCTTAGAACAGACTTTTTTTGAGGTAAAGATAATTTATAAAGGCCTGCAAATGCAGGCCTTTGATAGTTAAAGCCGACATCCACCGGCTAAAATCAACGAACCATAAAAAAATATTTGGTGCAAACCGGCAAATGTTTTTACATTTGTTAACCATTTGGTTAAAACGTATGGTTAATAAAGAAAAAGATAAGAGCACAGAGGAAAAAATACTCTCCGCTGCCAAAAAGGTGTTTGTGAAGAAAGGCATGGCGGGTGCAAGAATGCAGGACATTGCTGATGAAGCGGGTATCAATAAAGCGTTACTGCATTATTATTTCCGCAACAAGGAAAAGCTGTTTGAAGTGATCTTTATGGAAGCCGCCAGCAAATTGTTTCCCAGGATCAACGAAGTGTTCACCTCGGATCAGCCCCTGTTTGAGAAGATAGAAAGTTTTTGTTCGGAATATATTACTGTTGTTTCCGAAAACCCTTACCTGCCTTTGTTTGTATTGAACGAAATAAACCAGGACCCTGAGTATTTTTTGCAAAAAGTATGGATCGGACAAAACAAGCCGCAACCGGAAAAATTTCTGCAACAAATTGAGCGGGAAGTAAAAAAGGGGACGATAAAAAGAATAAGCCCGGTGAGTTTATTAATGAACCTGGTTTCGCTGACCATCTTTCCTTTTGTGGCGAAGCCCATGTTTCAAAAAAACCTTGGATTGGATGAGTTGCAGTTCAGGTCGATTATGGAACAGCGTAAAAAAGAAATACCCAAATTTATCATAGACAGTATTCGAAAATAATTTTTTTGATCTAAAATTAACCAAATGGTTAAACTCAAAAAAGGGCTGATTATTTTAGTTTTTCTTCCCAATGTGTTGTGGGCCCAGGTAAATAAACTAACACTGGAAGATGCTTACCGCGAGGCACAAATGAATTATCCTGTCATTAAGCAAAGGGACCTGGTAAGGCAAACGGCTGAGCTGAATATTAGTAATCTTTCCAAAGGGAATTTGCCGCAACTATCATTTAATGGCCAGGCCAGTTATCAATCCGATGTAACCAGGGTGAATGTGCCGCTTCCCGGAATCAAGATTCCTACAGCGCAAAAGGATCAATATAAGATTACAGCTGATATCAGCCAGGTGCTGTTTGACGGCGGAGTGATAAAAGAGCAAAAAGTAATGCAGCAATTAAATGCCGGCGTAGAAGAACAAAAAGTGGAAGTGGAGTTATACAAGTTGAAAGAGCGGATCAACCAGATCTACCTGGGAATTTTGTATCTCGATGAACAGTTGAAACAGCTTGACCTGGTAAAGCAGGATATCCAGATCGGTATCAAGAGGGTAGAGGCACAGGTAAATAATGGAGTGGCTTTTAAATCGAATCTGAATGTATTGAAAGCCGAGTTGTTGAACACCAATCAACGTCTTATTGAGATAAAAGCTTCCCGTAAGGGTTACGTGGAGACATTAGGATTGTTTCTTAACCAGGCGCTCAATGAAAATGTGGTGCTGGAAAAGCCGGCAGCGGAAAAATTTTCTGCCATACAAGATCCGATCCAGCGACCCGAACTAAAATTGTACAATAACGAGATCAAATTATATGAACAACAGAATAGAGTTATCCAGTCGAAGAATTTGCCCAAGGCCAGTTTGTTTTTCCAGGGTGGTTATGGCCGGCCCGGTTTGAATATGCTCGATAACCAGTTTGACCTTTTTTACATCGGCGGGGTAAAATTGAACTGGCCCGTAAGCAATTTGTATACGAAGAAAAAGGAGAAGCAACTGGTAAAAGTGAGCCAGCAAATAGTGGATACCAAAAAAGAAACTTTCCTCTTAAATACCAACACACAGTTAAAGCAACAGCAGTCGGATATTGAAAAACTGGAACAGCTGATCACAACGGATAAAGAGATCATCGACATAAGAGCCAGTGTGAAAGATGCGGCGAGAGCACAGTTGGAAAATGGGGTGATAACAGCTAATGATTACCTGCGTGAAATAAATGCGGAGGACCAGGCGAGACAGGCTCTAATCACCCATGAACTGCAATTACTTCAGGCAACTATTAATTATAAAACCATTTCCGGAAATCAATAAATCATTTATGCGTAAAAGAATTTTTATACTGCCGCTGACCCTTTTTTTATTGGCAGCTTGTACCAATAACGATCATGAATTTGATGCGATGGGCACATTTGAAACCGATGAGGTGATCGTATCATCCGAACTGGGTGGAAAGATCCTGTCATTTACGATCGACGAAGGAGATACGGTGAGTAAAGACAAGATAGTGGGGGAGATCGATGCAGAAAATACAAAGTTGCAAAAAGAGCAGGTAGAAGAAAGTATCAGGTCATTGGGCCAAAAGACTTCGGATGTATCACCACAGGTAAAGCTACTGGAGGATCAACTGGCCGTACAGCAGGCAAAGCTTGCCAATCTCCAGCATGAAAAAACAAGAACAGAAAATCTATTAAAGCAAGATGCAGCTACCGGCAAGCAACTGGATGATATCAACTTTCAAATCGAATCGGTGATGAGGGAAATGTCGGTAACCAAACAACAGATCAATGTGCAGCGGAATAATATTTCTACGCAAAATAGAAGCATACTAAGCGAAGGAAAACCGCTGGAAAAAAGGGTTGCGCAATTGGATGACCAATTGAAGAAAGCAAATATTGTGAACCCTGTGACCGGTACCGTTACAACAAAATATGTAGAGGAAGGTGAAATTACTTCTCCCGGTAAAGCCTTGTATAAGATCAGTGACCTGTCAACGATGACACTGCGGGCATATATAACCGGTGTTCAGTTATCCAAGGTCAAATTGGGACAGCAGGTGAAAGTACTGGTAGATGACGGGGCTGACAGGTATAAAGAATTGAGTGGGACAATCACCTGGATATCTGATAAAGCTGAATTCACTCCAAAAACTATCCAGACAAAAGATGAGCGGGCCAATCTTGTATATGCGATAAAAGTAAAAGTGAAGAATGATGGCTACCTGAAGATCGGGATGTATGGAGAGGTGAAATTACCCCCTAACCCCTAAAGGGGCGTTTAGAAAGATTACGTGTGATAATGGAAATTTAAAAAAAAGGAACCTGTGAAAGAAACTAAAAACATCAGGGCTAACAGCTCCTTTTCAGGAGATGGGGGCGTTGTTGCCGACAACATTGTCAAATTTTACGGTACTAAAAAAGCTGTTGTACAGGCATTGCAGGGAATCAGTTTTAGCGTGGGCAAGGGCGAGTTGTTTGGTATCATTGGTCCGGATGGAGCTGGGAAGACATCCCTATTCCGCATTCTTACAACACTGTTGTTGCCCGATGGTGGAAGTGCGAAAGTGGATGGCTTTGATGTCGTAAAAGATTTCAAAGAGATCCGGAAGAGAGTAGGCTATATGCCGGGCAAATTTTCGCTGTACCAGGATCTGACCGTTGCTGAAAACCTGGAATTTTTTGCTACGATTTTTAATACCAGTATTGAAGAAAATTATGAGCTGATCAAAGATATCTATGTACAGATCGAGCCTTTTAAAAATCGTCGTGCCGGAAAATTATCGGGAGGAATGAAACAAAAGCTGGCTTTAAGCTGTGCCTTGATACACCGGCCATCTGTTTTGTTTTTGGATGAACCTACTACAGGCGTGGATGCAGTTTCGAGAAAAGAATTTTGGGAAATGCTGAAAAAATTAAAGGAGCAAGGGATCACCATTTTAGTGTCCACTCCTTATATGGATGAAGCCAGTCTTTGTGACCGGGTCATGTTGATGCAGGAAGGAAAAATGTTGTCGATGGATACACCCCAGGGAGTGATTGCAAAATTTGGCAAACCTCTGTGGGCAGCCCGTGCAACGAATATGCTTGAGCTTTTAAACGAGTTAAAGCGATTCGAAGATGCTGAAGACAGTTATCCCTTTGGTGAATATCATCATGTGGTGTTAAAAAATGGTTTTAATGAAGAGCGGCTAAGGAATTACCTGCTGACAAATAATAAAGATGTTGAATTAAAACCGGTGCAGCCAAATATAGAAGATTGTTTCATGGCTTTAATGAAGAGTTAATATGAATGATAAAGCAATTATAGCAGATCAGTTGACCAAACGGTTTGGCGATTTCACTGCCGTCAGTGAAATATCATTTGAAGTAAGCAAAGGTGAGATTTTTGGTTTTTTAGGAGCGAACGGTGCCGGTAAAACAACAGCGATGCGCATGCTTTGTGGTCTTTCAATTCCGACTTCCGGCAAAGCTTCGGTTGCCGGGTTTGATGTATTCAGGCAAACAGAACATATCAAAAAAAACATTGGTTACATGAGTCAAAAGTTCTCCTTGTATGAAGATTTGACCGTGAAAGAAAATATGCGATTTTATGGTGGCATCTATGGAAAAACCGATGCCTTTATAAAGGATAAAACTACAGCTATCATTGATGGACTGCATTTGCAAAAAGAGGCCAACAAACTGGTTAAATCATTGCCGCTTGGCTGGAAACAAAAGCTGGCGTTTTCCGTAGCTATTTTTCATGAACCGCAAATTGTTTTTTTAGATGAACCAACGGGCGGCGTTGACCCGGTAACGAGGAGAGAGTTTTGGAACATGATTTATAAAGCGGCAGCCGATGGCATTACCGTTTTTGTTACGACGCATTACATGGATGAAGCGGAATATTGCAACCGGGTAAGCATCATGGTGGATGGTAAAATAGAAGCCCTGGATACGCCGGCAGGTTTGAAGAAGTCGCTCAATGCGAAATCAATGGATGAGGTTTTTTTGATGTTGGCAAGGAATGCCAAACGGACGGCTGATTAATGCCGAACAACATTTTCAATTTTATCGGATGAAGCAATTTATATCATTTGTAAAAAAAGAATTTCACCACATTTTTCGTGACAGGCGCACCCTGCTTATTTTGTTGGGAATGCCCGTCGTGCAGATCATCATTTTTGGATTTGCGTTGACTAATGAAGTGAAGAATGCGAAGATTGCTGTGTTTGATCAATCCAGGGATGTGGCCACCGCCTCGTTGCTGCAGGAAATAAATGCCAGCCGGTATTTTGACATCGAAGAAAATCTCTATTCATATAAGGACATTGAAGCCGCTTTTAGAAAAGGAAAAATAAAGCTGGCCATTGTCTTGCCCAGGAACTTTAATGAAGAGCTGCAGCACTTTAACAAAGCACAGGTTCAACTAATCGCTGATGCCTCTGATCCCAATGTTGCTACCACGCTTACCAATTATGCCAGTGCTATTATCCTAAACTACCAGGATCGCATTACGCATGACCGCAAGCTGCCGTATACGATCAACACCGAGACAAGGATGTTATATAATCCCCAGCAAAAAGGAGCCTATAGTTTTGTGCCGGGTGTGATGGCGATGGTGCTGATGCTGGTATGTACGATGATGACCGCCATTACTATTGTCCGGGAAAAAGAATTGGGAACAATGGAAATAATGCTGGTTTCACCAATGCAGCCCTTAAAGATCATTTTGGCGAAAGCCGTTCCTTATCTATTGTTATCGCTGGTCAACATTGCAAGTATTTTATGTTTAAGCGTTTTTGTGCTGGATGTGCCGATCAATGGAAGCATCCCATTTCTTATTGCTGAAAGCACACTGTTTACCATTACCTGCCTTGTATTGGGGTTACTCATTTCTTCTTCCACCGCATCACAGCAAACCGCCATGTTTATTTCGCTAACAGGAATGTTTTTACCTACTATTATGCTGAGCGGCTTTATGTTCCCGATTGAAAACATGCCAAAGCCATTGCAGCTGCTATCGAATATTGTGCCTGCCCGCTGGTTTTATGCCATTGTAAAAGACGTGATGATAAAGGGAGTGGGGCCGGCAGGTGTTTGGAAGGAAACGCTGGTATTAATCGGGATGACACTAGGGTTACTGGTACTAAGTATTAAAAAATTTAAGATCAGATTGGCATGAGAAGTTTACGTTTTTTATTACAGAAAGAGTTCCGGCAGATCTTCCGCGATAAGTCTATCCTGCGGATCATCTTTGTCATGCCGATGATACAACTGCTGATTCTCCCATTAGCGGCCGATTACGAAATGAAGAATATCAAGCTAAGTGTTGTGGATCATGATCACTCGGCTTACTCCCGCCAATTAATCAACAAGATTACGGCTTCCGGGTATTTTCAATTAAATGACTATTCAGGGTCTTTTAAAAATGCTATAACGGAGGTAGAAAAAGATCACTCGGATATTATACTTGAAATTCCAGCCCATTTTGAAAAAGAACTTGTGAAAGAGGACCAGGCAACATTATTTGTAGCTGCTAATGCCATTAACGGGGTAAAGGCCGGGCTGGGTAGTTCCTACCTGCAAAGCATTATCCGGGATTATAACCGTGAGGTTCGAACGGAATGGGTACAGTTTCCCCGATTTAACCCTGAACTAAATATTGAAGTCACTTCTTCCAATTGGTTCAATCCTTTTCTTAATTATCATTATTTCATGGTACCCGGTATCCTGGTGATACTGGTGACAATGGTAGGCGCTTTTCTCACTTCATTAAATATCGTTCGGGAAAAGGAGATTGGAACAATTGAGCAAATAAATGTAACACCTATCCGAAAGCATCATTTTATTTTGGGTAAACTAATACCTTTTTGGATCCTGGGTCTCCTGGTGATGTCGATTGGTTTCCTGATTGCGAGGATCGTATACGGCATCATACCGGCCGGAAGCTTTTTTACCATTTATGTTTTTGCTGCCTTGTACCTGCTGGCTGTTTTGGGGCTGGGTTTGTTGGTCTCGACTTATACGTCTAACCAACAGCAAGCCATGCTGATCTCCTTTTTTATGATGATGATCTTTATTTTGCTGGGGGGGCTTTATACATCCATTGATAGCATGCCGGATTGGGCCCAGTGGGTTACTAAATTCAATCCGGTATCTTATTTTATTGAGGTAATGCGGATGGTGGTTCTAAAAGGAAGCAGCCTGGCTGATATCAGCAAATACTTGTGGATAATGGCGGCATTTGCTGTTGGCCTCAATAGTTGGGCGGTGATTAATTATCGAAAAAGGAGCTAGTTCTGGTGTAGGGCATTACCGAAAATTAAATCACGGCCGGTTCAATTTTCAATTTTTCGTTATATTCGGATAACTAAAAACGAATGCTATGCTCAAACTCGGAGATTTAAAACAAGGCGACCATATTTTATTAAATGATGAGGGTGTAGAAAGAGAAGGGACGGTAGTAAAAGTGAGCCATGAGGAACGGCAGGCGCTGGTAAATAACGGCGTACAGGAATTTTGGTATAACCTCGATGAGATCCGGCCAATTCCCCTGGACGAAAAGCAATTGATGCGGTTGGGCTTTACCAAAGAGGAGATGAACGGGTCCGGAGCCGTAAAATATAAAAAGGACTCTTTCAGGTTGCTACTTCCTCATAAGGATGATTTTTCGAACATTGAAATGTGGTGGCGGGAAGATCGCCGGCATTTTAACTTTCCACTTGGCGTACATGATTTGCAAAATTTGTATCATGATATGACCAAAGTTCCTCTTGGAATACATTAATAATAAATGAGTTAAGGGCTTTTTGCCCGGTTAAATTATTAATTTAGTTTTGGGCCCCGAAAAATAATCGGGGTTTTTTCTTTTTGTGGGTTCATCCTCCTATCTTTGCACCCCTAAAATTTGTATGTCGAAACAACCCCTTATTAAACAAGATGGTATCATTCTGGAAGCCCTGTCAAACGCCATGTTTAGGGTGAAGCTGGAAAACGGTCACGAAATATTGGCAACCATCTCTGGAAAAATGAGGATGCACTACATCCGGATTTTGCCGGGTGATAAAGTAGGAGTGGAGATTTCGCCGTATGATTTATCAAGGGGAAGAATCATTTTCAGATACAAATAGTCTTTGACTGTTTGGCAGAAAAGCAAATATTATGAAAGTTAGAGCATCCATTAAGAAACGTAGCGCAGATTGCAAGATCGTTCGTCGTAAAGGCAAACTGTACGTAATTAACAAAAAAAATCCCCGCTTCAAGCAGCGCCAGGGATAATAGACAATTAGCAATATGCAATGTGCAGCTTACCCATTGTCAATTGCCTATTGCCAGTTTGAATTAAAAGAATCAAAAAAATAATAGAAAACTATGGCTCGTATTGCCGGTGTTGATTTACCAAAAAATAAAAGAGGCGAAATAGGTCTGACCTATATCTATGGTATTGGTCCATCTACTGCTAAATATATTCTGGATAAGAATAATATTAGCCGTGATAAGAAAGTACATGAGTGGAATGATGAAGACCTGAATGCAATCCGTAACACCATTACGGAGGAGTTAAAGGTTGAAGGTCAACTTCGCTCTGAAGTGCAAATGAGCATCAAGCGTTTGCTTGATATCGCTTGCTACCGTGGCCTTCGTCATCGTAAAGGGCTGCCGGTTCGTGGTCAGCGTACCAAGACCAATAGCCGTACAAGAAAAGGTAAACGTAAGACAGTAGCCGGTAAGAAAAAAGCCGCTAAGAAGTAATAAACGGGAGTTCGGAGTCTCAGCAATGAGATTCCGAATTCTTCATTATACGACTTACATTTAAATGAATCAATTGCGGATCGCTTCGTAAGTCAGCAGGAGGATTGATTCAGTTTCGGGTTCAGTTTTGAAGCCGGAAATTTTTAAAAAAGAGAAAAGATTACCTCAGAACAACAATTATGGCAAAAGCACAAGCACAAAACAGCGCAAAAGCTGCAGCTAAAAAAAGAGTGGTGAAAGTGGACGCTTACGGCGATGCACACATTTCAGCTACATTCAACAACATCATCGTTAGTTTGACCAACAAAACGGGCCAGGTTATTGCCTGGAGCAGCGCTGGTAAAATGGGCTTCAGAGGTTCTAAAAAGAACACGCCTTATGCAGCTCAGATGGCTGCAAGCGACGCCGCAAAAGTGGCGCTGGATGCAGGTTTGAAAAGAGTAGATGTATATGTTAAAGGACCAGGCGCAGGCCGTGAAGGAGCTATCCGCTCTCTCTCCCAGTCAGGTATAGAAGTAGTGATGATCAAGGATATCACTCCGTTACCACACAATGGTTGCCGTCCTCCCAAGAAAAGAAGAGTTTAAAAGGAAGAAGTTGGAAGGCGGAAGCCAGAAAAACGGAAAACTACTTTAATTGTAAGCAACTTTTCTGACTTCTTACTTCAGACATCTGACCTCGACATATTTGAGCCAATTTGGTTTCATTTTAAAAAGGGTGCTTGATTGATTTTTTAACGCTTTTACTGATCAAAGCACCGGTACAAAAAAGCGTAAATGAATAAAAACTATGGCACGTTACACTGGTCCAAAGACCAAGATCTCCCGTATTTTCGGTGAGCCAATTTTAGGCAATGGTAAATGGTTGGGTAAAAACAGCAACCCTCCCGGTCAGCACGGTGAAAAGCGTAAACGTAAAACTTTAGGTGAATACGCTTTACAGCTTCGTGAAAAACAAAAAGCCAAATACACTTACGGCATTTTGGAAAAACAATTCCGCAAAACATTTGAAGAAGCTTCCCGTATCAAAGGGGTAACAGGTGAAAACCTTATCAAATTACTTGAAGCCCGTTTGGATAATACAGTTTATCGTATGGGTATTGCTCCCAGTCGTCCTGCTGCACGCCAGTTGGTAAGCCACAAACATGTGGAAGTAAACGGTGAGGTAGTAAACGTACCTTCTTATCAATTGAAAGCCGGTGATATCATCACTATCAAAGAAGGTAGCAAAGAAAGAACTTCTATCACAAGCGTAATTAAAGGAAAGAATCCAAAGTTCAGCTGGCTGGATTGGAATGAAACTGAACTGAAAGGTACTTTCATTACCTACCCGGAAAGAGAAAACGTTCCTGAAAATATCAAGGAACAACTGATCGTAGAGTTGTATTCTAAATAAGAAAGCCGCGAGCTATGAGCCGTGAGCTTCGAGCCTTTGCTCACAGCTCGTAGCTAAAAGCTCACAGCTTTTCCCAATCATTTAAAAACTAAATCTAAATATGGCCATTTTAAATTTCCAGAAGCCGGATAAGATCATACTGCAAAAAGCAAATGATTTCGAAGCTCAGTTCGAGTTTCGTCCATTGGAACCTGGTTATGGTGTAACCATTGGTAATGCGCTACGCCGTGTATTGCTGAATTCATTAGAAGGTTATGCAATTGTTGGCGTAAAAATAGAAGGTGTAGAGCATGAATTTGCTACCATGAAGGGTGTTTCAGAAGATGTGGTGGAGATATTCCTTAACCTGAAACAGGTTCGTTTCAAAAAAATCGTGGATCACGAAGTGGCAAATGAGAAGATCATTTTGTCGTTGAAAAATAAAACTGAATTCACGGCTGGTTTGATTGGTGAGGCAACTCATTCTTTCCAGATCATGAATCCTGATTTACTAATCTGTACGTTGGATTCATCTGCCAAGATGGATATTGAACTGACTATTGGTAAGGGCCGTGGTTATGTTCCTGCTGAAGACAACAAACCAAAGGATGCTCCATTGGGTTATATTCCGATCGATTCTATTTACACTCCGATCAAGAATGTAAAATACACGATTGAAAATACCCGTGTGGAACAACGTACAGACTTTGAAAAGCTGATCATGGAAGTTTCTACCGATGGTACTATCCATCCGGAAGAAGCGGTGAAACAGGCTTCAAGGATCCTGATCCAGCATTTGATGATCATCACTGATGAAAACATCACTTTCGACAACAAAGAAGAGAAAAAAGAAGACCTGGTGGATGAACAAACCCTGCAGTTGCGCAAAGTGTTGAAGACTCCATTAGAGGACCTCGATCTTTCTGTTCGTGCTTTCAACTGTCTGAAAGCTGCTAAGATCAACTCATTGAGTGAGCTGGTGCAATATGAGCAGGAAGACCTGATGAAGTTCCGCAACTTCGGCCAGAAATCATTGGCTGAAATTGAACAGGTGTTGGGTGAAAGAGGCCTTGGCTTCGGGATGGATCTTCAGAAACTGGGTGTTGATAAAGATGAACTGTAACCCCCGATCCTGAAGAGGAGTTTGGAAAGTTCTTTTAATTTTTTTTTTAATAAAGGCTTATTAGCATCTAATGAGCGAAGGCTGTAATTCCTGACACGGTACAGCCGGATATTTTATAACATGAATTTGGAATAAGGATTTTGTAAGAATGGTTTCATTTTCACATCTCCACATTTTCAAATTTTCAAATTAAAACGTCATGCGTCACGGAGACAAAGTAAAAAATCTTAGCCGCACCAAAGCACACAGAGATGCTTTGTTGAGCAACCTCGCCTGCCAGTTAATTGCGCATAAGAGGATCGTAACCACAGTTGCCAAAGCAAAAGCTTTGCGTGTTTATGTGGAGCCACTGATTACAAAGGGTAAAACAAATACTACTCACGAACGTCGTGTGGTATTTAGTTATTTACAGGATAAAGAGGCCATCAAGGAATTGTTTGGTACCGTAGCTGAAAAAGTAGGTGGTCGTCCCGGTGGTTATACCCGCATCATTAAGTTGGGTGCCCGTCCTGGTGATAATGCTGAAAAAGCATTGATCGAGCTAGTGGACTTTAATGAAATCTATGGTAAGGGTAAAGGTGAGGCCAAAGAAGCAGCTAAGAAAACCCGTCGTAGCCGTGGAGGTTCTAAGAAGACTGAAGCTGCTAAAACAGAAGAGTCGAAGAAGGAAGCAACTACTGAAGCTAAAGCAGCG
This sequence comes from Terrimonas alba, assembly GCF_042434975.1. Taxonomy (NCBI): domain Bacteria; kingdom Pseudomonadati; phylum Bacteroidota; class Chitinophagia; order Chitinophagales; family Chitinophagaceae; genus Terrimonas; species Terrimonas alba. The sequence continues at coordinate 444,008 of NZ_JBHMQM010000002.1, forward strand.
GAGTAATTTTTTTCTAACGAATATTTATACCCCGTCTCGCCTTAGGCCAGACGGGGTTTTTACTTTAAAGAGTAGTTTTTTCTGCCTGCGTAAAATGAATTATTTTCATGTGTTTATTACTATCGTTCTTAGCCACATGAAATTCGCCGAATAATAATTGCGGTAAACAAAACACTATTATTTGGCTCATTTTCAGACACGATTGACTGCTTGCCGGTTATACCAGAATTTTTAATTTTCATTGCATGAACCATCAGTCAAACAGACCATTACAAAAGTATCGGAATGAAGTTGGGATACGTTTTCAACTTTACAACAGCCTTTTTACTTCGTTGCCTTTTCACCGGATTGAAAAGACGGGAATTTTATTGTCCTTATTATCCAGTAACTGCGAAGAAGGATACAAGAAAAACTTAAGCCCTATTCGCATCATCGACGAATTTTTTACCAAGCATACCTCCTATTTTAATGAGAAGGATAAGACTGATTTGCTTTTCCGGTTTGTACAATATCTCGAAAGACAGGTTGTACTATTCGATGCCCTGGAGGATGCTGCGTTTAAAGAAGTACATGATCTGAATGGGGTCGGTACATTAAAGCATATCGAGTCAGAAGTGATCCAGGATAATAAAGAAGAAGAACTGGAAAAGAAGTTAATAGACTTTTCCATCCGGCTTGTATTAACCGCGCATCCTACACAGTTTTATCCGGGTTCTGTCTTAGGTATTATCAATGATCTGGCAAGAGCTCTTGCTGATAACAACACGAATGTTGTAAATACTTATTTGCAGCAGTTGGGAAAAACTCCTTTTTTCAAAAAGAAAAAGCCCACGCCTTATGATGAGGCCGTCAGTTTGATTTGGTACCTGGAGAATGTTTTTTATTCAGCTGCCGGTAAAATATTGTCGTCACTAAAGTCGAAATTTCCGGATGCGGTGAGTGATGAAAACCCAATTATCAGAATGGGATTCTGGCCCGGTGGTGACAGGGATGGAAATCCATTCGTTACAAGTGATATTACACTACAGGTGGCAGACGCATTGAGAGGAAGTATTATTAAATGCTATTACCTGGAAGTTCGCCGGTTGAAGCGCAGACTTACATTTGAAGGTGTTGATACAGTGTTAGCCGAATTGGAAAATAAATTATACAGTAACCTTTTCATCCCGGGGCTTAAAACCAGGCTAACCAAAGAAGAGATTTTGGCTACATTGGAGCAAATACGCCAAACAATCATTCACCAGCATAATGGATTGTTCCTGCATACGGTCACTAATCTTATCAATAAAATAGAGGTATTCGGATTGCACTTTGCTTCGTTAGACATCCGGCAGGAAAGTTCTGTGCACGGGAAATTGTTCCAGGCACTGGCGAATAAACAACATGTGCTGCCTGCTCACTATGGCGAGCTAACTGACGATGAAAAAATCAATGTATTAGGAGCTATCGATAAGACGGCCGATATTGAGGAGTTAGAGGATCCCATACACAAGGATACACTCAAGTCTGTTCAGTGTGTAAAGACGATACAGCAATTCAATGGCCCGGAAGGATGCAACCGGTATATCATCAGCCAGTGTAACAGTGCACAGAATGCTATGGAGGTTTATGGGTTATTTCTGCTGGGAGGATGGAAGCCGGAAGAAATGAATATTGACATTATACCATTGTTTGAGACCATCGGCGATTTGAAACACGCTGCACAGGTAATGCAAACATTATATACCAACCCAGTCTACCGTGAGCATTTAAAAAGAAGAAATAGCAAGCAAACAATTATGCTTGGTTTTTCCGATGGTACCAAGGATGGTGGTTACCTGATGGCCAACTGGGGAATTTATAAAGCAAAGGAAGAGCTTACTGCTATATCACGCCAGTACAATATCCAGGTGGTATTTTTTGATGGCAGAGGCGGTCCTCCCTCAAGAGGCGGTGGTAAAACGCATAAGTTCTATGCTTCGATGGGTCAGAATATTTCGAATGAAGAAATACAATTGACCATACAGGGCCAGACAGTAAGTTCCAACTTTGGTACGATAGACTCTGCACAGTATAACATGGAGCAGCTGTTGAATGCGGGCATCACCAATGAGTTGTATGCACATTTGCAAACGACATTTACAAAAGAAGAAGATGCACTGCTGCAGGAACTTTCTGAATTTTCTTATAACGCTTACCAGCGATTAAGAGATCATCCTTACCTGGCAGATTACCTGTTGCAGGCAAGCCCTTTAAGATTTTACAGTGAAACGAATATCGGGAGCAGGCCAGCAAAAAGAGGGGCATCTTCGGGACTTACTTTGAAAGATCTGCGGGCCATACCATTTGCCGGTTCATGGAGCCAACTGAAGCAGAACGTAACAGGATTTTACGGTGTAGGTTCGGCACTTCGTAAAATTGAGGAGCAGGGAAAATTCCCTGCAATAAAAGAGCTGTATAAAAAATCATTGTTCTTTAAAACCTTGCTCGACAATTGTGAGATGGCAATGCTGAAATCATTTTTCCCACTGACGGCTTATCTCAGCAAGCATAAGTTGTTTGGTGAGATATGGCAAATGATATTTGATGAGTATGAACTGACACGCCAGTACCTGACAAAATTATCGGGCCATACGGAGTTAATGGCTGACTACCCGGTGGATCAGTTGTCGATTCAAATGCGTGAGCGGATTGTATTACCGCTGCTTACTATTCAGCAATATGCTCTTACCAAAATCAGGGAGATAGATGAGCAGCTTGTACAGGCGCCGGTGAAAGAAGTATATGAGAAGCTGGTGATGCGTTGTTCGTTTGGAATTATTAATGCAGGGAGAAATTCAGCATAAAAGCCACACTTTTCTATATTAAAAATGCCGGACACGAATCCGGCATTTTTAATAGCACTAAGATAATAAAGTTATTAAAATTTCAATACCGCTGCCAGCAGACCGGTAAATGTTGATTTTGTCGGATCCGAATCGCCATCGGTAAATATTTCATCTTTGGCAGTTTCGAAACGTAATTCAGGAATAATGGTAAGCGGGCCCACTTTATAGTTCAACGATAAAGTATTGGCAAAAATATTATCAGTTGGGAAATAAACATTTTTGCTGTCGCCAATATATTCGCTTCTTAGCGTAAGCCCGATTTTGGGGCTAGGGTCAGCATTCAAATAAAGAGCAGTTCCCCACCAGGACCCATCTTCATCTGTTGATCCATTAGCTTGTTTCCTGGATTGCAGCGTTCCGTTGAAGCCTATATTAAACTTACTGCTAAGAGTTCCCAGTAAAACCAAATCCAACTGGTTTAACGATTTTAAACCACTTGGGTTGCTACCGCTCTTCGATCCTCCAAAGCCCACATAGTTCAAATAATATTTGAAAGCTCCTTCGCCAGCAGAGCCGCTAAACTGCGCCAAAGCAGTTTTTACAGAGGTAGTAGAGGTGCTTTGATCAGTGTAGTTTGCTACGCCAACCATAAACCCGACAGGGCCGGCAGTAATATCTGCCTTTAAACCGGTATGAAAGAACGGCCCGTTGGTAAACATATAGCTCATGCTATAGTTCCTGTTTAGCGGGGCATCCAGCAATTCATAACCTACATGTGTTCCAAACTTACCCATGGTAAATTTTATTTTGGAGGAAGGCGAATAAGTTACAAATGCCTGTTTTACATTGGACAGAGAGACAAAACCATTCTTGCCGTCGGCTTCGGCTCCATCATTATAAGAAAATTCTTCAGCCCTGCGGCCAAATCCCAGATCTACTGTACCGCCTACTTTTCCTGATAGCGCAGTAAAATCCGCCCGAAGGCTTGCCATACCCAGTTCAAATGAATTTTGAGAATTAGTAAAACTGGTATAATTATTTGTTACATCAGACTTGCCGGCAAAATTATACCGGTAATAAGCATCCACATTGCCCGAAATGGTAAGCGCCTTTGTAGTGTCGTCCTGTGCGATTGCCAATTGGGAAAGTGAAAAAAACAGAGATAGCGTTGTTAGAATAAAAGCAGTTTTTTTTCGTAGCATTGTATTTACATTTTAGATGTTAAGGAAAGGGCACAGCCGGTATAAACTTTTGTAAAAAAGTTTATACCAACTCATCTGTGCCTTTTCTATTTTAAAATAAGGAGAAACGGGGTAGGGATACTAACCTCTTAATGTGTAACGGTCTTTTCTTCAACAGTACCATTATTATGAACTAATAAAGTACCCTGGAGATATTTTTCATTATGTTGCGAAGCATCAAGACCTTCTTCTTCTTCTTTCTCATTTACCCTCATTGGTAATATCATATTAATTACCTTGAAAAGAATAAAGGAAACAACGAAGCTATAAGTAACAGCCAATGCCATACCTTTTAACTGGATCAGGAATTGACCATCTAATACGAGTGAGTTAACAGTTTTGCTTCCAAAAACACCGGTGAGGAGCATACCAGTCATACCACCGAGGCCATGGCAGGCAAATACATCCAGAGGATCGTCCAGTTTGGTTTTGTGTTTCAGGAATTCAGCAACTACATTCGATACGATAGCCGCTATAAACCCGATGAACAGGGCTTGCGGTACACCAACAAAGCCTGCAGCCGGGGTGATGGCAACAAGACCAACCACCGCACCGATACAAAAGCCAAGTACGGATGGTTTTTTACCACGGATCACATCCCAGAACATCCAGGAAAGACCCGCCGCTGCTGCTGCAGTATTAGTTGTAGCAAATGCGTATACACCTAATGAACCTGCGCCTACGGCACTACCGGCGTTAAAACCAAACCAACCAAACCAAAGTAAACCAGTACCAATTAATACGTAAGGAATATTGGCAGGAGAAGTGGCAGTAGTTGATTTACGTGGTTTCAGCACCAACGCACCAGCCAATGCAGCCATACCTGCTGAAATATGTACTACCGTACCACCCGCAAAATCAAGAACACCCCATTTAAACATCAGGCCATCAGGATGCCATGCCATGTGGGCCAAAGGAGCATATACAAGAGCTCCAAATAAAACAATGAATAGTGTGTAAGAGCTAAAGCGGATACGTTCTGCAACCGCACCAACCACCAGACCCGGAGTGATGATCGCAAACATCAATTGGAAGAATGCGAATAAGGGCAGGGGAATAGTTGCCGCGAGGCTCCAGGGCTCGCCATCCATCACACCTTTAAAGAATAAAAATGTGCTGGGGTCGCCAATAAAACCTCCGATTGATTTTCCAAAGCAAAGACTGAACTGAACAACAATCCAAAGAACTGAAATGATACCAGCTGAAACAGTACTCTTAATCATGGTAGACAAAACGTTTTTACGGCCTACCATTCCGCCATAAAAGAAAGCAAGAGCGGGGGTCATTAAAAAAACAAAAGCACACGACACTAACATCCAGGCAATGTCACCGCTGTTGTAAACGTATTTTGGCGTCTTTCCATCTTCGCCTAATACAGATGCAGGATCAAAGGAGGCTGCAGGGCTTACGAAGATTGCAGCAATTGCGATTCCCAGTAATACGAGGAATGGCGCCACCTGTTTCACAGTTGTTTTACTCATAATCAGAAACGTGGGGTTTATAGTTATTAAGAAAAAATATAATGCAGCAATCGATAGTGTAAATTAGGCCTTTTTTAAATAATAGTTATAAATTATATTGTTTATTTATGCCAGTGTGAAAAAAAGTTGATTTTTGTTAATAAAATTTCCAATTGTTTAAAAATTTAATATGTCGCTCTGACACTATCTGGTAACTATTAATTGATTGCTATTCAAATAAATAGTTTTTTTGAAGTGGTTGGAGCAGTTTTTTTTTCCTAAAAAATGAAGTATCCCATTTGTATTACTAAAATGAATAATATTAATTTTTATGGAAGCATAAATCAATATGGTCTCCCGGGATTCTCAGACCGTTAATATGAAGTGAAAAACTCCCGGTAAGTAGTATCTATGATTTTAAACAATAAGCTTAATTTGCTGCCTTAATTTATTTATTACGTCAATTAAAATTTGAGCACTATGATTAAAATGCAAGTTATCGGTAACCTCGGCAAGGATTGCGTGGTTAACACTGTCAACGGTAAAAACGTTATCAATTTTACAGTTGCCCACACCGAAAAGTATAGAGACAGCCAGGGCAACAACCAGGAGAAAACAACCTGGGTTGATTGTGCCTATTGGACAGATCGTACAGCTATTTCACCGTACCTTACAAAAGGAAAACAGGTTTTTGTAGAAGGGACTCCGGAAGTAAGAAGTTTTACCCGCCAGGATGGAACCGGCGGAGCCTCATTGTCACTAAGGGTTCGTGAGGTGCAGTTGCTGGGTGGCAAAGGTGAAGGTGGCAGCAGTTCACCGTCTTATAGCAGTGGGGCATCATCAGGCAGCAGCTACTCATCACCCAATGTTCCTTCAGCCAGTGAGATTACTGAGCCAATGGATGATCTTCCTTTCTAAACATAACTGATAAGTATTTAAAGTCCTTCCATTTTGGGGAAGGACTTTTTTGTTTTCGGGCTTTATTAATTTTGTTTCTTTGCGCATGCCAGAAAAAAATTTTTCCTACGAAAGACTATCCGGGTTTACTAATCGTGTTTTTCAAAGTATCGGCTGCTCTGCCGATCATGCAACAATCGCAACCAGAACTTTGTTATCTGCCGATTTAAGAGGCGTCGACTCGCATGGTATTGCCCGGCTCAGCGGCTATGTAAGATTATGGGAAGTGAATAGGGTTAACGCTACACCATCTATAAAAGTTATTCATGAAACACCGTCTACTGCCGTGGTGGATGGCGACAGTGGTCTCGGACTAATAGTGGCTCCTTTTGCAATGCAGATAGCCATTGAAAAAGCAAAGAATGTTGGAACAGGGTGGGTAAGCGTTCAAAACAGTAATCATTTTGGCATTGCAGCCTGCCATGCCATGATGGCCCTACAACATGATATGATTGGCATGGCCATGACCAATGCCAGCCCGCTGGTGGCGCCTACTTTTTCCACAGATAAAATGCTCGGCACAAATCCTATTTGTGTAGCGGCTCCCGCTGGTAAAGAGCCTGCATTTGTAGCCGACCTGGCTACTACAACCGCTGCCAACGGGAAGCTGGAAATTTTGCAACGTAAAAATTTAGAAACACCCGACGGTTGGGTGCAGGATAAAGATGGTAATCTTTCCAACGATCCGCATATATTGAAAAAAGGCGGGGCTTTATTACCATTAGGAGGAGATCGTGATCATGGTAGTCACAAAGGCTATGCTCTCGGTGCTATAGTCGATATTTTTTCTGCCCTCCTCAGTGGCGCCAACTATGCACCGTGGGTGCCGCCCTTCCCTGCTTATGTGCCAATGCCATCGCAACAACCCGGAAAAGGTATTGGTCATTTCCTCGGCGCCATGCGTATTGATGCATTTCGGCCTGCCAATGAGTTTAAGCAACATATGGACCATTGGATACAAGGTTTCAGAGCCTGCAAAACAATTCCCGGGGAAGAGAGAGTGTTGGTGCCCGGTGATCCAGAACGGGAAATGGAAGCAGAAAGATCTACAAAGGGTATTAATTTGCTGGATGTGGTTGTCAGGGACCTAAAGGGACTCGCCGAAAAATTCAGCCTGGATTTTTAAAAAAGCAGTGTACCGATGCTGGCAGTAGTCGAAGGTTTGAGCGTTTACGCTATCAACGATGTATATAATCCGGAGGAAAGGCAAACAATACCGGGCTATGATTTTATCGACCTGATTTCTTACAATGATCTGCTCATATGCCGGGTCAGTGATAGCATATGTTATACAATATAGCCGATCGGTTGAAGCCTGTATTTATCACTCATATAACGAATTCATAGCCAGTTGTAAATTTTATTTTTCCATTTGGTAGCAACCCCGCCATCAAATACTTTTGCAACCTAATTTATTTTGATATGAAATGAGCCGTAAAAATTTTCAAGTAATTAATACGATGAAAATTTTAATGGTGAACCTGTCTGCCGACAGGCAAGATTCTATGTGACCAAAGAAAAACTAAAAATATACACATGAAAGTAATGAAGTTTGGTGGCACCAGTGTGGGAAAGCCTGAACGTATGCACCAGATTGTTTCGCTGGTTACAAAAGAAACAGAACCGACGATTGTTGTTTTATCCGCCTTGTCGGGTACTACCAATGCACTGGTAGAAATTGGTGATTATATTGCCAAAAGTGATCGCACGGCAGCCAAACAATCCATTGATAAACTGGAAGCACATTACCAGGCATTCATTACTGATTTATTGAAGAAGCCGGAGACACTTGCAAAGGCAAAGAATATTTTATCAGAACATTTCGAATTCCTGAATATTATTCTCAAAATTTCTTTCAGCGAAGCGTTGAGTAAAGATATTTTAGCGCAGGGTGAATTACTATCAACAAAATTGTTTTGCACTTATTTGGAGGAGCAAGGTGTTGATCATGCATTGTTACCCGCTTTGGAGTTTATGACGATTGATGCGTATGATGAACCGCAGATCGGCAGCATTAAAGTAAGATTGAGCCAACTTTTACAGCAATACAAAGACAAAAAGTTTTTTGTAACGCAAGGATATATTTGCCGTAATTCAAGAGGCGAAGTGGATAATTTAAAAAGAGGCGGAAGCGATTACAGCGCTTCTCTTATCGCTGCTGCCATTAATGCTTCTGTGTGTGAAATATGGACTGACATCGATGGCATGCACAACAACGATCCAAGGGTGGTAAAGAGAACAGTGCCTGTTGAGCAGCTAAGCTTTGATGAAGCCGCTGAGCTGGCTTACTTCGGGGCAAAAATTTTACACCCTGCATCTATTTGGCCGGCGCAGATGTATAAAATCCCGGTGAAGTTATTGAACACTATGCAGCCTACAGCCAAAGGAACATTGATCACCCAGGAGGCTGGTAGTGTTGGGGTGAAAGCCGTTGCGGCCAAAGACAACATCATTGCTATCCGTATTAAGAGCAGTCGTATGTTATTGGCTTATGGTTTCCTGCGTAAAATATTTGAAGTGTTTGAAAAATATCGCACACCCATCGACATGATCACTACTTCGGAAGTAGCAGTTTCGCTGACGATCGATAGCCCCGTTTTCCTGAAAGAAATATTAAAAGAGTTAGAACCATTTGGTACGACGGAAGTAGATCATAACCAGGTAATCATTTCGGTAGTGGGTAATGAAATTTCTCAGACCACAGATATTGTAAAGAAATTATTTGGTTCTATTATGAATATTCCTGTCAGGATGGTCTCTTATGGAGGTAGTCCTCACAATATTTCTTTATTGATAGCTGCTGAAAATAAGGGACGGATACTGCAGCAGCTAAACAGGGGGATGTTTGGCCTGGAATGATTGAGCACTGGATAATTTTAAAGTGAGGCTTTAATAAAACGTATATGCAATAAAGCCTCACTTTTTTTATTGGCCGACATGGAGTTTAGGGATTTTTTCAGAAAAAAATAGTGGATTTATTCCGCCTCAAACAGGTAGCCAGGCCAAATCGGCTGGCATGAATGCGAATATAATCTCGTTGGATATAGAGTTTAACTGATAGTTTCAGTAGCTATTTGATAGTATATTGCCGGCATGTATAAGATGCCGGCCATTTTATTTGTTCAATTATTTTTTTCACTTACTGTTTTATCTCAACGAACCATAAAAGGAAGAGTGGTTGATGCTGCCAGCGGTGAAGCCATTCCCGGAAGCAGCGTTTTTATCAACAATTCATCCAAAGGTGTCATTTCTGATAAAGCCGGTCAGTTTGAAATGCGTGATATTCCTGCAGGCAATCATGAACTCATCATTTCTTCCATTGGCTATGAGACAAGTGTTTTTAGTTTTAGCGCCGATCAATTGCCATTGCAACTAAAAATAGAGTTGCGGGTAAAAGTAAGAGAACTGGAAAATGTAACGGTAGAGCCCTCGGTGGAAGAAGGATGGGATAAATGGGGGAGAATGTTTTCGGAGAGTTTTATAGGCAGTACTCCTAACGCCTTTCACTGTAAGATTAAAAATCCCAAGGCTATCCGCTTTCGTTACTATAAGAAATCAAACCGGGTGATTGCCTATTCAGATGAACCCATTATTGTAGAGAACAAAGCTCTGGGCTATATCATTCGGTACCAGATGGAAGACTTTGAAGTGAATTTTAAGAGTGGTACCAGTTCCTTTGCAGGTTATCCTTTTTTTGAAGAAATGGATAAGAATCGTAAAAAATGGGGACGTAACCGGGAGAAAGCCTATAGCGGATCGATGATGCATTTTATGCGTAGTGTCTATAACAATCAGCTGACCGAAGAAGGTTTTGAAGTTCGGCGTATGAAAAAAGTTTTGAATACAGAAAAGGAAAGAGTAAAAAAAATATATGCTTTGCTGCGTCATTCCGGGAGTAGTGATATATCGAAAAATAAGTTAGATAGCCTGCAAAAAGATTCTGTTGATTACTATCAGCGGGTGTTACGACAAAAGGATTACACGGAAGTGTATGAGGCCGCCACGTTGACCAGCGATAGCCTGGTGGCAAAGCAGGAAGCGGGTTATAAAATAATTTTTTTTAGCGATTATCTCTTTATAACGTATAAGAAGGAAATGGAAGACAGGTCCTACCTGGATTTTTTTCATGAAAAAAGATCACCTGCTTTCCAGCGTTCGTATATCTGGTTAACTAATGGAAATGCCGTCGGAATTGATGCGAACGGAAGTTGTTATCCGCCACAGGAAGTTTTTTCAACAGCTTATTGGGGATGGGAAGAAAAAATGGCCAATATGTTGCCATTGGATTACTGGCCTGAAACGAAAGAGTAAATTACTCTTCCGTAAGCTCTTCGTCATCGCCGGTCTTGGTGTAAACTGCAATCACGCCTCCACCACCTCCATAGGTCAAAACAGAAGGTCCCTTTATAATTTTTATCATGGCGATATCTGCAACAGGCAAGGCATTCAGGAAGTCGTAGTCTACCCGCATTTCATTTAAATATACTACGGCCCTTTGATTGCGAATAAAAGGAATACGACTATTAAAACGGGTCGTATAAACTTGTAAGCCCGCTACTCTTCCTTGTAACCAATCCAGTATATTGAAATAAGCTAATGCTGAGGCATTTACTCCTTCATCTAAAAAGTCAAAATAGTCGCCATGCGTGGTTGAGAATAAGGCGCTGCAATATTTTTCGTTTAAAATTTCCGCCTTTGTTTTGGGTTGGGAAATTCTTTTTTGAGCCACAGCGCTAAGCAACGGAATGATTAATAGCAAGACAAAAACTAATCTCTTCATATCTCTTTCCTCCTTATACAATTTACGAAACTATTGTGTTAGAGGATGGTTAAGAGTTATGGCTCGCTACGTCTTATTGCTGATAAACCCGCACATAATCAATTTCCATTTTTTGCGGCCAGATATTTTCATCCACACCCATTTTACCTCCCCAGTTGCCACCCACAGCTATGTTTAAGAGTAAATGCATTTTATTATCGAAGGGCCACGCATCATAACCTGAATGTTCATTGGCAAAATGAAAATAATAGCTACCATCCACCGCTACTTTCAACGAATCCTTGTTCCATTCCATGCTATACACGTGAAAGTTTTCAGAACAATCTTTTACCAGAACAGTATCTGTTTTTTGGGTGCCAATAACGTGGTTGAATTTCTTAGTATGTACGGAACCGTGAACAAATCCCTGGTTATAACCCACATGTTCCATAATATCAATCTCACCATCATCGGGCCAGTTGAGCGGCGTGGTTGAAGCGAGCATCCAGATGGCCGGCCAGGTGCCCAGACCTTTTGGCAGTTTTGCTTTCACTTCAATTTTTCCATATTGCCAATCAGCTTTTCCTTTTGTAATCAACCGGGCTGAAGTATATTTCATACTATCCCAGTTTTCTTTCCGGGCCTCAATGGTGAGCATACCATTTTCCACTCTTGCATTTTCTTTTCTCCCGGCTGTGTAATACTGGAGTTCATTATTCCCCCACCCGTGGCCGCCCACTTCAGCTGTCCACTTTGTTGAGTCGGGCAAGCCCGAGTAATTGAATTCATCACTCCAAACTAATTTCCATTTATCTTTTTGGCCACAGGAGTAAAGAAAAGTCAGCATCAGGCACGGTAGAATTTTTAGTATCATCGGTTTTTGTTTTTAAAGAAGGTTGAAACAGTTTGAAAACAGATTGTTTAAAATTTATGAAGGATAGACACAGGTGACCTCGATCCTGTTTTGATCCGGGTCCAACGTTTCAAATTCATAGTACCCGTCACCGGTTTTTCTTGGGCCACTGAGAATAGGAAATCCATCCGCAGCCAGTTGTTTTGCTTTTGCATCTACCTCATCCATAGTATCAACACCAAACGCAAGGTGGATGATACCGAGATGCTGTTTTTGTTTGGTATCATTCTGATTGGTAGGCAAACCGGGCATCGTCATTACTTCAAGCCTGGCACCGGATGCAAAACTTAAAAAATAACTATGAAATTGTTTTTGATGATTGCTGTATCTATCGTTTGGTTTTGCATCAAAATATTTTATATAATAGTTTTTCAACACTTCCAGTTGGTTGGTCCATATGGCAACATGTTCCAATATCATAGTGATAAATATTAACGCTGAAGATACATATTTTAAAGGGCTGAGCTGATCAGCCGCTTGATGATATTCATTAAATTTTATACGGCGTTTTAATGTCCGTGCAGGAAAAAATAAGAAAATAGAGTGGCCTTACTTTATTGGCTTCGCTCAATCTCATCACTTTTCTAAACTATTTTTTATTTAACAGCGAAGCAGCGCCTTCGTCTACCATCACAAACCCATTGAGATGTATTTGCATAATACTGGCGGGGAATTTATTTGTCACTTTTCCCTCAACTGTCTTTTTTATCACTTCGGCTTTTTTGTTTCCATTAGCTATTAATATCGCCTTCCTGGATTCGAGAAGGTGCTGTAGTCCCAATGTAATTCCCTGTTGCAATGCAACAGTTGTTTTGAAATATTTTTGGCCAACCATTAGTGTTGTTTCATCCAGGTCAATGACGTGAGAGTAATTATGGAAGGATACGCCAGGTTCATTAAAGCCAATATGACCATTCATGCCGATGCCAACGATCATCAGGTCAATGCCACCATTTTTTGCGATGATGGTATCCATTTTACGGCATTCGTTATCCAGGTTATTTGACATGGCATCAAACAAATGTGTTTGTGCCGGTAACAGGCTCAACGGTTCAAACACTTCATGACGGAAAAAGTAGTGGCAACTTCCCTCATTTGAAAGGGGAATGCCGACCCATTCATCGAGGCCAATAAAAACGATCTTGCCGGTGTCGACTTGCTGACTCTTTGCTTTTTGCACCAGCAACTGACAAGTGAGCCTGGGTGTGTCGCCGGATGCAAAGCATATGACAGCGTTTGGTTTTCCTTTTATCAATTCAATTGTTTCATCGGCTGCTGCATCTGACAGGGCGGTATAACCCGGATAAACTTTTAACTCCATCCCGAAATGATTTTAAACGTTTTCAAAAAAATCAATAATCTCATTAGTGTCAGCACTTTTAGCTTCTCTTACATAATAACCCGAAAAAGCATTGGCCAGCCACAAGGATTCTTCGGTATCTAATTGTAGTAATTGTGCAGTGCAAAACCCTGCGTTGAAATTGTCACCTGCGCCGGTTGATATTTTTGGATTACCGGTATAAAAAGTTTTGACGCTAACAACATTTTTTTTTGTAACGGCAAGCGTTTCTTTGGAACTGTGCAGGACCAATTCATGGATATCCAACTTTTCAAACAAACAGACGGCTGTTTTAACGGAGTCAGCATTATCATTTGTCAGAGACAATGTCCTGGAAATAACGCCGGCTTCATTTTTATTTAGACTTAAAATAACTTCACTGTGCCGGCCAAATTCTTTCAATAATTGAAGGGCTTCATTTATTGATTCAGTACTTCGCTTTGAACAATCAGACAGGTCAACAAATACAGTTTGCCTTTTTCCGGAAGAGGATGACGGGAAGATATCTTTTAACAGGCCTTTCCAAATGTCCGTGGAGACATCGATCTCACTCCAGTTGAGTAAACAAATAAGATCGCTTTCTTTAAAAAGTTGATCCAGCGTTTCTATACCGATCCTGTTTTTTATTTCTTCCCAGCCAGTGGTGTTTAAGGCACCCATGTCACCCAGCAGCATCTTTCCATCGGCAAATTCCAATGCCGTTGTACTGCCGGGATTGGCAAAACTGTATAGGCGGCAATTAGGCGGAAAATTAAAGAATGGCTCTGGTTGGGGATACCCAAGAGCGCCTATGCAATTTACCTTCATGCCAAACTTACCCAGTGCATTCGCCATGATCGGCATATTGCCACCCAGTTTTATACTTTGGCTTGACAATTCAAGACTAAAGCTGGCGCCTTTCTTTTCGAGAATATAGTTTCCAAACTCTTCAATGGTGTTGAACAGTGTAGCTGTTTGTTGGTCTTTTTCTTTTATCACTTTAGCGAGGGAATCTACAAAACCATCAAAACCGGCGGTCACTATTTTTTTCTTTAAAATTTCCCCGCTATTCCTGATGGCCTCTATCAGGTGAGTCTTTTTTTTACCGGGTATAGAAATGGTATCAGTTGAACTGTTTATCATTAGCAAGTTATCGTTGTGCAGGTAAGGGGTAAAGTTAATGAACTTGAAGATTGGATAGAGGGCAATACAAGGCTTTTACATCCATGTTCATTTCATCCAGTATTACACGCAATTCAACCACTATAACATTCGTAAACAAAATCGCTGATTATAATTTGGCCGCATTAAACCCAAATTTCATGCGCAGGCTAAAAAAGATTTTGAAATGGACAGGTCTTGTCCTGTTGTTCCTGGTTCTCGGCATCACTGTTACGGTGATGGCAAGGCAAAATTTAAAATATGAAGGTCCTTACCCGACTATAACCGCATCTGCTGACACGAATGTGATCTTGCGTGGCAAACATTTAGTTTTTGGTGCGGCCCATTGTGCCGATTGTCACAGCAAGACCAATGCTGATTCACTACTCAACCTTGGACAGGATGTACCCCTTTCAGGCGGCGTCGTTTTTAATCTGCCGGTCGGGAAGATTTACTCAAAAAATATTACGCCTGATAAAGAAACCGGGATTGGCAAATATACCGACGCCGAAATTGCAAGAGCCCTGCGATATGGCGTTCATCCCAACGGAACGGTGGTTTTTGATTTTATGCCATTTCACAATATGTCTGATGAAGACCTGACAGCTATCATTTCTTACCTGCGTGCACAAAAGCCTGTTCGTAATGAAGTGCCGGATCATAGCCTGAATATGCTGGGCAAAGCAGTAAAAGCTTTTATGGTGAAACCAGTAGGCCCAAATGGTGAAGTGCCAAAAGAAGTGGCTGCAGACAGTACAGCTGCTTATGGAAAATATTTGGCAAACAATGTAGCTAATTGCGGTGGTTGCCATACACAAAGAACACTGAGCGGCGAGTTTACCGGTGAACCCTTTGCTGGTGGAAGTGAAATTGAAGGCTTTGTTACTCCCAACCTCACCACGGATTCAAGCAGCCGCATCTTTGGTTGGTCCGAAAAGAGTTTTGTAGACCGGTTTAGAATAGGAAGGTTGGTGCCAAAGAGTCCAATGCCATGGACGGCTTTCAAACGCATGACCGATACAGAATTGAAGGCGATTTATGCTTACCTGAAAACCGTACCGGCTGCAAAAACTAACTTGAAAAAATAATGGGCGATGAGAAGCGAAGACATATACTACTGTTAACATCATCCCTTCGGGCAAGGTTCAAATTAGTAACATTAAACAAAAACACCTGCATCAGGCAAAGCAACTATTACTCAATTAATTTTACTCCATAGGTGCAATAATATTTGGATCGATTATTCACTAACTTTAAGACAACCAAAAACTGTCTTCAGTGAGATATCATGAAAGTAAAAGAAAGGTGCATATCCTCCTTCATCCTGAATTAGGTGATACAAAATGGGATAAGATTCTCAATGGCTTTATTATCACTCTTATCATTCTGAATATAACAGCTGTCATGCTGGAGACTGTTCCGTCTATTCACGATCCAAATGCAAAGTTCTTCCACGTTTTTGACGTGGTATCTGTGATTATTTTCACCATCGAATATGTGCTTCGGGTGTGGAGCAGTAATCATGACCGGCGCTATGCACACAGTTTTCATGGGCGTATCCGGTATATGCTTTCAACCGATGCCCTGATTGACCTGCTGGCTATTCTTCCCTTTTATGTACACATTTTTATCGGGTTCGATCTGCGGGTACTGCGTATTTTCCGTTTGCTCCGTTTTCTGAGGTTGTTTAGATTAACGGCTTATATGCGATCGGCACAGATGGTAAAGAATGTATTTAAGACCAGGGCCAGTGAATTAAAATTAAGTCTTGTGCTGATTTTGTTTTTTATCATCATGGCTTCCTGCCTGCTTTATTTTGCAGAGCACCTGGCGCAACCGCAAGTATTTTCAAGTATTCCGGCTACTATCTGGTGGGCGGTTGTCACCGCTACCTCGGTGGGTTATGGTGATATGGTGCCAATAACTCCGCTGGGCAAAATCCTGAGTGGCCTTGTTTCGTTATCCGGTTTAGCCGTTTTTGCTTTACCGGCAGGCATCATCACAGCCGGTTTCCTGGAAGAGATCAGGAAACTGAAATCACCTAAAAAGCATGTTTGCCCGCATTGCGGTGGGTCGTTGGATCATACCGGACATGCAGGGGAGTAAATGGGCCTGTTTTATTACTTTCTAATCTGCAGCAGTTCCCCGGGAGTAATAAAAGTGATGAGGTGTGAAGGAACATTCATTTCTTCCAGGCTGATTACAACCGGGGGCTCCCATAAGGTGCCGGCGCAGTTGCCAGCGTTCCAGCCCATGTTCATATAACCTGTTTTATCAGTCCAGTTAATTTTATTTCCTTTTACATTAATATCGTAACAGGCAATACCCGTTTGTGCCCAAACATATAAAGGGTTATTGGTAAATGATTGTTGCCGGCCATATATCTTGTTATTGAGAATAGTGATACTGCTGCCACCCGCTATCGCTATGCCGTATTGGCCGGGATCTACTAATGTATTATTTTCTACAAGGAAATAACTTCCTCCCTGGTCACCCGTCATGATACCGCCGCCGGAGATCGACGGGCCACCACCCCTGAAAATATTATTGCGTACTATAATCGGGCTTGAGGCAGTTCCATTACTCATGTATAACGATATCAGATCTTCCGGATCACTTTCATCCAGGAAATTTTCGCCCCTGTTATTTTCGATGATATTGCCTTCGCCGGTTACCTGGTTGAATTGTACAAACTGCCCCCGGCTTCCATCTTCCCGTTTGCGAACATTGACAAACTGGTTGTTGATGACTTTTATCACCTGTGAATTCATTACATACACTCCGGACTGTGCATGGTTAAATAAACAATTTTCAATGGTAATATTTGATGAGCTCTCTATATTGATGGCTTCTAATGCCGATTTATTGAAAAGGCAATTGCGTATCGTAATATTTGAACTCTTCTTGACATAAATGGAGATGCTGTCACTATTTTCAAATTGTACATTTTCGATCAGCACATTCGACTGCTCATAAATAAATTTTGAGCCTGTTTTGGGTAATGCGAGGTAATTGATAGTTGCAGGAGCGGGGGCAGGTACAGGAGTGTTGGTAGTTGGCATGGTTGGAGTGGTGGTTGGCTTCCTTCTTTTATACTCCAGAGATTTGCTACACGAAACCAGGAGCAGGAACAGGGACAAAACGGTTACGAGGTTTTGTAGCCGAAAGAACTTCAGTTGTAAAAACATAAACAGAAAGTTTTTGAATTTTTATAAGATTAACACCAATCAGCAGGGGAGTACAGACAGACAAATTCTTTCAGGGGGTAGAATCGACAAAGTTTTAAAGTAACGAAAAATATTAATTGTGATAAAAAAACGTGAATAAGTTTTTCCGCTCCCCCTGATTTTGTTTGAAAAATAATGTAATATGACCGGGACCCGTTTCGATACCTGTCTATTTTTGACCGCGAGAGTAGTTACCTAAAAGCTTCTTTCAAAAAAAAGATCCCGGCTGTCTTTTGAGAGGAAAATAGCAACATTAATAAGTCTTTGCTTAAAAATAAGTGTAGGTCTTACCACGACGCTTCCTTCGCTGACAACCGCTTTCTTCGTGCTGATTCTATCCTTACTGTTGAAAAGTGTATGAATAAGTTGTATTGCCAACCGAATAACCATTTGCGGAAGTCAGAAAGGACACGGAAGAGATAATTACAACCGGTTAAACTGAAATTATTTTACTTAGGAATTTGTCAATGCTGCGATGCTCTTTCACATATTCTTTTATCGCCTCAATTATGCTGCAGAAAGGGCCCCGGATCCGGGAAAAGTCGGCACTTAATTTTTCTTCCCGGTAGATATACGTCCGGATGGCACATTTGATAGAATCGACGGTAATGATAAAATAATGCTGGCGTTCTAAACCATCATCATTGATATAGGTTACTCCTTCAATAGGGATGAAGATTTCGAAGCCACCATTAAATTTGGTGCCCTCCATCATCGTGCCGGGTAATTTATATTGTAAGCCTTCCACCAGATCTTCCAATGTAAGATCCATAGCTTTTGGATAGCGGGTGAGCCAGCAAATGAGGTGCTTATTGAGGTACATGATTAAGATAACTTTTCGGTTCGTGTTCTTTGTCCAATAAATATTTGAAAAAAATCGGGTAGTTCCAATAAAAAGTAAATAAAATAGCGGTTTTCAAACAAAAAATTATCATCAATCAATGTTATGGCCTTCTACAGCAACACGATAGAGAAAATCTATTATATGTGACAGGCTGAGTAGTCGATGAATGTAGAGAAAGTCCGGATAAAGCCCCGTATTTAACTGCTGAAACAACAGATTTAATGCGGTTGGCCCTTTCTTTTCAAGCTGATATCAACAAAAAGTTCGGATACTTCACTGAAGCCAGGCAATCTTATCCCAGGTACTTCTCAAGATGTTTTTTGAAGTAGGCCGCACTATCCGTAATACTTTGCATGGGGTTTTTCGCAAAATTGCCACCCTGTTCTATGTAATAGTATTGAAGGCCGGCTTGGGATGCTTCAGGCAGAATGACGGTAAAGTCAATAGAGCCATTACCCAATTCCGAATAATCGCGGGTTGTTTTGTCCATATCTTTTATATGCCACATCACGAAACGACCCGGCTGTTTTTTAAACAACTCAGCCGGACTCAGTTTTGATGAATGCATCACCCAATAAAGATCCATTTGAAGTTTGACAAGCGCAGGATCTGTTTCATTCATGATGATGTTATAGCCGTTCTCACCGCCATAATCCACAAATTCAAAATCATGATTGTGATAAGCAAATCCCAATCCGGCTTTGTTCACCCGTTCACCAATAGTATTTAATTTTCCGGCCAGTGCATGAAAGTTTTCAAGGGTTCTGAAAGCAGGATCGAGCCAGGGCCAGGTAATATAACGCTGACCCAGCGCATGGGCGCCTTCGATGCATTGATCAGCGTAGCGCATCAAAGCATCAGCGGGTTTATCGAAAAATTTGGTGAAATCATAGTGGCCACTGGTGGTGATCATGTTGTGATCCGCAAGCAATTGTTTGAATGCGGCGGCTTTTAATCCATAATACTTACCCTTTTCCGGTTCGTAGCCATAGGTTTCACAATCTTCATAACCGATGGCCGCGATTTTTTTTATCGTGCCACTTAGATCCTTCGCCAGCGGCTCACGTATCGTGAAGAGTTGCAGACCCATTTTATATTTGGGGGACGAAGCAGTACTGATGCCGTGTATAGCGAGTATAGAGGCAGATACCAGCGATGTTGACTGAACAATAAAATCTCTCCGGTTAATGCATTTCTTTTTTGCCATTTCAGTTGATCTTGATTTGTGTAATTTATGTTAGTTCCCCGTGCCTACAAAATCAAGAACCCGGCCTGGTAGAAAATCTAATTTCATTTTAGTAACTTATCAGAACATAAAAATTTTTAGCTATGCCAAAAACAATCAACCAACGTATGACGGTAAAGTTGGAAGGTGATTTCGTTGTCTTCCTTATTGGTATGCGGATCAATAAATTCTGGAAAATACACAAATGGTTGCCTGTAGCGAGAGCCATGCCGCGGATGCTGAATGAGCTGAAAGCAAAAGACAGTAGCGAAACAGGATTTCTTGGCGCCGAATTCAGTTTTGGAACGATTGTTCAGTATTGGCGATCCTTTGAAGATCTTGAAGCTTATGCTAAAGACAGGGATGCGTTACACTATCCTGCATGGAAAGAATTTAATACTAAAGTGAGAAGCAATGGCGATGTAGGTATCTGGCACGAAACTTATAAAGTGCATGCCGGCGAATATGAATGCATCTACAATAATATGCCGCCGAAAGGATTAGGCAAGGTGGGAGAACTGGTACCTATTTCCGGTAAACTGGAGTCTGCGGGAGATAGAATTAAGTGATAATAGGTGTAGGCGTCTTTATCCTACACCTTATAAAACAAATTTACTCATTGTCCCGATCTGCAGTTACAGGCCTTCTTAACTGGCTGCTGATTCTCCTAATTCTGAAGAAAGTGCCTTTAATTCATTCAACTCTTTCAGATCATTTTCAAAACCCTCTTTTTTCCTGTTTTTAAACGCTCCAAATTTAAAAGCCAGGAAATAAATAAGAAAAATTATGCCGATCATCAATGCCGTTTCTCCCAATGCCGGCCACAGCTCCTTATGCTCCAACTTTTTTGGTAAGAAAGAGAATACAGTTGAAATGCCGGCCAGCAACATAATGATGCCAAAGGAGGCCTGTATTTTTTTGTTTTTCTCATACTCTTCAATGGTTCTCTTTAAGAAAGTGCCAAGGTCAGCTTTGTTTATATCTACTGTAAAGTTCCGAAGGCTGTTGACCAGCGAGATGATGGCCAGGATCACACCCACTGCCAATACACCATAAGGTATGTATTGCCATGTTTGAGTGAAATCAAAAGGATTGCCGGCAAAAACTCCGCCCAGGAATACAAGGACGACGATCATCCATACCATATAGAGCCAGTTTTCCCGCCTGATTGCAGATACCCTCGACCGGGATCTTTCTTTCAGCATACTCAGGATAAGTCGATCATTCAGTCGCTGCGAAAACACAAGCTTTTGATTGTATTGCTGCCATGCGCCTTTTAATTCTTCAATTGTCATTTTAATTTGTTTTAATGGTTTTATTTAATTTATTTTTTATGCGGTTGAGCCGGACACCCACATTGCTGGTGGAAATACCGATGATCTCACTGATCTCATCATAGCTCTTTTCATCGAGGTACAACAGGATGATGGCTTTTTCTATTTCCGATAACCTGTCGATGGCCTGATGCAAAAGTTTCCTGCTTTCGTTTTCATCAGTTGCAATTGAAAGATCCGGTATCTCCAATTCTTCCAGGTCAAGGGGCTTTTTGTGCGGGCTTCGGTTTTCCTTGCGGAGATTGGAGATTGCAGTATTGAGCGCCACCTTATAGATCCAGGTACTATCGGCTGACTCTTTTCTGAAGCCGGCATACGATTTCCAAAGTTGTAACACTACTTCCTGGAACAGGTCCCTGCAACTCTCAGGATCGCGGCAGTACAAATTGCATACTTTAAATATTAATGCCCTGTAATCGTTGACCAGTTCAATGAATTTTTTTTCCATCCGGGTTTGTGGCTTTATACATTAGTCGGCCCCGCAATGAATTTCTTACAGTTTTAGGGGATTTTTTTATTTACCGCGGAATTAAATGCGGGAAAGCAATTTGATGACGGTGAAACGGCCAGGCAAGAAAGTTCAACTGTGTAAAACTGCGGCTATTTACGGCCATTTTTTTAACTTAGTAAAAGCAATTAAGCCGGCGTTATGCTAAACTTCTACGACCATGTAAGAGCCCACCCGGAACAGCTTAAGCAATTTTCCTGTAAAGATTTATTATTTCTGATCAATGAATGTCCTCCTGAGTTTAAAAAAGGAGAGGAGTGGGCGGAGCATAATGTTTTTATTTATGTGATGACCGGGCGACACAACCTGTACAGTCGTGAACATGAGTGGTATCTAAAAGCCGGTTCCACTATGTTCGTAAAGAAAGGAGGCCTGGGAGTAGAAAGAGTAGACGATGATAGTTTTTGTGCATTGATGTTTTATGTTCCCGACAAATACATTTGTTCCTTTGTCAGAGAAAATATAGCCCTCTTTCCTCCCGTCGACCTGGCAATGCTTTCAGCACAGAAAGTGCTGCCGGTGCATACTACAGAGGTGATGGAAGCTTTTTATCAATCGGTGCTTGCCTATTTTTCATTGACCACTCAACCTCCCGAAAACCTGGTGGAATTAAAATTCAGGGAGCTATTGCTTCATATTATCACCAATAAGGAAAACAGGGAACTAACAGCTTATTTCTACCGGCTGGCAATGACCGGTATGGACGATCTGCAGGAAATTATGGAAACTAATTGTCTTTACAACCTGCAGTTGCAGGAATATGCGCGGCTTTGTCACCGGAGTTTATCTACATTTAAAAGGGATTTCCAGGCGAGGTTTGGCAATTCACCCGGACGGTGGCTGCTGGAAAAAAGACTGGGTGCTGCGGCAAAACTCTTAAAACAACCTGGTATGCAGGTGATGGACGTGGCGCAGGAAAGCGGATTTAAAAACATCGCTCATTTTGACAAAGTATTTAAGAAACAATTCGGCCAATCTCCGCTACAATACAGGAAACAATTTTTTGCCAACAGCATCTCGCTATCCTGACCCGGAATATTGAACTCTATGGTAAAATTTTTGAACTGCAAAGCATATCCATTTACATGTATTGAAGATAGCTTTGAATAGCCATCATTCTCCTTCATTTGATGAAGTTCTTCTTGCGCCTATTTTTTAATAACCGAAAACCTTAAGCCATGTCTGCACCTTACCCATTCGTTTTTACCATAGCGAAACCGGTTTTAAGCATTTTACTTTCCGGAGTCTTTTTTTATGCCTTTTCACAATCTTCAAGAGATGTTGCTCATTGGAAAACCTGGGTGCTCAAAGACTTAAACCAGGTAAGTGTTGCCGCTCCGCCGGATAAAACGCAAACACAAAAAGAGCTGGCAGAAATAAAGGATAAAATAACAAAGCAGGATGAGAAGATATTGGGCCGGATACAATACTGGGATGCAGGCGCCCCGTCATACCGTTGGAATGAAATAGCTTGTCAACTCACCACTTTCGAAAATTTTACTGCTTTTACCCGGGAACCTGCTGCCTGGATGAATATGGCCATTTACGATGCTACTGTTGCAGCATGGAAAGCAAAATACAATTACCAGCGAAAACGTCCGGGTGAAATCACGTCTTCATTTAAGCCGGTAATCTCAGCTCCGGCTACGCCTTCTTATCCATGCGAACATTCCGTGACAGCGGCAGCAGCTGCACATGTACTTGCTTATTTTTTTCCTGAGAAAGCCGATTCAATATTGAAACTGGCAAATGAGGCAGCGCAGTCAAGAATTTACGCAGGGGTGCAGTTTCCCAGCGATGTGTCGGCCGGCTGGAAACTTGGCGAGCAGGTGGCGGCTATTGTGATTGAAGAAGCCAAAAAAGATGGATCGGATAAAGCCTGGAATGGCACTATGCCCAATGATCCGGGACTATGGCGTGGACCACATCCCGTTGGTATCAATGTGGTGGGCTTCAAACCTCTTGTGCTGAAATCTCCTGACCAGTTCAGGCCGCCTGCACCGCCGGATTTTGCAAAAGACATGCGTGCACTCAGGGAGTTTAAAAGAAATTTTAAAACAGATGAGCAGGCCCTTCGCTGGCATGCCCTCAGCGGGCTGGACTTCTGGACGGATCTTGCCAGCAAAAAAATATTTGAGTACCGACTCGACAGAAATACACCCGAATGTGCCCGGCTATATACGTTGCTTCATGTAGCATTTCATGAAGCAGCCATCGTCATTATGGATGCCAAATATGCCTATTGGGGAATACGGCCTTTTCAATACGACACCACTTACGTGCCATTAGTTCAAACACCGCCCTTCCCGGGTTATCCTTCCGGTCACGCCACAGCGTCGGCTACTGCGGCCGGTATACTTTCATCTTTTTTCCCGGCGGATGCTGTGTTTTTCAGAGCTAAGGCCCAGGAGTGTGCGGACTCAAGATTTTATGCAGGTATTCATTTTCAGACGGACAACGAAACAGGACTGAAGGTTGGCGCCAGTTTGGCTCAATACGTTATTGACACAAAAGGAAAAAAAGAGAATGCGGCAAAATGATTTGCCGGCATTTCCAGGTTTGTGTTATTAAAAAACGTGGTTTAAAATAATGGTGATAGCGGTCTCCTTTTTAATTAGCCCGCAGTAGCCCGATCGATAACTGGTTGGCGCCAGTGCCGCCTTCCAGGCCTTTTAAATAAAAAGTATAGGCATTGCCCGGCAGTAGATCTGTATACGTAAGAGTGGCAATTACCGTTTCAGTCCCGGCCAGCTTGATCTGTATGTCGTGGGTACCGGAAGTAGTGGCTGAAAATTTATTCAATGCGTCATAGCCGGTATTATCTGCGAGCATACGGCTGCTCTGCACTTTTATATTATCGATATAGATATCCACCGCGCCGGTGTTTGGGCTGGCATGAAAGAACCGATAATACGCTTTATCGTTTGTCAACGTCGAAAAATCATCCCTGATGCGGGTGGCGCTTGCCGCACCGCCTGCCTGCTGATTATAGATCAGCAACGTATAATAATTGAGCGAATCATACTCTGCCGGTGATATGGATGCAACGATACTATCCGAGCCTGCTTTTTTAAATATTACCGCAAAGGCGCCTTTATCCACCGCATTATAACCCGTGGTGACAGTGCCAGGAGCGAAGGAGGCATTGGATACTTTAGTTTCATTAAAAAAAACATCAAGGGAAGGTGCGGTGGGTGCGAGATGCATAATTGAAACATAGGCCGTGGCAGGCGGCTGGGTGATGTTGTCAGGCGATTTTAAACATCCGGTTAGTACAAGAACTGCTGCGATCATTGTACAACTCCATCCTAAGATATTGGGTTTCATTTTTTGTGACATTATCGTTATTGTTTATAAAATAAGGTACATCTTAAAAACAGGTAAATGACCTGCTGCGTAAAGCGGGGCAAAAATAGTATTCTTTTATGTATTGATTATTCGCAACCCGAATGACAGCCGCTTGCCAGGTTTCGTTGCATGAACCCGGCAACCTTTGTGGCGTGTTTGTGTGGCGATAACAGACCTTTTATTGGTTAACGTGTACACATGGAGCCAAGCATGTTGCCTGCATGTGCATCATTAGAATCAGTTCTTGGAACTAATGTGATAATTATGATATTCGTGCTTTGTTAAAAGAGAAATGACTGGCTCTACAACTTTGTACGGCAAGGTCCCTGCGCTAGTAACTACTATTTTATACGGATCAATGTTTTTTTTATTGTTACCAATGAATTTATCAAGCTCTGATATTTGTCTGTGAATGGTTCTTTTATTTAATAGTGAAGTTTCGAAAGAATTATCCAAAATTAAGATTACTAATACTGTCGAGTCAGTAACATCTATATCTTTTGTGAATGACTTTGTGCTTTGAACGATAATTGGTGATGTCTGAGGAAGTTTTCCATCAACTGAAACAAGCTTATAATTCTTGATTTTTTGCTCGGTTATTATGTCAAGTGTATTTACAATTTTCTCATAAGAAGTTATTGAGTCGGAGATGATACTTATTTTTTGCCTATTGATATCCTTTCTATTGTTTTTTATGAATGCTATTAATTCCTGCTCATTTGACCTGCGATATCTTGTTGCGTTAATCATTATTATATAACCGCTTTGAGTTAAATCAATGCAATGTTTGTAGTCCTGCGGGGATGCAATATCTTCTTTACCCATTTTGGGTTCAAAGAGCTTCAATGTGTCGTAATATATTTTTTCCTCTTTCGGCTGAACTTGTTGTCCGGGACAACTAGTCAAGAAGAATGTTAATAGAACTATGAGTAATGAAGTTTTCAAATTTTCAATTTAATATCTGTGTGATTTTTGCATTTCAGGCAACACGTTAATTTATGCTACAAGACCTGCTATTCAAAGAAACCCAGAAGTCGTAATGTTGCCTTTTAGCATTATACATTGATTGTTGTCGGGACAAACAAAGTTGCCAAAGATAATCAACTACTCTTCTTCATCCATCTCCAACAACAAATTAGCCACCAGAGCAGTCCACCCGGTCTGATGCGAGGCGCCCAAACCCTGGCCGGTATCACCATGAAAAAATTCATAAAACAAGTGATGGTCTTTGAAATGATCGTCTGTCCATTGGGGTTGATGAGGGCCATGATATTGAAATTGTCCTTTGTCATTCTGTTCAAAAATTTTCAAGAGCCTTTTGGTCAGTTGATTGGCAATTTGTTTCAGCGTAAGCTTGTTACCTGACCGGGCCGGAAATTCAAAAGTATAAGCATCCCCATAATAGGTATAATATTTCCGAATGGCATGAATGATCAAATAATTCAACGGAAACCAGATAGGGCCGCGCCAGTTCGAATTGCCACCAAACATAGCGCTGGAACTTTCCCCGGGTTCATACTGGATCACATAATTACTGCCCTGGTAACCGAACTCATAAGGTTTATCCTGGTAGCATTTTGACAGGGATCGGATACCATAGTCTGATAAAAACTCCGCTTCATCCAGCAGGCGTTTCAGCAAATGCTCCAGCCTGTCACCAATCATGATGGCAAAAAGATAATTGTCGTCCTTGTTCTTTTTTTCAATATCAGAAATGATACGGGTCAGATCGGGGCGGGTAAGCCGGATAACCTCTAACCGGGTATTAAACTCCCGCAGTTTTTCAAAAATGCTTTTGTGCATGATCTCTACGGCCAATAAAGGGATGATGCCTACCAGCGAGCGGATGCGCAATCGTTGGCTGGTTCCATTTTCAAATTGAATGGCATCGTAATAAAAAGCATCCTGGTCATCCCACAATGAAATGTCCTTTTTGCCAATATGGTGCATGGCCCAGCCGATATTCAAAAAATGCCGGAAAAACTTAGCTGCCGATTCTTCATAGGCTTTGTTGTGCTGTGCTAATTCCAGCGAGATGCGTAACATATTGATGGCATACATGGCCATCCAGCTGGTAGCATCGGCTTGTTGCAATTTTCGGATGCCCGGTGGCATATGGTTGCGGTCGAACACACCGATATTATCCAGGCCAAGAAAACCGCCCTCAAATATATCGGTACCGCTGGCATCTTTCCGGTTTACCCACCAGGTAAAGTTCATCAGCAATTTTTGAAACGCTCTTTCCAAAAAGTCCCAGTCAGGAGTACCTGTTTTTTTCTTATCCGCTTCAAACACATACCACACACTCCAGGCATGTACGGGGGGATTGACATCACTAAAGTTCCATTCGTAAGCGGGGATTTGTCCGTTGGGATGCATATAATATTCCCGCAGCACGAGCAACAATTGTTGCTTGGCGAAAAAAGGATCGACGTGGATGAAGGTGGCCGCATGAAAAGCCAGGTCCCAGGCGGCAAACCAGGGATATTCCCATTTGTCGGGCATCGCAATGATATTGCGGCAGGTGAGGTGTTGCCAGTCAAAATTTCGCTTTTGATGCCGGAAGGGAGGCTTCTCATGGGGTTCGCCAAACAGCCATTTAAACACGTCGAGGTAATAGAATTGTTTTGTCCATAGCAAACCACTGACGGAACTGCGCAATAATGAGCGATGATGGCCCGATAATTTTTTGGGTGTTAATTTTTCGTAATAATGATTGGTTTCGATCAATCGCTTTGCAACGATTGTATCAAAATCAGCCCAGGGGGCATCCAGTTCTGTTTTGCTCAGCCGAAGTTTATAAACTGCTTTTCCGCCTGCTGCTATTTCCTGCTGAAGCCAAATAGCGGCTTTGGTGCCTTCTTTTTTAGGGTTGACAGTATCCTCCCCGTTAACCACGTAGTTATTGATTCCGTCTTTCACATAGGCCGCCTCATTGGGCCGGTGATACATTCGTTCGTTGTTGGTTTCATTATCACAAAATAATTGTTCACCACCCTGGTGGTAAAAGAAAAAATTGCCATTACGTGTTGACGTGCTTTGCAGGCAGTTTGTTGAAACCGATGCAATCTTTGGTTTGCTAAAGCGGCCGTTATGATTCCAGAAATTACGAAACCAAAGATGGGGGAGCACATGAATGACAGCCGCCTCCGGTCCCCGGTTATACACCGTTATCTTCAGGAGTATATCATTGATATCATTCTTTGCATATTCGATGTAGCAGTCAAAATAGCGGTTCTCTTTAAAGATGCCGGTGTCGAGGAGTTCGTGCTCGGGACTATGGCGGCCTTTCTTGTTTTGCTGTAACAGTTCGAGGTAGGGATAAGCTTTGTGTGGGTACTTGTACAAAAATTTACAATAAGAATGCGTGGGCGAAGAATCCAAATGGAAATACAGTTCTTTGACATCTTCGCCGTGATTGCCTTCATTATTGGTGAGGCCAAAGAGCCGTTCTTTTAAGATCGTATCGTTGCCGTTCCAAAATGCAGGAGCGAGGCATAAGACCTGGTCGGCATCGCAAAAGCCGGCGATGGCTTCTTCGCCCCAGCGGTAAGCATAGCTGCGGGCCAGGTCATGGTTCACGAAACTCCACGCATGTCCTTCAGGGCTATAATCTTCGCGGACGGTACCCCACTGCCGTTCGGACAGGTAAGGACCCCAGCGTTTCCAGTTTTTATTATCGTCGGATTGGGAGAGGCGCACTTCTTCCATGCTAAATGCTATTAATCAGTTGAATCAAATATATGGCGTGCGCAATCGTTGCAATAAATATATTGATATTAAAAGAGTATAAAAAGTGGAATATTTGGCGGCTTATTTCCATTGATTTGAGGCAATAGCAACAGGCTATTTTTTTCGCCCGACAAATCTGATCACCGAAGCTTTCCCGTTATGAAACAGTCCTTCACTCAATTCAATTTCTTTTTCTGTTAGTTCCACTATCTCATAATTCGCAAAGTCCGACTTTATTTCGTCAATGGAGAATAACATAGCTATGTCTTTTGGCCCGCCAACTTTTTCGTTCTTCAAGATATAGTCAAGATGTTTTTTACTAAATGCTTCAAAAATAACAATGCCGTTCTTGCGCAAATATTTGTCAAGCGTCCGGTGGTATGATGATTTAATGCCTGCAGGAAAGTGTGCATAGATGAGTGCAATAGCGTCAAATTGTTCGGCCCTGTAATTCAATGCTGGTAATTCACCAACCTGGTAGTCAATCGTCACTTTATTCATTGCGGCAAGCCGAAGGGCTTTATTTTTCCCTTCCACGCTTATGTCAAAGGCTGAAACGGTCCAACCCAAATTGGCTGCAAAAATTGCATTCCGTCCTTCACCTTCTGCCGGGAAAAGTATTGTCCCAGCAGCTAGCTTCTCTAATTGTTCTTTTAAATAGTTGTTAGGTTGTTCGCCATACGCAAACTCGTCTTTACGATATCTGTCATTCCATCGCTCGATCCAGGGTTCATTCATGTTTTGCTGATTTATAGTTTTTATTAAATTATCACTAATTCCTGTTTTATCTTCTTTCTTTCTTTGAAGAAATCAGACGGATGATTGCATCTACAAAAGGTACACCCACAAATACTATCCAGGGAACTAATGACAACGTCAGCAATAAGGTTCGTTGATACAAGGGCAGGACGGATAGTGCTTCCCCAAATGTGTACAGAAACAGCGTGATGGACGGATAGATGGCAATCCAGATTTTTAATGAGGCGATTAATCTTGCTTTCATTTTCATAATAATTACTTTTTTGAACAATTATTTTATTTGTTCGTAAAAGTAACTACAGTAGAAAGCAGCATGATAGGACAAAAATGTAATTGTATTGGATTTATCTAAAGTTGTGCCTGAACGATTCAGGTGAATGCCCGGTTTGTTTTTTAAAGAACCGGATAAAATAAGAAACATCTTCGTAACCCAGGTGATCGGCTATTTGGGTTACCTGGTTAGATGTTGCAAGAAGATATCTTTTGGCCTCCAGGATAATATGTTCATCAATAAGTGCTGAACAGGTTTTACCTAGTGTTGCCTTGGTGATAGCATTTAGCTGGTAAGGGGTAAGATTCAGCCTGGCAGCGTATTGAGATACTTGTTTATGTTCAGCAATATGTGTCTCCAGGAGTTCTAAAAATTTCTCAAGACGTTCCTGTGTGTAAGGACTGACATTGTCCGGGGAGCGTTTATTATGTTGTCGAACCAGTTCGATAAATAAAATATCCAGGTTTGCTGTAATGACCTGCTGGTAGCTTTCCTGTTTGCCGGCATACTCCTGGAAAATATAAGTTAATATAGAAAGCAACTTTTTGAAGCTATCGGCATCAGGCTGATAAAAGTTCATACTACTGGCTCTGCGTAATAGTTGGTTTGATGACTTATCATGCGGGTAATAGAAATCAGTTTTAAATTCCACGAGGTAGCCCGTGCTTCCTGCTTCCAGGGTAAGTTGGTGTACCTGGCCGGGACGCATCAGGAAAACAGCATTGTCACAAACTTTGTACGGTGTAAAATCTATCTCATGATTGCCGGTTCCTTTTTTCAACGCAAGCAGGTAGAAAAAATCATGCCTGTGAAGTTCCTGCACCATATCTTTTCCGGCCAGCAGGTCCCTAACATCCCGGATGCTAAAGCTGCCGGAAAAAACCGGCTCTTTTTGCGTTGACTTAATGGACCTGATTGGGATGTTTTTCATTTTAACTTAATTAACGGAAAGGGCTTGCCGATACCCCGGCATTAAATTCCGTCAGCGTGGTAAGTTATTTCAATTGTTGATAAAAAAGTCATAGCTGAATAATTGTTTATCGGATATGATACAACAACAATAGCGGATATACACCAGGGCAAGGGAGATCTTATCGTTTTGCTCTTTATATGTGAAAAGTTTTTTTCAGACTCCTGCCTTTCTTTAACCTGAAGTGTACAAAAAGCAATACCAACACAACCGGTACAATACAGCCGCCAACAATGACACTCCACGTAAAACGAAATGCCTTCATTTGGTAATAAGACAGAATGGCTTCTATGCAAATGGAGAGAAGAGCGGTGCCTAAAAATGCCCAGGCGAGAAGGTTGATCCCTTTGTACTTTGATCCACGGATAATAGCTAGCATAACTGCCACAATCAAATTAGTCGCAAGAAGCAACGGAATCCCCAGTTGTATCGCCCAGCTCAAGCCGCCTGTGAGGGCATCAAGCACTATCATACTCACTGAAGACAAAACAAAACCAATCAGCATTTGAAGAAAACTGTTTTGCTGCGAGAATGCAAACAGGGAGATATAAGAAAAAATAATAAGGCTGATAGCGGCTGGGTATTCGGACCAGGTAATTTTTCGGTTGATAATAAAGTCAATGATAAATGTTGCTGCGATGGCCGATAAAAGAATGAGCGAGATGATCTCCCAGGTAAATTTTTTCTGGGGTTCGGTCAATTTGTTTCTGCCCGACATGGGTTGCGGCGGGTATAATGCGGTCTCTTCGTTTGTGCCATTACCTTTTACAGCTTGCCCGCATAAAGGACAATGCTGCATATCTGCCTCCAGCTGCACACCACAGTTTTTACAAATGATCATGAGCTGATACATTAAAGGGTTATCAATTTGACAGGGATCCCACGGCTTGTTAGAAAAGTAAAAAACTGTCTTTCCAGTTCTTTAGATGTCGTGATATTTCCAAATGTTAATACAAGTTTATTGCCGAAACCTACTACGCCGCAGTTGACCTTTAATATTTTATTAGGCGGCGGCGGAATAAATATGAATTTATCGATACGGTTATTTATTTCGGCGCCTAAATCAATACGTCCCAGGTTGGTGACAACGCCACTATATTGGCCGGTGCCCAGCGCATATAGCTTCGAAAGAAAAAATGATTTAATAAATAAAGGCAAGCCCCTTACAAATGAATTCTTTTCACCGCTTACATTTCTTGAGATCATTTTGCTGATGAGCTTCTCATCGGTTTCCAACTGCATCTGGTGATAAACTGTTTTGATAATCTCTTCAAAACTGTAGTGACCCAGGCGCATATCAATACCGGGGATCACATACAGTGAAAAATTGCGCATGGTACGGGAAGGAAAGATCCTGCGCAGGTTGACCGGTACTTCTATTCTTACTATTTTCCGTGCGGTGCGTTTTCTCAATGCAGTTTGCTGCTCGTAAATCTTTTGAAGAGAATATAAATACACAGCGGTAAGGTATTCCGTAAGGCTCACTTTATATTCTTTTGCTTTTTGTAAAATGGTCTCCAGCGAAATAATGGCGGTCAATACACCGAACCGGGGTATAGTGTTCAAATGAAAAGGAACATGAAATGCTGCCGGTATTTTTGGCGGTTTGGTATATATCTTTTTAAAGTAGCGTTTATAGGCATCTTCATATTCTTCTTCCGCCGGCGCTTCTTCCCGCCATAGAAAAGGAATGCCTGGCGGAACAGGAAACCCACATTTTTCAAAATAGGTGAGGAGGAGTGTTTTTAAAAATTCAAAAGCCCCGGTGGCATCTGTGAGGATATGCGAGAACTCAACACTAATAGTATTTTTCTTTGCCAACACTCTGAACAGGAGTTCGTAGTTCTCAAAGGCCCTGCAGGGTGTGGAATGGTCCGGCTCGGTGGCAATGGGGAGGTTTCCGGGTTCAAGATAGTACCAGAAAAAGCCTGCTTTGAGTTTTACTTTGTAATAAGGAAACCGATCTTCCAATGAATGAATAGATTCAATGAATTGTTTTGCTTTTATTCTTTCTTTTAGTTCAGCGCCTACCCTGAAAACAGAAGTAAGTTCATTGTTTTTTATAGCCGGATAGATCTTGGCTGCATTATCCAGCCGCAACCAGAAATCATTTATGTGCTGAATGTGGTCAGTCATGAGTCATTGTTTCCTGCAATAAATGGGTTGCTGCCCCCGGTAGTTTTGTACCTTCACTGCATGTATTAACAATCCCGTCGCTCCCCGCTGTGCTATTTCTAATTTATTAAATTATTCCCAGTGGCAAGTACGCAAAGCAAATTATTTAACCTCCTGCTGCGATTAGTTAATAAAAAAAGATACCTGCGAAGGCAATTAATTTCAGGCAAACCTTCTTTCTTTGATCGTCCCGAACCTACAAGGAGGGTGAAAAGAACCTGTCGTATTCAAAAGTTCCGGGTAAACGGCCGCAATGTTTTCACCCTGGCTCCCAAAAACAAACCAGCCGGCAATAAGCATATCCTGTACCTGCATGGCGGTGCTTATGTTCAAAACTTTAATATTTTTCACTGGAGGTTTTTAGCTCAGCTGGTACAAACTACGGGCTGCAGCATTACGGCTCCTGATTACCCGTATGCGCCTGCGTATAGTTACCAGGCTGCTTTCGACATGGTATCTAAGCTTTACCGGCAGTTAATTTCGAAAATTGATCCGAACGATTTCATACTGATGGGCGATTCCGCAGGTGGCGGTTTTGCATTGGCCCTTGCACAAAAGATGAGAGATGAAAATATCGTTCAGGCCAACCGTATTATTTTGCTTTCACCCTGGCTTGATATAACATTGACAAACCCCGGTATAGCCGGCATTGAACCAAACGACCGCTTTTTAGATAAGCAAAGTCTCATGCAGGCTGGTCAATTATATGCTGGTGATACAGATCGTGCTCATTATTTACTAAGTCCTGTTAATGGTTCACTCAATGGTCTTGGCAGAATTTCTGTTTTTATGGGATCGAAAGATATATTGGCGGCTGATACCAGAAAATTGGCGGGAATAGCGGCAGCCAGTGGAATTAAGCTGGACTATTATGAATATGAAGACATGGCGCATGCATGGATGTTCTTAAATTTTCCTGAATCCAAAAAAGCAAAGCGACAAATCTTTGATCTCGTTCAGCAAAGTATATGAAAGTGGCATTGCTGTTTTAACGAGGATGACTGACCGGGTTATTTTATGGGAACAGCATCACAGGAAAATTCAATAACCTTTCATAACCCAATCTTTTGTTTGGCAAAGATTAGTGCCAGTAAAATAATGAGTGAGAAAATTGTTCCAACCGGCAAATACCAAAGTGTGAGAATACTCAGCACAATTCCAAACGGATGTGTCCAACTTTGATTGGTCCATAAACTGTAAAGCCAGGTTAGCCAAAGTAATCCAAACACTATAAACAGCGGACCCAGTTTAAAAACGTCAATGTTAAGTTTGTAAAAAAGATTTGCCCAGGGACCGGGTTTTTCAGGGCCGATATATTTACCCTTAATCAGTACAAATATTCCATCAAGGAGCATATAGGCACCATTCAGAATACCGAGTATTGAAATTACTATTTTCATT
The DNA here is from genome assembly GCF_042434975.1 of Terrimonas alba. Classification (NCBI taxonomy): domain Bacteria; kingdom Pseudomonadati; phylum Bacteroidota; class Chitinophagia; order Chitinophagales; family Chitinophagaceae; genus Terrimonas; species Terrimonas alba. Next base: position 478,418 of record NZ_JBHMQM010000002.1, read on the forward strand.
TTCTATATCTGGCGGCAGGTTTTTATTGTTAGAGTCATCGTTTGCAACGTTTCTTTAGGTCGCTAGTATATTCTTCAGTTATTGGTTTTCCACCAAGCGCTACTGACTCATCATAATATCTCCAGGCGTTGACACAATCTTCAAGGTTCCAATGACAAATAGAAAGCTTGTAAACTGTATTAACATCTTTGGGGTTTAGCTTGTAGGATTTATTTAAATAATATACTGCTGAATCAATGAATTGTTTTGCCTGAGCCCTGGTGTCTTTGATTATATCATTTTTGGGCATTTGACTTGTCAAATAGAATTGCTCCATATAATAAGTAGCAAGGTCTGTCATCAGATGTGTGTTCATAGAATCAATAGATAGCCCATCCTCATATTGTTTTTTTGCTAAGTCATAGCGGCCAAATGCCATATAAATGGCACCATATCCCCAGAATATATCAGTATTTGTTGAATCTAGCAAATAAGCCTGATTGAAGCGATACATTGCGGTTTTGAAATCTGGGCGATAATAATATTGAAACCCTAAGCTAATCAGATGGTTTGAAGCCTCTCTCCGTGTCTTGAATTGCGGCAGTGCCATCATTTGCTTAATATAGTTGGAGTCTGATTTGATTTCCTCTTGCGTTTTTGGAAGATCTCCATAACGAGGCAATAGACGTTTGTTTGTTTTTGATTCCGCTTCCCATGTCTCAAAAGAGGGTTGAGCAAATGAAATAATTGTCAATAAGAACCCTAAAGCTGTAAATAGTAGAGATTTCATACAAAATGGCATGTAACACTAAATTTATGCTATTCTATTCAACAGTATGCTTTGTACCGTCAACTAACTAAGATGAGATGAGATGCGATTGAAGGAAGGAAAGAGTATTACCGCAGCGGGAGAACAGCTTGTCCGTTTATGTGGACCTGTTTTCTTACCAATGAAGCTTTAAAGAAGAGGATCAATGGGTGCGAGAGGGAGCCGGCGGTTTTTCATTCAATTGTATCAGCTCCGCAAATTCCGGTTCGAGTGAATAGAGCAAAGCGGGTAAACGTCCCTCGGTTATTTTCCAGTCGCCTGATTTATTACTGTGCATTCTGAATTTGATATCCTTTTCAGCCAGGTGGACTAAAATATGATACCAGGGGTCAAAACTTGAAGAAAGTACTCTTGTGAATTCAAAGTGATATCCCCTGAACGTTCTTGCCAAAAATTCTTTCATGGTAAAAAGTTTAATTGAACGGATCGGCAGTCATCTGCAAGGTAACCTAATTAAACCAGTGGCCGGAAAATAGATTTCTGGCGCAGTCCGGCTGAGCAGATTGATTTAACTTCGAAATGGTTCTTTGGGAGAGATAGCATGCCATTTTATGTCCATTTCCAGTTTTTTATTTCAGGCATATCATCGAGATGTTCACGAATATAGTGATGATGCTGTTTCAGTTTTTGTTCAAAAAGATCAACCACATGGCTTGAATCGGATTTGCCGCTTCTGAAAATAGCTTCGATGGCTAACTGGTAACGGCTGATATTGTTCAATACAGTCATATCAAATGGAGTGGTGGTAGTGCCTTCTTCCATAAAACCACGGACATGAAAACGTTCGGGTTCAGGCCGGCCATGTACAAGATCGTGAATGATGCGTACATAACCATGAAAGGCAAAAACTACATCAGTCGTGTCAGTAAATATAGCAGCGAATTCATCCTCGCTTATTCCATGCGGATGATGCATAGCGGGTGGGAGACACATCAGGTCAACCACATTGACCACTCTTACTTTCAGTTCGGGCAGGTGTTGTTTTAATAACCATGCGGCAGCTACTGTTTCCATGGTGGGCACATCGCCGGCACATGCCAGTATAATGTCAGGCTCATTATCGTTATCATTGCCGGCCCATTGCCATACAGATACTCCTTTCCTGCAATGTTCTTTGGCCTGCTCCATATTGAGCCATTGCAGTTGGGGTTGTTTGCCTGCTACTACCAGGTTTATATCATTCTTCGATGCAAGACAACGATGCATGATGCAAAGCAGGCAATTGGCATCCGGCGGAAAATAAATGCGGATGATATGACTTTTTTTATTGACAACGGTATCAATAAAACCCGGCCCCTGGTGACTGTATCCATTATGATCCTGCCGCCAGGTATGCGATGTAAGCAGGTAATTAAAGGAAGACAATGGATGGCGCCAGGGTAATTCCTGACAGGTCTTTATCCATTTTGCATATTGATTAAACATGGAATCAATAATGGTGATAAATGCTTCATAGCAGGAAAATAATCCATGTCGTCCTGTAAGAAGATAGCCTTCCATCCATCCCTGGCACAAATGTTCGCTCAATACTTCCATCACTCTTCCATCTGCCGATAAGTGTTCATCGGTTTCTTTTATTTCACCCAAATAAAAACGGTTGGTAGCTTCAAATACTGCCTGCAAACGGTTTGACTCTGTTTCATCCGGACAAAACAAACGGAAATTATCATTCGCCTTGTTCAACCAAAAAATATCACGGATGTATTTACCCAATTCCCTGGTGCTTTGCACTTCTATAGTACCGGGTGATGCTACTTCCACTGCATACTTTTCCGGGGATGGTAATATCAAATCTTTCAATACATGACCTGCATTGGCATGTGGATTAGTGCCCATCCTTTTTTCTTCCGTAGGAATAAGCGCTGCCAGTTCAGTAAATAATTGTCCTTCTATATCAAACAAATTTTCAGGATCATAGCTGCGCAGCCATTGTTCCAATAATTTTAATTGTTCGGGATATTTAATCACTTCGGTTAGCGGTACCTGGTGGGAATGAAAGGTCCCTTCAATTTTTTTACCTTGCCAGGCAACAGGGCCTGTCCATCCTTTGGGAGTTCGCAATACAATAAGCGGCCATCGCAGGTGCAAATATTCTTTTCCGTTGCGGGCCTCTTGCTGGATGCTGATGATTTGTTCGTACGCTTTATCCAGCGCTTCCGCTAATGAGAAATGGATTTTTTCCGGCTCATCACCTTCAACAAATAGCACAGTATAACCATATCCTTCCAGCAATGATTGTAGTTCTTCATTTTTCATTCTTGCCATCACGGTGGCGCTTGAAATTTTATAACCATTCAAATGAAGGAAAGGAAGTATAGCTCCGTCTCTTTGCGGGTTTAAAAATTTTATTGACTTCCAGCTTCCTTCCAGCGGCCCTGTTTCCGCTTCGCCATCACCAACAACACAGGCAGCAATAAGATCAGGATTATCAAACACAGCTCCGGCTGCATGTGCAAGACAATAACCCAATTCACCACCTTCATGAATAGATCCGGGTATATCTGCACTTACGTGACTCGGAATACCCCCGGGTGAAGAAAATTGTCGAAACAATTTTGCCATGCCCTCTTCATCCTGTGAAACCTCAGGATAAATTGCTGAATAGGTTCCTTCAAGATATATGTTAGCTACAACAGCGGGAGCACCATGTCCGGGTCCCGCAATAAAAAGTATATTGGCATTGGTATCCTGTATCAACCGATTCAAATGGACATAGATTAAATTCAATCCGGGGCAGGTACCCCAATGGCCCAGCAATCTTGGTTTGATATGTTCCGGCCTCAATGGTTCTTTTAAGAGCGGGTTGGCCTGCAGGTATATCTGTGCTGCAGAAAGATAATTGGCAGCCTGCCAGTATCGCTGCATCAATGCTATTTTTCCTTTGCTGAGTGTTGCCATTGTTTATCTTTTTGCCGGGTGAAATTATTTTTGAGATACTTCTTTCACATGCCCGGCGATTATTAATTCTTCATTGGCCGGTATTACATACACAATGGCATTGCTGCGGAGTTCGCTGATGATTTCATCATTGCGGTCATTTGAAGCTTCATTCAACTCTATTCCTAAAAATTCCAGGCCGGTGCATATTTGCTTACGGACAGGCGGATCATTTTCACCAATGCCCCCTGTGAACACCAGCAGGTCCACTCCGCCCATGGCTGCTGCTAATGCACCAATTTGTTTTCTTGCCTGGTAACAATACATTTTTATTGCCTGCGCAGCTTTCGGATCAGCACCTTCTTCCTGCAACTGCGCAATGGAATGATTGGATCCGGCAATGGCATTTAACCCGGATTGTTTATTAAAAAGTTCATCTATTTCATCTGCGTTCATTCCCTTTTTTACCAAATAACTTGCAATGCCCGGATCAATATCACCGGCACGGCTGTTCATCATCATACCACCGGCAGGCGTGAAACCCATGGAGGTATCCATACTCACACCATCTTTGATAGCTGTTATACTCGATCCGCTACCAAGATGTGCAACAATTATTTTTTTACCTGCCAGGTCCAAACCGGCTTGTTGAAAATAACGGCAAATATATTCGCAGGAAATACCGTGAAAGCCGTAACGGATAACGCCTTCTGCCCATAGCGAGCGGGGTATTGCATAATGCCGGGCTTCAAATGGCATCTGGTGATGAAAGGCTGTATCAAAACAGGCTACCTCTGCAACACCCGGAAAAGATTGCCTGAATACATGGATGATGGAAATGGCTTCAGGCATATGGAGCGGAGCGAAGCTTGCGAGGTCTTCCAGGTCATTCATCAATTTATCATCAATACACAAGGGTTCATGAAACTTTAACCCCCCATGCACAATGCGGTGACCTATTCCCATTATTTCATATTGCTTATTATGTTCCTTCAACCACTTTATCACCAATATGGCTGCTTTTTCTGCTGTCTCCACATCAACAGGATCACAAAGAACACTATGTTTGGTTGACGTGATAACGCTGAAGGAACATTTCCGGGAGCCGATTCCCGAAATTTTACCTTTTACTACCTGTTGCATTGGTTCCTCTATCGGGAACAGCCCAAACTTAAGTGTAGATGATCCGCTATTGATAGCGGCAAAGGTTTGTATTCGTTCCTCTGTCATATTTATTGTCTTTAACAATATGCATCACTCATCTTATGTTCAGCAATCCGGTTACCAGTTTTTGCCACTGTATTTTAGCAATGCCTTTCACGGCTGCAGTACCCACTACTGCGTTCCTTATTTTATCAGTGATTTTTTCTGCTGCGGTATTTGGTTTTTCGTTTCTACCGTGCACGGCTGCCGTCACCAGTTTGTTTTCTCTTTTTACGATAAAAGAACTGGTTGCTTCTTTATCTAAAAAATGGGCGATGCCTTCCTGCTTAACAGGATCTTCTGCCGGTCTTACTTTAATAAGAGCCGATTCGGATGGACTGGCAGCATCACTGTTATCCTCAACCAGTTCAACTTTTACCCAATCATATCCACTGCCGGCTGCGGAGCCGGGTCCCGGAATATTTATCCTGAAATGATCACCGGGAGCAGGTACTCCCTGTTTGGGCCTTCCTGATTGATCAGTTAATACAAAAGATGCGGAAATGCCTTTGCTGATATTTTCCCAATGCGAAACATCGAATAATCTTTGCCTTGCCGCCCGGAAAATTTGCCTGGCATCTTCTTCGGTAGCTGCTTGTACTGTTTCGATAATATCAGCTTCTTCTCCGTGGTGCTGAGCAGGAATTTTTTGTGACCGGATCGTTGACATAAAAAATCAATTACAATTTTCCGGTACAAATAATCAGCCACTAAAGGTCGCTTCAGATCAGGTTGCATCTCTTCCGTCTTAGTTTGTTTTCGTGACGGCCGCCTGATCTGCGTGCACTTGTTTCCATGCCGTGTGGATATATATACCCAATCCTGTTGAATTTCTTCCTTATTGCGAACTACGCCTCCCTATTCAGGGGTGAGCCATATTTTATAGCGGTACAAACCGTAAACCGTCTTTCAATAATTTGATTGAAATAAATAAAGCTGATGGATCGAATAAAAGTACCAGGATGCGGCGCATCAAATCAGCTGTTCAGTATAGCGTTAATCGGCGACATTTTTTCCCGCTGCTTTTAATAAAGCTTTCTTATGCTGATAACGTAGTGGAAGAAAATACGGCAGCACACAGTATTTCAACCCTGCTGACTGGAGGCAAGATAGTGATGTGATTGTTGCCAATACGATGGCTGCTGAAGATGCAGTGAAAAAGTTCCAAAAGGTGTAAAAATTATAAAGCCGTATTTACGGGTTACGCCACAACCTTAATTTCAATAGGATCTGATGCAATGGTGCCTGTCTCCACGCATTAGCTATGCTCTGGGTAGCGGGATAGTAACAGATAGTATACATCCTTTTCCGGGGGCAGAAATAAATTGGGCAGCCCCGTTGTACGATTCTACCCGGTTGATGATATTGGTGAGGCCAATCCCGTTTCTTTTCTGCCTGGTGTTGAAACCAATACCATTGTCTTCAATGGACATAGCTACAGCTCCGGGATCGTTTTTTATATGTACCACCACCTTGTTTGCCTTCGCATGTTTTTGTATATTGCTCAGTTGCTCCTGGGCTATCCGGAAAAAAGTTTCTTTAATGGCAGGAGGCATCCCTTTATCATCCCATTCTTTTGCCACCAGTTCAATGGTTTGTTGGTAAGTATAGTTTGCAATTAATCCCTGCAACTTTTCTTTCAGGCAACTTTCTGAAAACCGGGGCATAACCATTTTGTGGGATAAACGGCGAATCTCCCCCATGGCTTCCTGTATATTTTTAAGACTATTTACTATAACCGGTTTGCCGGTTTTGTAGTTTGCGAGACAATGAGACAACTGCAATTTTACCGTCGCCAGTATCTGGTTAATATTGTCATGTAATTCCCTTCCCAATTCATTTCGTTCGGCTTCCCTGGCTTGTAGTGTTACACGGCTTATTTCCTTTTGCTGTTCAATTTCCTTTTGCAACCTTTCTTCTTCCAGCCGGTGGCGTTCAGTGATATCGGTGGAAATGGCAAAATACTTGGTGACAAACCCATTTGCGTCTTTAATAGGTTGCCCGGTAACGTTATGTAGCCTTTTGCTGCCATCTTTTGCATAAATAAGCAGGTCGCCATTGTAAGATAAATTATTTTGTATCTGCCTGCTCATGTATTTCAACGTATGCTGGTCTGTTTCAGGTCCCTGTAACAGCCGCACCGGGTTCTCACCAATAACATCTTTTGCCGGAAATCCCGTAAGACGGGTAAAGCCTTCATTTATCCATAAGATTTCACTGGAAGCTTTATCAAAGATTATTATACCGTTAGTTGTTTCCCTGGCTATTAGTGACAACACTTCCATTTCCTTTGAAATTCTTTTTTGTTCCGTAATATCTTCAAAGGAAATGACATGAGCATAGGGTTCATTATTCTGAGAATTCCTGACGCATGATATACTCACTCTCAGCCATTGTATGTGATCAGTTTTCTGCAGGCCGAAATTTTTACTTTTGACAGTATTTATTTTACCATTCTTTTTATAAAAAAGTCTTTCTCCGGGTATTTCTTTTTCATTTTCATCCAGGAGTTTCCAGCCGGGGTAAGGAAACCCTTTGTCCATCAACTCATCGGCTGGCAGGTCCAATATGAGCTCTGCGCTTTTGTTTACAGTCAATACTTTCTTGTCAAGTGTTTGTAAAATGACACCTTCGTTCAATGATTCTACCAGCGTCCGGTATTTCTCTTCGTTCTCCCTTATAATCTCATAAGATTTTTTTCTTTCAGTAATATCACGAAGGCTGCCACAGATACCAACAACAGCGCCGTTATCTGCAATAAACGGATATAATGAAACGCTTAGCCATTTTGTAATGGACTGCATATATTTCCATTCAAAATGAGCCTGCTCGCCGCCCAGCGCTTTTTCCAGGTAATCCCTGAATACAAGCTGTTGTTCTATTGTAAGTAATTCATTAAAATCAAAATTGCGATCCAGTTGCTTTCCGGAAACATATTGATACAATTCATTACAGGCCTTGTTGTGCCAGGCCATTTTAAATTTATCATCAAAGAGAAAGAGTGGTTCTTTCAGTGTATTGAGTATTGCCGGAAATATATTTCCATCTGCATTCAGAACCTGTTTAGAACGAGTCCTTGATCCGGAACGGTGGTTTTCGGTTCGCATGAAAAGCGGTTTTTATAGGTTGTGGATAAGGCTCGTGATCCTAAGTTGCAAAAAAAAAGAGATAAAACCAAAAATAAGTGTATGAATTACACGTGTAAAAAAATAATTGACAGGGGGATGATCGTTAGTGTTTGCATACCCTGTCCCGGCAAAGTCGGGAATTGATAGTTGGAGGATCCAGTAAAGCAGTCTGTGACTTCCCTCAACATCCCGTAAGAACGTATAACCAGCGAATTAACTGGTGGAAAGATGTAGTTAGCCTGCTGCCGGTTACTCACTAAACTGTCCATTTACTCAACTGTGCTGATTGACTATACCCGGAGCTGTTAGTTTTGCGTCCGCTTAAACAAAACTAACTATGTGGATACGTTTAATTTTATGCTGCCTGTTGGTTTATTCCTGCAGTTCCTCCCGCCAGGTGGAAACAAGACTTTATTTTGGTCAGTTCAAACTGGACGGGGGCATGGTATCTGAAAAAGAATGGAATGCCTTTGTGGAGCAGTATGTGAGCAGAGTTTTTCCTGAGGGCAGCACTATCGAAAACGCTACCGGCAACTGGTACGATACCGCGCAGCACAAACTGGTAACAGAACCCTCCAAAGTAGTTATTGCCATTGGCAAACCTTCCGCTACGCAAAGTCAAAAAATTGATAGTCTTCGTTATTGGTATAAGCAGATCCATCAGCAACAGTCGGTGTTGAGGGTGGATAAGAAGGTGAAGGCGAAGATGTTTTAGTTGCAGTCAGTCCGTTAGAAGGTATACTATTGATAAATTAGCCTTATCGTTAAATTATTGTTTAACGGCAGGGATTAGCTATGCAGGCGGCTTATCAACAGAAACAAAGTACTAATTTTAGTAAAACCTTCTTCCATGACAACACGATCTCCTGGCAAAACCCTGCATGCTGGTTTGCTGTTTGTTTTTCTTTTTTTTATCAGTCAGCTTACAGTTTTATCACAAGACAAGATTACCGGATATGGTAAAGCATCTTATCATGTTTCGCAAGCCGGAAAGTTTATGCATACATGGCTTGTAGCCGGACCTGTTTCGGTAAAAAAAGATACACTGAAACCAGATGATGCATGGCAGGAAAAAGTATTCAAAGCAAATGCAACAGAAGGGTTAAATTTTGCAGCCGGTAAATCATTTCCAATAGAACAGAAAGAATACAACTGGCAATTCATTACCGGTGGCGATATCATAGATCTCGATACTTTTTATAAAGGAAAAGATTTTGCGTATGCCTATGCTATGGCGGAGATCAAAGCCGCTGCTCCGGCCAGCGCAATGCTTGCAGTAGGCAGTGATGATGGAATAAAAATATGGCTTAATGGAAAGCTGGTGCATGAAAACTGGATACCAAGAGGAGTCAATAAAGATGATGACCTGGTGCCATTGAAATTGGTAAAGGGAAGTAACCAGATAGTTTTAAAGGTGCAGGATATCGAAGGCGGCTGGGGTTTTGCCGCACGGTTGCTTGATAAGGCTGCATCAGGCAAGCAGTTGAATACCGCCGCGGCAAATGGTAACCTGGATAAAATACAAATGCTTATTGAGCATGGCGCCGATGTCAATACTGAAACGGATGGTATAACCCCCGTGGTAGCCGCTAAAATCGGCGGAAGAAATGAAATGGTTAAGTTGCTTCTAAAGAAAGGCGCTAAAGATAAGCCGGTTCCTTCTTCTGAAATCATCGTTGATAATTTTTATAAATCGCTAAAATCAAAAGACTATCCCGGTATTGCAGTCCTCGTGGCCAGGGATGGAGCTATTTTATATAAAAAAGGATTTGGCTATGCCGATATTAAGAATAAAGTACCGGCCACCCCTGGCACAAAATTCAGGATTGGTTCTGTGACCAAACAGTTTACGGCTGCTGCTATTTTAAAATTGCAGGAGAATGGTTTATTAAGTGTAAATGATAAGCTGTCAAAGTTCCTTCCTGATTTTCCAAGAGGTGATGAAGTTACCATTCACCAGTTAATGACACATATATCCGGGATACACAGCTATACCGGCAAACCTGATTTTCTTGATAAGGTGACAAAAACCATATCGCCTGATTCGCTGATCGCTTATTTCAGGAATGATCCTTATGATTTCAACCCGGGTGAACGATACCAGTATAATAACTCCGCCTATTTTCTTTTGGGTTATATCGTCAGCAAGGTATCGGGCAAACCTTATGAAGCATATTTGAAAGAAACCTTTTTTGATCCGCTGCAGATGAATAATACCGGCGTTCATTATGCCGGGATAAAACTGGAACAGGAAGCAAAAGGTTATAGCAAATCCGGCAATAAGTATGATGAGTCGTTGAACTGGGACATGTCATGGGCGGGGGGAGCAGGAGCCATGTATTCTACAGTGGATGACCTGTTGAAGTGGAACCAGGCATTGTATAATGGCAAAGTGCTGAATGAAAAGAGTTACCAGGCAGCCATCACACCGGTTGTTTTGAAAGACGGCAAAGAACCGCCTAATAAATATGGCTATGGATTGGGATTAAATAAATACAGGGGTCTTGATATTATCGGGCATGGCGGCGGGCTGCATGGTTTCCTGACGCAGCTTTTGTATTATCCCAAAGAAAAAATGACGGTAGTAATGTTTACCAACACTTCCGACCCGGAAATAAATTTTGATCCTAACAAAATTGCCGAAGCCTGGTTGTGGAATAAAATGGATACGCAGTCTTCCTATTCATCTTCATCGGTAGCCCCTACGAATCTGGAAAGGTTTACCGGAAGGTATGAGTTGACTGGTATGGGCGTATTAACTGTTACCACTGCCGAAGGAAAATTATTTGCACAGTTAAGCGGCCAGCCGAAGTTTGAAATATTTCCCGCTTCCGAATACGAATTTTTCTGGAAGGTGGTGGAGGCAAGATTGAAATTTGACAAAGATGAGAAAGGCATTATTAACAAGGCTACCTTATTTCAAAACGGGCAGCAAATGGTATTAAACAAATTGCCGGAAGAAAAAATTGCGACCATTGATCCCGCTGTTCTTGATAATTACACCGGCAAATACAGGCTGAACAGCAATATTGTTATTACTATTTTTAAAGAAAACAATAAACTGTATGCGCATCCGACCGGTCAGTCCAGGCTTGAAATGTTGCCCCAGTCTGACACAGACTTTGTGATACTGGAGATCAATGCAAAACTTTCTTTTGTAAAAGGCGAAGATGGCAAGGCTACAAAGCTCAACCTGAATATGAACAATACCAACAGCGAATTGCCAAGGATCGAGTAGGCCTCAGTATGTTTTAACTAAAACTAATCGTGTAAAAAAAGCGTCTGCACAACCTGCAGACGTTTTTCGTGGAACAGCTATCGTCGTTGATTCAACCGGCACCCACGGAACTATTCAATTTTAGTTGTTACTTCGAAGGATAATAATAAACGATTGATCACACAAACTACAGCAGATGAAATGAGCCATAATCCGATGCGGCGGACGGGCAATTTATACCAACCGCGATGAAAATTTTTATATTGAATTCCCTGCCTGCCTGCCGGTCGGCATCTGGCCAAAAAGCAATAAAAAATAAGCAGATGAAAAAAACATTCTCCTTTATCACGGCGTTGATCACTTTTTACCTGGCTTCTTCGCAACCTTTCGAAGCTAATTGGGCTTCGCTCAATAAACGGAAGATACCGGAATGGTTCCACCAGGATAAGTTTGGCATATTTATCCACTGGGGCCTGTATGCCGTGCCTTCTTATGCGCCGGTGATACCTAACAGCGGGGACAGTTATGCAGAATGGTATTGGTACCGTATTAATGAAAAGAAAAAAGGATTTAAAGAATTTCATGATAAGCATTACGGACCTGATTTTTTATATCCGCAATTTGAAACGCAGTTTAAAGCCGAACTGTTTGATCCGCAGCAATGGGCCGATGTGTTTAAAAAATCAGGCGCCCGCTATGTGGTCTTAACATCCAAACATCATGAAGGCTATTGCTTATGGAACAGCGCTGAAGCGGACCGGACATGGCAAAGACCCTGGAACGCTGTAACAGGTACACCCAAACGTGATCTTTTGGGCGACCTCAGTAACGCGGTCAGATCAGCCGGCTTAAAAATGGGCTATTATTATTCGCTCTATGAATGGTTCAACCCGCTATGGCTGACCGATAAGAAAAGATATGTAAACGAGCATATGATACCCCAGTTCAAAGACCTGGTAACAAAATATAAACCGGCCGTTATATTTTCTGATGGTGAATGGGAACTTTCTGATACAGCCTGGAAAAGTGAAGCGTTACTGGCCTGGTTGTTTAATGAATCACCGGTAGCAAAGGAAGTAGTAGTAGATGATCGCTGGGGAAGCAATACCCGTGGAAAAAATACCGGGGCCACCTACACTACTTCGGAATATGGAAGCGGTATGGATGCGAGTGTAATATGGGAAGAAAGCCAGGGTATCGGCCACTCGTACGGATACAACCGCAACGAAAAACTGGAGGATTATAAAAGCAGCCATGATCTTATTTTAGTGCTGGTAGATATTGTATCAAGGGGTGGTAACCTGTTGCTGGATATTGGCCCAACAGCCGATGGCCGCATCCCGGTCATTATGGAGCAACGTTTGGCAGATATGGGAACCTGGCTGCAAACAAATGGAGAAGCTATTTACGGAACAAAAGCGTACAAACAGTCTTATCAATGGAGCGAAGGTAAGATACCCCAAAAAAAGGATCAGAGTTTTATGTCAGGTTACAGTGTTAGTCAACTCGTAAAGCCCGGCAAGGACAATGCACATATCGAGGCATTTTTTACTGCCAAAAACAAAGACCTGTTTTGCATTGTTCCTGGCTACCGTTCAAAAATAAAGCTGCGCAATTTTAAACCAGCGGCAGGAACTACGGTTAGCATTTTGGGCAATAGTAAATCATTGCCCTTTAAACAAACCGGTACTGATTGTATCATCGACCTTTCCGGCATGCAGCCCGGTGAAATGTTGGCGGAGTTATTTGTTATTAAACTTAAAAACGCTTTGTAAGGTTTCGGGACGTTTCGCAGTACAGTAGTCAATTGAGTGCTAGATAAAAAGGAACGTCCATTCATTTCTTTAAGTCAAAAACAACCTTCGCATTTTTTTGCTCACTGGATGAAATAAAAACTTCATAACGGTTGCCGGGTGTAGTGATGATCATGACTGAAGTATTCGGTGGAATAGAACCTAAATTTTCAGCGACCATAATCAGTTCATGGTGGGGTTGAGCTGGATTTACACCGATGCTGAAGGAAATTGGTTTTTGAGAAAGGCGGACGTGCGATCTTATTAGTGTATTGTTGTGGTATATGCTAACCGTATCGCCATCTATTTCACCATTATCATAGATGTTAATTTTAATCTCACCAGCGCTGGTCTCAATTTTCCTGACCAGTGCATTTTCCCGGGTCTTTAACACCAGGGGAGGTGGGGGAAATATTTTCTGCGGTTGCTTTATCGCAGCAATTGTTTTGGAGGCCGTATCCCGTTGCGGCTTGGTCACCTGGGCTGGGTTAACTTTTTTTTGAGGCGTGGTGGTAATTTTTTTAGAGGGTGTTTTTTTAGCAGCCGGTTGTTTTGCGGGAGGCTTTGTTGTTGGCGCGGCTGTGGGTTTCGGGTCTTGCTTCACACATTCGCGGATGGTAATATCGTCTACGGCGAAATCGTTTCCGCAACCACTCGGCGCATTGTTGGTCATAAACAAGATTGCAGTTGATATGGAAGCAGGGGTGGTGAAATAAACACGATGCTGTGTCCACCGGGGCTCGTCCACCCTGGGCAGATCTTTTGTCACCATATCGGCGATGAAATTACCTTCCGGTGTTTCCAACCGGATGTTGAGACTGGGCAATAACACGAATGGACATTTCTTGGTAGGCTTGCAAAGATTCATCAGCCACACACCGAGTTCATAGGTGGTGGCGCTCTTCAGTCCACCGAAGGAAGTGCTTAAAAATACACCTCCACGCGGGCCTGCATTTACCAGCAGCATATTCCCGTTAACATCGCCAGGAGTGTGGTCCTCCGAAAGTGTATGCCAATCGTCACCAAAGCAGGCTTGTGTATACGAAGCATACGAATAATGTCCATCTGTAGGGCATGAACCGGCAACCCGTTGATAATAGGAAAGGCCGGGGCTGGTCAGGTCTTTTACATTACCCCTGCCAAAGTGTATGGTGTATTGAGGTGGTTTAAAGATGCAGTTCGGCGGTTGCGCCATCGATAAAAGGGCGAAAGAAAGAATAATGAATATGAAACCAAACTTCTTCAACGTCTCATACACTTTACACTTAAAGCTACTACAAAATGATAGTATTCTTCGAAGGATGGTATGAAAGGTAAATTTCAGGTGATAGGTTTACATTATGCCGGAACTATCCTGCATTCGCTGAGATTCCTTTGCCTTGCGTGTCTTCACGCACCATTCAATATTCCGGTTCGTGAAGACCTGCCTACCGGCCAGCTTATCCTTACCCAAATTTTTATCCATGCATATTACATTATAGTTTAATCATGTATCTGTTTCCCGATTATTTCTTTCGGATAAGCAGACTCCGGAGATTGGTACCGGACTGAGCCCCAGCGTGGCTGCGTGTTGGTAGACGCCAATATTATTGGCACCCTGCAGGGGTGCAATGTGCTCTTGCGGACATATAGGATACATCTTTCAGACCATTCAATATTCCGGTTCGTAACACGAACCGGGGTCGGTAATGCTATCGCCTATGAAAAGTAGCTTCATAACTCTTCAATTTTGTATTATACAAAAATTGAAAGAGAAAGAGAAAAGGAAAGCCTGCGCTGTTTATGCTGAGTGTTTTCGGTGTTGAATTGAAATTTTTTTATACCGAAGAAATATGCTGCATGCTTTAGCTGTTTTCTACCGTTACGGCAGGAGCAATCAAAGGCAGGCTTACTGAGAAATAATTTTCATCCTGGGTAATATTGATAGAAGATCTGTTGATAAGACGATACTTTTCTGCAATATTAGTGAGACCCAGTTTGGTACTTTCCACTTTTATTTTTTTCTTCTGCAGGTTGTTGCGTACAACCAGCCGGTCTCCCGGTTCTGAAGTAATTTCTATAGTCAGCGGTTTGTGTTTGCTTACGCTGTTATGTTTTACCGCATTCTCCAGCAGCAGTTGCAGCGTTAATGGAGGAAGCAACCAGGTCATATATTGCTCATCAATCTTTTGATGCAGGCGAACGCCGTTACCAAAACGGGTTTCAATCATATGAAAATAAGAACTGATAAACTGTAGTTCCACGGCCAGTGTGGTCAGTTCGTTTTCATTGGTGCGAAGCAGGTAACGATATACTTTACTCAGATCACTCAGAAATTTCTGAGCCAGCCTTGTATCTTCATTGATTAATGCTGATAATGAGTTAAGGCTGTTAAAAAGAAAATGCGGATTTATCTGCTGCAGCAATCCGTTAAGCTGCGTCTGCAATTTTTCCTTACTCAGTTGTTCGGCTTCCAGTTTGCTTTCTTTCCACTTGCTGTAGCCGTATATTCCTTCATTCATAGCCATACCAATAATATCACAAACAATACCCGTAAATAGCCCCCACCTGTATTGTATCACATTAAATTCATAACCCAGAAAATGAACAGCATCATACCCCAAAAAAATCCCTGTCACAAAAAAAGCGGTGATGGGAAAATAGATGCAGGCCGAAATAAAAAGCCTTTTGACTGTCTTATCATCATTCTCCATCCGTTTGCGTATAAAATTCGCTACGGTGATATGGGTAGCGGACAGTATAAATGTAATAACCGAGGTGAGTAAAGTTGACAACAACAATACCCGCCACCCGCCGGTGTATCTGCTGCCATACATGATATAACAGGTACTGATTGCAAAAGCAGGGAGAAGCAGGAAAAATAGCCATCGGAATTTTTTAAACTCCTCAGTTTGGTTTGACATATAATTGTTAATGCGATTATGAAAATATCACTTACTTGCCCATCCATTTTTTAAATTCAGTTACTCTTTCCCTGCTCACCAGTATTTCTTTATCAATAACAGGCTGCAGTCCCAACATCAGTCTCTGGCCAAAGTAGTCATCAATCTTTGCCACACTCTCCACTGAAATATAAAAGGAACGGTTGATGCGGAAATAACTGCCGGGCTCCAGCATGTCTTCGAGTTCTTCGAGGGTGTAGTCAACAATAAATTTCCTGTTGTCTTTCGTTTTAAAAAAATTTAACCGGCCATCTGTATAAAAATAAGCGATGTCGCTGGTGTTCACACTCAACAGTTTTATACCTTGTTTCACCAGGAAGCGTTTGCGGTATTCCTTTGGCTGCATTTTTTGCTGCAGCTCTTTCACCAGCAGGTCCACCATGATATTCTTGCTTCTGTAATGTTCTTTCAGGTTATCATATTTTTTTAAAGCGGCCTGCAGGTCTTCTTTTTCGATGGGTTTTAATAAGTAATCCGCACTGTTTACTTTAAATGCTTTGATGGCGTATTCGTCATACGAAGTAGTAAAAATAACGGTGCTTTTTACATCCACCAGGTCAAAGATCTCAAAGCTCTGCCCGTCGCTCAGCTCGATATCCATCAGTATAAGGTCGGGGGCTGTATTGTTCTGCAACCATTCAACAGACGTCTCGATACTGTCTGTATCAGCTACGACTCTAGCGGTTGGATCCACTTCTTTCAGTAAACCTTTCAGGCGTTTTACAGCCAACTCTTCGTCCTCAATAATTAAAATGTTCATACCCGGAATACTTTATTGTAAAATAGCGAGGAATACTTTTATCCAAAAATAATTTACCCGCCGGGAGGATAATTTTATGTGTGAATTGCTTAAATCATTGTTTCAGCTGAAGCAATCATCCAGGTCCAAAGCCGGAGCATTTGTCCTGCTAATCACTTACATACAGGACAATATTATTGCATCACTACGCCATATTCGCCTAATGATTTTACAAAGTGTTCGATTACGGCGGCAGGTGGAGGACCCTGCTGCAATGGTAAGGGCTTCATGCCAGGAGCGGGAACACTGTTATCCCAGAACCATTGATCTAATCCGGCAGGACTCATCCACATCAGCACCTCTGCTTTTTCGTTTTGCACTTCAAATGCATGCTGCGTATGCATGGGCAAATAAACACAATCGCCTTCGTTAGCTATAATTACCGCGCCGCCAACAATAAACTTTATACTGCCTTTAAGTATATAATAGAACTCATCTTCCTTTGTATGTGTATGTGCCGGCGGTTCATTGCCATGCTGCACTTCTATTTTTACAAGAGAGAAACTGTTACCGGTTTGTTCACCCCGAACTAAAAAATTAAATACCGCGCCAGGGATAGCTCTTGTATTCTCCGAATCCGGCTTGTTGATAAATGGATTGTTTGTCATACTATGTTTTATTGTTGATGAAGTAAAATTGCCGCGATACAATAGCAATGAAAAGATGACAGCGCCTGAGTTGATTATAAAAAAGAGTGAGTTGATTAAAACAAAAAGTGATCAGCTTAATTTCGTGCTGACCTTTTTGATTATAAATACTTTTTCAGCAAGTGCAGCGCCTTAAAAGGGTAAAGGACGCCCGGCAGGGAAGAAGGCAACACTAAATCATTGTCATTTAAACAAACCGGTAATGATTGCATCATTGATGTTTCCGGCATGCAACCCGGTGAAATGTCTGCGGAGTTGTTTGTTATTAAACTTAAAAAAGCTTTGTAAGGTTTCGGGACGCTTCGCAGTGTCTCGGATGACCCGGCTGAGAAATAGATATTGATTCATGAACAATCCAATTCATTCCTTTTGTTTTTTTTACCTTTTCCAATTTTTTTTACTGATTTCATACACAAAATTTAATTTCGGTGCTTCTCCAAAATAGGTCACTTCCTGTTCGGCAATTTTTTCTGCGCCAATACGGCCAATGGCAATTTGTGAACGGATATTGTTTGCCCCGATATGGAAATAAACCTTTGAAACGAATTGAAAAATATAATCCAACATTGTTGCTTTTACTGAATGGTTAATGCCCTTGCCCCAATAGGATGTAGCGTAAAACGTATAGCCTATGAATAGGCTGTTTTCCTGCCCGTTGTAGTCATAGATCCGTGTACTTCCTATAATATTTCCTGTCTCTTTGTCTACAATTTTAAATGCTCCTTTGCTTTGTATCGCTCCGTCAAAGAATATTTGGAATATTTCTCTTTTCCAGCGGTCCTTATTGGGATGCTGCTCCCATATTTTGGGATCTGACGCTACGTTATACAAAGCCTCAAAATCCTCTTCCTGCAAAGGATAAAGGATTACTTTTTCATTCTCTAATATGGGTTGTATGTTGAAGTTCATTTGTCTTTCAATTGTAGTTTCATCATTATGTCTGTTTGCTCATCATTGCCTAATTTGAAAATGTGCTTGTCAAATGCTGCAAAACCATTTTTCTTGTAAAAATTGATTGCTCTGGGGTTTTCTTCCCAAACACCTAACCAAACGTAGTGGGCATTTATCTGCTTTGCGATTTGCATTGCCTTTTCATAAAGTACCTGCCCGACTTTTTTACCGTGAAATTCCTGTAACACATAAATTCGTTCAATTTCAAGTGCTTTGTCATCCTGTAATTCTGTTTGTGATTGTCCAACATTCAGTTTTAAATAACCGATTACATTATTACCCAGTACAGCAAAATAAAATTCTGAACTTTCGTCATTCAATTCGGCAGTCAGTTTTTCTAAAGAAAAATCTTCTTCTAAATATTTTGTCATATTTTCTTCGGTGTTTCCTGCCGAGAATGTTTCGTAAAAAGTTTGTCTGCCAATCTTTTGCAATTGCTCAATGTCGTTTAGCGTTACTTTTTTGATGGCTATATTTTCCATAGGTTTTTAGATTTTATCATTTAAGGCCTGTTGATTATTTTGGGACGATGCATTTTTGATATAGGCTGCTATATCTTTTTCCGCTGTATTTTTACTTTTTTCCAGGTGGTTTATTATTCGCTGCCTTTCGGTTTCGGTTTTATTCTGGCTCAATTTCTTTTGTCCCTGCAGGTCGGTTACTTCCAATTCAAAGGCGACAATACCGCTCATCATTCCTTTTTTAAACCTGTCGGAAAGGCTGTTCCATTGTTCCAAATAATTTTGCTCATACAACTTTATCATCTGTTCCAGGACTTTGATTTTGGAATTTTTATCTTCAAGAATTTTTGCTTTTCCATAGGCGTGTACAGCAATGTAATTCCAGGTAGGAACGCTTTCCCATTTATCGTAATGTACAGGCGATATATAGGCGTGTGGCTCTGTAAATATGACTAAAGAGGTAGTTGCTTCAATATATTTGGCCTGCTCGTTGGCAATGGCAAAATGAGAACTTAAAACTAATTTATCGGAGCGATCGTCTATATAAAACGGTAGCTGAGTAGCAATGGGAATATTCTCTTTAATAGTAATGATAGTTGCAAAACTGTATTGCTTCATAAAAGCTATTTTTCCCGCATCGTCCTTAAACTGAAAATGATTGGATATGTACATGATAATTTATCGTATAGCTGTTGATTAAAATGCTTTTTTTAATTAGCAAACCTTACACCTCTGATCCCGTAATAAAATAGTACGTTTATAAGTATCGCAAAGCTATTCCCAAATTGGATTACATTTATAGTCCAATTTATATAAAATGGGTAGTCCAATTTTAAAACAGATTTTTGCCGGCGTAAATCTTGCCCATGCAGCCGAAAGACCTGTGTATTTACAGCTAACAGATGCTATACTGACATTTATAAAAAATGGCAAACTACGTTCAGGGCAAAAACTGCCTGGCACACGGGATGTTGCGGCTATTCTGCATATTAACCGGATTACCGTATCCAAAGCATACGAAGAACTACAAATGCAGGGTTGGTTAGAAAGTTTTGTTGGCCGGGGCACGTTCGTATCCACGTATATCGCCGACCATCAACCCAAAATATTAGGTGGTGGCCTGGTGCCTGCTTCATTAAAAAAAGCAGGGTATGTTATACAATCGCTGAACTACCCGGATAACGCCCCTGACATTGCTATCACAGAACTTCATTTGGATGATGGGTACCCGGATCCCAGGCTTGCGCCATTAAAGGAATTTTATCGTGCTTACCGTACTCAACTAACAAGAAGCGGAGTATATCACAAATTCGGCAGTTACGGCAATCCCGCTGGTCCAGGCTATTACAGGGAAGCATTATCTAACCATCTCAATGAAACAAGGGGGTTAAAAACAACGGCAAAGAATCTTCTCTCTGTAAGAGGGACCTTAATGGGCATAAACCTTGTATGTAATGCACTGATTAACCCCGGCGATGTAATCGTTTCGGGTATCCCCGGGTGGAAAAGGGCGGAACATAATTTTCTCCACGCCGGAGCTAAACATATCGGGATAAAGGTGGATGAAAATGGATTGGTGGTGGATGAACTGAGGAAAATCTGCAAGAAACAAAAAGTAAAAATGGTGTATGTGACGCCGCATCATCATTATCCTACCACGGTATCTCTCCGTATTGACCGAAGATTGGAATTGCTAAGGCTCGCCAATGAGTATGGTTTTATAATTTTTGAAGATGATTACGATTTTGATTTTCACTATAAGCACCGGCCATTATTACCGCTTGCAAGCGCCGATGAAAACGGAATGGTGATTTACTGCGGTTCATTCAGCAAAAGCTTTTCCCCGGCTTTTC
This sequence comes from Terrimonas alba, assembly GCF_042434975.1. NCBI lineage: Bacteria > Pseudomonadati > Bacteroidota > Chitinophagia > Chitinophagales > Chitinophagaceae > Terrimonas > Terrimonas alba. The sequence goes on from NZ_JBHMQM010000002.1 coordinate 499,097, forward strand.
GTATGGGATATTTAGTAGCTGCGGAAAATGTTATTGGACACCTTGCAAGGGTACGCATTTTATTAGACCGGCAAGGCGATCATGTCCTGGATAATGCAATGGCCGACTTGTTGAATGACGGTACTATACAACGCTATCTTAGAAAAACATTGACGGTATATGCAGAAAGGCGTGATTTTTTTTGCGATTTGTTACAAAGAGAATTAAATGATGTTGTCAACTTTACTATTCCTGAAGGTGGCATGACGGTTTGGACGAAGTTTGCAAAATCAATTAACCTGGACACGTTAGCGAAAAAGGCTTACCAGAAAGGGTTATACCTGTCGGACGGAAAAGTACATCAATATCCTAACTTCAACACGAATGCAGTCAGACTGGGCTTTGCATCATCTTCGAAAGAAGAGCTGGCAAAAAGCGTAAAAATTTTGAGAGGATTAGTATGATGATGATTGATACGCTATCATTACTAAGTTGTCGAAGCCAGGGTGTAGCATAGCTTTTTTCCAGCGAAACCCATCTGTTCACTCTTTTCCGCTATGTCGAGGAAATTCCAATTCGCTTAGCGACTCCATTGTAAGTTTTTGCCGGGGCTCCATCTTTCTCTCCTAGAATTTTAAAAATCCAGGTGGTATATAGTTGCGCTAATTATCCTTCACCACCTAATTCTCTTTCATCTAATGCCTGGTCATTTTCAAAGTCGTAGGGGGCAGGCTTTTTCTTATCCTCTTTATTCTTTTTGATAACCTTAGATGGGTCTGCAGACCTGCCTTTGGCGGCAAGTTTTTCGTCGTTCTTATCGGCTACTGGCTTTGGGGGAGTTGTTTTCTTAGCTTTTGCCATGTATCAAATTTACGAATCAGGCTCTAAATGGCTTTGTGATTTTCTATATATCAATACTGAATGACAAGCAGCGTATAAGGGCCAAAAGCAGAACGAAGGCCGAAATGGAAGATCACACCAACACACGCGGAAAAATGACAAGCCGGCATTTTTTCAATTTAGAAGAGCTAAGTATGACTGATTATTTTGTTAAACATTTCCAATTTGTCAGCTTTTTTAAGACGGTACAGGCATTGAGCTAATACCGGTATGTTAGAAACAATAAATACAGATGTGCAGCTTTTAGATGCCTATTCGGAAACTATTGGTAATGTTTACACACGGATTGCACCTTCAGTAGTGCATATAAAAAATGTCGGTGATAAAACAGAAAACAAAAGACGGGCGGATAAAAATGAATCCATGGGTTCCGGTTTTATCATTTCCTCTGATGGCTATATTATCAGTAATCATCATGTTGTTGATAAGGCCAGGGAACTTTATGTAACACTTGATGACGGCAATGTTTTGAAAGCAGAACTAAAGGGAAGCGACGCTTCAACTGATATAGCTGTTCTTAAAGCAGATGGCAAAAGCTTCAGATCTTTATCATTTGCAGATTCGGATGCCATCAGGCCCGGTCAAATCGCTATTGCTATTGGAAATCCTTATGGCTTGCAGCAAACTGTTACAGCCGGGGTGGTAAGCGCTGTAGGCAGAAGCCTGCGGGCTGCCAATGGAAGATTGATTGATGATGTGATACAAACAGATGCTGCACTAAATCCCGGTAATTCGGGAGGACCATTGTTAAATTCAGGAGGTCATGTGATAGGTGTAAATACAGCCATTATTTCTTCAGCACAGGGAATTTGTTTTGCGGTATCATCCAACCTGGCGGGTTATATAGCCGGGCAAATTATTATGAAAGGGAAAGTAACAAGAGCCCTGATCGGTATTGCCGGCCAGACAGTGCAGTTGAGCAACCGGATGAGAGAGTTTAACAGGATCACTAATAAAACCGGTGTTTTTGTTTTTGAAGTGATGAAGATAAATGCGCTGAACCATCGCAGGATACGATATGGGGACATCATTGTAAAGTTCAATGACAAAACAGTTGAAACAATTGACGGCTTATTTAAACACCTGACAGAAGAAACGATTGGAATTCCTGTGCACATTGGTTTATTAAGGGAAGGAAAATTAATGACGGAGTTGATTGTTCCCGAATATTCAGCTAACTGATGATGAAGTACTTTCATTGGAAAAAAAACCAACCACCGGCGAAAACTTTTAATTACAATTAAAAGTAATTAAAAGAGAAGATTGGGGAGATAAAGGATTTACTTCTTCTCTGGAGCAGCCTGTGTCATTTCGCGCAGCGATAACCACCCGGTGGGACTATCCTTGTCGCGTATATATATTACCATGGCTCGTCCCCTTGAGATTTCCGGTTTACCACCGTTTTTTGGTGTATTCTTTATTGAAAAGATGCAGGTTTGGATCACCGTTTCCCCGTTAAAAAAAGTGCTTTCCACTATGTTTTCAACAAATTCAATAGTTGCATTTTTAAACCAGGATTCAGCCCCTTTCTGCAGGGCGTCGCGACCAGTGACTACGTTATTGCCCCCAAAGCATTTTACGATGTTCGGGTGATGCAACCTGGCGACTGCTGCTGCATCCCCTTTAGCGAACGCTTCAGTCAACGCTGCGATGTGTTTACCCAATGATTTCATTTCTTCTTCGGTACCATTCGAAATCTGTGCGTGTAAATCCGTCGTTAAAAGGACAACGCAAATCAGCTTTACTATAAATTTCATAATTGACCTGTTTATTGTTTAGTGATCAAAACTATTCGTTTCTATTCTATCCACTATAATCAATTGACCAATACACATAAATTATTGCCGAAGGGAATAAAACCAAATATGAAATGCTATTTTGTAAGACAATATCTTTTACCAGCTTTGTTGGTGCTCAGCCTGGCACAAAAGCCGGGCGCAACACACAACAAAGACGGCCTACAGTAATGGGAATACCAACAGAAGCGAAAGGGTATCTTTACGGGAAATTAAACGGTGCGCCGTTTCTTAAAATATAAATACAATAAATTATGAATGATACTTCGGCTAAAGTTCCTTCCGCTGACTTCTCCGGAGAAATTGCCACTCATTATGATCAATTTCTTGGCCCCTTATTTTTTGAACCATATGCCATAGAAGTGGCAAAACGAATTGATCCAGCCCCGGTTGCTATTGCACTGGAAATTGCTGCAGGAACGGGCCGGGTTACCCGCCATATTCGGGAGCGTATTCAACCCTCAGCAAAACTAATCGCTTCGGATATTAGCGAGGAAATGTTGGCGGAAGCAAAGAAGAAATTAGGCCATCTTAATATTGACTGGCAAAATATCGATGCACAACAACTCCCTATTTGCGACAATAATATCGACCTGGTTGTTTGTTGCTTTGGTTATATGTTCGTTCCGGATAAGCCGAAGGCATTTGCCGAGGCATATCGCGTTTTAAAACCAGGAGGCATGTTTTTAATTACAACCTGGGATGCGTTGGAGCATAATGCCGCGTCCTATGTTTCCAGATCTATAGCAAAGCAATATTTGGAAGAGCCGTTGCCTGAGTCTTATAATCTGGCGACCTCGATGAGTGATGAAGCCTTCCTAAGACGATTACTGCAGGATGCTGGCTTTTCAAAAATATCAATTGAAAAAGTAAAACATTTTTCCGTCAGTCCAACTGCAAAAGATGCGACATACGGCCTTGTAGAAGGAGGACTCATTTATAAGGAGATCAAAAAATGCAATCCTGCCTGGATAGACGAGATAAAAATTAAAGTAGAAAAAGAACTCGCTGAAAAATTTGGAGCCGCACCCATGATTGCTCCAATGAGCGCCGTAATCAGTCAGGCCTGGAAATAATTAAACAGGCACAAGCTGGATGGCCAGGAAATCAGAAAAGATAATTATTGACCAGGTCTTTTACCCCGGCTGCTAACGAAGTTTAAACCAATACTCCCTTTGGCAACATGGGCAAAGTATTCAAAGCTATACCTGTGGCATCCACGATGGCGTTGCGGATGGCAGGAGCAATGCCAACGATACATGCTTCGCCAGCGCCGGCGGATGGCCTGTCTTTCCGGTCGATTAAAACGATTTCAATTTTTGGCATATCACTAAAGCGGGGAACCCTGTAAGCGGAAAGACCTGCGTTAAGGATTTTGCCATTGGCAAAATGAATCGCTTCAAATAAAGCGCCGCCAAGGCCCTGCACAATGGAACCCATCACCTGGTTTTCCAAATGTTTCGGATGAATGATAGCGCCGCAATCAAATGCCTGCGTGATGCGAACCACCTTTACTTCTTTATCCTTATTGATCATTACTTCGGCGCAACAACCTACGTAACCGCCTTTTTCAAAACCTCCTGCTATACCGTATCCATGCCCGCGGGTTTTGGAGCCGTTCCAGCCAAACGCATCAGCGGCAGTTTGCAGCACTGCGATAAAACGATCGTCTTCTAAATTTTTTACCCGGAAGGCAAGCTGGTCCATTTTAATCAATCTTGCCAGGTCGGTCATATGACATTCCCTTGCAAACACATTCGCCGTTGCCGCCAACCCACGGTAGGAGCCTTGTTTTAATGGCGAATCGGCAGGAAGATGTTTTATTTGCTGGTTACTGATTTTGTATTGCGTATCGAGCCCGGCGCCGCCGGAATTGTAGTTAATAAATTTCCAACCAGTGATGGTGCCATCTTTCTTAACGCCGGCATTTACTTCAATAACGCCACCCGGTCTGAAATAAGCCCAGGCAAATTCTTCTTCTCTTGACCAGACCAGTTTGACCGGCTTCTTTACTTCTTTTGCAAGACGTGCAGCTTCAATAGCCGCTTCACCGCTGTGTTTTCCTCCATACCCCGATCCGGTGTCGGGCATTATTACCCGCACTTTTTCTTTATTCATTTTAAAAACCTCAGCCAGTTCCTGCTGAACACCAAAGGGACGCTGCGTACCGGTCCATACAGTCAGCTTTCCATCAACCCACTCTGCCACCGCTGCTCTTGGCTCCAGTGGTACATGTGCGATATAGTGGATGTTATATGTTTTGGAATGTTTGAAGTCAGCTTCTTTTAATCCGCGTTCTATATCTCCTTTAAGGTCACCCGGGTTTCTGCCGCCATCGGTACGGACCGCATCCTGAACGAGCCAGTCAAATATGTTTTCATTCGATGGTTGCCCTTTTCGTTCTTCCCATTTGGCATTAATGGACTGCAATGCCTTTCCCGCAGTTTTTACATCCGGTGCTGTTACGCCAACAAAATTTCCATCCTTTACTACCGTTACACCCGGTATACTGCTTGCTTTTGTAGTATCCGCTTCCAGCAATTTTGCTACGTAAGAAGGAGCCCGCAATACTTTACCATACAGCATACCCGGCAACTTCATATCCGAGACATATACATGTTTACCGGTGATAAAAGTCCGTCCATTTACCCTGGGCACCGTCTTTCCTGCGACCTTCCAATCCTTTGCCGCGATCAATTGAACTTTTTCTGAAACGGGCATCAGCAATTGCTGACCCTTTGTTAATTCACCATATCCTATTTTTTTATTGGCAGCGGTATCAATGATCATCCCGTTTGCTGCTTTTAAATTAGCAGCGGGAGTGTTCCAGTTTTTTGCCGCCATTTCTATCATGGCTTCGCGGGCAGTTGCCGCAGCTTTACGCAATTGCGGACCCATTTGCGGCGTGGTGAGGCTGCCATAAGTACCCCTATCATAAGGCACCAGGTCCGTATCACCCATGATCATAATAACAGAGGAGAGAGGCACCATCAGTTCTTCCGCCACCAATTGAGACAAAGATGTCCGTATGTTTTGTCCCACTTCCACTTTACCTGTGTACACGGTCACTTTTCCGTCTTTGCCAATGTGTATCCATGCGTCTACTCCGCTTACCGGGTCAGGCGAGGATTCGTGTAATAAAGTTTTGTTCTTAGCGGAAAATATATCCTGCCATACAAACGCAACGACTAAACCTCCACCGGTGAGTTGAAGAAATTTACGCCGGTCCAGTGAAAAGGAAAAGCGTGGTGCAGGTGGTAGTTCATCTTTGGTTGGCTCAAACGGATGAGATAAATGATCCGGATTTTCCATCGTCATGTATTTAAGATTTGGAAGCCAGTTGAATGGCTTTGATAATATAGGGATAGGTTCCGCAACGGCAGATATTCCTGTTCATGGCTTTTATAATGGCATCTTCCGAAGGGGAAGGATTATTCTTCAGCAGTGCCACGGCCGACATGATCATGCCCGAAGCACAATAGGAACATTGAAAACCATCTACCGCCAAAAACGCTTCCTGCACAGCATGAAGCTTTCCATTTATTTCGAGACCTTCAATGGTGGTGATCTCTTTGCCGGCAATGGAATTGACAGGTGTAATGCAGGATGGTGAAGGATTACCATTTACCAGTACCGTACAGGCGCCGCAAGCTCCTTCGCCGCAACCATATTTGGTTCCGGTTAAGCCAATCGTGTCACGTAATACGGTCAATAAGTCGGTATCGGGATCCACCGTTACTTCGTGCTTTACACCATTAATAGTTAAAACCATGATTAAGGTTTTTATGTGATTGTAATTTACAAAAATGAAAGTAAAACATTCCCAGGCAAATAGATGAATGATGTCAGGTAGCCAGGAGGCAGCGACGAAGATATTTATGTGGCCGGCTTTTGTACTACTGGCATCGTCTGTTGCGTCGCACACTTCATGGTTCGATAATTCCTATTGCCGTGGTGCGTGTCTCACGCACCAGTATTAACAACGAAAGTTTCGTTGCGTGGAGACACGCAACGAGGCAGCGGCGTTCCCTAAATAGTCAGCTTTATCTTTTTACGCCGCTGTTAGTGTTTAGCCTTTGCTGGTCTTTCGGAAACACAGATAGCCGTTGTTGTGTGTTGAGCATGGGTATGTGCGAAGGCGGACACCAACAACCGGAATGAGGAAACCAATATCTTTATCTCGCCAGGCGGAAAATGTTTTAGCCATTGAAGATAGTTTAGTGGGAACCACGGTTGGATACAATCTTCTCCTCATATTGCTTTTGCAAATCGCTTAGGGCTCTATCATACCCGGGCCGGTCTTTAAAGGCAGCAGGATTGTATGCATCTCCGGGCTGATGTTTATCATGCAGTTTAAACTGGCTGGCATGGGATGCAAGCCATATGTCGAAAGAGATATTTTTCATTGCTTTAAATGTGTAAGCATAATCCGCGGCTATGCCGGGATAAGTGGCAATACTTTCAAATCGTTCTTCTGTAACGATCGTCGGCAGGTTGGCGATCAGCACCCTGTAAGATTGCTGCTCATCGGTAACTGTAAACAAATAACTGCAGGAGCCTTTCGTATGTCCGGGATGATGCAGCATCACCAGTTGCATATTGCCCAGCAGGATGGTATCACCATCCTTTAGTAATCGGTCGGGTTTTACCGGTTTAAAAGAAGTTCCATACTTGCCCAATTCATAATATCAGCCCTTTGCTGGTCTTTTGAAAAAGGAGGCGGCCATTGTTGTGTGTTGAGCATGGGTATGTGCGAAGGCGGACGCCAACGACCGAAATGAGGAAACCCATTTCTTATTTATTGCGATTGATGTAACAAGTAAAGACTGTTGTCTATACAAGCTTTGTTGGTGATAGCCCATGCCAAAGCCGGGCGCAACACCAACAAAGGCGGAACAATGAAACTATCCTTTAGGATTTTTTCCAATCAAAACTATTTAACACACCGGTTCCCATAAACGTAATCCGGAAACCAACAATACGCCCAATATTTTGCCTGAACTCACCTTCATACCCTATCTTACCATTCACAACTATTTTAATTCGCCCATCTTTGGTTTCGCAATGCACTTTCGCCGGTTTGTCAAAATCTACACCCAGCCCCGATAAATTTGCCGTTTTGCCACTAATATATTTCATCCCTAACATGATGCCAATCGCCCCGACACAACCGCTTTTGCAAAGAGGAATGTCAATCAGTCCTTCTGTTCCTAAAACAGAGATATGTGTTTCCCTGCAAATTCCGTTGCTGTTATCATTAAAAGTATTCTGCAATTCTGCATCTATTATAAAATTGTCACCTGGCAAGTCAATGTCTTTATCAACCTTAGTAAGTGTAAAAATGGGTGGTTCTTTTCTAAAATCAATGTTCTGATCAGCCAATATTTTTTCTGTAATGCCCATTTGCTGTTTATTTTCATAAACAGATTTTGGCAAATAAACGGGTATAGGTTTCGTTTCAATAAGTCCAATCCAGCCGCCTGTTTCAATATATACATCGTGCTGTCTAACTATCGAATCGTTTAATACTAATTTAGCTTTATAGTAACCGGGCATATAATAGGTACTGGCATACTCATGTAATTGTTTATCTACTTTAAACCGCAGCCTTGCATCCCAGCTTTGCTGAATAAACACAGAATCAGCGTTAGAATCTGTTGCATCATATTTGAAAATGACGGTATTCGGCACACCCGATGTAACCGGCTTGCTGGAAAATGACACATTACCAATCTTTAGATGATGATCATTTTTTTGAAATAAAGAAAGAAGAACAATACTTAAAACGATAACGACCGCACCTGTTAGCAACCACTTTACAGAAAATTTTAAAGCAGGTTTTGTTTCTGTAACTTTTACATCTTCTTTTTCTTTTACAGCCTGAGAACCGGCAGAAGTAAAGGCTCTCCAATTTTCGTATCCTATAAATTGGGCTAAAACATTTAGGGTAGCCATATTGGGTTTACTGTCGTACCGGACCTTTCCCCAAATTCTTTTCAGGGTACTGCTGCTGATCATGGAATTAGTTTCTTCAAAAATTCTCTCGCTTAAATTTTCGAAATCGGTGCTTTGCCAGGTTTCACTGCTTCCCCAGGCCAATTTTTCTTCAATCAGCTTGCGGCATTTTTCAATATAAAACGTTTCATCCGGCATTTATTAAACAGGTTTTACGCTTGAACAAACTTGAATAGCCTTGAACAAGCGATGAATTTACATTATTTAAAGTGTTTTTCAACTTTACGATCTCACCCAAAAAAAATCAAAAATGGAAAAGTTTCCTCAATTGAAATTAGTAAATGCCTGCCTTATATTTATTCTCTCTATGCACCTTATAGTAAGCTCCTGTGCTCAAAAAAGTTTTTTGAGTAGTAAAGCTGCTTACCTGGGACAAACGTCTCCGGGGAATACTCCAAAAATTTTTGCTCCCGGTATGCTTGCTGATTCGGGGATAGTCCTTGGAAAAGTAGCTTTCTCCGGAGACGGCAAGTCATTTTATTACTCCTTTGCAAGGCATTGGTTTGATGACAATGGCTCAGGCACCAAAGAAATCCGTTTTGACGGAAAGAAATGGCAGAAACCAAATGTGATAGCCGAAAAAATCACCAATCCCGCATTTTCGCCTGATGAAACAAAATTGTATCTCGGCGCAGGGGGTGGCCAGGTATGGGTATTAAACAAAATGGGCCAGGGCTGGTCAAAGCCACAATTCTGGCTGGAAAAAAACTACGGGCTTTACAATTTTCAGGAAGCGAACAGCGGTACATTTTATTTGGGCAGCAATGGTATCCAGGGCAGCAAAAGCGACTGGAGTACCTACGATTTCTGTAAAATGACCATTGCCGGGACAGATACAATTATCAGCAGCCTCGGAACAGCCATCAATACTCCGGCCTTCGATGGTGATTTTTTTATAGCACCAGATGAATCATACATTATCATATCAGCCAAAGAGACTCCTACTTATGAAAGTGAACTTTGGATAAGTTTCAGAAAGGCTGACGAATCCTGGTCATCCCCCCGAAGCTTGGGTCCAAAGATAAATGATGGCCTGGCTCATCGTTTCGGCCAATATGTTTCACCAGATGGAAAATACCTGTTTTATACCAGAGGTACAGGTGAGCAAGACTGTAATATTTATTGGGTAAGGTTCGATGTCTTGCTGAATAGTTTGAAAAAGGAAATGGCGGATTAATATTTTCCGTAGCCTTAGTTCGTGTCCCACGAACCAGCAAACTAAAACACTTCCCATAAATCTTTTAAAAAGGAGAAGTTTTTTTCGTTCAACTCATAGTACCAGGCAGAAGAATATTTATAGTCATATGTATTCTTACATGCAATGAAATTAATTGATTCCGGTTCGTGAGATTGAAGATCGGGGTTATGGACTCTTGCTAGCAGATTTTTCTTTGGATTTCCAGTCATCGAATTTTTGACGCAGCGCTTCCACTGCATTGGTATGGTCATCGTTTCCGTAAATAACCAGGTTTAGCCAGTGCGTTTCAACGTCGCCAGGCTTAGAAACGGTTACAAAAGCGCTGGATGCTTTTCGTTCCCCGCATCGTTTGTCGCCGCCGGATTTTGCACCTGCTTCCAATGCCAGCATCAATATATCCTGGATAGGCAGCGAATCTTTCTGCGCTTTTACAGCCGCATCGAAAATCGCCTGCAATTCTTCGGGATGGGTCAGCGTGTTACCCTGCACGGAAATGCCATTGCCTGTCAACGTGCCTTTGTGTGGTGTGGCTTCTGTACCCGTATAGGTTGCGGGATGTTTGATGTCATTCATACAAAGAATGGCATACTGCTGTTGTTCAGGATTGTAATTCGGTTTCCTGATTTCTTCCAGGATGGCGGCCGGTGTGGCGCCGTCCATGATCATTCTGAATCCCTGTAATCTTGCTATTCCATTGCTCATGGCCTGCACCACTATGGCGCCCTTGCCGGGAACGATGGCGCCGATGCCATAAACGCTCATCGTGCAGGAAGCGCCGGCTATTCCTATCTCTTTTGTTTTGGGATCGATCACGATAATCGACCAGGTGGCGAAAGAACGAAAGTGCAGCACCGCCAATAAAAAAATGAAGAGGCAAAGATGCCTTGTTGTTTTCATTTTCAAAATTTAGATGATTATCAAAATATGCATGAGGTGTAAATAAAAATATGCATATAGGTATAAATATATGAACTGTACTGCATTTACGCCGTGTCGGCGTTTCTCCTTCATGATATTTTTTTCAGCTTTGCCGCCGGGTCAATGGCTAACACACGAAGGCATTGCTTTTTCGAAAACATAGGCGGCCGTTGTTGTGTGTTGCGCATGGGGGATGTGTGAAGGGGGGCACCAACAACCGAAATAAGGAAACTAATATCTTTACCCCGCCAACGACCATGCCATCCTTTGTAACTGAATATCCTCAATTCTTCACTGCTACCAATCTGGAGTGGAAAAAGTTATTGCAGCCTGAAAAATATAAGAACATTATTATAAATAGCCTGCGGTTTTTAGTACAACATAAAAGGATAACCTTATTTGCTTTTATTATAATGGACAACCACGTGCATTTAATATGGCAGATGCAGCCTGATATGGATCCGGAAGCCGTGCAACGGGATTTTTTGAAATATACAGCTCAACGTATTAAGAATGATTTAGAAAAAAATCATCCGCAGGTGATGGCAAGTTTTAAAGTAGATGCTAAGGACAGGGAATACCAGTTTTGGGAGCGCAATGCATTAAGTATAGAGTTGAGAACTGATAAAGTATTCCGGCAAAAATTGAATTACCTGCATTGGACTCCGGTAAAAGCTGGCCTATGTCAATTGCCGGAAGAATACAATTATTCATCTGCATTATTTTATGAAACAGGAATAGATAATTGGGGCTTTCTTACTATCGGGATTGATGTAATAAATGAGTTTGAGTGTCCTATACCAGCTTTGTTGGTGCTCAGCCTGGCACAAAAGCCGGGCGCAACACACAACAAAGGCGGCCTACAGTTTGGAAACACCAACAGAGGCGAAAAAGTGAGATCTAATTGTTTGAGTATTTCAGTTTCAGTAAAGCTCATGTAGGTTTGATTTTAATGGTATGGCTAATTTAGCAAGATAGTCTTTAGATCGTGTGGTCGGTGAAGAAAAACACCGACCACGGCGTGCACACCTCCCAGGGCGGAAGAAATAATTTTGTTGTGTAAGATGTATAAAAATTTATTTTGAAAAAAACTGTACTAAGCCATACACACCAATAGTGATTATGGATAGTACGCTGATCGCAAAAGCGATATTGTACAAAATGCCCGAAGGAAAAAATTGCGCTCTCTTATTGCGAAACGATATAGCTGTGAATACAATAACAAAAAGCAAAACGGAACCTATGATACCGCCGGATATAATCATGATCACCGGCAGCTTGATAAAAAGATACATTATAGCCCATAGCATGGGTATTATCCATGCAAGCCAACTTACCACTTTCTTACGTTGTTGAATATCGAAAAAATTGATCCAGCCCATTTGCCCGAATATATCCGGAAATACTCTTGTCCATGCCGCCAGCGAAGCAAATACACTGGAGAATAAGACAAAGAAAGCGCCGGCCAGGTATAGTGTCTTGGCTCCAGGCCCTAATGATTGTGTGTAGATAAGTGCTAGTGTTTCTATCACACCGTTCCCTTCCGGAATAATGGCACTACCATGAAGTACTGCTGCACCGAGTAAATAAAAGGCTGCTGTTACTATTGTGTAGATGATCATGGCGATAGCGGCATCAAGATACATTATGCTGATCCAGCCACGGGCTCTATGTTTCCATTCAGGACTGTCATTTCGAGGGCCTGTATAAGCGGCATATCCTTTTTCAATGCACCAATAATTGTATGCAATAATTTCATCGGCGCCGACTCCTGTAATACCAAAAGCGCCAAAGGCAACAGCTACGATGGCGGGAGGTAATTCAAATTGAAACCCTTCGGCTATATCAGCCCATGAAAAACTAAACGATGTAAACTGCAGCATAAAAACAGCGGTAATAGTAGCAATGGTAAATCCAGCGATCATCAGCAGCGATACCTTTTCTATTACACTATAGTAACCTTTGTATATCATGGCTGAAGTTATGAGGCCGATAAAGAAAGCCCATGCATAGACAGGAACAAAAGGAAAAAGCATACGTAATACAATAGCAGTCCCACCGAGTATGCCGCCTATCTGTATTATTTTAAGCGATATCAATATGAACACGGTCCAAACAACCCAGTTGCCTTTCGAGGGGCGTGGACCGGGCAGTTTATTAAATGAGCACATAGCTGTTTGCCCGGTTAATATGGCTCTTTTTCCAAACTCCAATTGTACTGCCACTTTTACAAGACAACTGACAATGATGATCCAGAAAGCAATAAATCCTGCTCTTGCTCCTAATGTTGTGGTAGCAATCAATTCACCTGAACCTACAATGGAAGCTGAAAGAATAAATCCGGGTCCGAGAAATTTTAATCTTTTAAGAAAAGAAACCGGTGGTTCCTTAATGGTTCTTTCGGTTATTACATATGTATCTGCAGGCATAAGCATTTAATCAGCATAAAATAGACTATCGCTAAGTTAATTATTACGCAGAACTATTCATTAACTAAATGCTCTTCGTAGCTGTACAGCATGATTCTTTTTTTTGCCCGGTAATTCTTATGCACCCCAGTGCCTGTACTGACGTTTATTGTTCCAAATCTAACTATTTATCAATACTAATTGAAACAAAAAACTATGTACGCTGAGAATTGTTTTCGCCAGTTACTCATCTACATTTCCATAATATAGCGTGTGCCACAAAGCGACGCACAAGGCTATCTGACACATCGCCCTACTATAAAAGTGGGCGGGACACTCGGGAAGGAAGAAGATAGTCTTTAGTTCGAGTGGCCGGTGAAAGAAAACACCGGCCACGGCGTGCTTTTTTCGGCGAACACCTGCAAGGGCGGGAACAGTGGCGAAAAAACCATGAAACCGTAAGTTTCGAGAGCTGAGGGTTAATTTTGAATCACTTCAAGCTTGCCCTTTATATACTCAATGGGCTCGTCAATTTTTTTTGAAGACGTGAATACAGGCTGGGGCATATTTTCATGAATGTGATCAAAAACTTGGGATAAATCTCTACAATCAAAGTAATGATTACAAAGCACGCACCTTATATAGTGATACCTTTCCTGTTCAGGAATTAAAGATAGATTTTCCATCTTTTCTTTTCCTGAATGTATTTCAAGAACCAAGCCAGCTATAATCTTATTCTTTAAAATAAGGGTAACCACCTTTTTTTATAAACTGGTCAAAATATTGTCCTTTGCTACCAGCTGCTAGTAATCCTTCATAGACTTCTGCAGGTACCCCTTGGTATATATAAGTACCACTTTTTAAAAATTCGATACGAAGAGTTGATGTATCATAATCGTACCCTACAGCAGATAGATTGCTGGATGAAACAGGAATCATTTCCATAAGCTAAGTTTTAGGTATTTTTTGTTTACGCCAATTATTTATGGCAAGATTAAAATTAGGGTTTTCTGGTTCAGTAATTTTCCATTGTTCTGATGGTTCAGGATCGCCACTATCAGGTCTTGGAACAATTAACGGCAATCTGACTCTACTTGGAACTTTAACTGATTCTCCAACGATTATGGCTTCGCCAGTTCTTAATGACGGAAGTAAATCGGATAAACTTCCTAAATTGTCAGGCATTGCAGCTCCAACAATACTTTGATCCTGGCTATTCGAAAGTCTTAGAGTAATAAAAGTACCGCACTGCGATAAAATTGTTTCATCCAAATCTGAAGGACGCTGACTAATCACTAAGGCACCTACACCATACTTTCTCCCTTCCTTACAAATTCTTCTTACAGCCTTGCTGGCATATCCGGAAACTGTTTGATTACTGCCTCCTTTAGGCAAATATGAATGAGCTTCTTCAAAGACTAATAAAACAGGTCGCTGCCTTCCTATGCCTTCAATATTTCTTCCCCAAAACATACTTTCAAATAATATTCTTGATATTAATCCAACAACTAAATCCATTATATCAAAAGGAATTCCTCCCAAGTCAAGTATTGTTATTGGTTTGTCATGGTTCAACCAAATATTTAATAAATCTCCAAGGTCTTTATTGATACCATCAAACTCATCCACATCGAACAAAAAACTCAATTTGTTATCTCTTACTTTACCTCCTAACTGATGAATGTATGAAGAAAGAATTTTCTGGTCTTTAAATCTAAAGGGCGCAGACGTTCCAAGACCGGGGGGGACATATTCTGGCGGAAGTAATTTGCTCTTATCACCTTTTATTGGCTGACTCTGATTGTCGGTTTTGTACACGGCCGTAGACAAGTCTCCTCTTGTATTTACCACAGCGAATTCTTCTTCATAAAGAGTGAACCAAAGGTTCTTTATATCGAATGGTATCGGGGAATCTACAGTTATTTGCTCAGGCGAAAGTGCACCGGTTTTTAATTTGTCAATAATTTCTTTTTTATATTCAAATATCCTTTCTTTCACTGCTGTATCCTGTGGGGAATCCGCAGCTTGTTTTTTATCAAAAAGAATGAGAGCTAACTCTAAATAAGATAAACCCCAAAATGGAATTTGTAATGGGTTCGTTTCGTCCTCTAATGAAAACACTTTTGCATAATCTTTTAACGCTGAGCGGTATTCACTGTGCGGATCAATTAAGATTATTTTCGCTTTTGGAAAAAGGCCTGCTGTAATTGCTTTTAAAATAGCCGATACTGTATTTGACTTTCCTGAACCAGTAGAACCTAAAATAGCTCCATGGCGAGTCAATAATTTATCAATGTCGATATAAGCCGATAAATCCTCTGAGGATGCAAGAGTTCCGATTTTTATTGCAGTCGGACTGCTAGTGGCATAAATAAGAACTAAATCTTGATCCGTGACAATATGCACCTCGTCATCAATTGTAGGATAAACGCTAATTCCTCTTTGAAAATCTTTTTCACCAGTAGCTTCGCCAATTAATTGAATTTCTAACCAACGATTGCCATAAGGAAATTGCTCAGCATGTTCATCTGTTGTTTTATAAGGATTCGCGCCAACCATAGTAACGATACCAAATGCACTTAAAGTACCCATAGGGATTTTTACAAAAGATCCGACCTGACCTATTTTATATATTTTTCCACTGATGATCGGTGTCGACGATGGGAGAGCTTCACTAAGTTCAATAAATACTTTTGAGCCCACTACTCTTATAACAGTTCCTAAAAAAGTTACGTCACTACGCATGATGGAATTGTACTTTTAAGTAGTTAGTAAAAGTCACAAAGTCTCCCAGATCAAATATTTTTTCAGTATCGATCCAAAAAATATCATCAGATGTTGGTGTGCCATCGAATAACCAGGTGGAAATATTGCCACCAACGCATGCCTTATCTGGGCCGAGGATTGTTAGATTTGGATATTCTAATCCATACTTAAGGATTTTTTCATCTATTTTTCTAATTTTTGGACCGCCAGAAGAGTTATCGACAAAGTCACCAAACATTAGTGCTGTTACAGCTAATCTTTTGTTTGCTCTCAAGGCTTGAAATATTATTTCATTTATATGCTCATCGTTAAAACTGTATCCGTTTATAATTAATAATACTTCTCCTTGTGACAAAAATTTTCTAAGTCTATCCTGAAATAATAAAAAAGGTAATCTTCTGGATTCATCATATTTCTGTCTTGAAGGGAAAATCATTAGTTCATCACCCGGGATAATTTTTCGACTAGTATTTCTTGTAATTCTTTTTTTTGCTCCACCATCCTTGTAAAGAAACCAATTAACGGAACCATGAATTTTCCAGTGCCTTAACCAGCTTGGGGGTACATAAACATGGTCGTATTGTTTTGTATTCTCAGCATCTATGCATTCAGGTACAAGAAAAGGGTTGATTGTACCTACGAAGCCATCAAAATATGGAATTTTTCTTTCCTCAAAGGCTTCTTCTAATAACAGGTCATAGTTTGTAGTAAATAATTCCACTGGACTAAGTCGATTTATTTGATACTTAAAAAGCCAGTTTGCAAAATTTAGATGTGGGTCTATTGACGTGGCTGCAGTTTTGGCAACAAGAGTTGCTATAGTACTACAAATTGCGAGGTCGAATTCTTGGGCAAATGTTTTTCCCGTTATATCATGATAAGATTCTGTCTCGCTATCATCTATTAATTCCCGTATCGTTCGCAGTTTGTTTAGTATTACTTCGATGTTCGAAGAGCTGCACAGATTTTTTAACTTGATTAGCTTATCCTTATATTTTGCGTCAATATCATCAATGACTTTTGATGTTAATGCAAAAACTCCAGGTAATCCTACAGACATTGAAGTACCCGCACCAAAGAAAAAACTAAGTTTTCTTTTTTCAGATGATAGCTGATCTCCTAATTGATTTACCGCTTGATTGGGTGAATGTGGTTTGGACATCGGTTTAAAAATATTATTCCTCGACAATATTGCCGTTATTTTCGATTCTTAAAGTCAACCATTCATAGTTTTCATTGTGAATTGCTTTTTCAATACTTTTTTGAACTGAAAGAGATTCACCATTTTTGCTATTCTTATCTAATAGCAGTAATTCTTTGATTGAGCAATCACCCGAGGTACTATTCATCCCTTTGAAAACTACAAAGTCAACAGGATGAAAAATAACCTTGCAGTCATTACAATCCAAACCTAACGGATGAAAGATTGGATCAATCTTTCTAATAATTTTTTTTGCTGCTTTCCTTCCTGCTTCTCTTGCTGCTTCACGTGCGGTTTTAATCTTTTCTTCTATTTTTTCTTCTAATAACTCAAGTTTGTAAATTTCTCTATCAATATTTTCTTTCCAATCATTTTCGGGTTTTTGCTTTTGATAAAGCTTTCCATCGCTTAATCTAATTATTTCGTCACACTCAGGGCAAACTCCAAAAATTTGCCTTAATGCTGAGTAAAACTCAAGAACCTGTTTTTGCATAGTTAAAATATTTTGAAGTTTACATTTTTATTGGCGATAACGGATTTAATTTCTTTTTGTCTTTTTGTCAATCTTGCATTTCCCGTTTTTATGTCAACAAAAAAGACTTTATTCACTTTTCCATTATTAGAAAGACCTTCAAATATTATATAATCTATTGGATCAAATAATGATCTGCAATCGTTATGACTAAAACGAAAGGAACCCATTGTGGGAGCCAATCTTTCTAGTATAAAACCTATATTTATTGATAGAGCCCCCCGTTCTGATTTTGTTGTCCCAACTTCCTTTAACTTTTTTAAGTACTGCTTTTTTTCTTTGATTGCTTCTAATTGCGCAGTATAAATTTCTAAGGCCTCATTACTGAAGTTGTTGTTGTCAAATAATTGCATGGTCTTTAATGGCACTTCTTTGTTGCAACAGGGGCATTCAATATAAAAATTGTCAGATTTGAGCATTTGAATAATCTTCAAATGCGTAGAGTTTTGTGAAGACATAGAAGAAGGTTTGGCTTGTTATTGAGGTGGAAAAGCTCTATTTCAAATATAAGCAAGTTTTTTCTACATACTCTACTGCAGGCAGTTTTAATAAAAAAGTCCCCTTTTGTAGACTGACTTTTGCCCTCAGGAAAATCAATTCACTCATAGAAAACTTCATTTCATCACAACTGCGCTCACTGTTTTTTTTAATGGAGAATAGTTTTGAGCCTCAATCAAAAAAACAGTTTGTATGAAGAAAATATTTGTTGTTGCAGTGGCATGTATGGTATTTGCCACTTCATCTTTCTCACAACAACGATCTGCCATACCCGATGAAGCTTTGGATGGCATGCTGGCCAAATTCAGGGAGATACAAGTGAAAAGAGCCGCGGAAAAAGAAATGGAAAAAATACTGGAACAAGCTATAGATGAAATGATGGTAAAACTGAAAACATGGATTGCCAACAACGAAAAAGAAGAGGCACAGTTTAAGAAAAACTATCAACCCGGCTACAATCATAAGCCCGGTGAAATGAACCTGTTTCCCATTTGGGAAGAAATACCGGCGCCTGTTCCATCCCTGCCGGAAGCTGTACAAACCAATTTCGACAAATATCAAAACTATATTGATAAGGTGGAAATGATGAAAAAGCAGTTGGGCGATATGGAGCAGCAGCACCTGGGCCAGCAAAGGACCGACCAGGCCAGCATGATGCAGGATGCCAAAAATATGACCAATAAAAACGCCGTGGTGATGCAGATGGGTGGCGTCGATGCAGTGATGAATATGAGTAAAGCAGAAAGAAAAGCGGCCGCTAAAAAAATACAACCGGGTGCGATGCCCAACACAGCGGCTTACAGTGGCGTGCCTGACGAAGGAATGAATGCGATGATGCAACGCCTGATGACCGATAAAGAATACCAACAGAAATATAACAAGATGACCGAGGCGCAGAAAGAAGCAGAGCTGAAAAAATATATGAGCAATAAGACGGTGAAAAGAGATGATGCTGCTTTTGAACAATCGATGCGGGAAAGAAATGAAACGAATAACAGCGCCGCCATTCAATTGCTGCTGGGTAAATGCCTTCAACAAATGCAGCAAGCCGCCGTTCCTTACTCCGAAGGAACAAAGCTCGCCAATGATTTTTATTATGGACTTTATGCCGGCATTGAGAACTGGTACAAAAAACAATATGATGCATTGCCTCTACAAGTAATGGGAGAGGGCCATATAAAAGTTGGTTTGTCACAGCTTGATAAATTTAAAGCTGCGGTGCTGTACCGGCTGCATAAGAAGGAAGCGGCAACCCGTACTATTTTATGGACCAGCCTGAAAGCAAGAACCAAAATCGCCTTTGGTGAATTCAATGATTTCATCGGCGCCTATCCCTGGGGAAAATCAAAAAATGCGAATGTGCTGGATGGTTCTTATACGGAGCCACAGGTAGCCAAAGCAGTGGTAAGCTTATATGATGAAATGATTCGCCTTACAAAAGAAGCGGAAGCTCTTAGCCGCAGGCACAAAGGGCAGCAGGAACAGTATAACCTGATCGTAAATAACCTATCAAAATAAAAACAACGTTATCAACATGAAAAAAATTCTATTATTAACAGCCGTAGTGGCTACCACTTTTTTAGGCTCCTGCCAGAAAGACAAAACAAAATCGCAGGCGGATAATTATGGCGATGGCCCCCGAACCAATGTACCTGCCAGTTTACAGGGCAACTGGATGTACGGTAATTTTTCCATGACGGAATACTGGAACCAAAATCCCGGTGATTATTTGGGCAACGCTCTTCAGTTTGCCATTGCGTTTAAGTTTAATGCCAATGGTACTTATGAGCAGTATTTTACTTCCAGTTCTGTCACCGGCGGTGTTACTACTTACCAGCAATCGGTAACTAAAGGCACGGTGGAAATCAATGAAGCCAATCATTCCATTATTACCCATGCTTTTTCTGCTCATTACAAAAGAACCAAAAACGGGCAGACGCTGGAGGAAAGAGATTTGGCACAAAGCGAATTGACGGCCACTTCCAATTATACCTACACAACCGGCATAGAAACCAGTGGTACCAATGCTATTTACTTAAAGCTGAATGGAACAGGCAACCCGCTTAGTTTTCTGCAAAAGTTTTAAGAAGGAGGTTACCCGAAGTGTAGAATCTCAAAAGTAGTTTCTCGCAGAGGGCGCAAAGAAAGCAAAGAACGCAACGATTTGAAAGCTATTCATGCTGCTTTGCGTCGCTGTTCACTTTGCGTTCGTTGCGAGAAATTCAAAAGTAGTTTCTCGCAAGGCCTGGATGCATTGACGATCATCCAATTTTTTTCTACTTCATGATCGTTGAGAAATAGGTCCAGCTGATAAACAATAACTGCAATGGTACCCTGAACCATAAATAGGTGAGGCCGGGACCGTTCAAACTTCCTTTTTGGTAATCTATTTTATGTATCGCAGCATGGATATTGGCGGGAAGCATGAGGATAAAAAATCCTATCAATAGCCACGCAGCAACTACCCTGAACGAAGGAATCAATAAACCAATTCCCAATACTATTTCCAGGACACCGGTGAAATAAACCAGTTCTTTTTTATAAGGGATAAAACCGGGAACCATCATCGTCATGCCCTTCGAAAATACAAAATGGGCGATGGCGGTAAAGCAAAGCATGACACACATGGCAATGCGGGCCGATAGCGGAAGCTGGTAGTTGCCGGTTGTTAATTTCAACACAACAACTGCGATGATAAAAACGAGCAGTAATACGAATAAGGGTTTCATGGCATCTGTTTTATTTCTTTCATTGAATATTGCCCGGTACCGGTTGGTAAGAGCATACATCTTTTAATTTCATTCTTTTTATGAAAGCAAAGATCACCGGCGATGAGGTGCAAAACAATGAACCCGGGTTAATAAATTCGTTTGCGGATCCTGCTTAATGCCTGCGGTGTGATGCCAATATAAGAGGCGAGATATTTTAATGGAATTTGCTGAATTAAATTCGGCTGTTCGTTCATTAGGTTTAAATACCGCTCTTCGGCTGTATCATTCAGGAGAGAAAGTTCACGTTTTGATTTTTTCAGAAAAAGCTCTTCACTTGCATGGCGGCCGATGCGGTTACCTGCCGCTGATTCACGGTAAATCTCCTGCAGGTCCTTATAGGTTACACGCCAGAGAGTGGTATCGCTTAATGTTTCAACCTGGTATTGAGAAGCGTTTTGGGTGAGAAAGGATTCATAAGCGCTTACGAAATTGTTATGAAAAGTAAAACTGAAGGTGAGATCGTTTTCCTCCTTTGGCAGGTAAAAGCGGATAATGCCTTTCTCAATAAAAGAAAGATAGTTTTCGGTTTGTCCGGCTCTTAAGAGAACTGTCTTTTTGGGAAACTCCCGGTGCCGGAGTTTGGAGGAAAATAGTTGCCAGTCAGCATCGGTGAGGGTAGTGATCGTTTCAAAATATTTCCGGATTTGCTCCATGTGGTGAGTAATACAGGGAATGAATTCTTCAGAGCTTCAGGTTGGCCAGTTGAAACAGTCCGCGGGTGATGATCTTACAATTTTCGCAGAGTTGTTCCAGTGTGCAGGAAATCATTTTAAGATTCAATGGCAGCTCCTGCTGCATTTCCATAAAATCCAAATACAGCATATCTGTTTCCTGGACCTGTTGGTTACCGATGAGCCGGTCGAATAATTCCTGTGCTTTTTTGCGGTCGTCACCGATAAAAAAACGGGCATAAGGTTCAGGCCCGTTGGGTGTCTTGAGGGAGAGGTCGATATAGAAAGCTGTTTTCATGCTGGTAACAAAAGGTGGGAATGTATTTCCCACCTTTGTGTTTCATCCGTTAATAAAGCTATTTGATTTCAACGGTCCGGGCAATTTTTTTTGCCTTTTCATTTTTTGGGAGCTGTAAGTGCAGGATACCATCGATGTAAGATGCGTTGATATTATTTACATCAACTGTTTCATCGAGGGTAAATGTTCTTGAAAAAGAAGGTTGCAGGTATTCATTGCGCACCCAGCTTGTCTTTTCATCCTGCTGACGATCTTTTTCTTTGCGGTCCATGGAGATGGTAAGCAGGTTGTCCTCGAGGCGAATGTTGAAATCCTCTTTGCGGCAACCCGGAGCCACTACATCCATTTCATAGTGTTGTTCTGTTTCCCGGACATTCACCGGCACCTGGCCACTGGCGAGGCTGCCGCGGTTATCCCAAAAATTGTCATCAAAGAAATGACGTAAGCTGTTTTGGAAGATGTTATCAACTACATTTCCAAAACTAACGGATGGATTACCATTTTGTTTTTTTGCAATTGCGGTTGTCATACAAACCTCCTTTTTTTAGTTTTAAAAATGCGTTAGCCAATTCAATGCCAGCCGTTTCTGGAATGAAAAAAAGACAAACCCGCTTGTCAATTTTTCAGGGTTCGTGAAAAAAATACAGCCTAAGACAGGGATACTGCATACCAGGGCAAAGGTCTTTTGCGTTTGAGGTTTATAAAAAGCAGCTGGCAATATTTGCATTTTCATAACCTTTTTTCGATGGGTGTTCCGGTAAATTACATCGCACTATGAGAACCTTATACCTTCCTTTTTTTAGCCTGCTGGCGTCATTGGCACAATCCCATTTTTCGGCCGCAAAAATGAGCGACGGGGAAGAACTGGCCAAATACAGTTATCCCATATTTGTTGTTACCGGCGGCCAGCAATATACCGGTACTGCTTTCTTTTTTCAATCGGGTGATACGAGTTTTTTAGTGAGTAATTATCATGCGATAAAAGGCATGAGTCCTTTGAAGCAAGCTATCACCTTCACCGCCGATACCCTGTACCTGAAATACCCGTTAAAAAATTCAGGCGAGCTGAAAATCATGCCGGTTGATGTCAGTGAGGAGGTGACCGGTGAAACGGAGATATTCAGCATGGTGGACCGTATCGACCTGTTGAAAATTCCTATACAGCTTCCCGCCGATGCCGATATAGTTTTTATCAATGAACTGGTAGATGAACATTACCTGGATGCAGAGCCGGAGGAAATAGTGGTGTTCGGCTATCCTACCAATCCCGGCAGCATACCGCCTTTTTATTCAAGGCAGCAGCGGCTGGAGGGCAAAGTGAATCCCGATGGCTTTACAGATTATGATGCGTCACTGCGTTTAAATTTTCCCGCTACATCGGATAGCGCAAGAATCATCCTCGGCGGCACTGCCCGCTATTATTATTTTATCAAGCCCTATGCAGCGCAGGGTTATTCCGGGGCTCCTGTTTTTGGTAAGTTCCGGGATGCCAATAACCAGGTAGTCTATCGCTTTACCGGTGTTATTTTCGCTGGTCAGCCAAAGACGCGGCAGACATGGGCCATCAGGGGAGCAGTGGCCTTGCAATATTTACAGGGCGCCTTGTAAAAAAGAAATCATTCGTGGATTTAATACAAAGCGGGGAGCATGTACCCCGCTTTTCTTATGGTCATTTATAACAACAAGCATTAACTAAAGAAGCCTTTTACTTTATCGGCTATGCCGCCACCGCCGGTAAAAATCGTTTTCAGATCCTGCAGGTCGAGATCGCCATCGCCGTCTTTATCGAATTTGCCACCGGTAAATTTATTCATGGCTTTTTCCATATTGAAGCCGCTTGTTTTTCCGCCACTCAGTTTATTAAAGATATCCTGGATGTTGAAACTTTTATCATTGGGGTCAGAAGTCCTGGCAGCCAGTTCGTTCATCGTCTGCGGAATCACTTTACCCGCTACTTCCTGTGCCTGCGCAGCATCAAGTCCGTGCTTAGTTTGCAGGTCCTGTGCGTAATTGGAAGTGGCTTCGTTGACGACATCATCTTTGTCAGCGCCGCCTTTCTTAAAATACCGCATTACATCGGCAATTCTTCCCGAGCTCAATGCATTCTTTAGTGTATCCACTATAGAGTTACCGGCCTGTTCTGTCACAGCTTCATTCTTTTCGTTTGGAATAGCCGGGTTGCTGTTGACGGCACTTCCCGTGTATTTGCGGACAAGGTCCATTAAGTTGTCTAACATGGTTTTTGATTTAGGTTGAAATAAATAAGGTTACTAAAAGTTAGCCAAACTTAATATGGTGGGGAATTTTATTTTCGGGATAATATACTTAGAGCGAGAAGTCCTGAAGACATTATTTACTTTTTTGTCTTGACACAAAAGAGTAACAAAAAAAGTCAAGGCTCCGGAAAAAATGCTAAAAATTTACCTGTCAGGCTAAAATGAAATAAGCTCCGGCTGCAGTGCAAAGCCAAGCACTGTGCGACTTTACCAGCTAAGAATAAAGCCAGGCAATGGTAACATTCATTTCATTTTTAATCCGCCGCGGCGGACCAGCTAAATTTTCTTAACGCATTTTTTCCGAGGCCGGTGTCTAAACAAATTGCGGCTTAGATTAATTATCCTATTTATTTTTTTTGTGCCTGTCATTATTTCCTGGTAAGTGGGATGTTGATTACAAAACACCCTGTGTAGCGGAGGTCATCTTGTTTTGTTCATAGGTTTTTCTGTCAATAGACATATTAAAAGCGATCCATTTTTCACCATTGGATTCGAATTCCATTGTTTTATCGGTGTTCTTTGTAAGCCCAGCTTTTTCATAGCAACGTATTGCAGCAGTGTTCCAGTCAAACACATTTAATTCGATTACGGGTTGTTTTAAGATATTAAACCCATAGTCCAATAGCAGTTTCATCAATGGATTGCAAAGACCTTTTCCCTTCATCGAAGGATCGCCAATAATTACCCGATCAATCTTAGCCGAATTTTCCAGGAGATAAAGTTCACAATGACCAATGGATTTACCTGTTGCTGAATTAATAATACTGAACGCATTTCTTTTGCCATCGCTTTGAGAGATATCCAGTTGTTCTTTGGTGACCGGAAATGTCATTTGCCGGCCGGCGATGCGTATCAGCATTTCTTCGCTGTCAATCCAGGTAATCAGGTTGTCGTAGTCTTCCCGGTCGAATTTTCTAAGTTGCATCATGGTAAATGATTTATTAAGTTATTCAATTGGCTGTAAGGAGCTTCAAAGTAAAGTCCAAAAAATATCGTTGCAACTATGAAGTTATGGTATTGATGACTGCTTTTGCAGGCAGGCTCAAAAAGACGGTTGCATAAAAGTGAAGGTGAAAAAAATCCGGTTATTGAATTTCAGTATAGGTTAAAAAAGTCATACCTTATAGTATCCCCCTCAACTAAAACTAAAAATTTATGAAACGAATCACCACCATCGTTTTTGCACTAGCGGGTGCACTTTTCTTTTTAACGCAATGTGCCAATGAAAAAAAAGAGGATGATAAAAACACTGCAACCACCACTGATGAGTTTGGGGGCTACGGCACCCAGGTCAAATGGGGTGAACATCTTGTCTTGACTGGTGGCTGTGGCGACTGCCATACCCCCAAGAAGATAACCGATCGTGGTCCTGCCGATGACAGCACTTTGTTATTATCAGGACACCCGGCTCAGATGCCGATACCACCTGTAGACAGGGTGGACCTTCAAAAGAAAGGAGTATTTGCCAGTCAAACGCTGACCGCATGGGTGGGCCCATGGGGCGTTTCTTTTGCCGCCAATCTTACCCCCGATTCAACGGGAATCGGGTCATGGAAAGAAGAACAATTTATCTATGCTCTGCGGAATGGTATTTACAAGGGCGTTGCCGGTTCACGACCATTATTGCCACCGATGCCATGGCCAAGCATTAAACATTTTTCTGATGATGAGTTGAAAGCAATTTTTGCCTACCTCAAAAGTATAAAGCCTATATCGAATGCGGTGCCGGCTTATATGCCACCGGCTGCCGATTAAATAAAATTTTGAAAGTGATCAACAAGGCCCCGCAGACATGATGTGGGGTTTTTGTTTATGTGGTTGTAGTAGTTGCCTTCATTTTTTTATTCCAAAAAATATAGGACAAAATACCAGGCACAAACCATATTAGCATCATCAGCATCATTGGATCAAATTTGCCGTATGCGGCTATGCCTGAATAAACGGAGCTGACCAGGTCGAAAAACAATCCCGCATAGGCCCACTCTTTTATTTTTTTCAGGCCCGGAATTAAAATGGCAATGCTGCCTAATAACTTGGTCAAACCGATATAGGGAATAAAATAAATTGGATATCCCAAACTATCGTGGATCAGCTGTATGGATTCAGGTGATTTCAACAGGTTGGGCACGGCGGTGAATGCCATGAGCCCGGCAAACAGGATGGTAAAGATCCAGTAAAGCAGGTTGGTTGTTTTTGCGGTCATAGATTTTTTTTAATCATCAATTTAATTATTTCCTTTTTAACTCCTGCTATGATGTTACATTTTGCTATATTATCCCTGATAGCAAGGGCTGCTTTCAATGTCCGGCAGGGTCAAGTTTACCCAGGAACCAAAGCAGTAAAATCAAAAAAATAAAGCAAGTTTTAATTTTTTGATTACTTTCAGTATGCTTTCTACTCCTGAAGGTGAGTCGCCTGATATTCGTTCCCGCTCTTCCCCATGAAACTGATTGGCGGTACCAGCTGAAACAGTAAAAGTTACTCCTCACTTCAAAAACAGTTTTATGCAACGAAGAAAATTCATTCAACATACTGGTATGGTAGCTTTCGGCGTGGGTGTATTTGGAACAATCAGTTGGGACAATGAAAAATATATTGGTGACACAGCCACTACAACGGATATGCTGGGGCCATTTTATCGACCCAATGCACCGCTGCGGGTAAATATCAATCCGGCAGGCTATACCGGACCGCTGTTCCATCTTTCCGGCACGGTATATAAAGCAGATGGTAAAACTGTTTTCCCGGATTGCCTGGTGGAGATATGGCAATGCGACGAACACAAAGTATATGATAATACCACGGATGATTTTCGGTACCGGGGATCACAACGGGTAGGCAAAAATGGCAAATATCATTTTATTACTACACATCCTGTTCCTTATCCTATTAGCGGAGATGGTATATACCGGCCGGCTCATATTCACATGCGCATCTCTGGGGACGGACAGCAGGACCTGATCACCCAGGTCTATTTCAAAAATGATCCCTATATCGAAAAGGATCCTTCGTCCAAATCGCCCGATGCGATCAACCGCATCCTGCAGGTGAAGGAGAACAACAAAAAAGAAAAAATGGTTGAGTTCGATGTGGTGATGCAAAAAGAATTTAAACCGGCCCCGGAAGTATATAGAAAGATCAGTGGCATTTATCAGCTGAACGACCACTCAATGGCAGAGTTTTATAAAGACGGCGACCTATTGTTTGTAAAAAGAAACGGGCAGATCATAGAAGGGCTCCGGTATAGCGGTAATAATACGTTTACCGGCGGAGCAGAGGGAACGGACAACCTGAAAGCGGTGTTCGAATTGCAGGAAGGAGGATCCGTAAAAGTTAACATAGATTATCATGATGGTTTCAGTGAAAAGGACAGCAAGCTGGAAGGTGTCAAACGATTCAAGTATTGAGTTGAAGAAGGTTTGTAATAAAGATGCCGTACGATGAACTTCGGCCCTAAATTTGAGAAGTCTGTGCTCACCGATCAAAAAAAACTTATGGCAAAAGCAGCTCAGCAGGATCAACATATAACAAGTAAGATATTGGCTGTTGATGACGATGGTCAAATGGGGTTAGTGCTGGATATGGTACTTCATGACACAAAATTTGAACTGGATTATGTCAACAGCCTATTAGCGGCTGATGAATATCTTAAGACACAGCAACCGCTGGCCATCATTTTGGATAATAAGCTCCCGGATGGATATGGGGTAGATTTTATCAGCTATCTCAAGAAGAAATATCCTTCACTCAAGATCATTATGATCTCCGGTTTTGGTTCTGCCCGTGACGTGGCTTTGGAAAATGGGGCGGATGTATTTTTTGAAAAGCCTTTTTCATTGGAAGAATTCAATGAGGCGATTAATCGTCTTTTGCCCTGAGGTACGCAGCATAGGATTGTACTTCCTGCAAACCAGTATATTTAAAAAAATCGCTCGTCTGTACACATAGGGTTTTAAAGTTCCTCGCAGTCATTTTCCTGCGGTATTCAGTCCCATCCTGGTAACGTGTAACAACGTAATTTGACATATTCTGAAAATGGCAGCCACTCAGTTTATATCAATCATGCCGCAGATGCTGTTATACCTGGATGCGGAATCGCTGATCAGGTATGGCGGCGTATTTATCGTATGCCTGCTGGTGTTTTGTTCTGTCGGTGTATTCTTTTGTTTCTTTTTGCCCATTGGAGGTATCTTGTTTACAGCCGGGATATTTGCCGCAACAGGCGACCTGGTTCAACCTGTGTTCACCATTTGTTGGCTGCTGATCCTTTCCAGTGTTGCAGGCAGTCTAACGGGTTATGGATTGGGCCGCAGTACAGGAAACTTTTTTTATACCCGGAAGGATTCCCGTTTTTTCCGCCGCAAATACTTACTTGCTACCGAAGAATTTTATAAGAAATACGGCGCCCTGACACTGGTAGCAGGTTATTTTTTACCCATCATCCGCACATTTGCACCGGTACTGGCAGGTATTATCAGGATGAAATTTCAGCGGTTTCTTCTCTACACCGTTACAGGATCGGTGATCTTTATACTGGTGTTTGTGCTGACGGGATATTTAATAGGCAGCCTGCCGGTTTTGCGACCCTGGCTGAAATATATTGTCACCGTTTTTATCCTGGTGGTAACGATACCACTGGTGGTAAGGATTGTGCGAGAGATGAGGAAGCCGGCTAAGAAATAGCGTCGTCATATAAATCACTGAATACCCTGGTGAACGTTTTACTCAACAAAAGTTTCATCTTATAAAGACATGCATCAGTGAAATCTTAGTTCGTATAGCAGGTAGAAGATACTTCGGCAAGCAGTACACTGGCCATGGCCGAAATAAAAGCATTAGCGGAAATTCAATCGTTAAGATTTATTGCTTGTATGGGGGTTCTCTTTTTTATCGTGTTTAGCGTCTCTGAATTCGCGGATTCCCCGACCTATTCCCCGTATCAGTTCGGGGATTTTGCGGCCGCCAAACAAGAGGATAATAACAGCCAGGATAATAATCAGCTCCCTGACACCTAAGGCCCATAAGAGAACGGGTTGTATCATGTACTTCAATTTTCATAAAGGTACTGTAAGATGCCCTTAGTCCGTGTGGCCGGTGGAAATACTTCGACAAGCCTGCCGACAGACAGGTTCAGTACACCGGCCACGGCGTGTTTTTTTGGCGAATACCTGCCAAGGGGAAAAATTCTTTCTTTTGGAAGAATCTGATAAGGTAGAAAAAGTCTCTATTTTATGATTATAAAATTTATCATTTTCCCAATTTGACGGATTATTGGTGATATAATTGGAAATGCGTTGATAAGATTGTTCATCGCGGATGATGTGTTCATAATAATTCCGTTGCCAGAATTTTCCCATCGTTTGATTTTTCGATTTATATTTTTCCAGGCAGGCATTTGCCACCATTGATTTGTATGCGCCAACAATGTTGCCAACCGATATGATGGCGGTATTTGTAGGGGCAGGGTTCACCCCTGTCCCAGGGGCAACCGCAAGGGTTGCCCCTACGGTGGATTTTTTCAAAACAATTATTCCATGCATGTGGTTGGGCATTATTTGAAACACGTCTAATTCGAAATTAAAAAACCGTTCTGTCAATTTAATCCATTCATCATGGGCAATGATTCCATATTCATTCAATTCCATTCGCCTGTTGGCAGGCGACGTTCCCACGATTTTACCGAACCGGTATTTTCTGTCCTGGCAACAAATGGTAATGAAATAGGCGCCTTCCCGTGAATAGTCATATCCTTTTAATCTGATTGACCGACGGTGGTGGCGAGGCTTATCTCCGCCTGTATGCTGCGGATTGTATTTCATTGGGTGAAGCTATAAAAATATCCCGGGGTAATTTTTTATTGCCTTCGCCATGATGCCTAATCATTTATCAACATACATTTTGTACTGTCGCAAAATTTTTTTGTCGGAGTTATTTTTTCAAATAAATGAAATGTTGATCAACCCCGAACACTTCGACTTCGCTCAGTGCAGGCTGTGCGCCGCAACAAAAGCCCAACCAGGGAACAGAACGCTGGCTCCATAATCGGGAAAAATAAAATGCCGGCCCCGGTAAAACATTAGGTGCTACAATCAGAGCCTGTAAACCTAACCGTCCTACGGAAAACCGGCATTGAGTGGAGGTGTGGTAAGCGCTGAGATATTTTGGTTCATTGGCAGGTCATGCTTCGGCAAGCTCACACTTCTGCAAGCTCAGCATGACAGGCAAGCTCATGCTTCGATAAGTCATGCTTCGATAAACTCACCATGACATCACGCTAATGAAACTGTGCCATCTCTGTACTGTTCTTCATCGCTACGGTGGAAGCCATACCCTGTTGCACAGCATTTTGCACATAGTCAAAATAACCGGTGCCTACAAAGCTTTGATGCTTCACGGCTTTGAAACCATGTTCCTGCAAGGCAAACTCCCGCTGCTGCAATTCGGAGAAACCAGCCATGCCTTTTTCTTTGTATGCTTTGCTTAGTTCGAACATCGATGTATTGAGTGCATGAAAACCGGCCAGCGTAATAAACTGAAACCTGTAACCCAGCTTCGCCAGTTCTTCGCGGAAACATTCCATCTCAGCTTCCGTTAAATGTTTGTTCCAGTTAAACGATGGCGAACAGTTATACGCCAACAGCTTGCCGGGATATTTGGCATGAATGGCTTTGGCAAATTCTTTCGCTATGCCCAGGTCGGGATGTGATGTTTCCATCCAGAGTATATCTGCATACGGTGCATAGGAGAGGCCGCGGGATATACATTGATCTATCCCGTTTCGTACCCCATAAAATCCTTCGTTTGTTCTTTCACCCGTAATAAAACATTGATCCCTTTCATCAATATCGGAAGTAAGCAGGTTGGCGGCCTCCGCGTCTGTACGTGCAATGATAAGTGTGGGTACATTCATCACGTCAGCAGCTAATCTTGCCGCTACCAATTTATTGATCGCTTCCTGTGTTGGCACTAACACTTTGCCACCAAGGTGACCGCATTTTTTAGCTGATGATAATTGGTCCTCGAAATGAACCGCAGCGGCGCCGGCTTCTATCATTGCTTTCATCAATTCAAAAGCGTTGAGATTACCACCAAAGCCCGCTTCAGCATCGGCAATGATGGGCGCCATCCAGTCTTTACTGTTATCACCATTTACCGAATCGATTTGCTCACTGCGTAATAAAGCATTGTTGATGCGTTTCACTACTTCGGGTACAGAGTTCACAGGATACAATGACTGATCGGGGTACATGGTGCCCGAAAGATTTGCATCCGCGGCTACCTGCCAGCCGCTGAGATAGATGGCTTCAAGACCTGCGGCCACTTCCTGCACGGCCTGGTTGCCGGTGAGTGCGCCCAAGGCGGCTACATAAGATTGTGATAGCAGTTTCTTCCACAATTTTTCGGCGCCTCTTCTTGCGAGGCTGTATTCAATTTCTACTTTACTGCGTAATCGAAGTACGTCTTCAGGATTATATGGACGTTTAATATTTTTCCAGCGGGGATTGGTTTGCCAATCAAAAAATAATTGTGTTGATTTTGGATGCTTTGTCATGGTGATGAGGTTTTGAAGTGAGAGATGAGAAGTGAAAATTGAGAAGTGAAAAATGAAAATCTGGTTTCCATTAACCGAAAACTGGCAACCGGTGACCTTCTCTCTATCCCGCTTTTTCTTTGTCAAGGCTAACCAATATAGACGTTTCTGTTGTTTCGCTTTCGTCCATCGTTGCACAAACTTTTTTATCATCATTGGCAAGGATAAGTTCGTACGCCGACAGGGTTAAGAAATCTTCCCATTTATCCTGTACCACCAACTTATTGAACAGGCAAATGGCTTGTACATAAAAACCATCCTGATAGACCTTGCTGCCTACTGCATGGCGGATATTTTCAATTTCATCATCCCGCATGTCTTCATACAGGCTCAGTGTAATCTCTCTTCCATCATCCAGTTGAGCATGACCATGTATCCATTGCCAAACCTGTGTGCGGCATATTTCTGCCGTAGCGGCATCTTCCATCAGGTTGTAAATAGCAGCGGCGCCATTTCCCCTTAACCAGCTTTCGAGATAGAGTATGCCTACATTGATATTATGCCGCAAACCTTTTTCTGTGATCGTTCCTTGAGGCACAGCCAATAGTTCTTCTTCGGTGCAATGGAAATCCTCCCGATTCACATGAATTTGATTGGGTGTTTTCATGTGTTCATCAAAAACTTCTTTCGCTAATAATACAAGACCGGGATGAGCCACCCAGGTGCCATCATGACCATCTTTCACTTCACGCAGTTTATCGGATTTTACTTTTTCCAGTGCACCGCGGTTGGCTTCATCATCATTCTTAACCGGTATCTGTGCCGCCATACCGCCGATAGCCGGTGCACCGCGGCGATGACAGGTTTGTATCACCAGTTGCGTGTAGGCCCGCATAAAAGGAACGGTCATCGTTACTTCCGAACGATCGGGGAAAATATGGCCGGGGATATTCCTGAATTTTTTGATGAACGAAAAAATATAATCCCAGCGGCCGCAGTTCAACCCGGCAGAATGATCTTTTAGTTCCCATAAAATTTCATGTAACTGGAAGCTGGCCAAAATGGTTTCCACCAACACCGTGGCCTTAATGCTTCCATAGGGCACGCCGCAATAATTTTGAGAAAACACAAATATGTCATCCCAAAGTCTAGCTTCCTTATAGCTTTCAATTTTAGGTAAATAGAAATAAGGTCCGGATCCTTTTTTCAGCAGGGTTTTGGCATTGTGAAAAAAGTAAAGGCCGAAATCAAATAGACTGGCGCTGATGGGTTCACCATTGATCTCTACATGTTTTTCTTCGAGATGCCAGCCGCGGGGACGCACAAAAAGTGTTGCAGTTTTTTCACTCAGCGAATATTCTTTACCGGCTTCGTTGATGAAGCTGATGGTTTTGTTAATAGCATCCCGCAGGTTGAGCTGGCCATTCATGTTATTATCCCAGCCCGGCGAATTGCTGTCTTCAAAATCTGCCATAAAAACATTGGCGCCGGAGTTCATAGCGTTAATGATCATTTTGCGGTCAACGGGCCCGGTGATCTCTACGCGGCGATCCGCAAGATCGGCCGGAAGGGCAGGGATTCTCCAGTCGCTGCTGCGGATGATTTCTGTTTCGGGCAGAAGGCCGGGTTTCCAGCTGGCATCTATTTTCACCTGCACCTGTTTTCGTTCGTCGAGTAGTTTGAGCCGATGCGGGTTAAACCGGAGATGAAGAGCCCGGATAAAATAAAGGGCTTCCGGTGTAAGAATTTGTGTGTAGGGTGCATGGAACGGGGCCTTGATCGCCATGCCTTCCGGTGTAGTGTACCGGGTGCCGGGGTGGGTGATAATAGCTGCCATGGTAAAATAATTTCTACTAAAATAGTAAAATTCTTTAAAAGCGAAAATTTCGCTGAATATTTTTTTTTCGAAAAATGAAGGTTTTTCTTACTTTGGGTGCATGATGACAGATAACGACAGCGTTCGCCTCATTTTTGGTTTAAAGGTGAAAGCCCTGCGGCAGGAGAAAGGATTGTCCTACCAGCAGCTGGCTGAGAAGACAGGTATGTCTCTTTCGTATGTGCACGATATTGAGACCGGGAAAAAATTTCCGAAGGCCGATAAGATATTGGCCCTGGCTAAAGCCCTCGGTGTAGATTATGATTACCTCGTTTCATTAAGGGCCAGTAAAAAACTCCAACCGATCATTGACCTGATCAATTCTGATTTTATCAATGCCATTCCCTGGGAGCATTTTGGATTGACACCCGCCGCCCTGCTGGATCTTTTTTCCAACACCCCGGATAAGGTGACAGCTTTTATCAGTACGCTGTTAAAAATTTTCCGGAGTTATCAATTGTCAAAAGAGAGTTTTTATAATTCGGCACTACGTTCTTACCAGGACCTGCAGGATAATTATTTTGAGGAAACAGAAGAAGCCGTTAAAAAATTCAGGGAGGAGTATAAATGGAAAAATAGTTTGCCGGTTGAGATTGCCGCACTGGAAGCCGTGTTGATAAAAATGAAAATCCAGGTGAACCGTAAGCGGATGACCGGCCTGGAGCCCCTGAGAAATTTGCGTTCTTATTATTCAGCTGCAAACAGGATACTTTATCTCAATAAGGGGTTGAGCCCGGCGCAGGAAAAATTTTTATTGAGCCGGGAGATCGCTTTTCAATTCATGGGCATTACACAGCGGCCCTATGAAACCATTATCCAGCACAGCGATTCATTTGATATGCTGCTGAACAATTTTAAAGCCTCCTATTTTGCAGTAGCGTTATTGATGCCGGAAGAGAATGTCGTAGAAGATGTAAAGCGCATCGTGATGCAGCCTAAATGGAATGATAAAGCATGGACGGAGCTTTATGAGCGTTACGATGTGACACCGGAAATGATGATGCAACGCTTGACCAATTTATTGCCTAACCATTTCGGCATCGATCACTTGTTTTTCCTGCGTATGTCCGGTGATCCTAAAATAGACGAATATGAAATAACCAAGGAGCTGCATCTTTCGCAGTTGCACAATCCCTATGCGAATGTGTTGCATGAGCACTATTGCCGGCGATGGATACTGATCAACAGCATTAAACATGTGGCGGAACTGGTAGAAAAAAAGAAATACCGTCACCCTGTGGTAGATGTGCAGATCTCGCAATACTGGCAAACACATAACCGCTACCTGTGCATTTCCATCGGTAAACCGGCGGCGAAAGGCAGTGATGAAATGGTGAGTGTTACCATCGGCTTACTGATCGATCAGAAATTATTACAGACCATGCCATTTGTCAATGACCCCTCGATACCCGTGCGAACCGTGCATACCACCTGTGAACGCTGTGGCATTATGGATTGTAAAGAAAGAGCCGCCGAGCCTGTAGAAATTTTGAAACAACAGCAACAGGAGAGAATCACTGTGGCATTGGGGCAGTTGAATGAAAAATTTTAATGACAATTTTCTTTTTTTCTTGATAAAAAAAGAAACAAAAAAATCAAGGACAAACGAATGCTCCGCCGTTTGTCCGGCCAACGCACAATAGACTCCGATAATTTTAAAGTCGTTTTCTTTTCGTAGTGATTGGACAAAGACTCCGCTTCGTGTTATGCGAAGCAACGAAAAACGCTGCTTTTTCGCCTGGTTATTTACGCAGTTAGAGTTGTTTCAATAATGGCGAAAAAGAGGCGCTGGGAGTTTTCCTTATCATGAAGTTGAATAATAATCAACTTTCATAAACTCTGACCAGTTTAAATTTGCTGGTAAGGAACTCCTACTAAATTCAATATGTATAACTCGTCTTTTACTGCTATTTATTGTCTTGGCTGATGAATGAAGAAGTAGCGGCTTCATAAACATTATTCCGCCTTTATTAACGCAGCAAATATTTTCTTTTTCAACCGTCCAATCAATTGTTTCCGGTCTGTAAATTCCTTTTAAATGGGATTTTGGAACAATTTTTAAAGCACCATTATCTTCCGTTGTATTATCAAGATGTATTCGAACTGTGAAATTATCTTGCAAAATTTCTATCGGCGGTTGAACGGCATATTGATTTTGTTTTGTTGTCCAGGGCCCAAAGCCGCTTAAATCAAGCTTTTTATCAACTGAGATTGTCAGATCCTGGTGATAGGAAACAAACCAGTTTGATGTTTCAGGTTTATCGAAATAGATTGATTTTACAACGAAAAAATTATTACCAAATAGTTCCTGGATTAGTGTCTTAAGGTTATCGTTAAAAATGGTAGTAGCTGCTTCTGGTATTTCTTTCAAAAATTGCCTGATGGCAAACAAATCGGCGTTCTTACGAACAGTTTGCTTTGCTGTATCAACTCTTGAAATCGCATCCAACATACTTTCTATTTCCTCTTCTGAGAAAACATCATTTATTATTGCAAAACCATTGTTATGGATTTGCTCTTTTAATTCGCTTACCATTTTTACAGTTTAAATAACGATGGTTATATCAGCTTCTGTAGAATTGATTTTCCAAAGGGCCACTTATTCAATCCCGAGCTTGAATTGATATGCCCCAGTTCACCCGCGTTAATCAATTCACTTCCCCAATTCATGGCAAATTCTTTTGCTCTTGCCATTGTTACGTATTCATCATTGCTGCTGGCGATAACAATAGATGGAAAGGGAATCCTGAATAATGGCATTGGTGAGAAACCTGTTGTGCCCGGCGGATAAGAAGGAGCTTCCACGTCACTGGGTCCCACCAATAATGCCCCTTTGATAATGCGTTGATATTTTTCAGCCCATCTCACAATGGTGCAACAGGCAAGACTATGACCGATCAATATCACTTCCTGCAGCAGGTATTGCGTTACTGTACTATCAATCGTTTGTATCCAGTCGTTGCAAACAGGTGTTTCCCAATCTTTTTGTTCAATGCGTACAAAACCAAACTCCTGCTCCCAGTGAGATTGCCAATGTTCCGGGCCGGAATTGTATAAGCCGGGCACCGTAAATATGTGTTCCTTATATTTTGAAATCATAGCACTATTGATAAAAATTAAAATTAGCCCATGATTTTCGGAATAAAAGTTTGTTCAACTAAAATTTCTCCCGCATATTTGCAATGCAATGAAGCAAATGATAAAAAATATTCAGTGGTGGTGGCATGCTGGCTCTTCAGGGGTGATGTAATGCTATTACTATTTTGTAAATAAACGTATTATCAAGAAGCCCCGACAAAGTCGGGGTTTTTTATTACCCCCAACCCCCTGAAGGGGGCTTTGGTGAACTTAAGGTCAGATAAACTACGAATAAAAAGATTTCTTGAAAGGGAGGTTACAAAGTCCTCCCTTTAGGGAGGATTTAGGAGGGTTATTATGAAGAAAATTGAAATTCAAACATCTTGTAAAAAATTGTTGGCGGATGTGTTTACGCCGGTTGGTATTTACCTGCGGTTGCGTGATCGTTTCAGGGATACCATCTTGCTGGAAAGCTCCGACTTCCATTCGGCTGAAAACAGTTATTCCTTTATTGGTATCAATGCTATCGCCGGTATGGAAATCAGCACGGCCAAAAGCATTGAATTCAAACTGCCGGGACAAAAGCCGGAGAAGATGGCGATCAATCATGTGAATGAAGTGCCACAACTGCTTTGGGATTTTATGCAGCGCTTTGACCCAAAAACCCCGGAGACAAAGGAAGGTAAATTTGCCCAGGGATTATTTGGTTATACTACTTATGATGCCGTTCAGTTTTTTGATACAATAAAACTCACGACTCATGACTCCAAACTCACGACTCCCATTCCTCTCATGCGCTATCGTCTCTATCAATACGTCATTGCCATCAATCATTTCAAAGATGAATTGTTTATCTGCGAAAACAAAATGGCTGGGGTTGAATCGGAGCTGGCCGTTTTAGAATCATTGATTCGGAGTAAAGATCTACCTGTTTATCCTTTCCAGGCTTACGACGATGAAAAATCGAACCTGACCAATGAAGAATACATGGACATGGTGAAAAAAGGAATTGCCAGCAGTCATCGTGGTGATGTTTTTCAGATTGTGTTGAGCCGGCGCTTCGAGCAAAAATTCCGCGGTGATGAATTCAATGTGTACAGGGCGTTACGTAATATCAATCCATCACCCTATTTATTCTTTTTTGATTACGGTGACTATAAACTGATGGGCTCATCACCGGAGGCGCAACTGGTGATAAAAAACGGAAAGGCCGTTGTTCACCCTATCGCCGGTACATTTAAAAGAACAGGTGATGATGACCTGGACCAGCAATCAGCAGATAGATTATTGGAAGATGCGAAAGAAAATGCAGAACACGTGATGCTGGTGGACCTGGCAAGAAATGATTTGAGCCGCTTATGTGATGATGTAGTGGTAAGTCACTACCGGCAGGTGCAATACTTTTCTCATGTCATTCACCTGGTGAGTGAAGTAACAGGTAAAGTAAGACCCGCCAGTAATCCGTTTGAGTTGCTGGCAAAAACATTTCCAGCCGGCACATTGAGCGGCGCACCTAAATTCAAAGCCATGGAACTCATCGATAGTTATGAGCCGACATCAAGAAGTTATTATGGTGGTGGTATCGGCTTTATGGGTTTTGATGGCAGTTGTAACCATGCGATCATGATCCGGACTTTTTTAAGCCGGAACAATACGCTGGTTTACCAGGCCGGTGCCGGAGTAGTAGCGGCGTCAAAACCGGAAAGTGAATTGCAGGAAGTGAATAATAAGTTGGGGGCCTTAAAGAAGGCCATTGTGATGGCGGAAACCCTCTAAATCTCTTCCTACCCCGATTTCCATCGGGGCTAAAGGGGAGACTTACGAAGTGTCCTGGCCATGAGAAACATTACAAAACTTAAAACTATAAACCTCCGCCGCGGCGGATTTGGGGTATGAAAATATTAGTATTCGATAATTACGATTCTTTTACCTACAACCTGGTGCACCTGGTAGAAAAGATATTGCATGAGAAAGTAGATGTGTATCGGAATGATGAACTGCCGCTGGAAAAAGCAAAGGAGTATGATAAGATCATTTTATCTCCGGGGCCGGGTATACCCGAAGAAGCGGGTTTGTTGTTGCCACTGATAAAAGAATATGCGTCCAGCAAGCCCATATTGGGAGTTTGCCTGGGTGAGCAGGCAATTGGTGAGGCATTCGGCGGTACGCTGAAAAATCTATCTACGGTCTACCATGGCGTAGCCACAAACTGTAGACTGCAAACCGCCAAT
Organism: Terrimonas alba; assembly: GCF_042434975.1. Classification (NCBI taxonomy): domain Bacteria; kingdom Pseudomonadati; phylum Bacteroidota; class Chitinophagia; order Chitinophagales; family Chitinophagaceae; genus Terrimonas; species Terrimonas alba. Next base: position 538,040 of record NZ_JBHMQM010000002.1, read on the forward strand.
TGTAAACTATTCAAAGGCTTGCCCGATGAAATAGAAGTGGGACGCTATCATTCATGGATCGTATCGGATGATAATTTTCCGAAAGAACTGGAAGTTACTGCCAGGGATGATAATGGGTATATCATGGCGCTGCAACATAAGACTTATGATGTACAGGGTGTGCAGTTTCATCCTGAAAGTGTGTTGACGCCGATGGGGGAGAGGATACTTTTTAATTGGTTAAATCAATGATGTGCAAATTTGAAAATTTGAAAATGTGCAAATGAAAAAGATTCTACAATATTTATTTGAGCATAAAACATTAAGCCGTGAAGCGGCTAAAGACGTATTGGTCAATATTGGCAAGGGCGCCTTCAACGAACATGAAGTGACGGCTTTTATGACGGTGTTTCTCATGCGCAGCATTACATTGCCGGAATTGCAGGGGTTCCAGGATGCATTGCTGGAGCTTTGTGTGCCGGTTGATCTCAATGGACATCAAACAATGGACATTGTCGGTACGGGCGGAGATGGGAAGGATACGTTCAATATTTCAACACTTGCCTGCTTTATTGTAGCAGGTACGGGACAAAAAGTGGCCAAGCACGGCAACTACGGCGCTTCTTCCGTAAGCGGCGCTTCCAATGTGATGGAGCAGTTAGGCTATAAATTCAAAAATGACAATGACCGTTTAAAGAAAGAAGTGGAAGAAGCGAATATTTGTTTTTTGCATGCGCCGCTGTTCCATCCTGCATTAAAAACAGTGGGGCCCATCCGCCGCAACCTGGCCATGCGAACCTTTTTTAATATGCTGGGGCCAATGGTAAATCCTGCTTCGCCACAATTTCAGTTGGTAGGTGTTTATAGTTTGGAAATGGCGCGGATATACAACTACCTGTTGCAATTAGGCGGCAAGCCGTTTACCATCATTCATAGCCTGGATGGTTATGATGAAATATCTCTGACCAATGATACCAAGGTGATTACCAATGAGGGAGAAAAGATCATGACACCTGAGCAATTGGGGAGAAGAACGGTAGCTGCTACAGATATTTATGGCGGCAGAACAGTAGAAGAAGCTGCAAAAATATTTTCAACGATAATAAAAGGAGAAGGAAATTGGGCACAAAATGCCGTGGTGCTGGCCAATGCTGCCATGGCTTTGCATTGTACCGGGAAATATAAAACATATGATGATGCGTATCATGCGGCGGTTGACAGCTTGGAAAGTGGAAAAGCCTACCGGTCTTTACAAAAATTAATAGCATTACAAACCCCCTAAATCCCCCTAAAGGGGGACTTTCACGAGTCTGATAGTATTACGATTTTTGAGTTTGAAATTTATAGCATGGATATTTTAGAAAAAATTATTGCGAATAAACGGAAAGAGATTGAAAAGTTTAAACCGTTAAGCAGTATTGAGCGGTTTAGTAAAAAAGGTTTTTTTTGGGAAGTAACTAATCGTTCGCTGAAACAAAGCTTGCTGGCTGAAGGTAGCACGGGTATTATTGCGGAATTCAAGCGAAAGAGTCCCAGCAAGGGTTGGTTCAAAACAAAAGAACTGGAGGTAGAAAAAGTGGTGACATGGTATAACAATAAAGGAGCGGCTGGTATCTCTGTGTTAACGGATGATGTTTTTTTTGGCGGCGACCTGGATGACCTGATCCAAACAAAAGTGGTGACAGATATACCTGTGTTGAGAAAAGATTTTATCATTGATGAATGGCAAATAGCGGAGGCGAAGGCTTTTGGGGCCGATGTTATCTTGCTGATTGCAGCCTGTTTGACACCGGGTGAGGTAAAACAATTAGCAACCTTCACCAAAAGTATTGGCCTGGAAACGCTGTTGGAAATTCACAATGAGGAAGAATTGGAGCATATTTGCGATGAAGTAGATTTGGTTGGGGTGAACAACCGTAACCTGAAAACCTTTGAAGTAGATATTAATACTTCTTTGCAGCTGATTGATAAAATACCGAAGGACAAACCGGCCGTGGCCGAAAGCGGGATCAGCAGTGCTAAAACGCTGGCGACTCTGCGGCAGGCAGGATTTAAAGGATTTTTGATCGGAGAAACTTTTATGAAAGAAGCAGAGCCCGGTAAAGCTTTTGCTGAGTTTGTAGCAGCGCTGAATGGATAACGATTGTTTAGCCAGTTACTATTTAAAACTGGTCAAACTATGAATAACACAACAACCAATCAAATGGGTTCGTCCCCTGGCAAACAGAAGGCAGATTTCAGGATCAAGGTCTGTGGCATGACTTTGCCTGAACAGGTTAGGGCACTGGATGAAATGGGGGTTGATTTCGCCGGCTTTATTTTCTATCATAAGTCGCCCCGCTATGTGGCCAATAAGATATCGCCGGAGAAAATGAAGCAGATAAAAGGTCATATTGCCAAAGTGGGTGTGTTTGTGAATATGGCTTATGAAGAGCTGATGAAGACGGTGGAAGATTACCGGCTTGACATGGTGCAGTTGCATGGTGATGAAACACCTTTCTTTTGTGAAAAGGTAGCGAATTACGTGACAGTGGTTAAAGCATTTCGCTTGTCTGATAACGATCCGATAGAGTGGATCACCCGGCCTTACCATGAAGGCACCGATATGTATATGTTTGACACGATGGGAGCGGGGTATGGTGGTACAGGAAAAAAATTCGACTGGAACGTCCTGAAGGATGCAGATATAAAAAAGCTGTTCGTATTAAGCGGGGGTATTGAACCTGGCGATGAAGAAAATCTGAAACTATTTTCACAGGAACTGGTGGCAAAAAAAATGTTTTCTATCGATATCAACAGTCGGTTTGAAATAGCAGCAGGTGTGAAGGACATTGAAAAGGTGAAGCGATTTGTAAAGAACCTGAAGGGCTGATTAGCCCCAAAAAACCTGGAATGAAATTATGAACATAAAAGTTTGTGGTATTACTTCATTAAAACAGTTGAAACAACTGGATGGACTGAATATTGACTATGCAGGATTTATTTTTTTGAAAGATCTGCCGCAGTATCCCGGCGATAAGCTATCAAAAAAAGAATTAAAGAAGGCAGATTTCGACATCAAAAAAGTGGGAGTATTTGCGGACCCGGAGATGATCGATGTACTCGATGCTATCGACGACTACGGTTTGGATGTAGTGCAGTTGCATGGAAATGAAAGTCCTGAAATGTGTGAGGACCTGAGCAGCGAAGTAGAAGTGATCAAGGCCTTTCAACTGGGTGGTAGTGCTAATCTTAACATTGATAAAATGATTGAACCGTATGATGCGGTTTGTGATTATTATCTTTTCGATGCCGGATCTTCCAGGAAAGATATTGGCGGTACCACCCACCAGTTTGATTGGTCGCTGCTGGACAAATGCAGCATAGAAAAGCCTTTTTTCTTAAGCGGGGGAATCAGTCTTAAGGATGCTGCGGATATAAAAGCTTTTCGTCACTCCGATTTTTATGGAATAAATCTTAACAGCCAGTTTGATAAAGAGCCGGGTGAAAAAGATATGGCCCTCCTGTTGAAATTTTTGCAGGCATTGAAGAAATAGCTCTGCGAAGTCTCCGACTTCGCAGTCACAATGACTCATGTCGCAGACATGAAAATAAAAAGTAAAATATGAGTGGAGCACAATTTCGGGAGGGCTATGCAATAAGGGATCAGTTCGCCACTCATTTTTTAACCTTTACTGTATGTGGCTGGATTGATCTGTTTACAAGAAAAGTGTACCGCGATATTGTTATGGACTCATTCCGCTTTGCTCAACAAAACGGGCAGCTTATTTTAAATGCTTATGTGATTATGAGCAATCATATTCACCTGATTGCTAGGGCTAATGATAAACAAAAGAAATCATTATGTGATATTGTCAGGGATTTTAAAAAATATACACATCATGTGATGATGCCTATTATTGAAAGCGACGCGGAAAGCAGGAGGAAGTGGATGGTGCACCAGTTTAACTATTATGGTCGCATCAATCCTAATAACGAGATCAAGCAAATATGGGTAAATGATAGTCACCCGGAAGAGTGTTATAGTTATGAGTTTACGAAAACCAAGCTTGATTATATTCATGAGAATCCTGTAAGAGCAGGAATTGTGCATAGTCCGGAAGACTATATTTATTCCAGTGCGTCGAATTATATTTTGGGCAAAGGGATAATTGATGTGGAGTGTATATAAAAGTCTGCGACTTTTGGCATATAAGCTGCGAAGTCGGAGACTTCGCAGAGCGAATCAAGCAATGAAAAATAAAAAGGGGACATAAAAATAAATGGAAACAAAACAATATACTCATCCCAACAAGCAGGGATACTATGGAAAATTCGGGGGAGCTTATATTCCTGAAATGCTGCATAGAAATGTGGAAGAACTGAGAACCCAATATCTTGAGATCATTCAGTCTGATTCATTTCAAAAAGAATTCCAGGAACTGTTGAAGGATTATGCCGGCCGACCTACTCCATTGTATCATGCAAGGCGATTGAGCGAACAACACGGTACTACTATATACCTCAAGCGGGAAGATCTTTGTCATACCGGCGCTCATAAGATCAATAATACCATCGGGCAAATTTTATTGGCGCAGCGGTTAGGCAAAAAAAGAATCATTGCGGAAACAGGAGCAGGGCAACATGGTGTAGCCACTGCCACTGTATGTGCTTTGAAAGGTGTGGAGTGTATCGTTTACATGGGTGAGAAAGATATCGAGCGGCAAGCTCCCAATGTAGCGAGAATGAAAATGCTGGGTGCTACCGTAATACCCGCTACCAGTGGAAGCAAAACATTAAAAGATGCCACCAACGAAGCGATCCGCGATTGGATCAATAATCCGAATGATACTTATTATATCATTGGATCGGTAGTAGGACCTCATCCCTATCCGGATATGGTGGGCAGGTTTCAAAGTGTGATCAGTAAAGAGGCAAGAGTTCAATTAAGAGAAAAAACGGGATCGGAATTACCATCGCATGTTATTGCCTGTGTTGGTGGTGGTAGTAATGCCGCCGGTGCATTCTATCATTTTTTAGAAGAGCCGAAAGTTGAGCTGATAGCTGTAGAGGCAGCCGGCATGGGTGTTCAAAGTGGTCATAGTGCAGCCACATCGCAATTGGGCAGGCCCGGCATTTTGCACGGAAGTAAAAGTCTGGTAATGCAAACAAAGGATGGACAGGTAGTAGAGCCGCATAGTATTTCGGCTGGATTGGATTATCCGGGCATCGGTCCTTTACATGCTTACCTGTTTGACAGCGGCAGGGCAAAATTTTTAAGTGCAACAGATGATGAGGCGTTGGAAGCTGCTTTTAATCTGGCAAAACTGGAGGGAATTATTCCGGCCCTCGAAAGTGCCCACGCATTGGCAGCACTCAAACAAATGACATTTAAAAAGGATGATATCGTCGTTGTTTGCCTGAGCGGGAGAGGAGATAAGGATCTTGCCACTTATATGAAATATATAAAATAACCCGAATGAACAGGATTATACCGGCCTTACTTGTTGTAATTAACTTTTGTTTTATTTGCTGCGGCCGTAAGCCCTATGTCGAGCATAAATTGAAATTTGAAAAGGTAGCTGATGATTGTAATGAGCAACAAACTTATTTCCGGATGAATTCCAACTTTGGTGGCGAACGCTATGAGTTTGAAAAATGTTTACCTGCGGATTTTAAGAAAGAACAACTCGTAACTGAAAGAAGAGGGGACACCGTGTTGGTAAGTTTTAAAATTACTCCTTCGGTGCAAACCGGAAGTGTCTACCATCTTACTTTAGATATTGATAGCTATCCGCGGTATAATTACCTGACGATTGATGACGAAACCTATTCTATTACATCTTCAGAAAAATAGTTTGAATGAGCAGGATTGAAGCATTGTTTAAAAAGAAAAATGAACGCATACTGAATGTTTACTGTACCGCGGGTTATCCCACGCTTGATAGCACAGTGCCGGTAATGAAGGCCCTGCAGCAAAATGGCGCCGATATCATCGAATTGGGGATGCCATACAGCGATCCGTTAGCTGATGGTCCCGTGATACAGGCCAGCAGCACCGTTGCTCTCGCCAATGGGATGACAATAAAGAAGCTTTTTGAGCAGTTAAAAGATTTTAGAAAAGACATTAGTATCCCTGTGATATTAATGGGCTATATGAACCCAGTGTTGCAATATGGCTTTGAAAAATTTTGTGTGGATGCGGCAGCAGCAGGTATTGACGGCCTGATTCTTCCCGACCTGCCCGAATATGAATTTGAGACAGAATACGGGAACATCATAAAAAAGCAAGGTCTTGATTTTATTTTCCTGGTAACCCCTGAAACATCCGATGAAAGGATAAAAAAGCTGGATGAACTAAGCACCGGGTTTTTATATGCTGTGTCTTCATCCTCTACAACAGGCAGTGATAAAAATATGACTGCTGTTGCCAGTTATTTACAAAAACTTAAAAGTCTTCAACTTCGTAATTCTGTATTGGTAGGATTTGGGATTAAAAACAAGCAAACATTTGATGAAGCCTGCCGCTATGCCAACGGCGCTATTATTGGGAGTGCTTTTGTAAAGGCGTTGGAAGGCAGTACAAACGAGGAAGTTTCTGTTAAACAATTCCTTAAGTCTGTCATTTCGTAAGCTGGCTTGCTTTTACCGGCTAAAAAAAGAAATTATCTTTGTTTGCAGACAAAAATTGATGTGCATGAATATGAAAAGATTAGTAGTCGTTTTAGCAATGCTTCCCTTGCTGGCAAATGCCCAGAAAAAGCTCGTTATTACCGGTAAAGTGAAAGGGCTTAAAGATGGTGCCATTGTTTCGATTTCAGATGTAAACCGTCCTGCAGATACGCTGGCAAAAGCGAACGCTAAGCAAGGTGCATTTGTGCTTACCCACGAGTTGAAGGAACCTATGCTGCTTAATTTGGGAATGGGTAGTGGTAAAACGGTTATGACCTTTTTGGATAATTCATCAGTCAGAGTTTCAGGCGATATAGACCAGTTGAAGAATATCAGAATCAGCGGTTCAAAAACTCACAATGATTTTGCAGATTTCAAAAAAACATTCGATCCTAAGTTTGAAAAGCTGATGAAAATAAATCAGCAGTTGCAGATGGGTGTACGGTCAGATAGCCTTGAAGCTGCTACAAGGACAATCAAAGCAGATATCCAGCAGTCAATTGATCAGTTTATCACTAAAAGAAAATCATCACCCGTCAGTGCGTTTTTAATAGCGGCAACCATGCAGTTGAATGAAGATGTTATGGTAACGGAGCAAAGGTTGAATAGCTTAAAACCCGCCGCATTGGAAAATATGTACGGTACTTATCTCAAAGAAAATATTGCAGAAGCAAGGATTAACGCTGTGGGAACCATGGCAATGGATTTCACACAAGCGGATACCTCTGGTGTTCCCGTTTCGCTTTCATCTTTCAGGGGAAAATATGTGCTGCTTGATTTTTGGGCCAGCTGGTGCGGCCCCTGCCGCCAGGAAAATCCGAATGTAGTGGCCAATTTTAAAAAGTTCAACAGCAAAAATTTTACAGTGTTAGGTGTTTCGCTTGACAGGCCCGGGCAAAAAGAAAGGTGGCTGCAGGCGATTTATAAAGATGAATTGACCTGGACGCATGTCAGCGATTTGCAGTTTTGGAATAATGCGGTCGCCCAACAATACCGGGTGCAGAGCATACCCCAAAACTTTTTGATTGGTCCCGATGGAAAGATCATTGCCAAGAACCTGCGTGGCCCGGCATTGGAACAAAAACTGTGTGAAGTAATAGGTTGTAATTAACTAAAAGGCTGAGGTCAGAAGTCAGACATCTGACATCTGACCTCGTACCTCTGACTTCGTTCTTAATTAGCATCTTCCCCTGCTTTCAACTTATCGATCATCGTTGATACATTGTTTTTATTGTTGGTATCAGGCGCCAGCGCCAAGGCCTGGTTGGCATATTTCAATGCTGCTTTATAATCGCCATTTGCGGAATGACCTCTTGTCAATCCCATCAGCGTTGTAAACTGGTTCGGATTTTTTTGAAAATTGGTTTTAAATATTTCCAACGCTTCTTTGTTCTTTTTTTGTTGCAACAGTTGCCGGCCGTATTGATGTATTTCATTCATGCCTGCAAAAGCCATTGATTTTTTCATGATCTCAGCCGCTTCGGCAGAGCGGTTGAGCTTATCCAATAGCTGAGCCTTGGTGCTCCATGCCTGGAATGATTTATCGCCACCAAAATTAGTACTGGTAGCGGAGTCGGCCCAGAGAAGTGCCTGGTCGAGATTTACATTACGTTGCAAACACCATGCAGCCGCCTGGTTCCAGCTTTCCCAGATAAATCCTTTTTCGGTTCTCAATTCTTTGCGGAACGATTCGAGTTGTGCATTTACATAATCTACTTCAACCGTAAACGGGATCATCAGTTTTTCCCAAAGCAAAGCGATGGTTGCAGTGTTTTCTGTTTGATTCATGAATTCATATTTCAGCCACTCTACACTTTTATCCAATACTGCCGGTTTTACTTTTACCCGCAATGCATCTTCCCCATCATTGTAAAAATAACTACCCCACGATGTGGAATTTTTGGAAAATATCAACGTGCATTCTTCCGGCGAGTAAGCGATAAAGAATCCATAGGTACCTGCTGGTAAATCTTGTCCTTCGATCTTAACAGGAGTAGAAAACTCAACCGTCGTGTTTTCATTGGCGCCGGCTCTCCATGGGGCCGATTTGCTGCTGCCAAATTGCTGATCGATAAATCCTATGTGTACGAGTTGTCCCCACACTTTTCCTTCTCTTCCTTTTACACCCGGGCGGTCATAATGAATCGTTACATCCGTGAGACCGATGCGTTCACTTACCGAGGCTTTCTTATTGCCGCCGCTGGGAGCTACGATCAATGGTATTTGTGCTAATCCGAGAATAGTGATAAAAAGGCCAAAGGCCAGTAAAACAATTTTCCTGTTCATGCAATTGGGTTTTAAGCCAAAAAGCTAGGCAGAAATAATGTATGCTTACCGGATTTTTTATAAACGAATTGGCGAAAGGATAAAGTGTATGGAAGAAGGATGTGAGGCGATGTAACAAAAAGATGATCAGATCAGTTTATGCTCATAGGCATACTTCACCAGACCGATTACACTGCCGGTATTTGTCTTTCGGAATATATTTTTCCGGTGTGTTTCTACTGTTCGTTCGCTAATGAAGAGGGCTTCAGCGATTTGCCTGTTGTTGTACTCCTTTTCTATGAGGCGAATAATCTCCATTTCCCTGTCGGTAAGATGAGCGGCCGAATTTTCTTTTTTTACACTTTGCTTAGTTTGCAAGCCTGCCAATACTTCTTCACTGAAATAAATACCACCGCTGGCAATTTTTTCAAGTGCTTCTATCAGTTCCTGCTTACCGATATTTTTCAACACGTAGCCTGAAATATTTGCTTCATTGATCATTTCATTGACCAGGTCAGCACTTCCATTCATTGAAAGAGCAAGGATCTGCGTGGCGGGAAATTTTTCTTTCACCTGTTTGGCCAACAGGTTACCCGGCATACCGGGCATCATGATATCAGTGAGTAAAATATCTACGGGTTGTTCTTCCAGCTTTTTTAATACTTCTCCCGGATCGGTGGTCGCAAAGGCAAAACTGAATTTGTCAACGCCTTTCAATAAAGAAACCAAACCGTCGATTACGATCTGGTGATCGTCCACAAGGGCCAGTATGATTTTGCCATTCTTCATTCGTTTCCAAAATACTATAAAATGGCTGCAAAACTAAACTGAAAAATTTAGTGTTGTAAAATTGCCTTGCATCAGACTATTCAGAATCAAGAAATATGCCGCATTATAAAAAATAAATATTTTAAAAAATATCAACCTGGCAACGGTATATGCAGAGCCACCAGGGTTCCCCTGCCAGGAGCAGAATCGAAGTCAACCGTGCCCTTGAGATAATTTACCCGGGTTAAAATATTTTTTAATCCAATGCCTTCTATTTTTTCCTTGTCACTAATGTCAAATCCTTTTCCGTTGTCTTCAATGGTAGCGCTGATGCTGTTGTTGTCTTTTACTATAGATATATCCAATGTTGTTGCTTCAGCATGTTTGATCACATTATTCACACACTCCTGTATCACACGATACAATACGGTTTCCACATTTGAATCGAGCTTTTCATCCAAACCCTCCGTATACAAATGAACCTCCAGTGATTTTTTATCCATCTTATCTACAAAATTCCTGATGGCCGATGAAAGATTTTTTTTCAACAGGGCATTGGGCATCATGTTATGGGAGACACTGCGTATTTCTTTGCAACTGTCGTCTACCAAATTGATGATTTTTTCAAAAGATACTTGTTGTTCTTTTGTCTCAAATTTAATATCCGACTCCAGTGCCGATAGGTTCATTTTGGTGGCACTCATCATTTGTCCAACACCATCGTGCAGATCACGGGCTATCCGTTGACGCTCATCTTCTTCCGCCTTTATCACTGCTTTTGTTGACAATTCCTGGTGGCGGATGATTTCATTCTGCAATTTTGCTTTTTGTTTCAGGCGGTAGCGTAACCAGCCTGACAATGCAAGCAACCCCAGTAACAAAAACAAAAGGATTGTACCAACCAGGATAAAATTCTTTTTACTTAATTGTTCGTGTTGGAGATTGATCTGTTGTTGTTTTTTCTCTGTTTCATACAAGGTCTGCATTTCAGCTATCCGGTTTTCACTACTGGTATTGACGAGGCTGTCTTTAACCCGCATGGCGTTTTTCAACGATAGATAAGCTTCGTTGAGTTGTCCTGACTGCTGGTAGGCTGTTGACAGCATTTGCAACGCTTTTAGTTTTCCCTGCACATAACCAGATTCATCAGCTAAAACAATACAGCGTTGGAGATAGGGAATAGTTTCGGCATATTTTTTTTGCTGGAAAAAAACATCTCCAAGGTTTACATAGCTGTCGCTCATTTGTTTTTTGTTATCGAAAGCAGAGTCTATTTTTAATGTCTTTGTAAAAAATTCAATTGCCTTAGGATAGTTGGGAGGGTTGCCATACAGGTAACAATTACCCATGTTATCATAGAATAATGATTTGGCCAGTTCGCTGTTCGTTTTTTCAGCTAGTTCCAATCCCTGCTGGTCAATGGCGAATGCTTCTTTGATTTTTCCCTGCATGCCGTAAATATTTGCCAAGGTATGCATGGTGTTGATCTGCAGACTCGGGTCGCTATAAGTTTTAAGCAACTCCAGGGCTTCGCTTACATATTTTTCTGCCAATGGTAATTTCTCCTGGCTTTGGTACACCATGCCAATACTGTTTTTGGCAATGATGATGCCTTTGGTATCATTCATCCTTTCCCTGATGCGAAGTGACCGGAAATGATGCTCTAATGATTCAGCATGTTTACCCACCTGCCACAGCGATGCTCCTATGCCGGTAAGGGCACTTGCTTTTAGTGAATCATTTTTTGCGGCTTCGGCTAGTTCATATGCCTGCCGGTAATATTTTAAGGAAAGATCGTAGCTGCCACGCACATGCAGTATGCTGCCCATCGCATTGTAGGCGATCATTTTGGACCAGGCATTCCCGGATTCTTCCGCTATTGCATAAGCTTTTTTTGCAAAAAAGATAGCAGTGTCAGGATCAGAATTACGGGTAAGAGTGACTAATGACACATAAGCTTCCACTTGTTTCGTGCCCATTGTTTTTTGCGCAAGGGTAGAAAGCGAATCAATTTGATGATGTTGAGAATTTGCCCGCAGGGAAACCCATATCAGCAATAAAATAACGAATCGATATTTCATATGGATGGGAGAGCTTGGCAAAAGTCAATAGCAGGTTGATGGATATCTAAAGTTGTGAGAAGCTTTTACAGGCCCAGTACTTGCTGCATGCTGAAAACGCCTTTCTTGTCTTTGATAAATTCAGCGGCCAGCACGGCCCCCAACGCAAAGCCCTGCCGGTTATGAGCAGTATGAATGATTTCAATATCATCAATCGACGATGAATATTTAATACTGTGTGTGCCGGGAGCAGGATCTTCTCGTTTACTGATAATAGGAAGATCAGACGCAGCCGTCGCCGGGTTATTTACCCATTTTGTTTTTCGCGGCACTTCCTTCAATATCTGTTCCGCCAATGTAATGGCAGTACCACTCGGTGCATCTTTTTTTTGTGTATGATGTATTTCCTCCATGCTGACCTCGTATTCGGCATGAGGCGACATCAGTGCAGCTAATTTTTTATTCAGTTCAAAAAAAATGTTGACCCCAACGCTAAAATTGCTGGCGTATAAAAAACTTCCGTTTTGTTTATTGCAGTAATCATTGATCTCGCCGATTTTTTCCGTCCAACCCGTAGAACCGCAAACTACAGGGGTTCCGTACCCGAGTAGCTTTTTTACATTATCAAAGGCACTATGAGGGCTGGTAAATTCAATGGCTACATCCGCTTTCGAAACCTTTTCTTTGGTGAAATCCTGCAGGTTTTCATCGTTGATCTTTAAAACAATGGTATGTCCCCGGGCGATGGCAATTTCTTCAATAGCTTTTCCCATTTTTCCGTACCCGATCAAAGCAATATTCATGGTGAAGTTCAGTTTGATTTTTAAGGCTGTGAAGTTAATGATAGTTTATGTAGTCATGCAGCCTTTTACTGGTAAAAATGGTTGATATAAAAAGAAAACCATGCACGAAAGGTGCATGGTTTCAAATCAAGGTTGGGCGATATAATTATTTCAGGAACATGGTGTCTACTACCGTCACCGATCCGTTGGTAACAACAATATCATTTCTTACAGTATCAGCAAAGCTGGCTGAAGGAAGAAAATGTAAGGAATAAGAACCTGCGGCCAGGCCCCCGATCCAATAACCACCCGTTGGTCCTGTATAAGTTCCGGCAACAGTGTCGGTTCCCTGAATAGCTAAAACATTTGTCAGTGAATCAGAGGGAACAACTACGCCGCGTAAGCTGCCACCAACCGATTCAAGTGAAGTACGGATAACAGGTTTCAGTATGTATTTATTGCTGCCAGTATGAACTATTGACCTGGATGCATCAAAGTCCAGTATCATTTTATAAACAAGGCCCGCTTCTACATCCTGGTGTATATTAAGTTTCAAACCTGATTGTTGTGCACTGGGCGTTTCAAGCGATGATTCCACGCCATCCACTACAATTGTATTGTCATTTCCCAATACCAGTCTTATCTGCTGAATTTTACCGGCAGGGATATCTGCATCTACCAATAAGGTATCATTGTTGTCAACAAGGTCTAATAAATTGTAAACGCCTTTGGCAACACCAGGTAAACTTTGCCATCCACCTTCAGTATCGGTAGTAAGATTGATTTGTACATCCTGTATGTCTACATTGACTTCGTCGTAATCACCCGGGTCATCCGTAAGATAGACTGCTAGCTTTGCTTTGCCATCTGTTTTCGTATCATTTTTGGTACAGGAAGAAAAAAAAGCTAAACTGATAATTAAAGAAAGCGAGGTGCTAAGAAAAAAAAGTTTTTTCATGGGGTTTTTTTCAGGCTTGGTTTCAAATTATATGCCATAGCCCATTTATTGAAATAGGAAAAGCCCCCAACGAGCACTGTATAAAAATATTTATTTTTTGATTAAACCTTGATGGGAAATTCTATTCTTACAAGGTTAATTCTAGAACCTTGAAGGCAGAAGAGCAGGTTTCTTCTTTCCTATATTCATTACAAAACTTAGCCCGGTAGTTCCGGCCATTTCACTATGGCCTGGTTTAAAACGAAAGCTAAGATCGGGACTCACATCAAAACTTTTTAAATGGGAATCTACTGCGGCATCTACGACATTTAGTCCCCAAAAAAGAATAAAGAATAGAACAGAGTAATCAATATAACGCCTGAATTCATCCCGGGCCGCCCGGATAGAATTAGGTTCTATTATTTTATAAATTTCTTTTAACTTATTATATTCAGTGGAGTCGTTAAGAGGTTTCGGTAATGCTGCTGTGTATCTTGCAGCATAGGCATGTCGATATTCCCGATACGTGTTTATGTTGTCAAAAAAAATATAGCCTGTAATTCCTAACGCACCGTAGACAATTGGCAGCTTCCAATATTTTTTATTGTAAATCTGTCCCCAGCCCGGAATAATAGCAGACCGCAAGGCTGCTTTTTTAGGATTGTACACATTTATCTTCTTTACCTTTTTCCCTTCCGGTGAAGTAGTATCAATGACAGCGGTTACTGTTTTTAATGAGTCAGCTGACTTTAAAACTTCTTTTTCCTGGGCAAAAAGTGGGAAAGGAATTGTTGTAAGACAAATCAACAAAAGCAAAAGACAACCCGAAACTTTTTTATTTCTCATTCCATTTATGATAATGATGACAGCACGCCATAAATCTGCATCCGGTTAGCTAACCCGCACATCCATTTGTTCCAGGATCTTATTCAATTCTTCCTGCGAGTAGTAGTCGATAATGATCTGTCCATTACCATTACGGCTGTGTTTTAGTTTAACCCTTGTGCTGAAATAGGACGCTAAGTTATCTTCAATTTTTTGGTAGGCAGGAGCCAGGGAGCTTTTTGAAGTTTTTTTAACAGCGCCACTTTGTTTGTAAAGATTGCGAACCAGGTCTTCTGTTTGTCGTACAGAAAGACCTTTATCCTTTATTTCTTTATAAATGTAAAGTTGTTTGTCAACCGTATCCACATTGATCAATGCTCTTGCATGTCCCATGCTTAATTGGCCGTTGCGAACTGCCAATTGAATATCGGGTGGAAGTTTTAATAAGCGGATAAAATTGGCAACTGTACTTCTGTCTTTGCCCATTCTTTCTGCAACCTGTTCCTGGGTATAGTCCAATTCTTCCATCATCCGCTTATAGCTGAGGGCAATTTCCATGGCATTCAAATCTTCCCGCTGCAGATTTTCTAACAATGCCAATTCCAGCAGATCCTGGTCATTGCTTTGGCGCAGATATGCCGGGATGTCTTTTAATCCGGCCATTTTTGATGCCCGCCAGCGACGTTCACCTGCGACAAGCCTGTACTTACCTGATGGCAGTTTGGTAACCGTTATCGGTTGAATGATGTCGTGTAGTTTGATCGACTCAGCTAATTCTTTCAAAGCCTGCTCATCAAAGTCACGGCGGGGTTGTTTGGGGTTAGCTTCTACCTGGTCAACAGGGATGCGGTTGATACCGGTAACATTTTCTACTACAGCAGGCTTCAAAGCACCGGTTCCGGTTTTCAGATCACTATCAATACCTTGCAGCAATGAACGGATTCCTTTACCCAGGGCTTCTTTATTTTGTTTGGGGTTCGTCATCATAAGAGGTTTAAGGTTGAAGGCTTGAGGTTGAAGGTTTGCGTCCTGACACACTCCCTGCACCCGTTACCTTCCCTTATAGTTCAAGTATTCTTTCTTCGTTTTTAATTTTTGTCATATCGTTTTTCTGCAATATCTCCTTGGCAAGATTCAGGTAGTTCATCGAGCCTTTGCTATTGGCATCATATAATATTACAGGCTTACCTACGCTGGGTGCTTCCGCCAACCGGGCATTTCGATGTACTATGGTATTAAATACCATATCTTCAAAATGGCGTCTGACCTCACTCACCACCTGGTTGCAAAGACGTAATCTGCCATCATACATGGTCATCAATATTCCTTCAATTACCAACGCTGTATTCAAGCGGCTTTGGACAATTTTAATCGTATTCAACAGTTTTCCCAAACCTTCCAACGCAAAAAACTCGCATTGAACAGGCACTACCACCGAATCTGAAGCGGTTAGGGCATTTACCGTTATCAGGCCAAGCGAAGGTGAGCAATCGATGATGATAAAATCATATTCATTTTTTACGGCATCCAACAGGTTTTTCATCACCATTTCCCGGCTGGGATAGTTTATCATTTCAATTTCAGCACCTACCAGGTCAATATGGGAGGGGAGAAGATCCAGGTTGGGGATATCGCTTTTCAGAATCACGTCCCTGGCCGCAGCCTGGTTGACCATGCAGTCATACAAACTTTGGGTAATATTATGAAGGTCAAAGCCTACGCCGGTAGTGCTATTGGCCTGCGGATCACCGTCCACCAGCAGGGTTTTGAATTCCAACACTGCAAAACTTGCCGCCAGGTTAATAGCGGTCGTGGTTTTGCCAACGCCTCCTTTTTGATTTGCTACACCAATTATTCTTGCCATCGGGGTTTTTCCTGCAGTTTTTTAATTAAAAATTATAAGCCAGGCAGTTTATAGTAAAATTGTCGCTGATTACCAAAACCGCAAAATTAAGTTTTGCCCATTCCCGGCAGTCAATCAGGCAAAAATAAGTGTTCGGCAAAACAATAGGGATATTTCCCGGTTATCTTTGCACTCAAATTCTTATTCATGCGAAACTCTCCGGTCTGGTGGATCTTAATCATGTTGATGGTATTGCTGGACTTTTATGTGTTCCAGGCAATTAAAGTCATTGCCTCGCCGGCAAGTGGTCGGATCAGAACTTTTATTTATTCAGGCTATTGGGTAATCTCAGTATCGGCGATAGTGGTATTACTAATTCTTCCCTACTTGCATTTTGCTCACCAGGCCCGGTTTCTGCGCACCACGATATTTGCTATTATCCTGGGGCTGTTCATTGCTAAGTTGATAGCGGCTTTATTCTTTTTAATCGATGATATCCGGCGCCTGCTTCAATGGACGGGCGGTAAGGTTTTTCAGGGCAATAAAGGGTCCGGTGCTTTAGAGTCTGAAAAAATATCCCGGTCAGTTTTTTTAAGCTGGACAGGCATGATTGCTGGTGGTGGATTGTTTGCTACACTCATGAATGGTTTTGGAAACAAATACCATTACCAGGTAAAGAGGGTGCCGCTGGCTTTCGGCAATCTTCCGGAAGCGTTTAAGGGATTAAAAATTATTCATATATCTGATATCCATTCCGGCAGCCTGATGGACAAACATGCGGTATTTAAGGGTGTGGAAAAAATATTGAATGAGAAGCCCGATCTCATCCTTTTTACCGGTGATCTCGTAAATAATACCGCCGACGAGATGAAAGATTATGTCGAGATTTTTGGAAAATTGAATGCGCCGATGGGTGTTTATTCAACTTTGGGCAATCATGATTATGGTGATTATGTTGAATGGAATACTCACGAAGAAAAGACGGCTAATCTCGACAGGCTGAAACAAATTCATGCCGACATGGGCTGGCGTTTATTAATGAATGAGCATGTAGTGTTAGAAAGAGGAAATGATAAAATTGCGTTGCTGGGAATCGAGAACTGGAGTGCCAAAGCAAGGTTTCCAAAATATGGCAATATGGCAAAGGCATATGCAGGTGCTGATGGGTATCCCTTTAAAATATTGATGAGCCATGATCCGTCGCATTGGGATGCAGAAGTAAGAACAAAATACAGGGATATTGACCTGATGCTTTCGGGGCATACTCACGGGATGCAATTTGGTGTTGAACTGCCATGGTTTCGCTGGAGCCCTGTTCAATATGTGTACCAGCAGTGGGCGGGGCTATATGAACAGGCTGCCCAAAAATTGTATGTGAACAGGGGCTATGGATTTATCGGCTACCCGGGCAGGGTAGGTATTCTGCCGGAGATCACGGTGCTGGAGTTAGCCTGACGATTATAATTTTTAAACTATCATATCCGTTAGAAGTCTTAACCTGCGATTGCAAAACACATTCTAAAACTTTTGAATACTGCTCATGCTAAAAAAATATTTCATCGCCATTGGAGTTGTTTTGCTGTCATTCACATCATTTTCCCAGGTCACGCCTAAAGACACAATTCCTGCCGTGACAGACGATCTGTTAGCCATGGATACTACTATGGATTATGATGACCTGATGAGTGAGCTGGATGTGTTTTTAGATTCGTTGCTGGCGCCGAGAAGCTATTTTTTGATCAGTGCTTCAGCCGGCAGTGGTTATTTCAATTATCCAAAGACAAATACAAAAATTGAATCAAAAAGAAGAAGTGTTTATACACCTACGATCGGTTACTATCACAAGTCGGGCCCGGGTATAACATTATCCGGTAATATCATTAATGACCAGCAGCAGTTGGATTTTTACCAGTTTTCAGTAGCTCCTTCTTTTGATCTTATTCAAAATCAGAACTGGATCGCCGGTGTTTCCTATGTTCATTATTTTACCAAAGATTCATTGCCTTTTTATACCTCTCCATTGAAAAATGAAGTCAATGCTTATTTTTTGTGGAGAAAGTCGTGGCTTCAGCCCGGCATTACCGCCAGCTACGGCTGGGGAAGTAAGACGGGATATGAAGAAAGAATAAGATATATCAGGCTTTTAAGGCTTAGAAAAAGGGGATCCATTCTCATTGACCAGCAAACTACCGAGGAAATTGCTGATTTTTCGTTATCGGCAACTTTAAGACATAGTTTTTATTGGATGCATGTGTTGAGTGAAAAGGGTTATGCAAAATTTACTCCCCAATTTGTTTTTTCAGCCGGTACACAAAAATTTGGATTTAACCGCACTACTTCTGCCTACGCCGTTAATACCAGACTAGCCTCCTATCTTTTATACAATAGCGGAGATGTTACCATCGACAATAAATTGGACTTTCAGCCTTTGTCATTATCATTATACCTGCGTCCGGAATATAATATTGGTAAGTTTTTTATACAGCCCCAGGTAATTCTTGATTATTACTTCCCCGCCGAAAAGTTTTCTACTCTTTTTTCCCTGGGAACAGGATTTATTTTTTAAGTGTTAAAGGACTTTAGCAAAATTTCAAACGATTTATTTCAAAACGGATAGGGGTGTAACTCCTGCCAGTTGTCAATTCTGAAGAGATGTTGAAAGAAGAGTTATGCCGGGTAGTATCTATGTATTGAATTTTATTTCAAAAATTTTAACTACCATTCTATAAACTTCTTTTCCTGTAAACAGGTCTATCGGGAATACGATCCGTTTTTAGATAACATTCACATTGGTGTTGCAATAATTTAATACAAACCCAGTTTACATTGTTGCGCCACCCTTTGATGAACAAAAAATCAAACACTAAAATTAAAACACATGAAAGCAAAATTTTTTCTTCCATTGCTCGCAGCATTATTTGTATCATCCTCACTTATGGCGCAGTTTCATATTGGTATGAAGGGTGGTGCTAACATTACTAAAATAGACGGGCATTCATTTAAGGACAAGTTTACCTATGGATATCACCTGGGAGGTTTTGCGGAGATAGGTCTTGGGGAGAAATTTGGATTACAACCTGAGGTATTGTTCAATCAATACTCCACGACGCTTGACAGTAATTACAATCATGTTTATGAAAATATCTTCACGCAGGGGCAACGGGATGTTAAGTTGAACTATCTCTCTATTCCTATTTTGTTAAATTATAAGTTGCTGGGCAATTTTCTTTCCCTGCAGGCAGGTCCCCAGTTTAGTGTTTTAATGAAGCAGGATAAAACTCTCTTGCAAAACGGGGGAGATGCATTCAAAAATGGCGATTTCTCGATGTTGGGTGGCGTACAGCTGAAATTGAGTGCTATCCGGATTACCGGCCGGTATGCGGTAGGCCTGAATAATATCAGCGATCTGGATAATAAAGACCAATGGAAAAGCCAGGGATTCCAGTTGTCATTAGGCCTGGCATTATAAAAAA
Organism: Terrimonas alba; assembly: GCF_042434975.1. NCBI lineage: Bacteria > Pseudomonadati > Bacteroidota > Chitinophagia > Chitinophagales > Chitinophagaceae > Terrimonas > Terrimonas alba. The sequence goes on from NZ_JBHMQM010000002.1 coordinate 557,623, forward strand.
AATGTACAAATAAAAATGCCCTTTCGCTTTGGCGGGAGGGCTTTTTTTTACAGCTTTGTCAGGTTTCCCCTGGCGGCACGAAACTTGACAACTAGTCATTCTCAATGTGTTTTAAATTCCGCCAGTTGCGGAGTGACATATTGTCTAAAGTTGGATAAGTATGAGTTTTAATAAATTTTTGCTGCGACCGGAAGATGAGATGGATTTCATGCCAATCATTCCTCTTAATGAAAGTGACCAGGATGATGCGAATGGTATTGAAGTTCCTGCAGAGATTGCTTTGCTACCCCTTCGTAATACCGTTTTATTTCCCGGGGTGGTGTTACCCATCACCGTAGGCAGAGATAAGAGCATTAAGGCTGTAAATGATGCTTACAAGACTGACAAATTGATAGGTGTGGTGGCACAAAAAGACAGTACGGTGGAGGATCCTGCTGTTAAAGACTTAGAGAATGTTGGTACGGTGGCCAAAATCGTGAAGCAAATAAAAATGCCGGATGGCGGCACAACGATCATCATTCAGGGAAAAAGCCGCTTTTCTATCGAATCTATTGTAAATGAGGAGCCTTATTTTAAAGCGAAGATTCTCCGCCTCGAGGAGGATGAACTGCCAAAAGACGCAGACTTTGATGCCTATGTTGCTAATATTAAGGACCTGGCTACCGAGATCATCCAGCTTTCGCCCAATTTGCCCGCTGAAGCTTCTATTATTTTAAAGAATATAGAAAACCCTTCGTTCCTGATTCATTTTGTATCCAGCAACCTGAATACGGATATCAAAGAAAAGCAACGACTCCTGGTGATTGACAATATTCGTGAAAGAGCAGACCTGCTGATGCAGATGCTGCAAAAAGAATTGCAGTTTGCCGAGCTGAAGAATAAAGTAACCACCAAGACAAGAACAGAATTGGATAAGCAACAACGGGAATACTTTTTACAACAACAATTAAAAAGTATCAAGGATGAACTGGGTGGTGATACCAATGCGCAGGAAGTAAAAGAAATGCAGAAGAAAGCAGAAACCATGAAATGGCCTGTTGCTGCAAAGGAGATGTTCAAGAAAGGCGCTGAGAAGTTGGAAAGAATGCACCCGAGCACGCCTGATTATTCGGTGGTGTACAACCATCTTGACCTGATGCTGGATCTGCCATGGGAAACCTATACGGAAGATCATTATGACCTGAAGAAGGCGAAGAAAACGCTGGATGATGATCATTATGGGATGCAAAAAATTAAAGAACGGATATTGGAATATCTCGCCGTATTGAAATTAAAAGGGGATATGAAAAGCCCGATCCTTTGTTTTATTGGTCCTCCCGGAATCGGTAAAACCTCATTGGGTAAAAGTATTGCCAATGCTATCGGCAGAAAATATGTCCGGCTAAGTCTGGGTGGCTTGCATGATGAAAGTGAAATAAGAGGGCATCGGAAAACATATATCGGCGCCATGCCAGGTCGTATTTTGCAATCACTCCGGAAAGTGAAATCATCCAACCCTGTTATTATACTGGATGAGATTGATAAAGTAGGCAGCGACCATCGTGGCGATCCCAGCAGTGCGCTGTTAGAAGTATTGGATCCTGAGCAAAACAATACCTTTTATGATAACTACCTCGAAATGGAGTATGACCTGAGTAAGGTGTTGTTTATTGCCACAGCTAATAATATCCAAAATATTCAACCGGCATTGCGTGATCGTTTAGAGATCATTGATCTTAGTGGTTATGCAGTAGAGGAAAAATTGGAAATCGCGAAACGGCATTTGTTGCCTAAACAAAAGGAAGCACATGGACTTAAGAGCACCAATTTCAAGATAAGCGATAAGGTGCTGGAAAAATTGATACAGGATCACACCAGAGAAAGTGGCGTACGTGAACTGGACAGGCAACTGGCCTCCATCATGCGCTACCAGGCCAAGGAACTTGCCATGAACGGAAGTTTGAAGCCGACGTTGGCTCCGGAAGACATCGAAAAAATAATCGGTAAACCTAAATATAGCAACGAAATTTATAAGACGGCCAATATGCCCGGCGTCGCTGTGGGTCTGGCCTGGACCTATGTTGGTGGAGAAATTCTTTTTATCGAAACGAGTATCAGCGATGGGAAAGGCGAACTGAAACTTACCGGTAACCTGGGCAATGTGATGAAAGAGAGTGCCAGTACAGCCTTGACCTATTTGCAGTCCAATACTAAGAAGTATAACATCGATCAGAAATTATTTGAGAAAAGAAATATCCATATTCATATACCTGAAGGTGCTGTGCCGAAAGATGGGCCGAGTGCCGGTATCACCATGATGACCGCCATCGCTTCGGCTTTGACAGGGAAGAAGGTAAAACCTTTTTTAGCTATGACGGGTGAGATCACCTTACGTGGCCAGGTATTGCCCGTGGGAGGTATTAAGGAAAAAGTGCTCGCAGCCAAACGGGCGGGCTTAAAAGAGATTATTCTTTGCTGGCAAAATGAAAAGGATGTACAGGAAATTGATTCAACATTCATAAAAGGGATCAAATTCCATTATGTGAAGACAATGAAGGAAGTGCTGGACATGGCGTTGATATAAATTTTCAGGAAAAGACATTTGATAAGTGCCCAACCGAGTTGGGCTTTTTCTTGGCAGTAATCATATCAATGTATCGCTGCCGGACGCCTATCTTCGTAAGACTTTGCGATTTTTTGCATTCATACTGCTTTGCGGAGTATCTGTACAATTGCAGGCACAGACACTGGGAGGAAATTCTGTTTTCAATTTTCTTCGGCTGCCCAACACACCGCAGTTAACCGCGTTGGGAGGCGTCAATACGTCGCATTTATCCAATGATGTGGGCTTAGCCGTCAATAACCCTTCTTTGCTTAGCCCGCAAATGCATACACAAATGAATGCGGTTTTTAATTCATTGTATGATGATATTAATTCTTATAGCCTGGCATTAGCTTACCGGCATGAAAAAAGCAAAACAAATTTCTTATGGGCGCTCAATTACCTGGACTATGGAAATATTCAGCAAACTGATGCGGCCGGAAATCTCATGGGACGTTTTAAGCCCACCGACTGGGTGATGCAGGTATCCGCCTCCCGCAGCTATTTAAGCAAGTGGAATTACGGTGCCACGTTTAAATACATTTCTTCAAATTATGGGCAATACCGTTCAAACGGAATCGCCGCCGATGTTGGCGTGTTGTATCATGACAGTTCAAAACTTTTCTCCGCCAGCTTATTGGCCAGGAACATGGGCACTCAATTAAGAAAATATGATGGCACAGATCCTGATGAACTTCCATTCGATCTGCAGGTGGGTGTTTCCAAAAGATTGGAAAATTCGCCGTTTGAGTTTTCCGTGACTGCACATCATCTGCACCGGTTTGATCTAAGACATGACGATGCTGTTTATGACGCTGACAATGATTTGGAAAGTGACAGCACGAAAAAATTTACTATGGATAAGCTGTTCCGGCATTTTGTCTTTGCTACTACTATTTACCTGGGTGATAAAGTTGAATTGCAGGCTGGTTACAATTATTTGCGGAGAAAAGAATTAAACATTGGCAGCGGAGGCAATGGTCTTACCGGCTTTTCTATGGGTGTTTCATTGATATTAAACAAACTCCAGGTGAGGTATGCCCGGTCGCATTACCAAAATAACACGGCTTACAACCAGTTCGGATTGAGTATGCCGTTGAACAAATATTTTGGATTAGGAAAGTTGGGCGAGCGAATTGGGTGGTAAAGGGATAGGTTTAATCAGCGAGCCTGATCGTGGAATCCTTTAGTAATGGCAACCTTGTTTGAAAATATTTATTTAAAACTACCCTAAAGCTGTTCACGGGGCTGATACGGTCATATAGCATGGTGTAATCTTTATCAGAAAAATAATAGGCGTTCAGGTTCATGAATTGTTTTTCCCGTATAGGTGCGCCCCCACGCTGCATAACGGTTCCCGTGATCACCTTCAATTATCAGGACCAGTGGCCGGGAACGTTTAATAGTAGTGGCTGCTTTTGCAAGCGAATCAATCCATGTATTTACATAAATTACCTGTTCTACATAAAGTTTGTCATGATTGGCGTCCGTAAAATCATCGTCGGATACCATTCTTGGGTTGCCATGTCTGTCAACACAAGCGGGTCTGCGAGGAATAAGAACATGTCAATAAACAAATTTTGGATGACCTTCTTTGACGAGTTCACGTAGAAAGCTAGCATAGTTCCTTTGGTCTCTATTTATGAAATGGATATCTGCGGGTCTAATTTTTTTATATCCGGGCATACTTACTGCAAGGTCCCAGTAAATATCCTTTTTAATTCTTCCCCAAAGCGTTTCATAGTACATCGCTTTTATTCTTAAAAAAGAAAGCAACACCCAGTACAGCAGCAGCAATTACCTGTGCGAGATAGCTGCCGCTGCCGGGATCAATGTATAATAAAAATAAATGCATTATAAGTAACTAAGATTTGTCTTTGGCGATAAAGTTAGCAAAGTTTCATACATCAGCTGAATAGTGTTTTCGATATCGTCCCGATGAAGCATTTCAACTGTTGTATGCATGTAGCGAAGTGGAATGGATATCAATACTGAAGGGCAGCCATCGTTGGAGTAAGCGAACGAGTCCGTATCTGTCCCGGTGCTGCGGCTTAAGGCTCTCCATTGCACCGCGATTTTTTTATCCGCAGCTACTTTTTCGACGAGGCCAAGTAATTTATTGTGTACGGCTGGTGCATAGGACAGCGAAGGACCTTTACCGGACAGTACATCGCCTTCCACGTTTTTGTTGATCATGGGTGTAGTAGTATCATGCGTTACATCCGTTACAATAGCAATATTGGGTTTTATGCGGCGGGCAATCATTTCAGCACCACGTAAACCGATTTCTTCCTGCACAGCGTTTACGATGTATAAGCCAAAGGGTAAATTCTTTTTATTTTCTTTTAATAGCCTGGCAACTTCGGCGATCATAAAACCGCCAATGCGGTTATCAAATGCACGGCCGACATAGTTGCCATTAGCCAGTTCATCAAAGCCATCCTGGTAAGTAACGACAGCGCCAATATGAATACCGAGATCTTCTACTTCTTTTCGGTTTCTTGCGCCGCAATCAAGCCAAAGATTATCTGTTTTAGGTTGTGTTTCTTTATTATCTCCACCAATCCGTGTATGAATAGCGGGCCAGCCAAAGACAGCTTTTACCTGGCCTTTTTTTCCATGAATAAATACTCTTGAGGCCGGTGCTGTTTGATGATCAACACCTCCATTACGTTTTAAATAGATCAACCCCTCAGCAGTAACATAATTTACGAACCAGCTGATCTCGTCAGCATGTGCCTCAATTACTACTTTGAAGGTATTCTCAGGATTAAGTACACCGACAGCAGTTCCATAAGGATCAACATAGTGAGTATCAACATAGGGTTTTAAATATTCAAGCCATAGCTTTTGTCCCCACGTTTCAAAACCTACCGGTGAAGCATTGTTGATATAACTACGTAAGAATTGAAAAGACTCATCGGTCAAAATGGATTTCTTTGCCTTCTTTTTTGATTTTACAGATTTAGCCATTATATTTTTTTTATATAAGGGGGCAAATTAATTAAATATCAGCGATTGTGATGATTTGCTTCTTACCTGATGAGGGTGACAGTTCCCTTTTTAAAATAAGGGGACCCGGTATAATCAGTAGCTTTTACCAACCAGACATAGGTGTTGTTGGCCTGCGGCTGACCGTTGATCGTTCCATCCCAACCATGTCCATCCTGCGAGGTGCTAAATACCAATTGCCCCCAACGGTTATACACCTGGAAATAATCAAACCGTTTCATGCCTGCAAGGATGGGCCGAAGAATATCATTTTTGCCGTCGTGATTAGGGGTAAAAGCGGTGGGTACAAAAATGGCAGGTCTGGTGGAAAATATTTTTATTGTAATGAAAGCTGAGTCAACACAACCGGCAATATTGAAGGCCTCTACTTTATACCTTAATCCCCCGGAAGGTTCATTGAATACTGCCACGGGATTGGCAATGACTGTAGAAGATAAATTGTAAGCAGGGGACCAAAAATAATTGTCACCGCCCGATGCGTTCAATTGTAACGGTTGCCCCACCACAATGGCAGTATCATTTCCTGCAGAAGCTATAATCTTTGGCAATACTGTTATCACGACGGTATCAACACCAGGCTTGGGACAACCTCTGTGATCGTACGCTGCAAAAATATAGGTGGTTGTTTGAATCAGCGTAGCAGTTGGAGTCAATAGAGATGGATTGCTCAAATGTGAAGTGGGTGACCACTGCCATGAATTGCCATTTGTGATAGCCTGCATGTTCGCAGTTGTAGCGTAACAGATAATCGTATCCCTGCCCGCATCAGCAATTGGATAAGGAACTGAAGTGACAAGGATATCCCGTGTTGCCGAACATCCGCCAATGGAAGCTGTAACCCGGTATTGCGTTGTTATATCAGTGATTGCAAATGGATTTTTTGCAAAGGGATCTATGAATTGAGCGGCGGGTGACCATGCATAGCTTCGGCCGTCCGATTCCACGCGAAGTTGAATGGTATCACCACTGCAAATAATGGTGTCCTGCATTACTTGCAGATTCACATGATCTGTTACCATTACCAAAACAGAATCCGTATTAATGCATCCTTCTGTTTCAAGATTGACATAATAAGTTGTATTCATCGGTGGTGACACTAATGGACCGGGGCTATTCGCATTGGTGATATGAAAAGCAGGTGACCAGGAAAAATTGCCGGTACCCGTTGCCTGCAATTGTACCTGGTCGTTAATACAGATCAATGTATCAGGAAACGCAACTGTAAGCGGTGGTTTGTCGATCACTTGTATAAGTTGCGTGGCTGTATCACGGCAGCCTTCCGTCGTGGTGACAATCAGTTGAGTGAGTTTTGCTCCGCGACTTGGGTAGGTATAGGAGGCATTTTGTTCAATTGAAACATCAGCTGTGGTGGACAATTCCCCAAAATCCCATTTCCAGGCGTTGACCATACCCGTGAGCAGTGTCGTTTGGTCTGAAAAGACCGTAGGCTTGTTATTACAAATGCCTGTGAAAGTAAAGTCAGCGGCCAGGCCGGGATAAACAAACACAGGTGCTATGGTGGTGTCGGAGCATGGAGCACCTCTGTTGACAATTAACTCTATTGAATATTTTCCATTAGTAGCAAAGCTATAGTTCAATATTTTTTCTTTGCTGGTATAAATGCTATTGCCGGCAGGATTGAAAACTGTCCAGTCATAAGTATTGATAAGGGGGCTGTTTGAATTATTTTTTACCGATAGATTCCGGGTATCACCACAAACCATGTAATCATCATCAAGCAAAGCGGCGGCAACACTGCAGTCGGCCACGCTTATCTGGACGTCTTTTCGTTGGCTGGCGATCACGGAGCCATTCCTGATTTCATCCACGCAGACCGTTACTACGTAAACGCCCTGCGATGGCGCTATACCGGTTATTAAGCCTGTGTTTGAATTAATGGAAACTTTTTTGCCCAGGGGAACCATATCAGAAAAATCAGGTGAATTATAAGGAACAGGATAATAAGGCGGATCGCCGGCCGGTACTCCATTGACACCGGGAGCACTACTCCTGTAAGCAGCACAAAAAGAATAGCGCAGTACATCATTGTCCGCATCTTTGGCCGCAAAGCTGTAGGAAAAATAATTACCAGCACAAACTTCTACCAGGTCTGAACCAGTAAACATGGCGCTGTTGTTGGAGAAGCCGTTGCCCTGTGGCTGGGTACCGGGAATACGACAAGTATAAGTGGCGCCAATCTGTGTGCTGCCATCGAGATTGCTGATGCCATTGATACGATAATTGACCTGGCTGGCTAATAGATAACCTGAGGCATTTGCCGGCAATGAAACGGAAAACTGGTATAGTGCTACTTCATAGCAAACATCAGGCGGATTGGTAATACAAGGGTCATGATTCACTATTTGTATTGTGCGTTGATTTTGCAGATCGACGCTGATGTCGTTTATACGCAACGTAGTACTCAGGTCGAATACTGAGACAATCGCCGGATCCGGAAATTGACGACCCGAGTTGCAGCGCATAAAAAGCTTCAATGTGACATCATAATTATTTACTCCATTAGAACTGCCGATGTAAGTATAATACATTTCCCCGCCGGTAATATGATCGGCTTTAGCCACAAAAGAAAAAACAACAAAGAAGAATATGGAAACAAAAATTCTCATGCAGCCTTCTTTTTCCGGTGCCCCAAATGAGAGAAATAAATACCCTCTATGAATATACCAATAATCCCGGGTTTGTAAGCCGGGTCATTCTTATGAATATCGGTTGGAGGGAAGCTGAAGTTGCCTCAAAAAAGCGCCGGGATTTTGAAGAGTGTTGAATGAACAGCCGTCGAATATCAGTGATTTTGGTAAAGTCTCAATCTTTGAAGAATTGCTTGAACGCTGTTCTGATCCTGTTACCCCGCGTCGGGGGCTGTTATTATCCCTCTTTTACATTTTTTCTTCTTCAACGATAAATAATCAAGAAAATAAATCACTTTGACTCATGAAGAATGCCACCAAAGTAAAGGCATTATCATCGTAAAGACCTGGACATTTGACTGATAAAATGTTAATATGCAAACAGGTAAAAAGGAAAATCTTATTTTTAGTTCTTATTCAACAAACGTGACCTGCATGAAATATTTAATGACCTTCCTGTTCTTACTGCCCTTGTTTTTGTCGGCGCAGCAGCCGGCTCCTGCTGATTGTAAATTGGTGAGGGAAACTGACCCTTACACAAAAGAGACAAAACTGTCATCCGGGTTTATGACCCTGCAAGGGGCGTCATTAACTGTTGATGCAGATAGCAAGGAAATTGACTTCTTTTTTACGGTTCCTGACAAATGTTTTTCAGATGCATCCACGGTGTATATCTATTTCGAAGGAAGTAAGGTCAAAACCACTTATCGCAATAATGGCAGCATGAACTGCGACGGTTTTTTTCATTTTAAATTCAGAAATGGCATCACCACGCCAACAGTATTGCAAAAACTGGCGACACAAAAAGCGGCTCATTTTATTTTTATCGGCAATGATAAAAAAGAAACGACGGTGGATTTGTTGCCTGATCAACAAAAAATCCTCATGGATATTACAGCCTGTATGATTGCCGAGTCAAAGACACTGATCAAACAGTAAAAAATCTCTTTATAGTTTACTCGAAACATTGATTTAATAAAGCTGCGAGGCGGACACCGCCCTTTACCAGTTGCTCCTCCATCAGTTTTTGAAACTGGTAGTTATAACGATAGCTCAGTTTCGATTCATTAGGTGTTGCATCATAAATAGCATCGGACAATACATGTGATTCGTAGAACCAATCCTCCAGCGAACCGGATTGCCACGCTTTCACCTGCTCCTCACTACGAATGTTTAAGAGCGATGAATATTCGGTGTAACTATATTGCTGAAATTCCAGTAACATACTATCCCAAAGTGAGTGAAGATTTGTTTTCTTATCAAACCAATACACGACGATTTTATTTCCGCCGGCATCTTCGTCTCTTCCCACATGCAGGGGCTGGTGAAGGTCCCCTACCAGGTGAATAAGAAAATATAGAGATGTTCTCCTCTTTTCCACCGAAAGGGATTCGTCGCTGATTTCCTGCATCATTGCCGGAATTTGGGTGTATAAATTTTTCCCGGGCAATTTTTTCAATCCTGCTACAAAACTATCTTTTGCTATATGGCCAGGTAGGTCTACATAGTGCCAGGGTGACGCATGGTTCCAGGTAGAATCTGATTTAATAAAATCGGGCCAGTTAGCCCACCATGCCAGTGTTTCTCTTCCTATCAGTTTATCCAGGCCTTTCTTGGCTTTTTTTGTGAGGTGTTGTTGGGCTATTTCACCAATGATCCGGTGCCCCAGTAGTCCCCAGCTAAAAGCCTTGTTTACAATCAGGATAAAAGAGAAGACAAAAACCGTTCTTAAAAAAAATCCAGCAGGTGTTTTGCGCATGATGACAATTTGAGAGGCAAATGTCAAGGAAATGATTGAATTGGAAAAATTGTAAACTTGTGGATTATTCCAGTGATAAACTTTTAATTTCAAAAGAAGTTTCAAACGCATTGATACGGGATCAACACCATAGTACGGCAATTAGGAGCAACAAAAAAATCGATAGATAATGAAATCCTGGTTCGGATCTTTTTATTCAGCGACAAATGCTGAGCCCATTGAAGTTACAGTACTGGCTGGGGAGAAAAATATTACGATCGGGTTTCGCGATGCCAATGGTGTGGTGAATACAAAGTCATGGGATATTATCGATGTCCGGGCCGGTTTTGATAATAGCGAACAGGCTACCAGGCTCACGAACACACAAGAACCGAACAGCAGGCTTATCATCCAGGGAAAAGATGCCCTAAATTTTTTGCAGGAAATACATACGGAAAAAAACAAACCATGGCATAAGAAGGGCCGGACAAGAGAATGGACAAGAAATCTTACGATATTTCTTATGGTTGTCGGCGTACTGGTAGGAACATACTTTTTAGTGGTTCCCTGGATCTCCGGCAGATTAGCTTCAGGTGTTTCCATACAAAGAGAAGAACAGTTTGGTAATGCGGTTTACAATGCATTAGATATCGCATCGCAGGAAGATAAAAATGCTACCGCAGTGCTGAACGAGTTTTTCAGGTCCATGAAAATCCAAACCGCTTACAACGTTAAGATCACGGTTGTAAAAGGAGATGTGATCAATGCCTTTGCGCTGCCCGGTGGAAATATTGTAGTATACACAGCTTTACTACAAAAGCTGGTTTCCTATCCTGAACTGGCAGCTTTGTTAAGTCATGAGTTTGTACACGTAAATAATAAGCATTCTACAAGATCAATATTTCGTCAGTTGGGCTCCAGGATTTTTTTAAGCTTGTTATTTGGTAAGTTTGGCTCGGTTACGTCTATACTAATTGATAAAGCCGATGAATTTAAATCCTTAACGTATTCCCGGTCGTTGGAAAGGGAGGCCGATATGCAAGGGTTATTGCTGTTAAAGGAACGTGGGATTGATCCAGCCGGTTTCACCGGTTTATTTCAACAGCTAAAATCATCAACCACCTCTTCTTCTGTCCCTGAGTTCCTGGCCAGCCATCCCGATATTGACAACAGAATCGCTTACATACAGGAAGCCGGTAAAAATTCGGTAGTGAAGGAAAATATGGAGTTAAAAACTATTTTTGAAAACTTAAAACAAACTATAAGCAAATGATCATTACAACTACCGGTTTCGTTGAAGGCCGGCCTGTACGAGAGTACCTGGGCGTTATCAATGCGCAGAGCATTATCGGCGCCAATATCTTTAAAGACTTTTTAGGTGGTTTGAGAGATGTATTTGGTGGCCGCAGTAAAACTTATGAAAAAGTAATTGAGCAAGCGAAAGAAGATGCACTAAGAGAATTGGCCGAGAAAGCACAGGGTATTGGTGCGAATGCAATCGTTGGCGTAGATCTTGATTTTGAAACCATCGGCGGTAATGGGAGCATGCTGATGGTGATTGCCTCCGGAACTGCTGTTCGATTATAAGATTAAACGCCCAATAAAGGCAATTGATCCTGATCAGTATATAAGTAACTACACTGGTTTAGGGAAACTCTTACCGGCTATAGGTATAAATATTTGTCGACAACAGTATTTTTACTTTTTGCAAAATAAATGCGGCAGACTTACTTCAAAGTCCGGCCGCATTTTATTTTATTTGTGAACGATCCTTTTTACGAATTGCAATTGATATCCATTTTATGATGAACCCGCAGAGTCAGCATATTGATCACGTTTCCACCAACGAGGTCTCACTACAACTTCTCTTAAACAACCTGGTGAATAATTTACCCGAAACAATTTTTCGTAATAAAATTTCGGTAAAAAATAAAGTTGCTGCTGAATTCAAAATGAATGCAGACAGGGACAAAATTGTACCCGTGATCGATGAGGTATTAAATACGGTTGTATCTAATGCACGCAATACAAGCATTAGTATTACAGCGGAGAGATATTCTGATATTGTAATTTTAAATTTTGAGGACCCTAATAATTACAACGGTTATGCATTGCAGTTCAGCCTGCTGTCTGTAGGCCAATCTGCCAGGCATGTTGGCGGCGACATCAATATTTATGGGGCTCAGCAAAGAGAAGCAACAGTGTCGTTTAGCTTTCCCGACACGCAGACCTCCTGCTAGTAGTGACCAGGATAGCCTTACCTGAAATGACCCGTTACCGCGTAAAATACTTTATCATTAATTCGCCGGAAAATTCCACCGTTTATCCGCCGCATTTTTTTTCGGTCATCGTTGTCCAGTAATCTTCCTTTTTCATCCGATGGTTGTTTTTGCTCAAAAAAAATAAGTGTAAAATATTTTTCTGAACTCAAAAAGGCATCAAGCTTTTTATCTCTTACTGACAAAAAAACAAGATATTTTTTTTGCCGCTTTTCATAGTAGTCGAGATTGTTAATCCAGGTGCAATGTGCTTTTTGCATGTCAATGATTAGTTGATCCACGGCCCGGACATCAAAATTATATTTTTGCAAGGTGTCCTGTAAAAAGGGCTCAGCCAGTCTGAAGTTGTAGATATACTTGATGCTATCGGTATGAATTTCTATGGCGATACGGCTTTGAGCTTCATTTTTAAATTCCAATGAAAAAGGCCGGCTGGCATATATCTTCTTGTATTGATGCAATATCGATTGGATGGTTGTTTCGTTGGTGCTATAGTAGCTCTGCGTAAATTTTTTGGAAGGCGAACAACAGGTAAGTATCCAAATAAGTAACAAAACAGGTATATAGACGATGCAGTTCATTTTGTTTTAAAAGTATAGTCGGTGATGCCAAATATAATTTTGCGAAGCAGCTTTGGATTTACCTGTTGCAATGTTTTTTTCCCATAGTCCCAATAGATAATTGTGATGAGATTATCCGGTGTTTTTGTGATGTTCATGAGCACCACGAAATGGGTGGGTATGCCAAACCTGGTAGTAACCACGTGTTTTTTCTTATACAAAAGCCGGTTGTTGAGGAAAATAAAAACAGGCCGCTGTTTCATTCGCTCACTTAGGTATGTATAGGTATCGCCGATCCAGGGCCTGATAAGATCAGATCCTCTTGCATGAACTTTAACCGGGAATAACTTGCGTAGCATCCGGTTGAATTTGGCATAATTGGTAGATGCCCACAGTGTATTTTCATCGCCAGTCTTAAAACGCCGGTTAAAAAAGTTGAGATATCCTTTGAATTTATCGGCTAATGAAAGAAACCAAATTTGTCCGGCAGGGCTAATATCTAAAGCCCCTTTATATTTTAACAGGCCTGCTTCTTTCTTAATGGCTCTACTGGGTGTAAATAAAACTTTGCCCATCCTGGCTCTTCCTTTCTGGTAAAGCGCTACCATGAAACGGGAAAACCCTAAGGGATCATAATTTAAAGGAATGTAGGTGAGAGCCGAATAAGCGCAAAAGTTAGTGCCTTTGCCTTCATAAAATTTTAAAGGCTCGGTCGCAAATGTTTTCAGGTTTTGTAAAAAGAGCTCCGGATCTACATTTGGCCAATGCTTGCTGGGCTGTAATTTTTTCAAACTATCCAGGAAATCGATGGCCTGTTGCTGACTGGATAACTTTAAAGTGTCGGTCGGATGTAACGCAGGAGACGCCCTTAAGCTGAACGGTAAGGCCAGCACCAGGAGGGCGACGGTTATTGGTTTTGTGTATGGATATTGAATAAGCAAACGACTTATGTTCTTTAAAAATTTGATTTTACTAAAGTATAGAATTGATAATTATATACAAAGCAGGGGCCAACCAATTATCGATTGGGTGTGGAAGGCACCCCATATTTCTTTTGTTCAAAACGGAAATTCCTTCCCGATTTTTTTATTATGTAGAGGTTATCGTATTCAGTATCGGCCAGGTCGGCTGGTAATTTTACTGTACCGCACAGCCTGTTTACTATATCATCTACTGTGTTGCTATGACCAATGATAAGCGTATTTTTTTTGAGTAATTGAAGGCGATCAAAAAAAACCGAATCAGGAAAAGACGGATATGTTTCTACAGTCAGGTTAAACCAGGCCCGGGTTGGTTCAGCTGTTGATTTCGCCCGGATGGTGTTTGTTGAAAAAATGTAGCCGATTTTCTTGTTTGCTAATTCTGTTTTTAAAGCTTCAGCACGTTGTTGTCCCTTTTCAGTTAAGACCGGATCGCCGCTCATCATATTGTCACTACTATTGGCAACCGCTTTCTCCGCATGACGAACCACGTAGAAATAACGGGCGCACGATGAAAGAGAAAGGAACAACAGTAGCAGACAAAAATTTCTCATATAGTTTAAAAAAGTTAATTGTTTATTTCAGCCACAACAGGGTCAATTTTCCGTCGGCTATATTGCTCCATCCGGCGAACTGACCATATCGACAAGGATAGCCAGATAATTCCCGCCGCAAACCCTGCCATTACATCGCTGAAATAATGCAACCGAAGGTAGATCCTGCTAAAGCCAATTAGTAAGATGAAGAGCAGGAGCAATGCAGTAAAAAGCCATTTCCAGAATCGATTGGTAATATTTTCCCAGACAAGAAAGATAAGCAGACCATAAAAGGACATACTCATTAATGCATGGCCACTGGGAAAACTCAGGCCTTTTACTGGTTCCAGCAATGGCACAAGCGGCCGGGGACGATTAAATATCTGTTTTAGAAAGAACATTAATAAAAGTCCGCCGAGAGCGATGACGGGTACTTTGATAGAATACCATCGGTGCTTTTTAATAAAAAGAAAGTATACAATTAGCAGGACGTTTGCGGGGATGAGAAATTTATGATTACCAAAAAAGGTGATGAATTGCATGAACCTGGTTGTGGACAAACTTACAATTGTATTGACCTTATCAAAAACGAGAAAATCGAAACTATCGTTTTCAAGATTGAAAATGCGGTAGGCTATAAGTGTGAAAGCTATCAGGGCACAAATAAAAAGGATGAGGACGATAATTAATTCGACAGACAATAAGGCAATACTGGCCAACTGTTTTTTGATAGATTGCTGTATCCGCTTCATTGCCGCAAGTTTAGTGAAAATAAATGTCCCGGGACATTTTTAGTAAAAAGGCTTTCAAAACCTCAATTAACGATATCCCATGGGGTGACAGGCTTACCTTCAGAATGGGGCGTCTCCTTTTCTTCTTCTTCTTCTTTTGGAGGTTCTGGCAAATTATCTTCTTCTCCCGGCACTTTAGCGTTGGCAATATCGTCTTCCGTGATCACATCTTTAATGTCGTGGATGTGCTTTTTGATCTTATTTTTTGTAGCATCATCGTTAAAGGTGTACGATTCGGAATCAATGCTTTCTTCGGGTAGTTTTTTCCTGGACTTAGCCATGGCTTATAATTTTGTTTTATATAGAAAAAAACTGTGCCAGTTTTCCAACCGATGACAATTCATTGAGTTAGCAGCGCATTAGAAGGCTATTTTCGGTCCAGCACATCCGGATTCACTCCGGAGATGAAAAAAAATCCTATTTTTAAAATACCCCATCCCCACCCAGGTCACTATCCGCAAAAGTGAGAAACCGGAAGCCTGTTTTTTTAGTGTCCGAATGTTATTGCTATGAAGTTAAGTATGCTTGCTTTAATGATGGCGGCTTCATCTTGCTATGCGCAGGATTGGGAGGCTGAAATAATGATTGGTATAGCCGGTTACCAGGGTGACCTCACCAAAAGACATTTTGCCTTAAGAACATTGCGACCTGCTACGAATGTTAATATCAGGTATAATATCGGAAACATGGTAGTGCTACGCACCGGCATTGTCGTTGGAAAGGTGACTGGTAATGACAAATACAACAAGCAGGCGGATTTAAAAGCCCGCAACCTGAATTTCCAAAGCAACATTTTTGAGGCTAATATTTGTGCAGAAGTCAATTTGTTGGAGCCCGATATTTTTTATGCGTATCCATATGCATTTGCTGGTGTCGGCATATTTCATTTCAATCCATTCACCCATGATGCAAACGGCGATAAAGTTTTTCTGCGGCCGTTAAGTACAGAAGGACAGGGGCTGCCAGATTATCCGTACAAGAAGAAGTACTCCAAAACACAATTTTGTATTCCATTTGGAGTAGGGTGGAAAGTGAATGTAAACAAGAATTGGGATTTTGTTTACGAGATAGGATACAGGGCTTTATTCACTGATTACCTCGATGACGTCAGCGGTACCTATGTAGATCCTCAAAAATTATTAGCGGCAAAAGGACCTAAGGCGGTGGAACTGGCTTATAGGGCTAAGCCTCCATTTCCCCAGGGTGAAGGGGATCAGCGTGGCAACACAGGTGTTAACGACTGGTATTTTATTCATGGTATCAAATTGCTTTACCGGTTCTCCAATTATTGATTTAACTATTGGTATTTTATTGAGCCGGTTCAACCGATTGACCAGTCATCATCACAATATTTTAATGGGCTAAATGAGGCATTTCATCTTTCAGTAGTTACATTTGAAATATACCAAAGGTTATTCTCAAGCAAGAGTAACCGGAGCAAATAATTTTAGATTAGTTATTCAATTTATCATTCGAAACATATGGATTCCAGGAGAGAGTTTATAAAAAAAGCGACCCTATTATCCGGTGGTGCAGGATTATTTCAGGCATTGCCATCTTCTATTCATAAAGCACTGGCTATCGATCCTGAAACCGGCAGCACCTACCTGGATGCAGAGCACATTGTGATATTGATGCAGGAAAACCGCTCTTTTGATCATTGTTATGGCAGCTTGCAGGGGGTAAGGGGATTTAACGATCCACGGGCAATACAACAACCTGATAAAAATCTTGTTTGGCTTCAAACAAATGCTGCTGGTGAAACTTATGCGCCTTTCCGGTTGAATATAAAAGAAACAAAGGCCACCTGGTTGGGTTCACTTCCTCATTCCTGGGGCGACCAGGTGGATGCAAGAAACGGTGGTAAATACGATCAGTGGCTGATTGCAAAGGCTTCGGGTCATGAAGGGTTTGAAAATGTGCCATTGACAATGGGTTTTTATAACCGTGGGGACATTCCTTTTTATTATTCGTTGGCTGACGCATTTACTGTATGTGATCAAAATTTTTGTTCTTCGCTAACTGGTACCACTCCTAACCGTTTGCATCTATGGACGGGAACAATAAGGGATAAGCAGGATGCCAATGCACAGGCCAATGTTTCGAATGGGGATACAGATTATGATAAAGAGAAAAACTGGAAAACATTCCCGGAGCGTTTGGAAGAAAATGGAATTTCCTGGAAGATCTATCAAAATGAAATAAGTCTTGAATCTGGCCTGACGGGTGATGAAGATGCATGGCTCGCCAATTTTACTGATAATCCTCTCGAATGGTTTTCACAATTCAATGTACGGTTCTCACCATCTTATCGGAAATATTTGGAAAAGATGGAAGCCATCTTGCCCACTGAAATAAATGAACTCGAAAACAAGTTGAAGGGACTGGACGAAAAAAGTAAAGAAGCAGAAGAACTAAAAAGAAAATTGCAGGACAAACAATCTCTGTGGTTAAAAGTGAAGGATCGGCACAAATGGTCTGCGGAAAATTTTGAAAAGCTGTCGCAGCATGAAAAGAATTTGCACAATAAAGCTTTTGACACTAATTATAAAGATCCTCATTATCGTGAACTAACTACACTTACTTATCAGGACGATAATACTGAAAGGGAAATGACTATACCAAAGGGCGACATTCTACACCAGTTTCGGGAAGATGTGAATAGCGGCAATTTGCCGACGGTATCATGGGTAGTTGGTTCTGCAAATTTTTCCGATCACCCGGGGTCACCATGGTATGGCGCCTGGTATGTGTCTGAAGTGCTGGATATATTAACAAAAAAACCGGAAGTGTGGAAGAAAACGATCTTCATACTTTGTTATGATGAGAATGATGGTTATTTCGATCATGTGCCTCCTTATGTACCGCCGCATCCTGGCAAAGAGAAGACGGGCCTGGTTTCAAAAGGCATTGATGCAGCCATGGAGTTTGTGACATGGGAGCAGGATATTAAACGAACAAAGGAGAAGTATGCACGGGAGAGTCCGATAGGATTGGGGTATAGAGTGCCGCTTGTGATTGCCTCACCCTGGAGCCGCGGCGGCGCCGTATGTTCACAGGTCTTTGATCATACTTCGATACTCCAGTTCATGGAAAAATTTTTAACAGCCAGGACCGGGAAAAAAATTGAGGAAACTAATATTTCTTCCTGGCGACGCACTGTTTGTGGCGACCTCACCTCTGTATTCCGGCCGTATAACGGTGAGAAAATAGCGGCGCCGATAGTGGTGAAAAAAGAACCTTTTTATGAAAGCATTCATAAGGCACAGTTTAAGAAAGATCCCGTTGGTTACAAAAAGTTGACAAGGGAAGAAGTTCATGCAATAAATCAAAAGCCACACTCTTCTCCCTTAATGGCACGACAAGAAAAGGGAACCCGTTCGTCCTGCCCATTGCCATACCAATTGTATGCAGACGGTCAGCTAAGTGACGATAAGAAAGAAATTGAATTGAAAATGTCAGTTTCCAACGAGTTATTCGGTGAGAAGGCTGCGGGCTCGCCATTCAATGTATATGCCCGTTCGTCAAAAGGGTTGAACATTCGAAACTATGCGGTGAAAGCCGGTGATGAATTAACCGATCAATGGTCTTTGGATGATTTTGAAAACAATAAGTACCATTTGGAGTTAAATGGACCAAACGGATTCTTCCGTGAGTTTAAGGGAAGCGATAAAGACCCTGCAGTTGTTATTTCACTGGGGTATGAAAGAAAAAAAATAAATGCTGGAAAACTTTCCGGCAACCTGTTGATAAAAATAAGTAACAAGAATGCTGATCAATCTTATTCCGTTGAAATAAAAGATAATGCTTACAAAAAAGATAAATTAACCAGGTTGGTAGGTAGCAAGGGATCAGGTAAGGACATGGTAACAATTATTCTCAACTTGCAGAATAGTTTTGGCTGGTACGATTTCACTATTACAATAGCCGGTAATAAATCCTTTGCCAAACGATATGCAGGTCATGTTGAGACAGGCGAAATGAGCCGTACCGATCCCGCAATGGGCAATGTCTAGAAAGGTACCGGTTATCAGTTTTTATGTAGCTGATAAGCCGGTAACAGGTAACGGTGATTGATAGTTATTTTTCAGCAATCAAATTGGCCCGGGCTACTATTTTATCTTCAACACAGGTAGTATCTGTAGTGACTGTTGCAGCATCTGCCATTTGTTTTTCCTTTAAGAGACGGTTATGTTTTTCAGCAAAAGCAAGCATTGTTTTTCTATACATATGTGCTTCCTGTTTGGTAACGGTGGTAATGCTTCCCTGCCCTTCAAAATAATAATGAGTGCTAATGAATTTTTTTACATGCCCTCTTGTTTCTTTCGGCAAAAAATACTGCAACTTCCAAAAATTTCTGCTACCAGACTTTCGTATAGCAGCATATACAGGGGCGGGACCACAATTGTAGGCGGCAATCGTCAGCAACCAGTCATCAAATAAACCGTGGAGATCACGCAGGTATTTAGCAGCGGCCACAGTGCTCTTGAACAGATGCTTACGTTCATCATACCTGCTTGTCACTTTGAGTTTAAGTAAACGGGCAGTGGTGGCCATCAGTTGCCAGGTACCTACTGCACCAACACGTGACCTTGCAGTGGTGTTCAATTGCGATTCCACTATGGCCAGGTGTTTTAGTTCTAATGGCAACTTGTACTTGCTGAAAATTGTGTCCATGATCTTGAAAAAGGCAGGACTTCGCTGTTTGACTTTTTCAAGCATTTCGCTGTTATCTGCAATGTAAGTTTTAGTGAACCTGGCGGCTTCTTTATTTAGTTTGATCCGGGGAACATCTTCAGCGATTGTTGCTGTAAGGCCGGAAAACTGTAACAATTCTTCATCAAGCGTCAGCCATTGCATGGCCGAATCTGTGGTAGCTTGTTGTGGAGCGCCGGATGATTGTTGTGTACCTGTTGCATGTACTGCAGCGAGAATAACCAACAATCCATTTGCAAAAAGACCTGATCGGAGTAGCTTTCTTTTCAACATCGTTTTCTTTTTTAGGGTAAAACAATGCCGACCCGAAGGTTTGGATTAAATGTTCAGCATAGGAGAGAGGAAGGAATTTTAACGATAGAATATTGGAAATATGAGTACTTGAATTGCTACGGAGGGTACGGTAATGAGGCTTTTCATTTAATCCGCAGCGATGTACTGGTGTGTTGTTATTACAACCGGGATCAAACGTACTCAGCAAAAACCGAATCTCATAACTTTTTGGCCTTAGGAAATATACTTGCCATGTATAGGTTAATGAAAACCAAAAGAATACATATGAAAATAGCTGGCTGAAAATAAGTCATGCTTATTTGGCAGCATTGTCTTCAAATCACATGCAAATCACGGGTTATCAGTGAAAATAGGATGAATTAAAAAAGATAAATGATGCTTTTGTATTTTCCTTAGGAAAGCTAAATTGAAGGTAACTTTAGATAAAAAATGGAAAATAAAGGCTTGCTTTTTATCCCGGATATAAGTGGATTTACCCGCTTTGTTACGGATATGGAGATAGAGCATAGCCGTCATATCATCCAGGAATTGCTGGAAATACTGATCGATTCAAACCAGCTTGGATTAGAAGTTTCAGAAGTAGAAGGCGATGCTATTTTGTTTTACAAATTTGGTGAGTCTCCGGATCTGGATGCAATTTATCAGCAGGTAAAAAAAATGTTTTGCTCTTTTCACAGCCACCTCCTGGGCTACGAACATCGTCGCTTTTGTCAATGCAAAGCTTGCATATCAGCTGTCAACCTCTCTTTAAAAATAGTTACGCATTACGGTGAATTTACCGGGTACACGGTTAAGAATTTTTATAAGCTAATTGGTAAAGATGTAATTGTTGCACACCAACTCTTGAAAAATGATATTGAGCAACATGAATATTGGCTGGTAACAAATAGTGTCAGCCATAACGGCAAGCCCTCCGGCTATGCGCATTGGATGAAGTGGGACAGCAGTTCCAAACAAACCGAAACCGGGGAAATACCCTTCCATTATACTCAGTTGAGTGAGCTAAGGAATGAACTACCACCTGAAACACCTCCAGCCCTGGAAATTGAGAATAGGGTGAAGATGATAGTGGTGTCCCGGGAATACGATGTTGATATCAAAACCTTGTTTTATACTGCCGGACATTTTGAACTGCGACCTCAATGGCAGGAAGGCGTTAAGGCGATCGACGAGGTTGATCATTTGCTGCCGGGTGTGGGTACGAGGCATCGTTGTGTGCTGGAAAAAGAAGAAGTGTTTATGATCAGCAGCAGTTTTTTGTATGATCCTGATAGTAAAATTGTGTTTAGCGAAACAGAGGAAAACAAAAGAAGCTCTTTATATTTTATTTTGGAGAAATTAGGAGAGAGAAAGTCAAAGCTGACGCTTGAATTTTATCTGAGGAGAAGCCTGCCTTTACAACTAACGTTCAACCTGCTGATGAAAAAGAAAATGGAAGACCGGTTTAAAAAATCATTGGAGAACCTGGATAGGTTGGTGAAGAAAATAAAACTACCCGTTGAATTCTGACCAGTAATTATTGGAAATTCGGGGATGATACGACGCGAATGAAAGAATACATGCCATAGTTTTAAACAATAATCAAGGAGTTGGCTTTAGTTTAATTATCCCTGCAAACGAAGGTTAAATACTGCAAACAAACTTAATGCATAGGCAAGGGCTGATAACAACATCACCATAGTAAAACCCGCCTCTACAGCAAGTAAAGCGGCCAATGCAGCGCTGATCACCGACATGCAACCATTGATGCCCCAGGCCCAGGGAATATTTTTTTCCTCTATGCGGGATAATAATCTTAGACCCATCGGAAAAGGTATGCCCATCAATAAGGAAGGCACGGCAATGATGATAATTGAAATGACGGACTTTGGGGCAAGGCCAAGCCCAACGATATTTTGCAGGAATGCTGGCAGTACGAACGAGTATAGTAATAAAATGCCGGCAATCAATAGCAATATTTTTTTTATAGTAGACGTGTTTGTTCCGAACCCTGATGAATAATAACTGCCAATGCCTGATGCAATAAGCATTACGCCGATCACACCTGCAGCCGTATGTACAGGATTGCCAAAAAACAGGATGAATTTTTGGAGCAAAACGATTTCCAAAAACATATAGCCAATACCGATGCCGCTGAAATATAAAAATGTCCCGAACTTGTAGTTCCCTTTCCAGCCAATTTTAAACAAGGGTAGAATAATGAGGAGTAAGGCCAACACGGATAATTGTAAAAACGTAACAATGGATATAAGCCAACCCAACTCTAAAAAGGGAACTGATTGGGAGCCAAAGATGCTGGTAAGATGAGGAAGACTTTTGACACGCAGGTATTGTGAAAAATAAGGTTTATCATCTGTGGCGGGCTGTAGATAAAAATCATATTCTTTATACAAACGGTCCCTGTTTCCTGACAACAACTCATCCATGTAAGAAAAGAAAGAAGTATCGGTCATCCCATTATAAAATGTACGTTCTTCCGCTGTTATTCCCGGAAGAAAAACAGGATCAAAAAAAAGCGTATTGCAAAATTGACGGGTAGCGGATGTGTCTGATGAAGTGAAAGGCGATTTTTTTAACAGGAAACTAATAGTGCCCCAACTTCGGACGGCTGTTATATGTGAATGAATAGATGCCAGGCCTGCTGCTTCTGCTGTTTCGGTAATAGTTGCCGCAATCTTTAAAGGATTTCGGAAAGGATAATCCATCCAGGCGTTGATGCTGATCACTCCATCATCTGCTAATAAATTCCACATTTGCAGGAAGGCTTCTTTGGTGAGGCTGTATTCTTCCCGCATGGCGTATAAGCCTGCACTGCCGCCGAAGGAGCCAATCATCGGCAGTTGTATCAGGTCAAATTTTTTTTGCGTGGCAGATAAAAAAGTTCGGGGCTCGATGCTGTGAATCTTCACTGCCGGATGATGGTAAAGTGAATCACTGTCGTCAGCAAGTTCATGAAGTAAAAGATCGTTAATGGTTTTGTGAGGCTCAACGGCATCAATAGTTGAAGCATTCCTGCTGATGGCATGGGAAACCGATAATCCCGTTCCTGCATGCAACACAAGAACTCTGTCCCTTTTTTTTAATATGTACGGAAGTGCCATGGTCGTGTAGTCAAGCAGGTGCGAGGTATCTTTTTGCTTCAATGAAATCATTGGGCCGAGCCAGTCGCCATTACTAAACACGGCTTTTTTTACGGCTACTTCCCCGGTAAAAGCGAGGCTTAATCCGGGGGCATAGCGCAGTGCATCAGCCGAAACCATTTCAACAAAGCCATAAGGACTTGCTTTTCTCAGGGTAATTTGCGCAGCCGGTAAATTAAGTGTGCGACTCAAATTTTTGTATTCAGACATTGTAAGGTTAACAGGCTGTATGATTCTGTAAAATGTCAGCAGCACCGTGATAAGGGCAAATGAAATGACCAGAAAACGATTGTTGCGCTGCAATAAGAAGAGACCTGCAAGTACAGCTATTAGTGCTATTACCATGGGTAACACAGCGGGGAAAAAATATCCCGCAAGAAACGCGGCTATTATCGCTCCAATACCGGAACCTAAAAGATTAAAAAAGTACGCTTTGCCAATGCCTGCAACATATTTTACAAAAATGATCCCTAATGCCAGCGCACCAAAGAAAAAAGGAAAAAAGAAAAGCAGGTAATTTATGAGGAGCGATAGCCACTGACTACGGTTCACAAAAAGAAGATAAGAATCGAAACGTGCAAAGCCGCTCCGGCTAAGCCATACCGCCAACACCATCATAAGACCGCTTGCAATCATCAATAGCGGCAGTAACAGGTTGCTGTGATTAAGCAGCTGTTTTCGCAGCAGCGACAGAACTGTTCCCGCAGCGCCAAAGCCCAGCAAGGCTATGGATATAACCATATTGGCATAATGATACCATTGCACATAAGAAAGTAATTGAATGATAGCAACCTGGTAAGCGATAAGTGCCACGGAAAGCAGAGCCACGGCTGTCAATAGTCTGTTGTGATAAGAAAGCAGCCGGCTCATTGACTTCTTTTAAAAGGAACAAAGCGAACAGGCATCATACTGGTGGTACGGACTTTCCCATTTTTTTTCTCCACGAGCATTAGTTGCTGCACCATAAAGGGTGAGCCAACGGGTATGATCATTCGTCCGTTTTCCTTCAACTGTTCTATCAGTGGTGGGGGAATATGTTCTGCTGCAGCGGTGACAATGATAGCATCAAAGGGTGCCTTCTCTTTCCAGCCATAGTATCCGTCATCCGTTTTTGCCGAGATATTTTTATAATTGAGTTGGGTGAAAAGGGATCTTGCCCGCTTGCTCAACGTATCAATGATCTCGATCGTATACACTTCCTTGACAATGTTTGAAAGTATGGCGGCCTGGTAACCTGATCCAGTTCCGATTTCCAACACACGATGGCTCGCTTGTGGTCTTACAATCTCAGTCATGTAGGCAACAATATAAGGCTGGGATATCGTTTGTCCGAAACCAATAGGGAGGGGACGATCGTCATAGGCATCATCGATACTGTTTTTGGGAACAAACAAATGTCGGGGAACCTTTCTCAATGACGCCAATGTTGCAGCATCATGGATGCCACGTTCTTCTATCTGTCGTTTTACCATCTCTTCCCGCCGCTTCACATGAATATCCTGCTGCACAGGCAAAAGCCAGATGGATAATATGATCAGCTTTGTGACTCTCATACATAAAGTTTTTTAAAAATGAATCCGTTTATGCGATGAGAAATTTGTGAGATGACTTGCAGTGATCGCAGATCAAAGTTAGGTATTTCTGAGGGTAGCGTTATTGAGCATTAAGCATTGATCCCGATGATTATCGGGAGAATATTGAACATTTTTTCTGCTGAATTAAATCTCCAATGCTCATCGCTCAATTTTCAATGCTCAGGAAAAATAGAAGACATAGATTCTTAATAATACCTCCCGATCAAAGGATGATCCACAATCATCTTTTTCATTTTTGCCGGATCGATCAGGTATTGTTTTGCATAGAAAATTTTTCCACCTGGCTCCACAATTAACGTATAAGGAAGAGCTCCCTGCCAGTTGGGGTCAACAGCTTCAATCAAAGCATACTTGTTGTCAATATTGAAAAGATAATTTTTATTCGATGCCTGCCGGTTCTTTAAAAAACTTAATGCTTTTTGTTTTCGGGCGGTGTCATCCAGGCAAATGCTGATGAATTCGAAATCTCTTTCGCGGTACATCCGGTTAATAGTAATGAATTCAGGAAATTCAATAAGGCACGGACCGCACCAGGTGGCCCAGACATTGATGAGGCGTAGTTTGCCGGAATTATTTTTTAGCAGGTCTTTTATCCCGGCTTCATCAATCAGTTCGAGTGATACCGGCTCTTTTGCCCAGTCTTCAAATCCTTTTTTTACCCAATCATTTTTATCGGCCCATTTGATGGAGCAGCCAAATACTTTGGTAGTAGGATTGGTTACTTCCTTGTTTTGCAACAGTTCATCCAACGCATTTCTCGTATCAAAATGATTGGGTGTTTTGCCGGGCTTTTCTACATCATCAATGCGGCCCTGGTAGCGAAGTTTTCGTTGCTTATCAAAAATAAAAACATGGGGCGTTACCACCGGACCATAAGCTTTTGACATGCTTTGTTTATTACCATCATAGAGATAAGGAAAGTTGAACTTTTTTTGTTTGGCCCGGATCTTCATTTCTTCAAACGAATCACTCATGTCCGTATAGCCCAGCTCATCCAGGCGAACAGCAGCGGGATCGTTTGGAGAAACAGCAACAATACCCACATTTTGGGGAGTATAATCCTTTGCCAGTTGAATGATACGGTCTTCATAAGCCTGAGCAGTAGGGCAGTGGTTGCAAGTGAAAATGATGACAAGAAGATTGTATTTGCTGAATGATGCCAGCGAATAAATTTTATTATCTATCCCTTTTAATTTAAAGTCAGGAGCTGTTGAGCCGATGGGCAATGTCTTCGGTTCGTCTGAAAAATGGGGAAAGCAAAATGCTGTTTGGTGAAGAAAACAAACAGACAAGATAAGGGTCACGATCCTGTTTTTCATAAATGGTCATTTTATGAAAGTTAGAAAAATTGGTGGAAAAGGAGGAAATTTCTCCTTAACAGACGTGGGGTGACATTGTATTCCTGGTTAATAAAAGTCAACTGAAATTGATAATAGCAATAACAATACTGCGGTTAGTAAAATAAAAAAGCCAATCTCCAAAAGAGACTGGCCTATATTCATTATCCTTTAGGGGAAATGGGTTTAATACCTATACAATTCCGGCTTAAACGGACCTTCTTTCTTAATACCTAAATACTCAGATTGTGCGGTAGTTAATTCATCCAGCACAACACCAATTTTTGCCAGGTGCAGGCGGGCAACTTTTTCGTCTAATACTTTTGGCAACACATATACTTTGTTCTCGTAGCTTTTGTGGTTGGTCCACAATTCTATTTGCGCCAAAGTTTGGTTACTGAAAGAATTACTCATTACGAAGCTTGGGTGTCCTGTGGCACAACCCAGGTTTACCAAGCGGCCCTCAGCCAGGATGATGATGTCTTTACCATCTATATTGTAAATGTCAACCTGTGGTTTGATGGTGTCTTTTGTATGACCATAGTTGGTATTCAACCAGGCAATATCAATTTCAATATCAAAGTGACCGATATTACAAACGATGGCTTTATCTTTCATCAGTTTGAAGTGTGCACCGGTAATGAGGTCGCGGCAGCCAGAAGCTGTTACAATAATGTCAGCTTCTTTCACGGCATCGATCATTTTCTTTACTTCAAAGCCATCCATGGCAGCCTGTAATGCGCAGATAGGATCGATTTCGGTAACGATAACACGGCAACCGGCGCCTGCTAATGAAGCGGCAGAACCTTTACCAACATCACCATAACCACCAACAACTGCTATTTTACCAGCCAGCATTACATCCGTAGCACGACGGATAGAATCAACCAATGATTCTTTACAGCCGTATTTATTATCGAATTTAGATTTGGTAACAGAATCATTCACATTGATAGCAGGCATCGGCAATGTACCTTTCGCTACTCTTTCATACAAACGGTGAACACCGGTAGTAGTTTCTTCAGAGATACCTTTTACATGTTGTACTAATTCAGGATAAGTGTCCAGTACCATATTAGTCAAGTCGCCACCATCATCAAGGATCATGTTCAGGGGTCTGTCTTTACCACCAAAGAACAGGGTTTGTTCAATACACCAATCCGCTTCTTCCTGCGATTGGCCTTTCCACGCAAAAACGCCGATACCGGCAGCAGCAATAGCAGCCGCGGCGTGATCCTGTGTTGAGAAGATATTGCAAGAACTCCATTTTACTTCAGCACCCAATGCCACCAATGTTTCGATGAGCACGGCTGTTTGAATGGTCATGTGTAAACAACCGGCAACACGGGCGCCTTTCAGTGGTTGGGAAGGACCGTATTCAGCACGAATCGACATAAGGCCGGGCATTTCAGCTTCGGCTAAACGAATTTCTTTACGGCCCCATTCAGCTAATGAAATATCAGCTACTTTATATGGGAGTGAAAAGTCAATGGACTTAGTTTGTGTAGACATTTTATAAGTTTTTTTCGGGGGCAAAGGTAAGGGAAAGCTGCGAGCCATCAACTATGAGCTGTGAGACTTTCTATATATGATTGGGCAGGGAATATGGCTCAGACTTTGTTAACTTTGGAATACTCAAAACAACCATTTATGTACACCTACGATACGGTTTCCGGGGCTGTAAATGGCCTTAAGAAAAGAGGCTATACCATTGACTTTAACCTGGATGAAAATTCCCTGGTATGCCGCGAGGATAAATTAAATCCGGAGGATTTTGAGATCGTAGAAGTTTACCGGTTTGAAGGGAACAGTGACCCGGCGGACGAAGCGATTGTGTACGCAATTGAAAGTAACCGCGGTCATAAAGGCGTATTGGTAAATGGCTATGGACCGTCATCAGATGCCATGGGCTCGGAAATGGCTAAAAAATTGGAAATACATACTCATTAAAATAAGTTATGCTTAAATTTCTGTACCTGCTGATTATTTGTTTACCCCTTAGTCTGACGGCACAAAAGAAAGACTTACCTCAACTGTCCTGCTTTTTAACTGATCCTGTTCAGCACGCCCCGGAAAAAGCGGCAATCAATGTCGGTCAACCTGAACCAAAAATTATCTTGTCAAGTACGACTGATACCCTTGTCAAAGCCTGCATCGATGCAACAATCAGTAATGTACAAAAGGATGAAGAGGGCAAATGGGAAATCGTTTTTTATCATAAGGATTATTGGTTTTGGCTCTCGGGTGTATCTAAACCATCGGTCAGAAAAGATCAAAAGGTAAAAACAGGTGATGCTATCGGGATATTGCAACCAGGGCAAAAGTTGGAATTATTGCTTTATGATTTTGAAACACCGATCGACCCGAAAAAATATATGCACTGCGGAAAGTGAGTCGGGAGATTGGAGTCGGGGAGTCAGGAATCATTAGATGGGCTCCGAACTCCTGACTCCTGACTCAATATCTTCTCCATCACATAGTCATTCATAAAAAAACCATTGCCTATATCAATGTCTTCTTCTTTTATGACCCTGAAGCCCAATTTTTCGTAAAAGAACCTGGCTTTGTTTTGCCGGTTTACATTCAGTAATAAACCTAGTGCACCCCGCTGCACTATTGTTTTTTCAATTTCATCCAATAGAAAACGCCCCGTGCCTTTGCCCTGTTGGGATGGAAGGACATATATCTTATGCAGTTTGTAAGTACCGGGCTTTTCAAGTCCAAAAGCGGCGAAACCTACTGGTTGCGTTCCATCATACACAATGACAAAATCTATCTTGTTTTGTAGTTGTTCAAGGAGAGTCTTTTCATTGTACATTTTATTGAGCATATAATCAATCTGCTCCTGGGTTAAGATATGGCCATAGGCAGAGGGCCATATTTGGCAGGCGAGATCATGTATCAGCGAAACATCTTCCGGCAAGGCTTTTCGTATCGTCATGCTTGCAATAATTTACCAGCCACGAAAGTAAGCATACCAGTAAAGACGACCATGGGGCTTCATCATAAACATGCCAGGGATAAAAAAAAGACGTCTCATTGCTGAAACGCCTTTGTTTGGTTTATTCTGAAAGACTATTTGTGGTAATCTCGGGTGAATTATAATCCCATTTTCTTTTTCAGGTTAGCATCAATAGCATCTAAAAATTCTTCGGTATACAAATAATGCTCACCATGTTTTACTTTATTGCCGTGTATGCAGACAGCCAGGTCTTTTGTCATTTTACCCTGCTCTACTGTTTCAATACAAACTGCTTCTAATGCATTACTGAAATCAATCAAGGCCTGGTTGCCGTCTAATTTACCGCGAAAGGCAAGCCCCCTGGTCCACGCAAAGATGGATGCGATAGGATTGGTGCTGGTGGGTTTGCCGGCCTGGTGTTCACGATAGTGACGGGTAACCGTTCCATGTGCAGCTTCTGCCTCCATGGTTTTACCATCAGGAGTAATCAAAACAGAAGTCATCAATCCTAAAGAGCCAAAACCTTGTGCTACAGTATCACTTTGCACGTCGCCGTCGTAGTTTTTACAAGCCCAAACAAAGTTGCCGTTCCATTTTAAAGCACTAGCCACCATGTCATCGATGAGGCGGTGCTCGTACACGATACCTGCGGCGTCAAATTGTGCTTTAAATTCTTTTTGATAGATGTCTTCAAAAATATCTTTAAAACGACCATCATATTTTTTGAGAATAGTGTTTTTAGTAGACAAATACAGCGGCCATTTTTTGCTCAGGGCCATATTGAAACAGCTTCTTGCAAAACCTATAATACTTTCATCGGTATTATACATCGTCATTGCGACGCCATCTCCCTTGTAGTTGAATACTTCGAAAGTCTGTGGCTCTCCACCGCCTTCAGGCGTAAAGGTCATGGTCAATTTTCCTTTGCCCTTGATGACCGTATCTGTTGCCCGGTATTGATCGCCGAAGGCATGACGACCAACAATGATCGGAGCCGTCCAGTTGGTAACCAATCTTGGAATATTGCTGATCACAATTGGCTCACGAAACACCGTTCCATCCAGGATATTGCGGATAGTGCCGTTCGGGCTCTTCCACATTTGCTTCAGATTAAACTCTTTTACCCTTGCTTCATCAGGGGTGATGGTGGCGCACTTGATACCTACTCCATGTTCTTTGATGGCGTTGGCCGCATCAATGGTCACCTGGTCATTGGTCTGATCCCGGTATTCAACTCCGAGGTCATAATATTTTATATCCAGTTCTACATATGGCAGGATTAGTTTGTCCTTAATAAACTTCCAGATGATTCTTGTCATTTCATCTCCGTCTAATTCAACGACCGGCTTTGCAACTTTGATCTTTTGGGCCATAATACTTTTTTTAAGGTTAATATTCAATGGCTGTACTGGCGGTACAGGGCCGCAAATCTACAATTTATCACGAAGTATTATAATCAATTCTCAGGGGGTTAATTTTAAGGATAGGCAAACAATTTTTTCAGAGGGGGTTGATTTTGGTCAATTTATTGCGTAACTTTTCTTGGTACAATAATCATGGATACTACAAGACTTTTTCACCAATACCTGAATAAGTTTGTTAATATAACAGACGAAGAGTTTGAGCAATACTTCATGCCTATTATTAAAGTCAGGCGTTTTGGAAAGAAGGAATATCTTATCAAATCAGGTGAAGTAGAGCCATATTTCAACTTTGTTATAAAGGGGCTGGTTCGCAAATATTATAAAAAGGGCCACCAGGAAATCAATACTCAAATTTCCCGTGAAGGACAGATCATCATGAGCCAGCAATCATTCCTGGGGCGCTATCCTTCCGAATATCATATTGAAGCCATCGAGCCGACTGTGGTTGTTTCTATTAAGTACGAACATTTGGAAGAATTGTACAAGAAGTCAAAAAAGATGGAACACCTGGGTCGTCTGGTAGTTACTTATATCATGGTGATTAGTGATCGCTGGCAAATGCAAATGGTAAAAATGACTCCCCGTGAACGTTTTTTAAATTTTGTAATGAAGAACCCCGAACTAATGCAACGGGTACCTCAAAAATATCTTGCCAGCTATCTTAATATCAAGCCTGAGACCTTTAGCCGGTTTAAGCATTTACTTAGAAATCACTCGAAAAATAATGCAGCCTGAGTCAACGGCAATAGACAATTGGCAATTAGCAAGATTAAGGGCTATCAGGTTCTTTGCCTATTGCCATTTGCTAATTGTCAGAGATGCACGATCAGCACCGGTATTTTTAAATCGTGACGAACGGCATTGATCGTTTCGCCATAAATAAAATCTTTTAATCCCGAGTGTCCATGTGCTCCCACGATCAGCATATCCGCGTTTTCTTCCTGCACGATTCTGACAATTTCTTTGGCCCTGCTTTGAAAACCCAAAATGCCTTTTGAATCAAAACCTTTTTCTTTTAGCTGGCTTACAAATGTGTCCAGTCGTTGCTGATCATTTAAAGTTTCATAGTCATCTGTTTCGTTACCCAATATCCGGGCAGTGGGGCTTTCTACAATATGTATTAAGACAAAACTGGTATCCTGCCTTGCCTGCCCGATAGCAGAGGCCAACAACCGGATGTCGTTTTCGCTAAAGTCCAAAGCAACGGCGATCTTTTTATAAGCCGGGATCTGGATGTTTTGTAAGCCATGAATTTCAGGATGCATTTGAATTGAAGCTGCTCTTTTTGTTTTTACAGATAAGGGGTACATGAAAGAAAAGACCAATAGGGCTACGAACAAAATCCCCGCTATTACAATGAAAGCCTTAGCTAATATATTGTCAGATGAGGTAAAGAAAGCAACAGCTTCCTGTGTCAGCATTTTTAAATTTAAATATACCAATACAGACGCTACCAACCAGGCAAATAGTTGTACAATGGGTTTGATGGCAAAACTGCCCATCGTCTTTTTATCACTTACAAAATGTATGAGTGGTATAATGGCAAAACCCAGTTGCAGGCTCAACACCACCTGGCTAAAGACTAAAAGACTATCTACCTCATCTTCGCCAAAAACTGCAATGACGATAATTGCAGGGATAATCGCTACTAAGCGGGTGATCAGCCGGCGCATAATGGGATTGATACGTAAACGCAGGTAGCCTTCCATTACAATTTGTCCTGCTAACGTACCCGTCACCGTGGAACTCTGGCCCGATGCAATGAGGGCAACGGCAAACAAGGTAGAGGCAATGGATGAACCCAACATAGGAGACAACAATTCATGAGCCTGTTTTATTTCGCCTACTTCGGTTCTGCCCGTTTGAAAAAAAACTGTGGCCGCCAAAATCAGGATAGCAGCATTGATCAAAAAAGCGATATTCAATGCAACGGCGCTGTCAATAAGACTCCATTTTAAAGCTTGTTTAATTCCCTGTTGATTTTTTTTGATTTTCCTTGTTTGTACGAGGGCCGAATGCAGGTATAAATTATGCGGCATCACGGTGGCACCAATTATACCAATGGCTAAATACAATGCAGTTTCTTTGGGTAATGCGTTAGTGATCCCTTTTGTCTTATAAAGATCAGCGGCTTCTGGCAGCGAGGGAATGAAACCTTTCAATACTTCATGCAATTGAGGTTGTGCAATGATGATATTGAACAGAAAACAAATGCCTATCACTCCAATTAAGCCGATAATAAAGGCCTCCATCTTGCGGATACCCAGACGTTGCAGGTACAAAAGGAGGAAAGTATCGAACACGGTAATTGAAACCCCCCATATCAATGGGAGGCCAGTCAATAATTGGATGCCAATGGCCATTCCCAATATTTC
The DNA here is from genome assembly GCF_042434975.1 of Terrimonas alba. Taxonomy (NCBI): domain Bacteria; kingdom Pseudomonadati; phylum Bacteroidota; class Chitinophagia; order Chitinophagales; family Chitinophagaceae; genus Terrimonas; species Terrimonas alba. The sequence continues at coordinate 590,591 of NZ_JBHMQM010000002.1, forward strand.
TGCAAGATCTGTTGCGGCAATCGCAATTTCAGCTAATAACCACAGCACAAAATTCATTCGCTTGGGGTATGTTTCCCGGTTGGCTTGTGCAAGGTCACGACCTCTTACAATCCCCAATCTTGCACTTAAGCTTTGCAGCAACAGCGCCATGATATTGCTCATCAGCAAAACCCAAATTAAACTGTACCCATATTTACTTCCACCGGCGAGGTCAGTGGCCCAGTTGCCAGGATCCATGTAACCCACACTAACCAGGTAAGCTGGTCCAAAAAAAGAAAGAATACGTCTCCACGTGGGGCGATGGGCTGAAGTAGTGTCGACACTTTCGTGAACTTCACTCAATGATGTATCGGGTAAATTCTTAGTCATCGTATTTCACAAAAATATTTTTGGCGAGTTCGCCACTGATATTGGTAGGAGATTGCTGGCGGATTTTTATTTCAAGCGAGCTGTCAAAATTGAATTTCTTTTTTGTTTCCAACTTTGTGCCAATGCCAATTTTTTTATGGCTAAGCAATTCCAGCATTTCGGTAGATTGATCGCTGACATAACAAACAGTTGCCATTTTATTTAAGGGCAAATTTGCCAGGCAAACCTGCCTGCTGGTTTCAATTTTTCCGCTGGCATCCGGAATTGGATCACCATGCGGATCGTAGCGGGGGAACCCCAGGTATTCATCCAGTTTGTCAATCAGTTTTTTGCTGCTCACATGTTCCAGGTCTTCCGCTACGGCATGTACTTCATCCCAATTGAATTTTAATTTTTCCGCTAAAAAATATTCCCATAGCCGGTGACGGCGGATAATAAGCAATGCCACTTTACGACCTTCACTTGTCAGATTGAAACCATGATAAGCCTTGTAATGAACCAGTTTTTTGCTGCTCAATTTTTTCATCATATCAGTTACGGAAGCAGGCTTTGTTTGAAGTTCGGCAGCCAGTTCATTCGTGGTCACTGTTCCTCCTTTCTGCAGATGAAAAATAGCCTTGATGTAATTTTCTTCACTCGTGGAATAATTCAACACAGCTAAAATTATTTTTAGACAAACCTAAAATATTATTATCAGCCATCCAAATTTTCTGTTGAGTATAAAGGCGGAAACCGTTAATTTGCCGTTACAATTGAGTCACTATGCTGCTATTTCGCAAGTATTGCCTGTTTGTTCTTTTTGCTGTCATGATGGTAAGCTGCAAATCAAAAAAGCCATCACTTTCGGGAGAAGACCCGGTTGAAATAGCTGATTTCATTGATTTTTTTCCGGCAGCAAAACTTCCATACCAGGTTGCTGACAGCACGCTATTAAGGAAAGAAAAAGATTCGCTGCTGATCAGCTACAAAGTATTTACACAATTTGTACCTGATTCTATACTGACACAGGCATTGGGTAAAACAACTAAAATTAAAATTTATCCGCTGGCAAGAATTGATGGCGATGAAACCTATCTTTTTGCAAAAACTATTGCAGGAAATAAGAGAGCGGCTTTAATCCTCGGATTCGATAAAAAGCAACAGTTTATTGCCGGGATGCCTTTTTTAAAGCAAGATGACCTGGCGGCTACGCAGCAGGCAGCGAGTATAGACACCCGTTATTCGATTTATAAAACAATACTTAAAAAAAATGCGAATGGGACGGTGAGTGAAGGAAAGGATGTGTATGTGCTGAATAGCGGGTCTAAAAGTTTTATGCTGATTATGACAGATGCACTCGACGACAGGGTAAGCGAGTTGACCAACCCGATCGATACATTTTCCCGCAAACAAAAATATACCGCTGATTATGGCAGTGGTAAAATGAACCTCGTTTCATTCAGGGATGGACGAAAGAATGACCGGCTCAGCTTTTTTATTCATTTTGAAAAAAACAACGGAGAATGTACCGGTGAGCTAAAAGGTGAGGCCATCATCAAATCACCAACCTTGGCAGAATACAGGGAAGGAGGCGATCCCTGTGTTTTACAATTCAAATTTTCTTCTTCAGCGGTTACGATAAAAGAAATTGACGCCTGTGGTTCGCGACGGGGATTGCGATGCTCTTTCGACGGAATTTATCCAAGAAAAAAGGAAGCAAAACCCAAGCCAGTAAAGGCCAAAAAGCCCAAATAATAGCCATTTCCAAATTAACCTTTATCTTGCGCCCTCGTGTAAAATCAACACAGTGTTGAGACACTATTTTGATGGTGTTTCAGCGTTTTTTTGAAGTAATTCAAAACTTGCCAAAAACTAAATTTTTAAAGATGAGTTTTACCAATTTTAAGGTTCCATATCCTGTCGAGCAGAATTATTCCAAACGGGTTGCTTATTTCTCCATGGAGTTTGCTGTGCATCAACCGTTGAAGATCTACAGCGGTGGTTTAGGTTTTCTTGCCGGTTCACACTTGCGTAGTGCGTATGAATTAAAACAAAATTTAATTGGTGTAGGTATTTTATGGAAATATGGGTATTACGACCAGGAGCGAAACCAGGATCAAACCCTGGATGTTGCCTGGAATGAAAAAAACTATAGTTTCCTCGAGGATACGAACATAAAATTCCAGATCAATGTGCATGAACACCCGGTTTGGGTAAAAGTATTTTACCTGAATCCCGAAACATTTAAATCGGCGCCATTATTTCTTTTATCAACTGATACGCCTGAGAATGATTATGTATCACAAACGATTACTCACCGGTTGTATGATGCAAATGTCGCTACGAAAGTGGCTCAATATATTTTACTGGGTGTTGGTGGCGCCAAATTGATGGATGTATTGGGCTTTAACCCGGAGCTTTACCATCTGAATGAAGCGCATGGCTTGTCGGCGGCGTTTTATCTCTATGGCAAATTCAACCGGAAGATAGATGAGGTAAAGAAAAGACTGGTGTTTACAACTCATACACCGGAAGAAGCGGGCAATGAAAAACATGATATCTATCTCTGTCATAAAATGAGTTATTTCTGCGGGCTGAGTGTTGATGAAGTAAAGAAACTGACAGGCATTAATGATGACGCCTTCAATCACTCCCTCGTGGCCCTACGCTTTGCTCATTTGGCCAATGGTGTATCTGAATTGCACGGACATGTGTCGAGGGCTATGTGGAGTAAATACGACGACATTTGCCCGATCATTTCGATTACCAATGCGCAGAATTATCGTTATTGGGCGGATAAGCAATTGTATCGCTTTAGAGAGGCCGGTGATGATTATGGAATCGATGACAGGAAAAAATATCTTAAAAAGAGAGCTTTTGATATTGTAGCTGATCAAACCGGTAAAATATTTAATCCGGATGTATTCACGATAGTATGGGCACGACGTTTTGCGGGCTATAAGCGGGCCGGGCTTATTACCACCAATGAAGGACGTTTCAAAAAATTGTTGAACAATCCAAAGCATCCTGTTCAAATTATCTGGGCCGGAAAGCCTTACCCCGTTGATCATCCTGCTATCAGCGAATTCAACCAACTGGTGTATTTAAGCAAACAGCATAAGAATGTAGCTGTTCTTACGGGTTACGAGTTAGCTTTATCCAAACGATTGAAACAGGCAGCGGACTGTTGGTTAAATAATCCCCGTGTGCCCCGCGAAGCTTCAGGTACCAGTGGCATGACGGCAGCCATGAACGGCGCAGTCAATTTTTCAACTGATGATGGTTGGATACCCGAATTTATCAACCATGGACACAATGGCTTTGTGGTGCCCAAAGCGGATTATGCTAATATGGCTACGCATGAGCAGGATCAGTATGACCTAAACAAATTGTATGAAATACTGGAAAAAGAAATCCTTCCTGTTTACTATGACAATTACAATACCTGGCGCCAGATCATGAAAAATGGAATGGAGGATGTTCGCTTCCGTTTCGATAGCAACCGTATGGCGCATGAGTATTATGATTTGTTGTATAAGTAAAGAAAAGACTGAATAAGGGAATAAAGAAAAGTGACCTTAATGCGAGGTCACTTTTCTTTTAGAGGTATTTTTTTACTGAAACTTATCAATCAAATCCTCAACGGTTTTAGGAGCATTGTAGAAACTTACCAACCTTGTTATAACTCCTTCTACAATTGCATCCGGACAAGATGCCCCGCTGGTGATAAGAATTTTTACAGGCTCCTCATCCGGAAGATATCCCGTGGTCAATAATTCTTCTTTGGTATGAAAATTATAATGAAGAATATCTTTAGCTGAAATAATCTTTTCCTCGTTGTTTATAAAATAAGTAGGTAGTTTTTCCTCGCACAATTCTACAAGGTGAGAGGTATTGGAAGAATTGTAGCCGCCAACAACGATCGCTAAATCAGCGTCGGTTTCCAACATGCCGGTGACGGCTGTTTGGTTGTCATTGGTGGCATAGCAAAGAGTATCTCTTGTGTCGGCAAATCGCTCCGCGATAGTTGAAGTGTTTAACTGGTAATGATCCATCATCACTTGTTTCAGGTAATCGGCGATAGCCTGTGTGTCGCTAGCGAGCATGGTGGTTTGGTTGACCACTCCAATTCTTTGCAGGTCTTTCTCAATGGAAAAGCCTTCCGAGTATTGTCCTTTGAATTCGGAATAAAATTGTTCACCCGGTTTTTCGCCGGTTATATATTTTGCCAGCTCTTTTGTTTGCTGCATGTCTTTCACCACCACTGAAGGTGCATTGATGGCTGCATGAGAAAAAGTAGCTCTTGTTTCTTCATGATTGGGCTTGCCATGAATAATGATGCTGTAATTTTTTTTAGCGATAGCTTCACTGCGGTTCCATACTTTTTCTACAAAGGGACAGGTGGTGTTGTATTTTTCAATCTGTATACCGATCTTTTTTAATTGTTGTTCAATGGCAAGGGTAGTACCAAATGCAGGAATGATTACAATGTCATCAGCCGTCAAAGCGGAAAAGGGTACCAATTGTTTGCCATAAGTGTCCTGTAAGAATTCAACTCCGTGAGACTGCAGATCGGCATTTACCTGCGGGTTATGGATCATTTCACTCAACAAAAAAATCCTTTTACCCGGATTTTCATTTACTGTTCTGAAGGCTATTTCAATGGCATTTTCTACTCCATAGCAAAATCCAAAATGGCGTGCTAAGTAAATATGAATGGGTCCAAAGTCCAAAAGGGTAGGCGTAAAATCCCTGCCTGACGGCGAGGCAGGCTTTTTCATTTTATCCATTTCTTTCCGCTTTTTTTTGATAGCGGTGATCAATGGACTTCTGTATATGATAGGTACTTCAAAACTTTTCATGCAGAACCATGATTTTCCGGATTGAAGGTCTGCCTGACGGCAGACAGGGATTAGGAGGAAAATCGGGACGCAAGTTACCAATTTTGTCCGAAGTAGAATGCACCGGCAATTGCCTACTGCCAACTGATAGCATGGAACCAGTAACTATTTTTCATCATGCCGCCTCAAGTTCTTATTTTCACCCAAATGGTACTGAAAATGCGCCATAGTATAATTATTGTGATTGCCGTGCTGCTGGCGGGCTGTGGCGATAATTCTTTAAAAACAAAAACAACAGGAAAAGGCGATATGATGGCAATAGCAAAAACTGTGGCATGGGCACATACAACAAATATTTATGAGGTGAACCTGCGACAATACACTACAGAGGGGACTTTTCTCGCATTTCTAAATGAATTGCCAAGATTGAAGAATATGGGCATCAAAACACTTTGGTTTATGCCAATAACGCCCATAGCCCAAAAAAACAAAAAAGGCTCAATGGGCAGCCAGTATGCCTGTTCGGATTATACGGCCATTAATCCCGAGTTTGGAACATTGGATGACTTCAAAGCACTTGTAAAAGAATCGCATCGACAGGGCTTTAAAGTGTTGATTGATTGGGTAGCTAATCATACGGGATGGGATCATGTTTGGACGAAAGAACACCCGGAGTATTACCTGAAAGATGAATCCACCAATGATTTTTTGATGGCCAGTGGAATGGATGACATCATTGAACTCGATTACAGCAATCAGTTAATGCGTAAGGCTATGATTGATGCGATGAAATATTGGGTGAGAGAGGCAGACATCGATGGTTTCCGTTGTGATCTGGCTGCCTGGGTAGAGGTAGACTTTTGGCAGGAAGCAAGACCGCAGGTTGACTCATTGAAACATTTGTTTTGGTTGGGTGAATTTGATGAGCTGGAAAATCCTGATTACGGAAAAGTATTTGATGCCAGTTACAGTTGGAAATGGATGCATACAACGAGAGATTTTTACCAGCATCATAAACCGCTGACTGTTTTGACTTCGCTACTGCAACAGTATAGCCAATTGGGCGATGGCTCCATGCGGGCCTGGTTTACCAGCAATCATGACGAAAATAGCTGGAACGGCACCGAATATGAAAAGTATGGACAAATGGCGAAGGCATTGGCAGTGTTCAGCACTACATGGAACGGTGTGCCGCTTATTTATAGCGGGCAGGAACTACCGAATAATAAGCGGTTGGAGTTTTTTGAAAAAGATACGATTGAGTGGAACGGAAAATATGAGCTGCATGATTTTTATAAAGCATTACTGAATCTTCATTCCAGTCATCCTGCATTGCGTGGTGGCGACAAGAATGTTGCGACCTATATGCTGCAAACATCTCACCGGGAAAATGTTTTGGCTTATCTTCGCAAGCACGATGACAAAGAAGTATTAATTGTGCTGAACTTATCATCCGCATCATTTGATCTTTCAATAACTGACACACATTTGAGAGGAGAATTCAATAATGCATTGTCTGCTGGCGGCGAAAGATTTATTACGGGACATGATTTGACTGTGAAAGCATGGGACTATTTTGTCTTTGAAAGATAGTTGGCCGGAATATTAAAATAAGAAAGCCCCGATTTCGGAGCTTTCTTATTTTTTTATAATTACAGTGATCAGTTTATTGACTTTCCAAATTCAATGGATAACGATAAGTGCCATCATATCCGGGGTAAATACCTTCTAATTGAACAGTTCCTTCCATAGCAGATAACATTCTTCCAAGGGCCTGTACATTGCGAACGTCCTGGCCATTCACACTTAATATAACAAAACCTTCCTGCATTCTTGTGCGGCTTATCGAACCTCCATCTTTAATTTTCTTAACGACCACGCCACCATCCACTTCATACTGCTCTGCTTTTTTCTTGTCGAGAGTCTCCAGGTCTGCGCCTAACATTTCACCGATGCTACTGTTAGAGGCGGTTTCATCATAAGTGCCAACTTTGGAGCTTAATGTTACGGTAGACGAATAATCTTTACCGTCTCTCTTGTAAGAAATCTTCACCTTATCGCCAGCATTGTAAGAGGCAATTGTTCCCTGCAATTCAGTCCATGAATTAATAGGAATATCGTTAATACCAGTAATAATGTCGCCCTTTCTCAAGCCGATTGTTGCAGCTGCACCATCTTTTGGCACCGCACCTATATGTGCACCACCACCAGCTTCAATTTTTGTTTCATCAACCTGCACACCCAAATAAGGCCTTTTAACATCGCCAAATTTGATCAGGTCATTCACAATTTTCTTTACCAGGTTTACAGGTATGGCGAATGAGTAACCGGCGTACGTACCGGAAGGAGCCAATATAGCTGAATTAATACCCACGAGCTGTCCATCAGTAGTGATTAAAGCACCACCACTATTTCCCTGGTTTACGGCTGCATCTGTTTGAATAAACGACTCAATCGGTGTCTGGCTTTGTCTTGCATTGATGCCGATCGCCCTTCCTTTTGCACTCACAATACCGGCTGTTACGGTTGTTTCTAATGTCAAGGGATAACCAACTGCCAAAACCCACTGTGCCAATTTCAGGTTATCTGAGTTGCCATAAATCATATATGGGAAGTTAGTACCGTCAATTTTCAATACGGCCAGGTCACTGCTTGGATCTTTACCAATCAGCTTAGCTTTATAAACTTTCTTATTGCTCAATGTTACAGTAATCTCGTCGGCAACACCCGCTCCACCATCAGAGATTACGTGGTTATTGGTTACGATATAACCGTCATCGCTAATGATTACACCGCTTCCGGATGCTCTTTGCTCAGGTTGTATTTGCGGACCAAAATTGAAAAACTGCTCAAACCAATCCTCAGCGCTGTTTCTGCGGTTACGTGGAAGATCATTGCTGATTTTTTTTGCAGGAATTTTTGTTTTTATATGCACGACGGCGGGAACTGCAGCATTAGCAGCTTTTGTAAAGTCAATCGCATCGGCCGGGGCGCCGGCAATATTTTCATTGAAACCTGCATAGTTGACAGGAAGTTTGCCATTGGTGGATTGTACGAATGCTGTTTTTTCATGAGTAAGCTTTCCATAGGTCCACACACTGCCAACGGCTGAAGCGGCACTAACACCAACAATCAGTAGAAGTTGTTTCCATTTCATATTCTTTATTAATTTTTATTTTATTCAGTAATAAGCTCAGCAAGGGTTAACTCAAATTGTATGCCTTAGCCACACAAAATAACAAACTGTCATAACAAGTTCTCTTACCGTCAGTTCAGTTTAACAAATCATTTACTAAGCCTTTCGTACTTCAATACAAATTTAACCAAGTTTGCGGAGAAAATTACGCTGTTATGACTTAGAGCGAAAGAAGGAAGCGAATTGTATCAATTCCATCGGCAAAATCAGTTAAGGAAGGATTTTGCGCCTGGCCAAAGGGGGTAAAATTTTTTCCCACGATACATTGCAGGGAATCGTTCTGTTTTAATGATTCAGCAAGATCGGTTTCGTTAGCGTAATACTCATAATTCAACTGGCTGATGGGTGAAAAAATGGAAGATTCTTCAGCGAGCAGAACAGATTCGGTACTCATATAAACCTTTTTATTGAGTAAGAGAATTGCCAGGTTATAATCGTAGTTGTTTTTGTATTTATGGTGGTCAGCGAGGTAATTATATTTTTTAAAGACGGTCAGCAATTTGATGAAGTCATAATTTTCCGGCACAAATATCTTCGTTACGTTTCTACAGCCTAAGCCAAAATACAGGTAAACATCATCTGCCAGTTTTTCCAATTCATCAGTAGTTTCTTTTCCGGTTAATACGGCCACGGATGTTCTGTTGCGACGGATAATATTAGCGTACTTTCCAAAATAATATTCAAAGTGGCCCGCAGAGTTATTGCTGCCTGTGGCAATGTAGGCATCGCAACCTTTCAGCATCTCCGAAAAAATGATAAGACTGCGTACTTCCTCATTCCAGGAAGCCATTATTTCAACCAGGTGCTTTAATAAAACCTGGTCTTTTGACGAAAGCTTGATACAGGCAATATGACCCGTGATGAACACGCAGAGCATATCATGAAATCCAACCAGCGGAATATTTCCTGCCATAACGATCCCAACCTTTTTTGGTGATGGGTTTTCATGGGGTAGTTGATAAGTTTTGCACCAGGTTTCAAGTTTATCTTTTTGTAAAAAAGAAGTGGCAATATTATCAGTGGATAATTCAATGAATTCAGGAATGAACCATCCATTTTCCCGACTGGCTTTTTCTTTTGTTTGCTGCCAAAAGTTGTTGTCAGATTTTATATATTCGCCGAGCCTTACCAATAAATCGATGCGTTGTTGTAAATTCATCTGCAAAGATTAATTTTGTTTGGCAAAAATAAGATCACTCATTTAATCATAATTGTATGGCTATTAAGATAACTGATGAATGTATTAATTGTGGAGCATGTGAACCTGAATGCCCGAATAACGCCATTTATGAAGGCGGGGTAGAATGGGCTATTTCAGATGGTACCTCTGTAAAAGGCTCTTTTACATTATTGGATGGAACTATTGTGGATGCAGATCAAAAAAATGCCCCGGTCAGTGTTGACACGTATTACATCACACCTAACAAGTGTACGGAATGCCAGGGTTTTCATGAAGAGCCCCAATGTGCGGCTGTTTGTCCGGTAGACTGCTGTGTGCCTGATGAAATGTACCAGGAAACGGTGGAACAACTAATGGCTAAAAAGGAAAGCCTGCATATTTGATGTGCAAAAAAAGCTGCTGATAAAAAAGCAATTGGCACATATTTTCTATAACTTACGACAGCATAATAAAGCAGGTAATACTGCTAATTTTCAGGCGGGTGATATTTCCCGTCGTAAAAAGGTGAAGGAGAAACGGCCTTCACCTTTCTTATTGTCTGAACCTGGGTTTTTGAGATTATTGGAAAAAAATATCACAGTCCACTTCGTTATAAGTATAAGTATTTCATCGCCTCACAACGCACGATTAACCACTCACCAGTTTACATTTTGAGAAATAAATCAATTTTAGCGATCTAAATTTCCTGCTAAGCAATTTTTCCTCAATATTTGTGCTTCAAAAAAGCAGTCCTATATTATTATGAAGAAGAATATAGCCCTCGTAACGGGCGGTTTCTCAGGCGAAGCAGTTATTTCCTATAAAAGTGCCACTACGATTGGTAACAATCTCGACCCCGAAATCTTCAATGTGTACAAAATTGATGTCAATCCAAATGGTTGGTTTTATGAAATGACTGATGGCAGGAAAGTGGAAGTTGATAAAAATGATTTCTCACTGCAGTTGGATAATAAAAAGATTGATTTTGATGCGGTGTTTATTGGCATGCATGGAACACCTGGTGAGGATGGAAAATTGCAGGGCTATTTTGATACACTTAAAATTCCCTACACCAGTTGCAACGCTGCAACTTCTGCTATCACTTTTAATAAGCGATACACGGTAGCCATTGCAAAAATGGCCGGGGTGGCTGTAGCTAATTCCGTTCATTTATTTAAACACCTGCCAGTTTCTTCCTTACAGATAGCTGATCAATTAAAATTGCCTGTGTTTGTTAAACCCAATAATGGTGGTTCAAGCATTGGCATGAGCAAGGTGGATAAGAAGGAAGATCTTGATGGGGCGATTGAAAAAGCGTTTAAAGAAGACGACCAGGTGCTGGTGGAAGAAATGATTAAAGGCCGCGAGTTTACGGTCGGTGTTTTTAAAACAAAAGGCAATATTGTTGTATTACCCATTACAGAAGTAAAGGCGCATGATGATAAAGCTTTTTTTGATTTCGAGGCTAAATACCAGGGTAAGTCAACGGAAACAACACCGGCGCAGGTGGATGAAGCAATTGCAGATAAAATAAGGGATGCGGCAAAAAAGATATATTCGGTATTTAATTGCCGGGGAGTAGTCAGAATTGATTTTATTTACAATGAAGAAAGCGGACAGCCCTATATGCTGGAGATTAATACCATTCCCGGTCAAAGCGAAGCGAGCATAGTGCCGCAACAGGTAAAAGCAATGGGATGGAGTCTGAAGGAGTTTTATACTAAGTTGGTGGAAGAAGCGTTTGAAGGTTAATTTTGAAATTTAGACCGATAGGAGAGCAAATGATTTCCCATTACAAACCGACATTAAAACTTTTCGTCCTGGAATTACGCAAAGAAGGGTTGAAAAATTTAATCAAAGGTTACTCTTGACAATATCAATAATAAAATTTACAAGAGAAATTTATCTGCATGTTCAAATTCATTACACACAAGCCATTATGGGCTAATATCCTTGCCGGGATTCTTATTGCTGTTATTCTTTTTTTCATTTTTATTTTTTCGCTCAATTGGTTTACACATCATGACCAGTCAAAGACTGTTCCTTCCGTTGTTGGCAAATCATTCGAGGCAGCCAGGGAATTATTGGAACAAGGTGGATTTGAAGTGGAAATACAAGATTCCCTTTACGTTGATACTTCTAAACCCATGCATGTGTTGAAACAAGTACCTGAAGCGGATGAAAATGTGAAAGTGAACCGAACGGTATACCTGACTATAAACCGTTCTGTTCCGCCAATGGTAGATATGCCGAACCTTGTTGGCTATAGTTACCGCAGTGCTGAAATGGCGTTGAAGAATTCTAATCTCAGGGTGGGAGATACATCTTTCAAAGCAGATTTTGCAAAAAATGCCGTTTTGGAACAGCATTATAACGGATCGGTTATTACACCGGGTACCAAAATCCGGATGGGCAGCAAAATTTCGCTGGTGCTGGGCAATGGAGTAGGGGAGCGTCAATTTGTTGTACCAACTTTGATAGGCATGACCTATGGGCAAGCCAAGTCCTTACTGGAGTCACATGGCCTGAACTTAGGTGTTGTCATTGCCCCGGACATCGACGACACTGTTAATGCTTATATTTATAAACAAAGTCCGGAGCGGTATGATGCTGGTAAACGTTTCAGGTATATCCGTTCCGGCCAATTAATGGATATCTGGTTGCAAAAGGACAAACCTGTCACTGACAGTGTTGCTGCTCCATTGGAAGAGGAAGAATTACCTGAATAAACTAACTTTGCGCCATGCAAAATATAACCGTTGAAGAATTGAAAAGCCGCCTGGATGCCGGCGAAAAATTGAACATTGTTGATGTTCGTGAGCCACATGAAAATGCAGAATTTAATATCGGGGGCATTTTATATCCCCTGGGGAAAGTGCAAACGATGATGGTGGATGAATTAGAACCTTTAAAGGACCAGGAAGTGATCGTGTATTGCCGTAGTGGGAACCGGAGCGGACAAGCTTGTCTTATTTTAGACACGTTGGGTTTTAAAAACACCAAGAACCTCGTTGGCGGAATGCTGGCCTGGCAGGAGAAGATAAAGAACCACGATTAATAAAGAGCCACGATTCTTTGGATTTGAAAAAAATTATACGGAAATCAAAGCCGCTTCAAACTTTGAAGCGGCTTTGATTTTTAATAGAGTGTTGCCATTTCACCTCAAATCATTTTAATCATGCGAATCGTGGTTCTGTTCTATAGTTTTATATTCAACCCGATCATGAAATTCGTTCCGGCCATTGGAAAATAATAATTGTCCGCTGTGATGGCCCCGTCGAGGACGTAGCTATATGTATAACCGTTGGGCTCATATTTTTTGTCAAAAACATTACTTACCTGGCCGATAATATTCCACTCCGAAAAAATCTTGTTTTTTAAAGTCAATATTGCCCGCGCATCCATGGTATAAAAGCCATTTAATTTTCTCGCTTCATTTTCGGTATTGTCAAGATATTGTTTGCCTACATATTTATTCAGCAAGCTGATCTCGAAATTTTTTACAGGTAAAATATTGATAGTGCCTCCGGCGATTATAGCAGGCGAAAAGGCGATGTCCGTCTTTTTGTGTGCTATGGGCTTTTGCCCGATCGGATTCCAGTCTACATCATATTCATCCAAGTATTCTGTAAACGCTTTTATTTTGTTTTGACTAAGGCTAAGATTAGCGGCCGCATTGAGCCATTTTGCAAACGTGTATCCGCCTTGTAATTCAATTCCCGTGCGATAACTGTTGGGAACATTGATCCTTGTATAGGCTCCTACGTCATTGATCATTCCTGTTAACACCAACTGATCTTTGTACAACATATAATAAAGAGTAGCACCGGCATAAGCTTTGGTGCTTCTTTTTTCAATGCCTGCTTCAAAATCATGCAGTGTTTCTTTTTTGGGTTGGTTGGTAGTACCTGCTTCAAAATCATCACGGTTAGGCTCTTTATTAGCTACCGCATAACTTAAGTAAGACTGCCAGCCATTCTTACTGTATTGAATGCCTGCTTTAGGATTGATAAAGTCAAACTGGCGATTAATAAAAAGACCGGGATTATTTGCAAAGCCATTCATCTTATGCTGCACATGCCGGTATTGCAAATCTGCAAACAAGTTCCAGTACGGCATAAACTCGTATTGCCATTTGGTATAAAAATTTATGTCCGATTTTAATGCATCGAGATCATAATAACGGAAACCCTTATCAAATCCAAACTGTGCCCAAATAACGTCTCCATGATGTATGCCATCATAGACAGTCCAACCACCACCAATTGTTACAGCATGTTTATCCTTTTTATATTGAGCAGAAATTATTTGGCCATAGTAATAGTTATCGAGCCATTTCTGACGGACCAGGTCAGTTTTTTCAATAGTAGTATCACCCAAAACGAGGTCAGGCTGACCATAATCAGCAAAACTTTCCTGTGCTTTATAATTTTCATAATAGCCTAACCCTCTCGACAGGAAAACTGCGGTATTAAAATTCCAGCGGTCATTAACAGCATGATTAAAAAATAACTGGTAATGTGTTTGCCTGTAATTATCGGTTTCATTATCGTAAGGAACACCGGGTTTCTCAGTGCCACTCGAATTCAAAGTGCGGTCCGTTTTCAATAAATATTCGGGAAGACCATTCCAGGCCTGGTAGGTTTTTTCTTTTCCGGAGAAAACATTCAATCTAAGCGACGATTTTTTAGTCATATATGCGCCGGATAAATAAAACGCCTGCAAATTGCTGCTGGCCCTATCGATATACCCATCGCTGGTTATCTGGCTCAGCCTGGCATCAATCGTAAAATGATTGTCAATTAAACCTGTTCCGGCTTTAACGGTATTCTTCCAGGAATTAAAGGAGCCATAGCTGTTGTTCAGTTCAGCGTACGATTTCAGGTTGACCTCATTGGTAGATAAACTGACGGTTGCACCGAATGCTCCCATACCGTTTGATGATGTACCTACACCCCGTTGAATTTGGATGGAACTCACAGATGAGACAAAATCGGGCAAATCAACAAAATAACTTCCTTGTGATTCTGCATCATTATATGGAATGCCATTCAATGTGACATTGATGCGGGTACCGTCGGTTCCGCGGATCCGCATGCCGGTGTAACCAATCCCAGCACCTGCATCGGAATTAACGACCACTGACGGAGTTTGGTTCAGGATAAAGGGGATGTCCTGGCCAAGATTGTTTTTCTGAATTTCTTTTTTCGACAAATTGGTTTTGGTAAACGGTGCTTTTTCGCCGGCCCGGATAGCTTTTACTTCGATTGGCGTAAGTAAATAAAAACTGTCGCTGGTTGCTTGTTTTTGTTCTGTTGGAACTTCTTCCCGATTTGCCGGGACTTGTTGTGCAAATAAAACAGAGGCTGAAAATAAAATACAGCTTGTGATTGCAATCCTCTTCATTTTTTTAAGTTTAAACGGTTAAAAATGAGAGGGAAATGCTGTAGGAGAAAGGGCAGTAGGCTGCCATCCTTCCCTGCGCAGGCATTACCCTGATCAGGTTTACGGGTATAATCTCAGATTGTCGCCAACTTGTCGAAGGGCCCTTTCATCAGGTTGGCACAAACACCCCGGGAACACTGAAAACTTTAAAGCTTTCGTATTGAAAGTATAAGAGCTGCGGCAAAAGTAAGAATAAAATAAAATTGTACCGCTGTAACTTTCATACTGCATCCTTCGTACTACTCAAAATCAACAGGTTTATGAAAAAAACTATATTGTCACTTTTGCTTGTCACTGCTTTTGCTGTTGCCGGCTGGTCGCAAAAAACTATTAATGATCCCAATGCAGAGATGCGGGAGGCTAAAAATTTCAGAGCGATTGAATTATCCAGTGCTTTTGATGTATACCTCACCCAGTCTAATGAAGAATCAGTGGCCGTAAGTGCTTCTGAAAGCAAATACCGGGAAAATATAAAAGTGGAAGTAAAAGGAGGCGTACTTATCATTCGTTATGATAATAAGGGCAAGTGGAATTCGGGCAACAAAAAACTAAAGGCTTATATATCATTCAAGCAGCTTGATAAACTAAATGTTAGTGGCGCCTGCGACGTTTACATTGTGGATGCCTGGAAAGCTGAGAATTTAAAACTGGATATGTCTGGCGCCAGCAATTTAAAGGGTAAAATCACCGCACAAAAACTGATGATTGACCTGAGCGGCGCTTCCGATCTTACGCTGACAGGCGATGTTGGTCAATTAAATATTGAAGCCAGCGGCGCCAGTGACTTTAAGGGATTTGACCTGGCAGTTGACTATTGTAATGCAAAGGCCAGCGGTGCAAGTGATATTAAAATTACTGTTAATAAAGAGTTATCGGCCGAGGCCAGTGGTGCCAGCGACGTGAAGTATAAAGGTGCCGGCCTGATCCGCGACATCAAAACAAGCGGTGCCAGCAGCATTTCAAGAAGATCATAATCAATGAAATTATTTGTAGAAAAAGCTGTTGTGAAAATAAACACAACAGCTTTTTGATTTTTGTTTGGCTGCTAAGTTCTATGACCTTACATTTGCACCGCGAAGTAGAGCAGCGGTAGCTCGTTGGGCTCATAACCCAAAGGTCGGGAGTTCGATCCTCCCCTTCGCAACAGGGAAATCCGCCGGGTGGCGGATTTTTTCTTATGTTCACGGGATATGTCTTATACAGTCAGCGATATAAAAAGATCTGTATCGGATATACATTGAATCTTATCGAATGATTTAACTCGCATAACGAACTTGCGACAAAGGGTTGGACAATAAAATTAAGACCTTGGAAAATAGTTCATACAGAGATATTTGAAAGCAAAGCACAAGCGATGCGTCGAGAAAAGGAACTTAAATCAGCCAGAGTCAGAGAATGGATTTGGCAAATGATAACTGATAAGTAGTTCTGGGCTCATATCCGCCAGCTGGCGGACGGGAGTTCGATCCTCCCCTTCGCAACTGATAATAAGCCATCCGCCACGGCGGATGGCTTATTTAATTTTTCCTAACAGTTGCTGTTTCAACTGGCAAGGATTGACTACCTCCTCCTTCTTGCAATTTGAAGCATCGGCTTGCCGGGAATCAACTGGACAAGTTTATCATGAAAGTCGGTTTTGTAAACATATTTGGCAGACCCAATGCGGGTAAAAGCACATTGTTAAATGCGCTGATGGGAGAGAAGCTGGCTATTGTTTCACCGAAAGTACAAACCACCCGGCACAGGATAAAGGCGATCATGACCGAAAAAGATTACCAGGTTATTTTTTCAGATACGCCGGGTATCATTGAACCGAAATACAAGTTGCATGAAAAAATGATGCAATCCGTAAAAGGAGCATTAGAAGATGCGGATGTGGCTTTGTTGATTGTAGATGTGAATGAAAATTGGGAAGAGTGCAATACAATATTTGAAGCACTGAAGTTGAAAGTACCGGCAATAGTTGTCATCAATAAGATCGACAGAGCAAGCCAGGAAAAGATAAAAGAAGCTATTGCTTTTTTTGAAAGCAAAAAATATTGCCGGAAGACAATCACCATTTCAGCTACCAGCGGTATTAACCTGAAGAATTTTTTAAGACCGATATTGGAATTACTGCCGGAAGGCGATCCGTTTTATACAGAAGATGATATCAGCGACTTGCCAACCAAGTTTTTTGTAAGCGAACTGATACGGGAAAAAATCTACGAATTGGCAGCGGATGAAATCCCCTATCACACCGCTGTACTGGTGAGAGAGTTCAAAGAAAAAACAACACTGGTAAAAATAGTGGCCGACATCATTGTTCACCGGGAAACGCAAAAGGCAATATTGATCGGAGAGAAAGGCAGCATGATCAAGAAGTTGGGCATGATGGCCAGAAAGGATATCGAAGAGTTTTTGCAACAAAAAGTTTTTTTGGAACTCTTTGTAAAAGTAAAACCGAAATGGCGGGAAAATGATTTGCAGTTGAAGGAATACGGTTATTAGAAACCCCCTGTCCTCCGCCGCGGCGGAGAGACCTAGGTCGAAGAGTTTTTATTTTTGGAAAGAAATCACAATAGTAATAGAATATTTTTTTAACAGCTTGTGAAAATTGAATTTCATATAAGAAGTGAATATTCAAATTTCTGAGTCTAAATAGTCCGCCGCGGCGGATTTAGGGTATGAGTTTTACAGTAGCAATAGTAGGTCGTCCAAACGTTGGAAAGAGTACATTTTTTAATCGCCTGCTGGAAGAGCGTAAAGCGATTGTGGACGACATGAGCGGCGTGACCCGCGACAGGCAATATGGCGTGGCTGATTGGAATGGGAAAAATTTCAATGTCATCGATACCGGCGGCTTCGTGGCTGGCAGTGAGGATGTTTTTGAAAAAGAGATTGCGAAGCAGGTATTAATTGCGGTGGATGAAGCGGATGCGATAATCTTTATGGTCGATGCTCACACCGGCATGACCGACCTTGATGATTCAATGGCTCATGTTTTAAGAAGGGGTAAAAAGCCAGTTTTCCTGACAGTGAACAAGGTTGATAATAACGAAAGATTGCTGGAAGCATCGGAGTTTTACAGCCTTGGATTCGATCAAATATTTTTTATAGCGGCGGCCAGTGGTAGTGGTAGTGGTGAATTATTGGATGCGATCACTGAGTTAATTCCTGCTACACCCGACGAAGATGAAGAACAGGATGAAACAGCTTTACCCAAATTTGCGATCGTCGGTCAACCGAATGTCGGTAAATCTTCCTTATTGAATGCGTTGATAGGGCAGGAGCGGACCATTGTTAGTGAGATAGCAGGAACCACCCGGGATACGATACATACTCATTATAATCTTTATCAAAAAGAATTTGTCCTGATTGATACGGCGGGTATCAGGAGAAAATCCAAAGTGCATGAGGATCTTGAATTCTACTCCGTCATCCGGGCGATAAAAGCATTGGATGAGGCCGACGTATGTCTGCTTTTGTTGGATGCTGAAAAAGGAATAGCGGCGCAGGATCTGAATATATTTTCCCTGGCTGCCAGGAAGGGAAAAGGGATAGTTGTATTGGTAAATAAATGGGACCTGGTAGCAAAAGAAACGAATACTGCCAAAGAATATGAGGCTACTTTAAGGAAAAGACTGGCGCCATTTAAAGATGTGCCGATCCTTTTTATCTCTGTCAAAGAAAAGACACGCATCTTCAAAGCCATTGAAACGGCATTGGAAGTCTACGAAAACCGCAAACGCAAAGTGCCTACATCAGAATTAAACAATGTGATGCAAAAGGCAATGGAAAACTATCACGCACCCGTGGTTCGGGGTCATGCTATTAAAATAAAATTTGTAACGCAATTGCCAACGGCGGTGCCATCGTTTGCCTTCTTCTGCAATTTTCCGGACGACATAAAAGCGCCTTATCAGAATTACCTGGAGAATCAACTCCGCCAGCATTTTGATTTTACCGGCGTGCCGATCCGTTTATTTTTCAGAAAAAAATAAGGTCATTTACCAAACTGCCTGCTGATTTCGGCTACTTTCTTTTTAAATACAAGTAGTTCTTCCTGTTGTTGTTTGATAAAGGCATTGTCCTTGAGGCAGCCGATTACTTTTTCCATTTCCTTTTGTGATTCGTATACCATCAGGCGAAATGGATTGGCATAATCTTTTGCTCTTGATTCATAAATGTTGTTGACCATCCATTCTTTTGTGGCAACAGCTTGTTGCAGCAATTGCAGAAATATTTTTTTGGTAAGCGAAGAAGGCTTGATTTCAAGAAGTTCAAATAAGGACGCAATAGCATGTTGTCTTTTGTCCTGCAGGTATTGCGCACTTCTTTGTTTATAAAAAGTATGCACTTCCTCCCAATCATTAATCCTGCTTTCGTGAATGTCTTTGAGTAACTTATTGACGGAAGGTTCAGGAATCAATTGGCTGCCGATGTTTAGCCAGGTTGCACGGTCAGGTTTCCCGATAGAATTAGCCAAATCATCAAAAGAATTGATGTTTTCTGCTTCAATCCAATTTACTAATTGCGTAATTCCGTAGTAAATGATCAGTTCTTTAAACAGGTGATAAGCTTCGGTGACCTTTACCAACTGTACCTTGCGGGAAGTATTTTCAACACCATCGATCAGTATCTCCAGCTTGCTGAGATTCTTTTTTTGCTCCAGCAACTTTTCTCCGCTTTGAACCGCCTGCTCCCCGCTTATTTTTTTTGTCGCCTTTGCTTTTCCTACGGCCTTCTTTAGTAATTGCAGGGCATCGAACATTTCATTTACACTATCCGGCGCCAGGAAATCATATTCAAGGTATTGGTTTTTGAATGTACGCTTATCCCGGCTTTCATATTTTCCGCTATTGCGGGCAAGGGCATACATATTATACATAAACCAGTAGCCGGGCATGATAACCAATTTGTCATTAGCTACATCATTGCTCACCAATGAAAAGGGGATAGGAATATTTAGTTCTGCCGGAAAATCACCTTTTGCAATCAAAGTGAACGATGCAAACTTTGAGTTGTGTTTTAAACTTACACATAAGCCCGGCCAAAATCCACGACCGGCAATTATTTCACCGTCTGCACCGCGGGAATTATGGTTGGAGCCAATCGTAGCGCCGGCGGCCATATTCGTTTGACCTTTTAGTATAGAGGCACATAAGAAGGAATTGTTATGATGCTGCTCATGCGCAGGAAAGATCAATGAATTCAGCACTTCGCAACAAGAGATAGTGGAGTTGTCGCCCAAAAATGAATTGATCAGCCTGGCGCCATACTTTAGCTGGGAATGGGAAGCCAGGATAAAGCGAACCGCTTTCGCACCATAAAATGCTTTACAGCCAAACCCGATAATGCCATTTACCAGTTCGCATCCTTCGCCAATTTGCGTGGGTGACTCAGCCGAAGAATTGATCGTCAGGTTTTTTAATTTATTCGCTCCTTTGATATAAGCATCGGTGCCAATAAATGTATCCTTAATAATGCGACTGTTCTTTATCACCGAACGATCGCCAATCATTCCATAGTAACCACGGCGGTCATCAAATTTCTTTTCTGTAAATTCTTTGAATTTTTGCATTAAAGTTTCGTCGCTGCGATAACGGGTCCACAGCCAGGCGTCACCTGCCTGCATACCATCGAAGGGCATCACACGGCGGCCAGCATTTTCATTGCAGAGTTCCAGCCAGATGCGTACCGACTCTTTCTCACCCTTTTTAATAATACCGTTTCCAAATTTAGCATGATTGGAAACCTCGATCTCGTTTACATTCACAATGATTACCTCATTGCCGATGATGTAATGGCTGAGATAGTTTACATTATTGATTACTACATTATCGCCAAGATCACAACTAATAATGGAACTGTTATAAAGCCCAACAGGTAAGCGGATATCATGAAATTCCAGGTAATAAGATTCAAGTCTGCCAATTCGCACCAGGCCATAAAACTTACATTGTCGTACAAGGGAAGTGTCAAACCCGTTTGTTACTAATACATTGCTCCAATTGTCTGAACAATTGCCATTAGCGATTAACTGATTTATCTCGATATCAGTCAGTGAGCGGTATTGTGAGTGATTGGGATTTTGGATATTTCGAAGATAATATTCGTCTTTTCCCTCAGGAATATATTGCTCGTCAATGAAATTGTAACCCAACCCCGATAGCAGAGTTTTTGTGATTTGATTCATGTTAAAATTTTAAAGCGCAGAGCCATCAAATTTTCATAGCTCTGTGCCTGGCAAAACAACCTTATTCTACAGTAACAGACTTGGCAAGATTACGCGGCTTATCTACATCAAGACCCTTTGCAATTCCAATATAATATGCCAATAATTGAAGTGGGATAACGCTCAACATAGGGGCCAATATTTCGTCAGCTGCCGGAACAATCATCACGTCATTGGAAAGTTCGGTAGAATGCGCATCCCCTTCGGTGATGACGGAAATAACTTTTCCTTTCCTCGCTTTTATTTCCTGCATATTGCTAACTACTTTTTCATGGTAAGAATCTTTGGTAGCAACAAAGACCACGGGCAAGGTTTCATCAACCAGGGCAATAGGCCCATGTTTCATTTCAGCAGCCGGATAGCCTTCGGCATGTATATAGGAAATTTCTTTTAGTTTTAATGCGCCTTCCAGCGCCACAGGAAAATTATAACCCCGGCCGAGATAGAGAAAATCCCGCGCATCTTTATATTTTTCAGCGAGGGCTTTTATGTGGTCGCTGCTTTTTAAAACATAAGCAACTTTTTCCGGTACATCATTCAATTCATTTAATAAATGCAGGTAACGCTCCTGTGAAATAGTGCCTTTCAGGTGAGCAATCTTCAACGCAATCATGGTAAGAACAGCCAGCTGCCCTGTAAATGCTTTGGTACTTGCTACGCCAATTTCAGGACCGGCATGTGTATAAGCTCCCCCATGCGACATACGGGCAATAGACGAACCTACCACGTTTACGACGCCCAAAATGATTGCGCCTTTTTGTTTGGCCGTTTCTATCGCCACCAGGGTATCTGCTGTTTCGCCACTTTGTGAAATGGCAATAATTACATCGCCTTCGTGGATTACAGGATTGCGATACCGAAACTCAGACGCATATTCAACTTCCACATTGATGCGGCAGAGCTCTTCAAAAATGTATTCTGCTACGAGGCCAGCATGCCAACTGGTACCGCATGCTATCATCACAATTCTCCTGGCTTTCATGATCTGTTCAGCGTATTGCTGGATGCCGCTCATGGTGATGGTACCTGCTTCTGCATCTAATCTTCCACGGAGACAATCATAAATAGTTTGCGGCTGTTCAAAAATTTCCTTCAGCATGAAATGATCAAAGCCACCTTTTTCAATTGCGGCCAGTTCGAGATCAAGTTTTTGAACATAAGGAGTGATCTTTTCATTACCGAGGTTTTTTAAGATCAGCTCATCCGGTTTTATGATGGCTAATTCATAGTCGTTGACATATACCACTTCCTTGGTGTATTCCAGCATGGGTGATGCATCGGAACCCAGGAAATGTTCGCCCTTACCAATGCCGATAACAAGCGGGCTGCCTTTACGGGCAGCAATGATCGTCTCAGGATCGTCTGCATCCATAAGCAGAATAACATAGGCCCCTACCACTCTCTTAAGCGCAATCCTTACAGCTTCTTCCAGCGAACAATTATTGTTTGTCTTAATTTCTTCAATAAAGTTTAAAAGAACCTCGGTATCTGTATCACTCTTAAATGTATATCCTTTGTTTTGTAATTCATTTTTGAGCGGGGCGTAATTTTCGATAATGCCATTGTGGATCATCGCTAATTTACCACTGGCTGACTGGTGCGGGTGGGCATTGCGATCGCTTGGTTCGCCATGGGTTGCCCAACGGGTATGACCGATTCCTGCATGGGCATGTAATTTTTTCCCAACGATCGATTCTTCCAGTTCGGCTACTTTACCTTTCTTCTTATACACATTTAATCCTTCGCCATTTTGTAAAGCGACTCCGGTGCTGTCATAGCCGCGGTATTCTAATCTTTTTAATCCTTTAATAATAATAGGGTAGGCTTCTCTTGGGCCGGTATATCCAACGATTCCGCACATAGATTATTTAGGTTTTTTATATGCGGTAAAGATATAGAATTGTTTAGGTTGTGCAAACGATTGAGCGCTGCCGCAGATTGTCGCAGATATGCATTAAAGGCATTTATAATAGTGTGCCGCTCAGCAGCATGAAGGCAACCGAGAAATAAATAATTAAACCGGTGACATCAACAAGCGTGGCGACAAACGGAGCTGAACTAACGGCAGGATCGGCGCCTAAACGTTTTAGCATCATGGGGAGCATACTTCCGGCCAGGGTACCCCATAGCACGACTCCCAACAATGTTATACCAACAGTCAATCCCAATGCCACCCAATGCGCTCCATACAAATCAGGAAATATGGAATGCCACACAGCAATACGAAAAAATCCAATGATGCCGAGTACGGACCCCAGAAGGAGTCCTGAAAAAATTTCACGCCGCATTACCCGCCACCAATCCGAAACGGTTATTTCACCTACTGCCATGGCTTGTATGATGAGTGTGGAGGCTTGTGAACCACTGTTGCCACCGCTGGAAATAATCAATGGTACAAATAAAGCAAGCACTACTGCCTTGGCTATCTCATCTTCAAAATAAGCCATCGCCGTTGCGGTTAACATTTCGCCTAAAAACAATATTACCAGCCAGACAATTCTTTTTTTGAAAAGGCGGAGAATTGGCATTTCCAAATAAGGCTCATTCAATGCTTCCGTACCACCCATCTTTTGCATGTCTTCGCTAAATTCTTCACTGGCCACCCACAGTATGTCATCGATGGTAACAATACCTAATAATTTATTACTGTTACTGACAACGGGTAAAGCCACCCTGTTATTCATTTTAAATACTTCGCTGGCCGTTTCCTGGTCGTCAAATGCGTTCAAGGAAACCACCCTGTCATCCATCAGCTCAGAAACTTTTTTGTCGGGTGCATTCAAAATAAATTCATGTATCCGCAAATCGTCCAGTAGCTCTCCTTTTTCATTGATTACATAGATCACATTGATGGTTTCGCTGGTCTTGCCATATTTGCGGATCGTGGCAAAAACTTCTTCAATGGTGTTATAGGGATACACATACACATAGTCCGGCGTCATCAAACGGCCAATACTATTTTCAGGATAGCCAAGCAATGATAAAGTGATCTTTCGTTCTTCAGGATCCAACAATTTGATCAATTCCCTAACAACATTACTCGGCAATCCTTCGAGAAAATCGGTACGGTCATCAGCCGGTAATTCATTCAATAGGGAAGCGACGGTATTGGGTGGGAGAGTTTGGATAATTCTTTTTTGTGTAGGAAACTCGAGTATCTTGAAAACACTGGCAGCCCGGTGCACCGACATGTTGGCAATGATCTGGCTTTCATAATCGGGGAACTCATACACCAGGTCCACTACATCACTGATGTTCTGGTGATTCAAAAAATCACGGATCTGCAATTTGTCTTCCGTTTGGATAACGGCTTTAAATTGTTCCTGCAAAGAAGGTTGTTCGAGTTCTAATGACATGAGTCAAAAATACGAAGTACAAACTATGAAATCCCGATGCTACTGCCGTTTCTGCATTAACGAATATTTACTTACTTCGTGGCTTTTATTTTAAACATTATTTGCTGCATGATCCTGCCTATTCTTTTTATTGCCCCTTCTGGCGACCTGGGCCGCGGTGTTTACACGTCATCCGCTATTGAAGCAGACACGGTTATCGAAATGTCCCCGGTTATTGTTATGAGTAATGATGACCGGAAATTGCTGGATAAAACCCTGTTGCATGACTATATTTTTGAATGGGGAAGAAAAGGTGGCCAGTGCTGCATGGCCCTGGGTTATGTGCCGATGTATAATCACTCCTATAAATCCAATTGTGAATACGAGATGGATTTTGATAATGACCTGATCAGCATCAAAACGGTCAGGTATATAAAAGAAGGAGAAGAGTTATTCATCAACTATAACGGTGAGTGGAATGACAACAAACCGCTTTGGTTTGATGCAAAGTAAAGCTAATCATCTACATCTTTTCGATGCCCGATTTTCAATATTTCAATCGTAATAGTTTGTTGGTCCACCGTATAGATCACCCGATAGTCGCCAATCCTGATACGATACATGGCTTTAAATCCTTTAAGCTATTTATAGCCGGCAGGAAAAGGATTGTCTGCCAATAATAACACCTCTGCCTGAATTTTGACAATTATTGGAGATGGCAAAGCTTCCAGTTCTTTCTCAGCTGATCTTTTTATTTTTAGCCGATACTTTGCCACGTCGGGATTTTGACTTTAGAATTTTGTTCACAGACTTTTCAAAATCAACTGAAGGCTCGTTTAATCGTGATTGGGCTTCAAGTCCGTCCAGAAATTCTTCTACTTCCTCCTGGTAGTTTTTCAGGTTGATGATAACAGCGGTTTTATTACCTTTTTCATCTGTTATATAACTAATGCCTTTCATGTGACGGGGCTTTTCTCAAATTTACAAATAAACGCTGTATGATTGTTATTTCAACTTATTCTTGATCTCCTGCAATTTCAATAAAGCTTCTACGGGAGTGAGCCGGTTGATGTCCGTTGATTCCAGCAGTTTCCTTATTTCATCAAAGGTTTCGCTATGCGCATCAAAGATGGAAAGCTGCATTTGCGGCAATGAAAGATTTTTCACCTTATCTGAAATCTTTTGACTTTTCACCTTTGACTTTTCTCCCTCAGCCGGTTCTTCTCCTTCAACATGCTTACTTTCTAACTGCGACAATATTTCATTAGCCCTTTCAATCAACGAAGGTGGCATTCCTGCCATTTTCGCCACATGTATACCAAAACTGTGCGTACTGCCGCCCGGCGCCAGTTTACGAAGGAAAATGATCTTATTGCCCACTTCCTTGTTGGTGATATGGTAGTTCTTGACGCGCTGAAACTTATCTTCCAACTCATTCAGTTCATGATAATGTGTAGCGAATAAAGTGATCGGCTGATGCGAGGTATTGTGCAAATGTTCCGCAATGCTCCAGGCAATTGAGATGCCATCATATGTAGAAGTGCCGCGGCCGATTTCATCCAGCAGGATCAGACTGCGGGGCGTAATATTATTGATGATGGAAGCGGTTTCATTCATCTCTACCATAAACGTGGACTCACCACCGCTCAAATTATCGGATGCACCAACACGGGTAAAGATTTTATCCGTCAAAGAAATCTTTGCTTCTGTAGCCGGCACAAAACTTCCGATATGTGCCATAAGGGTTATCAGCGCCGTCTGCCGGAGCAAAGCACTTTTACCACTCATATTCGGACCGGTGAGTATAATGATCTGCTGATCCGTTTTATTTAGCTCCAGGTCATTATGAATATAGGTTTCACCAATCGGTAAATTTCTTTCAATCACCGGGTGACGGCCTTCTTTCACTTTCCATTCAGGACCTGTATGCAAGACCGGTTTCTTGTATTGATAATGAATGGCGTTTTGTGCAAAGCAGCAAAGGCAATCCAGTATAGCGATTATATTACCATTGTTTTGAACAGGTGCGAGGTAATCAAACAATTCGTTTAATAATAATTCATACAGCTGCAACTCCAATTGCAGGATTTTATCTTCTGCGCCAGTTATCTTTTCTTCATAATCTTTCAGCTCCGGCGTTATAAAACGTTCCGCATTCGCCAGCGTTTGCTTCCGCATCCATTCAGGAGGTACTTTATTCTTATGCAGGTTGGTTACTTCGAGGTAGTAGCCAAACACATTGTTGAAGCCGATCTTCAGGGAGTTGATCCCCGTTCTTTCTATTTCCTTTTGTTGTAGTTGTACGAGATATTCTTTTCCCGACTGCGATATTTTTCGAAGTTCATCCAACTCATCGCTTACCTGCTTATTGATCATGCCGCCTTTGGCAGCTACAGCGGGCGGATTGTCAACAATCTCTTTAAAAATTTTTTCAGCGATATAGGGACAGGGATTCAATGCGTCGCCCAATCGTTTGAGGTATTCATTGCCAGCGGTCAGACAAAGTTCCTTGATCGTTGCGACCTGTTGCAAACCCCTGGCCAGTTGTAAAACCTCCCTGGGGTTAATTTTTTTCATCGGGATTTTCGAAACTAATCGTTCTATATCCCCGCATTGTTTGATCGATTGTGCAATTTTATTGCGCAGGTCAGTTTCTTTGATGAAAAATTCCACCAGTTCCAGCCGCTCATTGATCTTGAGAATATCCTTTAACGGGAAGATGATCCAGCGTTTCAGCAAACGGGCACCCATCGGTGATACGGTATTATCCAACACACTCAATAAAGTGTGATTGCCATCTGAATTGCCGTACACCAACTCGAGATTACGAATGGTGAAACGATCCATCCATAAAAAATCATCCCGGTCGATACGCTGAATAGAAGTGATATGCTGCAGGTTGGGATGTTCCGTGTCTTTTAAGTAATGAATAATGGAACTGGCGGCAATTAATCCATTGCCGAGATCGTCCACACCAAAACCTTTTAACGAATGGGTCTGGAAATGTTTCAGCAAAACATCCTCTGCATATCCCTTATCAAAGATCCATTCGTCCAGCGTGTAGGTGTACATTTTCCCGCCAAACCATTCTTTGAAATTTTTTTGTTTGTGTCGTTGAAAAATGACTTCGGCCGGTTTAAAACTTTGCAGCAATTTATCCGCATATTCTCTGTCACCTTCGGCAATAAAAAATTCGCCCGTTGAAATATCCAGGAAGGCGAGACCAAAATGTTCGTTATCGGCAAAATGTATCCCCGCCAAAAAGTTGTTGCTGTGATGCTCCAGTAATTTATCATTGACAGTGGTACCCGGCGTCACCATTTCCGTCACGCCACGTTTCACCACACCTTTTGCCTGTTTGGGATCTTCAAGCTGATCGCAGATAGCCACACGGTAACCAGCTTTTACCAATTTGTGCAGGTAGGTGTCCAGGGCATGATGCGGGAAACCAGCCAGTTCAAGGGAAGAAGCTGCGCCGTTGTTCCTTTTGGTCAGTGTAATGCCCAATACCTGGGAGGCAATTACTGCATCCTGGCCAAAGGTTTCATAAAAATCCCCCACACGAAACAACAGGATAGCATCGGGATATTTTTGCTTAATAGCCCGGTGTTGCTGCATCATGGGAGTTTCTTCAACTTTCGCTTTAGCCATCAGGGAAATCGCCGTTTTAGGGAGGGCAAAAATAAGGAAGTGTTGATTCAACTGTTCCGGCTTGCGTAACTGGTGTATAAATTAGCTTACCCCAGCGATATTTGAAACTTCACCTGTTTTGATTGAAATTAATTGTAATCATTTGCAGGGTTTTATATTTCCATCCTGACCGGTTAATTTTGCGCCATGCGAAAACTGAGCATGGAAGAGCTGGGCCGCAAAACGGTAGAAGAATTTAGAGAATCTCCCAAAACCCCTGTTATAGCCGTACTGGAAAATGTTCGCAGTGCCTATAATGTTGGCAGTGTTTTTCGCACGGCCGATGCTTTTTTGATTGAAGCCATTTATATCACCGGATACACCGCCAAACCACCGCACAAAGAGATCAAAAAAACAGCCCTTGGCGCCGAAGAAACGGTTGCCTGGAAACATTTTCCCTCGGCTAAAGAAGCTGTGGAGGATTTGAGGCAGGATGGTTACAAAGTTTTTGCCATTGAACAGGTAGAAAACAGTATTTCTCTCGAAAAATTTGATGCGGCAGGAAAAATAGCTGTCATCTTCGGCAATGAAGTAACGGGTGTTGAGCAGTCAACCATTGGTTTATGTGATGGCACAATTGAGATTCCACAATTGGGCATGAAGCATTCGTTGAATATTGCGACGGCGGCAGGAGTGGTGCTATGGGAACTTGTCCGAAATAAGATTGTCTGAACCGGGATTTATGGGATTGATAGGATTAGTAGGATGAAATCCCAATAATTCCAAACATCTTCCAAACTTGCCTGCCTGCCGGCAGGTCCTAGTTCAGACATTAAAAATTTAAAATGAGTACAGTAAAAAAATATTTAAGTCTTATAAAATTTTCCCATACCATTTTCGCAATGCCTTTTGCGATGATTGGGTTTTTTTTGGGTGCATTTGATGGGATGGAAATTATATATGGAACGGGGCAATGGAATTTAAATAAAACGATTGGTTTGGGGGAAGCGGATAATAAATATTCTGGCCGATGGCGATTAAATATTGAAGACACCAAAGCTTTTTATGAGGGTATTATTTTGTTGGTCTTAGTTGTCCTCTGTATGGTCTTTGCCCGCAGTGCTGCCATGGCCTTCAACCGTTATCTCGACCGAAGCTTTGATGCCAAAAATCCCAGGACCGCAATAAGAGAAATTCCAGCAGGTATATTAAAAGCAAATAGTGTTTTACTTTTCACTATTGTCAATTGCCTATTGTTTATTGTTTGTACTTTCTTTATCAATAAACTTTGCTTTTATCTTTCACCCATTGCACTGGCAGTTGTATTAGGTTACAGTTATACCAAACGGTTTACGCCGCTTTGCCATTTGGTGTTGGGATTGGGTTTATCACTGGCACCTATTGGTGCTTACCTGGCGGTGACGGGACAGTTTTCGTTGTTGCCTATTCTCTTTTCACTGGCAGTAATATTCTGGGTCAGTGGATTTGATATTATCTATGCCTTGCAGGACGAAGAGTTTGATAAATCACAGCAACTTTATTCTATTCCGGCATGGTTAGGCAAGGCAAGAGCATTGCGGGTATCAGAATTGCTCCATGTATTAAGTGCGGCTTGTGTAATTGGTGCGGGTTTGTATGGAGGTTTTGGCTGGCTGTATTGGATCGGCATTGCGGTGTTTGCAGGCATGCTGATCTACCAGCATTCTATCGTCAAACCCAATGATCTTCGAAAAGTAAACCTGGCTTTTATGACGGCTAATGGAATAGCCAGTGTTGTGTTTGCGATATTCGTTATTGCCGATCTGTTTATAAATTAGAACGCAGATTATCATGATCGTTATGCTCGGTTATCATGTCTGCGCAATCGTAAAAATCTTAAAAATCAGCGTTCAATCTCATGCCCCGGATAATAGCCATCGATTATGGTCTCAAACGTACCGGCCTTGCCGTAACGGACCCTTTGCAAATTATTGCTACCGGGCTCACGACGGTTGAATCAAAACAGTTGATCCCTTTTCTGAAGGACTATTTTTCCAAGGAGCCGGTAGGGCTGATTATCATCGGTGAACCAAAAAACTGGGACGATACCGACACCCATGCTACCCCGCTGGTGGAGAAATGCATCAAAGATCTCCAAAAAAACTTTCCGGCCATTCCCATCAAAAAAGTGGATGAACGCTATACTTCCAAAATGGCGAAAGACGCCATGCTGGAAATGGGGCTTAAAAAAATGCAGCGAAGAAATAAAGCACTTGTTGATGAAATAGCCGCCACCATAATGTTGCAGGAGTATATCCGGAACCCCTAGTCCGCCCAGGTGGAGAATAATGAAGAGGTTGACTTAAATTTGCGCATTTAAAGGCTCTCAAACTTGTGAACCTGTGAACTTTTAAACTTTTAAACTTTTAAACTTGATCTTCCCGATTGTAGCATATGGCCACCCGGTTTTAAGAAAACTTGCCACCGATATTACACTGGATTATCCCGGTTTGTCAAAATTTATTGAAGACATGTGGGAAACCATGTATGCCAGCAATGGCGTTGGCCTTGCTGCGCCGCAGGTTAACAGGGACATCCGGCTGTTTGTGGTGGACACCGTGCAAATGTTTGAAAATATGGATGAAAAAGATAAAGAAGATTATCCCGACGCACCCGGTATCAAATCCGTTTTTATCAATGCCCATATAAAAGAGCTTGACGGTGAAGAATGGCCCTATAACGAAGGTTGTCTCAGTATTCCGAAAATCAGGGAGGATATCTACCGGCATGAGACAGTGACGCTTCAATACGTAGACGAAAATTTTCAGCCACAGGAAAAAACTTTCAACGGGATTTCAGCAAGAGTAATCCTGCATGAATATGATCACCTGGAAGGAAAACTCTTTATCGATTATCTTTCACCGCTCAAGAAAAAACTGATGAAAGGCAGGTTAAACGATATTTCCAAAGGGAAGATAAGCGTTGACTACAAAATGCTTTTCCCCGATAAATAAGCAGTATGAAGAAGCTTCTCTTATTCGTACTCTTACTTTTTTCTTCCATCCTGCCGATGTATGGACAAAAGGATTCGCTCGACAATGAGCGTCTTGCAAAAATGATTAACCTTTCCGAAGTAGTGGTAAGAACGGATATCAATGTTCCCAAATTTATCGATCGGGTTAAGAACGACACTACCTTTTACAAAGCCTTTAAAAACCTGCATGTGCTGGGCTTTACAGCATTGAATGATATCCGCATCATGGATAAAAAAGACCGGCAAAAAGCGGGCATGCAGAGTAAGACCAGGCAGGTAAGAGAAAACGGTTGCCGTACTATGGAAACTATTTCCGAAACTACGCAGGGTGATTTTTATAATTCCGATAAAGAATTCAACTATTATACTGCCGGGTTATACGCCGGCTTGTTTTTCACCGATGGAAAAATTTGTGGTGAAAATAATATTGTAAAAGGGACTTCTTTTGATGCGAAAGGAAAATCAGGTATTGCCAGGCATAAAGAACAATTGAAAATGTTGTTCTTCAATCCCGGCAAAAAAATCCCCGGTATTCCTTTTATCGGTAATAAGATAAATGTATTCGATCCGGAAGTAGCAGCTTATTATGATTTTATGATTGACCAGATAGAATATGGGGGCAAGCCCTGTTATCTTTTTACGGTGAAAGCCAGGGAAGACTTATCGGGTGGGGAAAGAGATAAAATCGTCATTGATAACATGGTCACCTGGTTTGACGCATTGACCATGGAAGTAGTGGCCCGCAATTATAGCCTTAGTTATGACGCCGGTGTATATGATTTTGATGTGAGTATGGAGGTAGAGATGACAAAATTTGGTGACTATTTGGTTCCCAAAACTCTCCGCTACAAAGGTAATTGGGATGTAGTGTTTAAAAAAAGAGAAAGGGGAGTGTTTACTGCGACCTTATTTGATTTTAAACAGTGAGGTCAGAAGTCGGATGTCTTGATCTCAGACCTCTGACTCCCCATCTCTGACATCATTTCTCCATCTGGTTTCCTACTGCACTAATATATTTTCTCCATTTCTCGATCACCTGTTTCATATCATCTGCCAGTTCCGTGTCAAAAAATAATTCCTCACCTGTTTCGGGATGTACAAAGCCCAGCGTTTTTGCATGCAGAGCCTGGCGGGGACAAATAGCAAAACAATTATCGACAAACTGTTTGTATTTAGTATACACTGTTCCCTTTACAATTTTATCACCGCCATAAAAATCATCGTTGAACAATGGGTGCCCGATATACTTCATATGCACCCTGATCTGGTGAGTGCGGCCGGTTTCCAGTACGCACTGTACTAATGTTACATAGCCAAAACGTTCCATTACTTTGTAATGAGTGATCGCTTCTTTGCCATGATCACCTTCGGGGTAGGCAGCAAACTGTTTTCTGAACCTCAGGTGACGACCAATATGGGCAACCACGGTGCCTTCATCTTCCTGCATATCGCCCCAAACTAACGCCACGTACTGCCGTTTTACTGTATGATCAAAGAATTGCTTGGCCAACATCCGCATGGCATGTTCCGTTTTTGCCAATACCAGTAAGCCGCTGGTGTTTTTATCGATACGATGCACCAAACCAAAGCGGGGTAGGACAGCTTCTGAAACAGCTGGATTTTTTTGTTGCAGATAATAAGCCACGCCATTCAGCAATGTGCCGGAATAATTGCCGCTGCCCGGGTGCACCACCATGCCCACTGGTTTATTGATCACCATCAGTGAGTCATCTTCATATACAATATTGAGGGGAATATTCTCCGGAACTATTTCTGATTCTTCAGGATCTGTATCTGAGTAAACAATAATCTCGTCGTTTGGCTTTACTTTATAATTAGGCCTTACTTCTTTACCATTTACAAGCACCATACCTGTATTGATAGCACGTTGCAGCTTATTCCGGGTTCCTCTTTCTATCCGGTTGATCAGGAATTTATCGATGCGTAACGGTTCCTGGCCTTTGTCTACCGTCAGGGTAAACCTTTCATACAGTTCATCGTTATTGTCAATAATTTCCTGGGATTCGAGCTCATTTTCCTCATTCATAGTGCCGTATCATTTTTGCAATCCTGCAAAGGTGCGGATTTCAATTTGTTTTTATAGCATTCTTGTCAGAAGTCAATTTAAAAGCAGGATCGTAAATTTGCCGTTTACTATGAGCAAGCAACTGGTTATTTTCAGGGATTTGGGGAGCATGGATTATAAAACGGCCTGGGACTACCAGGAGAGTCTCCTGCAGGAAAATGTCAGGATAAAGTCAGAAATCAGAAGTCAGTTGTCAGAAGTCGGAATTCTACCTTCAGACTCACAACCGCCAACCGCCAACTGCCAACTGTCAACTGTCAACTATCTTTTATTCGTAGAGCATCCTCCCGTTTATACATTAGGGAAAAGCGGTCATATAGAAAATGTGTTGCTGAGCGAGGAAAATTTGAAAGCAAGGGGCATTGATTTTTTCCGTACTAACCGTGGTGGTGATATCACGTTTCATGGGCCGCAACAAATAGTTGGCTATCCCATCCTGGACCTGGAAAAATTTTATACCGATATCGGGAAGTACCTGCGCAATATTGAAGAGGTGATTATACTGACATTGAAAGAATATGGTATCGACTCCGGTCGTTCTGCAGGAGAAACGGGTGTGTGGCTGGATGCTGATAAAAAAGGCCGGGAAAGAAAGATTTGCGCAATCGGCGTTCGCAGTAGCCGCTGGATTACTATGCATGGGTTTGCATTCAATGTCAATACGGATCTCGATTATTTCAATTTCATTATACCCTGCGGCATACAGGATAAACAGGTGACTTCATTACAAAAAGAACTGGGACGACCGGTGGATTTCGGGGAGGCAAAGGAAAAGGTGAAAAGAAATTTTGAAAAAGTGTTTGAGGCAGAGCTAAGATCAATAGACAATTCGCAATAGGCGATTGAGTCTGATTTGTTAATTGTCTATTGCCAATTGATCAAAACTCCTTTGGTATATAGAACTTATTTTTCTCCAACAGTTCACCATCCTGGTACAATTCAAATTTGAACCAACCTGCATGGTAAAAATTTGCCTTATCAATTTTGAAGTCTTTTTCCTTTACCTCTTTTAATTCAAAAAGCAATTCATTTTCCTGGGTGAAGAATTTAATACTGTATTTCTTTTCTTCTTCATCCGGTAATAATACTCTTACATATCCATCCTTATAAGTAAAGACTCTTTTCGAAGGAATAAACATATCAGCTTTGGGCCGGTTGTTAGGTGCTACCGGTCCTATTACAACACTGTCACTGATGATCACCGGCACTACCAACCCGGGCATGTCTGTTTTCACCGCGGCATCTTTTTTTACTATAGTATCCTTAAAGGGTCTTTTTGAGTCACTGAAAAGGTAAGCACCCTTGTCAAGCATGATGTAAAGACGATAAAACATCTGGTCATGATTGGCCTTTGTATCGGCAAATCCATTTTCAGGAAGCGTGGGATCCGCTACGGTAAGTATGGTCTTAAAATTTCTTGTACTATCAAAAGAACGTTGAATACTGATCTGCTTCACTGTTTCAAAAGTGTTGACCCAGCCAACAACGATACGGTTGTTACCGACATTTTTTACTGAAAATTTGGGAAGGGTATCCTGGGCTAAACTGCGGGACGCTACAAGTGAAATGATAAAGAGAAACAGGATGAGTTTTTTCATAATTCAAAAACGGAAGATATGGATTGTTTGCATCCATAAGCAACAAATATACCATACATGGCCAAGAATGTTAAAATAGCAGCGTTCCTTCTTTTAACGAGTCATTTCCCTGCAGGCCACCACTGTGAATTACAAGGATTTTGCTACCCGGGGGAAAGTAATTTTTCTCAACCAGGTCAGTAATGGCGTAAAATAATTTGGCGGTGTAGACGAAGTCAGTAGGAACGCCTGTTTGTCTGTAAAATGCATTCATGAACTGCAATAACTCCGGTGTGTGTTTAGCATAGCCATTAAAAGAGTAGTCATGCAGGATGGACCAATTTTTTTTGTCACTGTCCAGGAGCGATTGCACCTGCGTGGCCAGGGAAAAATTATTTTTTAAAACACTGACGCCAATCACCTGTTGATTGCCTGATACGCCATTAATAATACCGGCCATCATAGTACCTGTGCCAACTGCGCAACAATAATGCGCATACGATTTATTGCAACATTTTAAAATGGTAGCTGCGCCTTTTGCTCCCAACTGGCCATAGCCGCCCTCTTCTACGATTGCATATTCACTGATGTCTAAGTCTGATGGTATCTCTTTTTTTTGATAAGATGAACGTGGAATAAAGACAAGCTGCATCTCAAAGTCTTCCGCCTTTTTCAGGGTATTAGAAAGATAAAGGCTCTTTTCTCCCCGTATAATGCCAATAGATTGAAGTCCGTGTTGCTGGCAGGCTGCCGCAGTGGCAACGATATGATTAGACCACGCACCCCCAAATGTCAGTATCCCTTTCTTATTATTGACTTTGGCCTGATGAATGTAGTAACGTAGTTTGAACCATTTGTTGCCGGAGATGACCGGGTCAATTTTATCCAGGCGTAAGACTTCAATTTCGATGTCATGCTTATTAAAAGAATGGATACGATCAGTTGTTATTCGGTCAAACGATGGATCAGGCATTTAAAATAGCATGAATAGGTAGCGAATTTAGTTTATTTTCGTGCCCAAAAATTTTAAGACTCTATGCAACCGACATTGGTAATATTGGCAGCTGGGATGGCTTCAAGGTATGGAAGTATGAAACAGATACAAGGATTTGGACCGGGTGGCGAGACAATTATGGATTACTCAATTTTTGATGCAATCCGCTCAGGATTTGGCAAAGTTGTATTTATCATCCGTCGTGAATTTGCTGATGACTTTAAAGAAATATTTGAACCCAAATTAAAAGACCGTATCGCTATCGATTATGTGTACCAGGATATGGAAGCGTTTACAGAGGGATATGATTACCCGGCCGACCGCCAAAAGCCATGGGGAACTGCACATGCCGTATTATGTGCCAAGGATAAGATAAACGAACCGTTTGCCGTGATCAATGCCGATGATTTTTATGGTCATGATGCCTTTGTAAATGCCGCGGATTTTCTCGTAAATGATTGCAACGAAAAAAACTATGCAATCGTTGGGTATGACTTGTTGAAAACGCTTTCTGACTACGGTACAGTGAACAGGGGCGTCTGCAGCCTGGATGAAACTGGTCATCTTGCCGGTATAACCGAAAGAATCAATATTGGTAAGAAAGGAGATAAGATTACAGTGGATGACGGTTTGGAACCAAAGGAACTCTCGCTGGATACTAGAGTTTCGATGAACTTCTGGTGCTTCGATCCTTCTTTCTTTTCGTATACACAAAAACTGTTTCGTGAATTCTTGCAGCAATATGGCCAGGAATTAAAATCTGAATTTTTTATTCCGATTGTTGCTGACCAATTTATCAAAGAGGGTGGAAGGGTAGAGATTATTCCCACTACTTCCTCATGGTTTGGTGTGACCTATAAAGAAGATGCTCCGTTTGTTGAGAATAGCTTGAATAAGCTTATTAATGACGGAGAATATCCCCAGAGATTATGGGTTGAAAAATAATATCAACTGAATTCAAAAAGTAAAGCCATCCGCATTGCGAATGGCTTTGCTTTTTTATGAAAGAGAAGGACTTAGTTCACTTTAACCATAAAAACATAATCTTCTACTTTCTTCACCTGTTGTGTACGGTCCATGCCGGCCAGTGATGATTTTGAAGACAGCCTCACCCGTTGATAAGAAGTATCTTTTTTCAGGTCATTTAATGCTTTATGAATATGTTTTGCCTGCAAAGCGAAAACAACACCTTCAGCAGCAGTCTCTCTTGTACTTAATATACCAACGATTTCGCCCTGCTGGTTCAGCACCGGTCCGCCACTGTTACCAGGATTAGCCGGAATAGAGATCTGGCAGCTTAGCGTGTCACCATTAAAACCGGTTTTTGCACTCAGGTATCCCTCACCGTAAACAATTTCATCGCGGGGATAGCCTAATGTATAAATGGGTGATGCCAAATCGGTAGATGATTTGCTGATTGCATACGGCACTGAGGCGAACGCTTTAAAGGCTGTATCCTCAATTTTTAAGATCGCCAGGTCCTTCACTTCGTCGATCAATACAATCCTGGCATTAAAGCTGGCGCCTGACTTATTTTGAACCGCAATATTGCGGGCATTTCTTACAACATGGGCATTGGTAACCAATAAACCTTTACCATCAATTAAAAAACCCGATCCCCCTGATTTATATGTAATGGCAGGATCAACAGTGATCTGGTTTCTCAGGTTATTTACCGCATTCTTTTGCGAACGCTGCTCGGCTTTTACAATTTGGATATCACGGCTGAGATCCTCCACCAACTTCTTATTACTGGTAGCCGGCGAGAATGACCAAACCAGCGAACTAAAAGTAAGAGCTGTAACACCGGCAATTGATGCGGCAATGGCGGCTACCTTTTTGTACTTGTTCCACATGTACACCACTTTGGCTTTGCCTTTCAGTTTATCAGCGTTGATCTTACCCTGCTGGGCAAGGTCCGTATGTACATCATGCAAGGTGGAATGAAATTTCTTCCATTCACCAAAACGGTTCATTTGCTGCAAAAACAAAGTATGCTCAACTACTAATTGATCAATTTCACCATTTGTTTTGCGCAGATTTTCAAAATGTAATCGCTCATCCGGGTTCATTTCGCCACGGATATACCTTTCAACTGCGTCGAGAATCATTATTTCATTGTGCTCATTCATCACACACTCCCGTTTTTATAATGAGTAAAAAATATTTTCTTCAATCTCATCAGGCACTTATACTTCTGTGTCTTAGCATTTTCGGCATTGGTGTAGCCAAAGTTGGCTGCGATTTCCTGCATATTTCTTTTTTGCAGGTAAAAAGCCTCCAGCAGGCTTTTGCAAGGCTCCCCCAAACCGGAAATGGCTTTTTCCATCATTTCAAATTCGGCGTCGCGGCGGGCATGCCCCTCGATATCGTCTTCCACCTGTACCACTCCTTCTGCATTTCCTAACTCACCAGTATACCGGCTGGCCTGCTGTAATTTCTTGAGCCACAGGCGCCTTGCTACAGAATAGACATAGGTCTTGATCAAACAGTTTAGTTCAAAGGTGCCGGATCTTGCTTTTTCATAGAGTATGATCATGGCCTCCTGGAAAATATCTTTTGCATCGTCGGCCGAGCCGTTATTGTTGATTACCAGGGACTGAACCGTGCTATAATTCTCCTTGTAGATCGTTTCAACGGCCTTCTTATCGTTGCGGGCTAATCCTTGCAATAAAATTCGTTCGTTATTCTCTTGGTTCACTTATCCGTTATTTAATACTTTTTTTTAAAAATAGTAACCCTGCCCACCCCTAAAAAATTTATTTTAAAAACATGGGTTACCTTTTCCCGCTTGCGGTATAAACACTGAAATATTTCATAAAATAAAAATTAAAAAATCACAATGAAAAAGCTTTTTATCGTATTAGCAGTAGCTAGCCTTGGTTTTGTAGCTTGTAACAACGAAAGCAAAACTGAAGAAGTAAAAGACAGTTTGACTAACACAGTAGATTCTACTGCTACAGCTCAGAAAGATTCTGTAGAGGTAACTTCTGATTCTGTAAAATCTGCTATCGATTCTACAGCTTCTGCAGTGAAAGATTCTATCAAAAAATAAGAAATCCCTTACGGCAAGCAAATCGTTAGGTGGCCGTTCCGATTAACCGGAACGGCTTTTTTTTATCACGGATTAAAGGATTTTGAAGGATTTCGTGGAGTAAGGCAGACAACTTAATGGAGGCTGCCAGGGATAAATCATCTACCTTTGCGTCCCCTGTCCGTGAAAATCAATTTTAAATCGTTTAATCAGTGGTTACATTTGAATCATTAGGCATTGAAGAAGGCATTTTGCGTTCTATCACCGCCCTCGGCTTTACACAGCCAACCCCCATACAGGAAAAAGCCATTCCTGTTCTACTACAAGGCACAAAAGATTTTATTGGCCTGGCCCAGACAGGTACTGGCAAAACCGCTGCTTTTGGTTTGCCTTTATTACAACTTATTAATAAAGAAAATCGCTTTCCGCAGGCACTGATCGTTTGCCCGACACGGGAGCTTTGCCTCCAGATTGCAAGTGATCTTACAACGTTCAAAAAAAATGCAGGTCACATTTCCGTTACAGCGGTATACGGCGGTACTTCTATCTCGATGCAGATCCGGGATTTGAAGAAAGGAACCCAAATTGTGGTGGCCACACCCGGCCGTTTGATCGACCTGATTGAAAGAAAAGCGATCAATTTGGAACAGATCCATTACGTGGTATTGGATGAAGCAGATGAAATGCTCAACATGGGTTTTAAAGATGACATTGAGTTCATCTTAAAAAATACCCCCAACCGTCAAAGCACCTGGTTGTTCAGTGCTACCATGCCACCGGAGATCAGGCAGGTAAGCAAACGCTATATGGATCAACCTTTCGAGATTACCATTGGTAAGGTGAATGCAGGCAATGCCAATATTGATCACCAGTATTATGCAACACAGCATCACAACCGGTACGAGGTGTTAAAACGTATCATCGATTTCAATCCCGGTATATATGGTATCGTGTTTGCCCGCACCAAGGCCGATACGCAGGATATAACGGAGCGATTGACCAGAGAGGGCTATGATATAGATGCGATTCATGGTGACCTGACACAGCAACAGCGTGACAAAGTGATGGGTTTGTTCCGGGATAAAAGTATCCAGTTGCTTATTGCTACAGACGTAGCGGCTCGTGGTATTGATGTTACTGGTATTACCCATGTTATCAATTATGAATTACCGGATGATGTGGAAGTGTACACACATAGAAGCGGCCGTACTGGCCGTGCAGGAAAAAGTGGAGTCTCTGTTTCAATCGTAACGCCCAAGGAGATTTATCGCTTACGACAGATTGAAAGGCTGGTAAATACCCGTGTTCACAAAATGGACATACCGAGTGGTAAAGATGTTTGCCGCAAACAATTTTTTCATTTTATTGATAAGATGTTGCAGGCCGATATTAGTCATGGTGAATATGAAACCTACCTGCCTTTACTGAAAGAGAAATTTGAAAATGTAGAAAAGGAAGAGATCCTGCAACGGGTAGCTGCCCTGGAGTTTGATCGTTTCCTGAAATATTATGAAAACGCTGCTGACCTCAACATGCGTGATGAAAGACGAGCAACGGACAGAAGAACTGAAAGAGGTGAGAGAGCTCCGGCAAGAGAAAGAGATCGTGATACAAAAGGAAGAAGTTTTGGTGGTAACGGAAACTATCAACGACTGTTCGTAAACCTGGGAACAAAAGATGGTTTTTATAAAGCGAGTTTCCTGCAATTCATTTTGGATATGAGTGACCTGAAGAAAGAAGTGTTGGGACGTATCGATATGAAGGAAATGACCAGCTGGATTGAGATTGAACCTTCGGCAGGTAAGAAGATGATCAAGGCAATGGATGGTAAAAATTATCGCGGTCGTAAGATAAGAATGAATGATGCGAACACCGGTGGTGACAGAAGGAAAGGTAGAGATTGATGATCTACCGTTAACAATTCAAACGTTTGATCGGAAAAAATAAAAAAAATAATTGTTCAGAATTTTATGAGCGATTATATTTGTTGAAGCATGACAACAGCAAACACATTCTTCGGTTTTTATTTTAGCTTCTTTTATTTTAGAATGAAGCCGGGAATGCTTTTGTTGAAAACAAAATAGAACAACTAAAATCAACATAAAGAAATCCCGGCTCAAAGGCCGGGATTTTTTTTGGCCAGGCCCCTCTAAATCTCTCCGCCAGCTGGCGGAAGACTTAAGAGTCTGAAAATTGAAATGAAACCCTCTAAATCTCCCTAAAGGGAGACTTAAGAGTCTGAAAGTTGAAATGGTATTATTGATTTGAAAAATAAGATAATGAAAGAAGTGCAAGAATTATCAAATACTTCAAAAAGCGAGGAAAGTGCGGATGCAAGTTCCCCCTTTAGGGGGCGGAGGGGGCTTCCCATTTCCATACAGGGATACGAAGGCAGCTTTCACCAGGTCGCCGCCCGTCAATTTTTCGGTAAAAACGTAGAAGTGTTGCCGTGTGCCACTTTCAGGGACGTGATCAAAATTGCATCCAATAAAAAAGAAAGTGACGGTGGTGTAATGGCTATTGAGAACTCCATTGCCGGCAGTATCTTGCCCAATTACAACCTGTTGCAAAAAAGTAATTTGAAAATAACCGGCGAAGTATATCTCCACATCAGACAAAACCTGCTGGTGAATCCTGGTGTGAGGCTGGACGATATCCGGGAAGTGCATTCGCATACCATGGCCCTGCAACAGTGTTATGATTTTTTAGACAAATACAAATGGAAGCTGGTGGAGACTGATGATACGGCCTTAAGTGCCAAACATATTCACCAGCACAAAAGCAAACATATCGCAGCCATTGCCAGCAAACTTGCCGCGGAGTTATTTGAACTGGATGTGATCGCCCCGAATATCCATACGATGAAAAATAATTACACCAGGTTTTTGGTGTTGCAGCGGGAAGATGCGGCGCAACCAGTGGAAGGTGCAGACAAGGCTTCGGTAAATTTTCATACCGATCACTCGAGAGGTAGTCTTGCAAAAGTGCTGACGAAGATTGCAGAAGGCGGAATCAATTTAAGCAAGCTGCAAAGTTTTCCGATACCAGGTAGTGATTTTAAATACAGCTTTCATGCGGATATGGAATTTGATTCGGCAGCGCAATTTGAAAAAGTGATTGAGAGCCTGAAGCCACTGACGGAAGCATTGAAAATATATGGTGTTTATAAGAGAGGAAAAACTGTCTGAACCTTGATTTGGGTGGATTAATTGATTTGAAGGAGAGCCCCAAAAGGGCGGCATGTTAATAGGAAGAGAAAAAGTAATAATTGTATAAAGCTCCGGAGGAGCGGCATGTAAAAAGATATTTAAGAAGATATGCAAACCAGTAAACGATTAGAAGGAATTGGCGAATACTATTTTTCGCAAAAGCTGAGAGAAATTGACGAACTCAACAAGGCCGGGAAGAATATCATTAACCTTGGCATTGGCAGCCCCGATCTGCCACCACATCCGGAGGTTATCAAAGTATTACAGGAAGAAGCGGCAAAGCCAAATGTACATGCGTACCAGGGTTATAAAGGCTCGCCGGTGTTGAGAAAAGCGATAAGCGAATGGTATCAGCGGTGGTATAACGTGGAACTGAATCCTGATACCGAAGTATTGCCACTGATTGGTAGTAAAGAAGGCATCATGCATATCTGCATGACCTATCTCGACAAGGGTGATGAAGTATTGGTGCCTAATCCCGGTTATCCGACTTATACAAGTGCTGTAAAATTAGCGGGTGGTAAATGTGTTGATTATAAACTAAGAGAAAAAAATAGCTACGAGCCTGATTTCGACAAGCTGGATGAGAAGAGATTGAAAAAGGTGAAACTCATGTTTGTCAACTACCCGCAAATGCCAACCGGCCAGGCGTCTTCAAGAGAGTTGTTTGAGAAAATTATTGCTTTTGCCAAAAGACATAAGATACTTATTGTTCATGATAATCCTTATAGCTTCATTTTGAATGATAATCCATTGAGTTTATTAAGCATCGAGGGAGCTAAAGAATGGGTAATCGAATTAAACTCTTTAAGTAAAAGCCATAATATGGCGGGCTGGCGGGTAGGTATGCTTTGCGGTGCTAAAGAAAGGATTGAAGAAGTGCTCCGGTTCAAAAGCAATATGGATAGCGGGATGTTTTTACCGGTACAATTGGCAGCAGCAAAAGCACTTGCATTGGGCAAAGAGTGGCAGGATGAAGTGAATGCTATTTATCGGGAAAGAAGAGAGAAGGTTTTTGAATTGCTGGATCTATTACACTGCCAATACTCCCGTGGGCAGGTTGGTCTTTTCGTTTGGGCCGGTATTCCTAAAAAATATAAAGATGGTTATGAAGTAAGTGACGAAGTTTTATATAACAGCAATGTATTTATTACGCCGGGTGGAATTTTTGGTAGTGCCGGAGAAAAATATATCCGGGTAAGTTTGTGCGGTTCGATTGAAAGATTTGAAGAGGCGATTGAAAGAATCAAGAAAACCCTCTAAATCTCTCCGCCAGCTGGCGGAAGACTTTAGAGTCTGAAAGTTGGAATTATATTACTTGATTTGAAAAATAATTTAATGAAGGAGCGATCAAAGCAATCAGGGTCTTCGAAAAGCGAGGTTAGTGAAGTGGGCTCCTCCCCTTTGGGGAGGCTGGGTGGGGCCTTGGCTCGAAAAAGAATTTCGATAGTAGGTGTTGGACTGATCGGTGGATCATTGGCCATCCAGTTACATGAGAAGAAACTCTCGTCGAAGTTGATTGGCGTGGATGCAAATCCCGAACATGCAAGAAAGGCGGTTGAACTGGAACTGGTAGATGAAACAATGCCGCTGGATGAAGCAATCAGTGAATCGGATGTTATTGTGCTGGCGATACCGGTTGATAAACTGGTGGGACTATTGCCATCCATTATGGATAAGATTGACAGGCAAATTGTGATTGACCTGGGTTCTACCAAGCATCAATTGATTGAAGTAATAAAAGATCATCCCAAAAGGGGGAGATATGTAGCCACGCATCCTATGTGGGGTACCGAATACAGCGGTCCACAGGCAGCGGTGCGTGGCGCCTATGAAAATAAGGCAGTCATTATTTGTAACGCCGAGGAAAGTGACGTGGATGCGCTGGAATGGGTAAAAGGAATGTATAAGAAGATCGGGATGCATTTGCTGGAAATGGAAGCAAAAGCTCATGACCTGCATGCTGCCTATGTCAGTCATATTTCACATATCACCTCTTTTGCTTTGGCGAATACAGTATTGGAAAAGGAAAAAGAAGAGAATGCCATCTTTGAATTAGCCTCAGCTGGCTTTGAAAGTACGGTGCGACTGGCAAAAAGTAACCCCGCTATGTGGGTACCCATTTTTATGCAGAATAAGGAAAATGTGCTGGACGTACTGAATGAGCATATTGCACAGTTGACAAAGTTTAGGGATAGTATACAGAATGGGCAAGCAGAAGAGCTGAAAGGATTGATTGAACATGCAAACATGATCAGGAGGATAATAAAGTAAGTATGAACTTGGATTAATAGGTTTTTTGAGATGTGTGAGAAAGTTATGATCCCATTTATCTTTTAATCTAATAAATCCCGGTTCTGACAATTGTTGAATACCGAACCGAACCTTGAAGAGTGCGACGCAACAGCCGACCTGCCTGCCGGCAGGCAGGTGCTATGAAAAACAATAGTTCGGCCACGCTCACTACTAGTAACATAAAACATAAAATTAAAAATGCTTCACACAAATGGAGCTTAACTTTACAAACCAATATAAAAGTATGCAGACAACAGAACAACCAACAAATGAAACCGTGCAGAAGGCATGGGGCAAACGGCCACTGATCATCAGCGGACCGTGCAGTGCAGAGACAGAGGCACAGGTGCTGGAAACAGCGCAGCGTTTAGCCGCAACA
Source organism: Terrimonas alba (assembly GCF_042434975.1). Taxonomy (NCBI): domain Bacteria; kingdom Pseudomonadati; phylum Bacteroidota; class Chitinophagia; order Chitinophagales; family Chitinophagaceae; genus Terrimonas; species Terrimonas alba. Next base: position 635,349 of record NZ_JBHMQM010000002.1, read on the forward strand.
GGCAAAGTGGATATGCTTCGTGCAGGCATCTGGAAACCCCGTACCAAACCCGGTTTGTTTGAAGGTATTGGCGCCAAAGGTTTGCCATGGCTGCAGCAGGCAAAAAAGCTGACTGGTCTTCCAACAACAGTTGAAGTGGCAACCGGTAAGCAAGTGCAGGATGCACTGACTTTTGATGTGGATGTATTGTGGATCGGTGCAAGAACAACCGTAAACCCATTCAGTGTGCAGGAAGTAGCCGATGCTTTGCGTGGTGTGGATGTACCGGTGCTCATTAAAAATCCGATCAATCCTGATTTGGAGTTATGGAGTGGCGCCGTTGAACGTGTTGCACGAGCCGGCATCAAACAAATTGGTTTGATCCATCGGGGGTTCTCTTCTTATGGAAATACAGAATATCGCAATGCGCCGATGTGGCATTTGGCTATCGAAATGAAACGTCGTAATCCCGGTATGCCGATCATCAATGACCCTTCACATATCTGCGGCCGTCGTGATATTTTATTGGATGTGTCACAACGTGCAATAGATCTTGACTTTGATGGGTTGATGATTGAAAGCCACATTGATCCGGACAATGCCTGGAGCGATGCCAAGCAACAAATAACGCCCGAGCAATTGAAAGAAATGCTGGATACCATCATCTGGAGAAAAGAAGATATTAATTCAGATGAGTTTCATGCCGCGTTAGAAAAATTGCGCCAGCAGATCAATCATCTCGATGATGAGTTGATGCAATTGTTGGGTCAACGTATGAAGATCGCTGATAAGATCGGTCAATATAAAAAGGATAACAACATTACGATCCTGCAAACCAACCGCTGGAACGAGATACTCGAAAGAGCATCCCAAAAAGGAGAGAAGATAGGATTGAGCAAGGAGTTTATCGTGAAATATTTTGATGCGGTGCACATGGAAAGTATCAATCACCAGAAAAAGGTGTTGGATAGTTAAGCACCCCCTGTCCCGTCCTGAGCATAGTCGAAGGAAAGGGGAGACTTAGGTCGTGTATCCATTTTATTGTTGACGGTGTATTAAAGGAATAGGTTTTCTATTTTTTTATCAGCAATTGTGCTATTGTCAACTTCCGTTGCGTCGCACTCTTGTACGTTCAGTAATTCTATTGAGCAAAGTTGAAATATTATTAATGAGTAAAGGTTCCAATAACATTTCGCCGATTGGCGGAGATGGAGTTACATACAAGTTTGGCAGTTCATCTACGGCTTTCTTTTTCGCTGCTGGCTTCAGTCAGCTCAAAAAGATTACTGATCCCAAGGCAACGATACTGATCACGGATCAAAATCTTTTTGATGCTCATGCAAAAAGATTCAAGGGCTGGAAAACGATTGTGCTAAAACCGGGGGAGGAATTTAAAGTGCAGTCAACGGTTGATACAATCATTCAACAGTTGATTGACATGGAGGCGGACCGCAAAACAACCCTGGTTGGAATAGGTGGTGGTGTCATCACCGATATTACAGGATATGTTGCATCTGTCTATATGCGGGGATTGAGGGTTGGATTTATACCAACATCTCTTCTGGCATTGGTAGATGCATCCATCGGGGGTAAAAATGGAATTGATGTCGGCGTGTATAAAAATATGGTAGGTGTTATTCGCCAGCCTTCTTTTATCCTGCACGACATGATTTTTCTAAATACCCTGCCGCAGCGGGAGTGGGAAAATGGTTTTGCAGAAATCATCAAACATGCATGCATAAAAGATGCGGTCATGTTCCGTGACCTGGAAATGAATTCTTTGCTCACCTATCAAAAAAGAAAAGCCGCTATCTGTAACCTCGTGCAACGAAATGCTATGATCAAAGCCAAAGTGGTGCAGAAAGATGAGTTTGAAAAAAATGAAAGGAGGCTATTGAATTTCGGGCATACGCTCGGTCATGCATTGGAAAATCAGTATGACCTGATGCACGGCCAGGCAGTATCGATAGGAATGACCTATGCCTGTCATATTTCAGAACAACTCACGGGGTTTAAGCAAACCGATCAGGTCGTAAGAGTGCTGGATCAATATGGTTTGCCCACTTATATGTCTTTTGACAAACAAAAAGTGTTTGACGTGTTGAAAATGGATAAGAAGAGAGAAAGAAAAGAAATGAATTACGTGTTGTTAGAAAAGATCGGGAAGGGTGTGGTTAAATCCATTCCGTTAACACAATTAGAAAAAATTATTTCAAAATTTTAGATTACTCATCGCCATAGGCGAATCAGATCATGAAAGTAACAATACAATCATCGCAGTTGAAAGGCAATATCCAGGCGCCGGCTTCGAAAAGTTCGATGCAGCGGGCTTGTGCGGCTGCTTTATTGGCGAAAGGTGAAACAATTATTCAGAACCCGGGTCGCAGTAATGATGATAAAGCTGCCTTGGGTATCATACAGTCATTAGGTGCTACTACGGAATTAATCGACCAGGATTGGCACGTCAAAAGCAATGGCATTGATCCCGTTGCAGGAAAGGTAAACTGTGGTGAAAGCGGGCTAAGCATCAGGATGTTTGCTTCTATCACTGCATTAAGTAAGGACGAGATCACCATCACCGGTGAAGGAAGTCTATTGACCAGGCCGATGGATTTTTTTGACCAGGTATTTCCGCTGCTAAAAGTCAATATCCAAAGCAATGATGGCAAATTACCTTTAGTAGTGCAGGGGCCATTGCAACCGGCAACTATTGAAGTAGATGGTTCTTTGAGCTCACAGTTTCTTACAGGCTTATTGATGGCTTATTCCTATGCTGATGCAAAAGATGTTTCTTTGAAAGTAACCAACTTAAAAAGTAAACCCTATATCGACCTGACATTGGATGTGATGAAACAGTTTGGAATGAAGATGCCGGAGAACAGGAATTACGAAGAGTTTTACTTTGGAAACGAAGATCATCAACAGCCATCTGAAACACGCAACTATACTGTTGAGGGAGATTGGAGTGGCGGTGCTTTCCTGTTAGTAGCAGGTGCCATTGCAGGTCCTATCACAGTAAGAGGACTGGATATTACTTCCACACAAGCGGACAAAGCTATTGTGGATGCATTAATGAAAGCCAATGCCGGTATAGCTATTGAAGCAAAAGGCATACAACTCACGCCGGCAGCCATGACGGGCTTTGATTTTGATGCTACTGATTGCCCTGACCTGTTTCCGCCGTTAGTTGCCCTGGCTGCTTATTGCAAAGGAAAAACGACCATTAAAGGAGTAAGCCGTTTAGCACATAAAGAAAGTAACCGCGGATTGACACTGCAGGAAGAATTTGGAAAGATGGGAATAAAAATTGAATTGAACGGAGATATTATGATCGTTCACGGATCCAATAAAGTGAGAGGAGCAAGAGTACATTCAAGACACGATCACCGGATTGCTATGGCCTGTGCTGTTGCCGCGTTGCGGGCCGAGGGTAAAGTGATCATTGATGAAGCGATGGCCGTAAAGAAATCATATCCTGATTTTTACAGCGATCTTAAAGCATTGGGTGCATCGCTATCTTTACCCTACCAAGTTTTGAACCAGTAAAACAGACAACATTGAACTCATTTGGCCGCATATTTCGTGTACATATTTTTGGCGAGTCGCATGGCGAATCAGTAGGTATTGTTATTGATGGCTGTCCCGCCGGCCTTGCCCTATCGGAAGAGGATCTGTTAGCAGATCTTGAAAGAAGGAAAGGAGGGAAGCAAAAAGGAACAACACCCAGGCAGGAAGCCGACTATCCCTTTTTTAAAAGTGGATTGTTTAATGGAAAAACAACCGGCGCTCCGATTACGATATTGTTTGAAAATAACAATACCCGCAGCGGTGATTATGAAAAACAAAGAAGTTTTCCCCGGCCCGGTCACGCAGATTGGGTAGCCCATCAAAAATACGGTGGCAACGAGGATTACCGCGGCGGCGGGCATTTCAGTGCCAGGTTAACAACAGGGCTGGTTGCAGCAGGCGCTATTGCGAAAAAATTATTGGGATCAGGCATAAATATAGCATCAACGGTCATTGAGATCGGTGGCGAAACAGATTTAGAAAAAGGGCTGCAAAAAGCTATCGACGCCAAAGATTCAGTGGGCGGTTTAGTGGAATGTCGTGTTACCGGGTTACCTGTTGGCTTAGGTGAACCGTTTTTTGATTCGGTAGAATCTCAAATTGCCCATATCGCTTTTGCGATCCCCGCCGTAAAAGGAATTGAATTCGGCGCTGGCTTTGCTGCGGCAAAAATGTTTGGTTCGCAGCACAATGATTCGATTGAAAATATGGAGGGCAAAACGCGAACCAATCATGCGGGTGGTATTGTCGGTGGCATCAGCAATGGCAACGAGTTAGTGTTTCGCATTGCCATCAAGCCGACAGCCTCGACACCTAAACAGCAAAACAGTTTGAATTGGGATACCGGTAAAGTGGAAGATTTTTCTATCAAAGGCCGTCACGATCTTTGTGTAGCACTCAGGGCACCTGTCATATTGGAAGCTGCCACGGCAATTGCTTTGGTTGACTTAATTTTATTGGAACAACAGGTTAAGAGAGTAATATTGTAAGAAAGGAATAACGATTATGCCAATCATTTATCATGTCACCACTGCTGCCGAATGGAATGCAGCCAAACAGAAAGGTTTCTATGAGGCACCATCCCTGAAAGAAGAAGGTTTTATTCATTGTTCACAGGAGCACCAGGTGGCCGGCGTTTTGGAAAGATATTTTGCCGATAAAACCGGCCTGGTAAAACTGGTTATCGATACCGATAAACTCACCAGCCGCTTTGTATTTGACTGGTCTCCGTCTACCAAAGACACTTTTCCTCATGTATATGGTCCCATAAACCAGGAGGCTGTCACGGATATAATAGCCATTTAAACATATGCACGGATACCTTGTAAACGCATCTATTCAAATTGTTCCATCGTTTTAGATAAACGCCCTTATGAATGGGTCGATGAAGCCATTGCCATTATTCAGCACTCCGGCATTCGTCACGAAGTGGGTCCTTTTGCCACTGTATTGGAAGGGACTTATGATGAGGTCACGCAAGTCATTCATGCGATAAACGAATTTCTTTATAGCAAAGGCTGTGCTGAGTGGATCAGTAATGTACAGTTGCAGATCAGGAGCGGCCGAAGTATAACTGCGAATGAAAAAACGGACAAATTCCGCTAAACTTACGGTGGACAAAACCCTTTTAATAAATTTTTTCACGGCTTTTCTTTTTTGTTCTGTTTATTAACAGCATCTTAGAAAAATAACAAACAGGCAACCCACAAATACTGGCAGGATTGCTTAATTTGTTATGAATATGTGTTGATGGGATTAAAGTCGTATAATAAGATCACCACCACATCCTGGATTTAGCATGGTTAAAAAAGTATTGTTGTACTCTCTTTTTTTGTGTTCATTTTTTTGTTGCATAGTTATAGCATGCAATAATGACAAGCGTCCCCCTGTAACTGAGATTGCAAAAACACCGGAAGAACTGGAAAAGAAGATACCGGACATTATCCAAAGCTCGCTGGCCTTTGCATTATCCAATAATGGAAAGATCGATGACAGCATCCGGTTGGCCTATACGCCGCAGGTGCAACTGGTGTATGAAAAAAGAAATTTTGCTTCTGTATGGAGTAGTAAGGAAAGCTGGGAACCGCTGGCCGATTCAATGTTTCGGTTTATAAGGGATGCAAAATTGTTTGGCTTATTCCCGCAGGATTACCATCATAACGATTTGGATTCATTGAATAAAAAATTGCTGACGGATACGCTGGCAAAAAAAGACGTGGTGCTTTGGGCAAAGGCTGACCTGATGCTGTCGGATGCGTTCATTCACATCATCAAAGATTTAAAATTGGGGCGGTTGCCGAAGGACAGCATGACGCAGAGAAAAGACACGACATTGATCGATGAATTCTACCTGCAACAATTTGAGCAAGCTCAACAGAGCAGATCAATCACCAATATCTTTCATGCACTGGAACCGGCTCATGAAGGTTATGTCAATTTGAAGGAAGGAATTAAGCGCTTCCTGGACAGCGCCGATAACCGGGTTTACACCATTGTTCCATCACCAAAAAAAGATTCAATTAACTACCCCGTGCTACTGCAGCGCCGGTTGTATGAGGGCGGCTTTATCGCTTATGATAGTATTAAGGCTGATTCAGCAAGCTTAGCTGACGCGGTTAAAAAATTTCAGCGCAGTAAAAAAATAACAGTCGACGGAAAAGCCGGCGAGGGTACTTTGCGGCTGCTAAATGAATCGGACAGGGATAAGTTTATTCGTATCGCCATTACACTTGACCGGTATAAAAAGTTGCCGGAAAAAATGCCTGAGCGGTATCTATGGGTGAACCTGCCTGCTTTTAATTTGAAGTTGATAGAAAATGATACAGTATTGATTTCATCGAAGATCATTTGCGGAAAAAATATTACCCGCACCCCATTACTCACCAGTGCCATTTCAGATATGATCACCTATCCGCAATGGACCATACCTACCAGCATCATTGTTAAAGAAATATTGCCTGGCTTAAAAAAAGATACGAATTACCTGGCCCGCAAAGGTTATACACTGATCGATAACAATGGCGATATTATTAATCCTGGTGATGTCAATTGGTCAAAATACAGTAAAGGCATTCCATACAAAGTGGTGCAGGGTAGTGGTGATGAAAATGCTTTAGGCATTTTAAAATTCAATTTTCCCAATAAGTATGCCGTGTACCTGCACGATACCAACCAGCGATATTTATTCAGTCGTGAAATGCGATCATTAAGTCATGGTTGCGTAAGAGTACAGGAATGGGAAGAGCTGGCTTACTATATTGTTCGCTATGATTATAAGGATCTGTATTTCGACGAGCCTTCACCAACTGAGGATTCATTGACAGCCTGGCTGGAGCGGAAGGAAAAACATGTGATCCCTGTAAAGAACCGTCTGCCGCTTTATATTCGTTACTTTACCTGTGAAGGCAAAGAAGGGAGGCTGGTATTTTATGATGATATTTATGGTGAAGACAAGGCATTGCAGGCAAAATATTTTGCAGGAAAGTAAGTGAGAACACAACCTGCTTTAGTGATTTTGATTCTCTGTTTCTATCGCACTTTCAAACTTCACAATTGTTTTTCTTGTAATATTTACGCGGTTTGTAAGGGTAATATTTTTTTCAACAAATAAAACAGACCCGCTATTTTTGTTTAGTTTAAAAACAAAACCCTCTGCTTATGAAGAAGATATTTGCCGTTTTATTGGTGCTGTCCTTAACAGGTCCTGCAGGTTTTTCGCAGGATGATGAAATAAGGCCCGCAGCAATTGGAGTAAGTTTTCTGTTAAATGATTTTAAGACTGCTGACCGTATCCGTTCTACCTCCCTCTCAAGTGTTTTGAATAAAGGTAACTGGGCAAAGTTGAAAGATATGTCGCCCGGCATTGCTATCAGTTATTTTAAAGGATTGAGAAGATTAATGGATTTTTCAGGTACACTTGCCGGTACATTTCCAAGTTTTAATCTTCCTAACCGCACAGCTACTTCCGGCGATCGTTTTTTACTGGAAGCAGATGCCGCTTTAAATTTCAAACTCGTTTCCGAAAAATATTGGGTGCAACCTTATGCTATAGCAGGCATTGGTGCGCAAATGTATGGCGGTACCTATTTTGGAGCATTTGTACCATTAGGTCTTGGAATAAAATTAAACTTGTTTGACGACGCACATATATTTGCTACGTCTCAATACAGGGTTCCCGTTACGACAGAAACTGCCGTGCACCATTTCTTCAATCAAATTGGTATTGCCGGCAGAATTGGTAAAAAGAAAGAACCAGCATTAAAACCGTTGCCACCGGCTCCACCTGCAGATACCGACAAGGATGGAATTAGTGACAGTCTTGATAAATGTCCCACAGTGCCCGGTCTGGAGAAATATGAAGGCTGCCCTGTTCCTGATAGTGATAAGGATGGCATCAATGATGAAGAAGATAAATGCCCTGAGGCGGCCGGTCTTGCCCGTTACCAGGGATGCCCGATTCCCGATACAGATAAAGATGGCATCAATGATGAGGAAGATAAATGTCCCGCTGAAGCCGGCCCTGCCAGCAACCAGGGATGTCCGTTTGTAGATACAGATGGTGATGGCATTCCTGATCCGGAAGATAAATGTCCTAGCCTGGCAGGTACAAAAGAAAACCAGGGCTGCCCGGAAGTGAAAGAAGAAGTGGTGAAAAAAGTAAACTATGCTGCACAGAATATTTATTTCGCAACGGGTAAATCTACTTTGCTAAGCAAATCATTTAAGGGATTAAATGAAGTGGCACAGATCATGAAAGAAAATACTGATCTGAAACTGGCAATAGACGGACATACCGATGATGTAGGTAACGATGCATTTAACCAAAAGCTTAGTGAAAACCGGGCCGCTGCAGTAAAGGCCTACCTGGTTAAAAAAGGTGTAGATGAAAGCAGGCTTGAATCAGTTGGTCATGGCGAAACAGAGCCGGTAGCAGATAATAAAACAGCAGCGGGTCGTCAAAAGAACCGTCGGGTAGAATTAAAATTGAACTACTTCTAAAGTAAGAACACAATAAAAAAAGACTGTCTCAAAAGGCAGTCTTTTTTTATTGCACTAGTTGTCATCCGCATCCTGTATCCCGTTCATTCATTCCGCGATAAACCATTTTCCTTCATCATCCTTTGCATATCCAAGTCCATTGCTCATCACATGTACTTCCCGTCCCCATTTTTTACTGAAGTGATTATTTTTTTCGTATACCCTGATGCCGTTGTTTTCCCGGGTAAGGTAGATGATTAATGCGGAAAGAGCAGGTGACACATCATGTAACCATTGCTCTTCACTTTCTTTTACAAATGCCTGGCTCATTGTATATGGTTTTTATTTGTTGAAGTCAATCATCATTCTTTTACTTCTTCCCTACCTTCAAAAGCGTTGGCCGAGCCATTCGATTTTTCCTCACTGGTTTGTTTTTTCTTATTCTTTTGGTCCATCTTTTCGCCGTCTTTTACATCCACTGCGGCTGTTTTCTTCTGCTCTTTTGTTTTGGGGTTGATCAATTCTTCTTTTGCCGGTGCATGCGGGTAACCCACAAAATCCTGGTCTATCCTTTTATCCGGGAGGGTTTGTATGGTGCCAGCTTTTATGGGGCTGTTTGCTTTCATGGTCGCTTTTTGTTGCAGATAATTGCGAAGCCGTTTATTTTTCATACTTCAAATTATTTTATTAAGGAGTCCGGTAGCCTTTACCGAAAGCTCTTCCTTTTTAAATATATAATTGTATGCCAAATTAACTTTACGAGAGAGCAAAACGGATAGCGGCAGCCGAATGTATTTTTGTAGTATCGAACAGCGGTATTTTACAGTCGCTTTGTTTGACCAGGATCGGAATTTCTGTGCAGCCAAGAATAATTCCCTGTGCTCCCTGCCCAGCCAGTTTCCCGATGATCGCCAGGAATTTTTCTTTAGTGGCGGGTAAAAAAATCCCCTTCCCCATTTCTGAATAAATCGCAGTGTTGATAAACTCAATATCTTCCACTCCGGGTATGATGGTCATAATGCCCTGGTCTGCCAGTTTGTTTTTATAAAAATCAAATTGCATCGTGTATTTCGTACCGATCAATGCTACTGTCTGTAATTGCTGCTGTTTTATTTCTTTCGCCGTTTCCGCTGCAATATTGATCAACGGGATGCTGATCGATCGCTGAATATCATCAGCTATCTTGTGCATGGTGTTGGCGCCGAGTAACAAACAATCAGCGCCGGCAGCTTGCAGGTTTTGCGCAATCGTCGTCATTAGCTTTTCTATTTCGTCCCAGCGTCCTTGTTCTGTCAATTGTTTTATTTCTTCAAAATTGACGGAGTATAAAATGATTTTTGCGGATGATACACCACCCAGTTTTTCATTAGTCAGTTCATTCAGCATGCGGTAATAGTCGATAGTAGAAAGCCAGCTTAATCCGCCAATAAGACCGATTGTTTTCATTTAATAATTGTTTCGATAAAGATAGATGAATTGATTTCGATCGAAGCCGATCTGGTAGTCGATGGCTAATTCTTATTTTGAGGTGCCAGGGTAAATTTCCATTGACTTGGCCAATATCGAACTTGTTCTCTTTGCGTATTTTTCTTGGCGTCCTTTGCGGTAAAAGAAGATCTAACCGCAAAGCAACACAAAGCCCTGCCTGTCGGCAGACAGGTTTTTCGCAAAGTCCACTAAGGAATTATAGACCATTTTCCTTCTTTAGCCCAGTCGGTAAATAAATTTTTGGTATACAAGGCATGTAATTATTTTGCCGACATGTACAGCAGGCACGAAGCATCTCAGCTACGGAAAAATTTCTGGACAAGCTTTGGGCAATACATGCGTCCCTTGCCCAATGCGGAAGGAGAAACGGTAAACTGGTTGAATTATAAAACCGGCGTCAGGCATCTTTATTTCAGAATGGATGCTGATAATAAACGGGCCAGTATTGCTATCGAGATGCGTCATCCTGAACTTTCATTGCAACAAGAATATTTTGAAAAATTTGTTGCATTGAAAAATATATTTCACGATACGCTGCGGGAAGAATGGGAGTGGAAACTACACGGAACGGACGAAGATGGGAAACCGGTGTCCCGCATCAGTAAAACAATCAATGGCGTCAATATTTTTAATAATGCTGATTGGCCGGCTATCATTTCTTTCTTAAAACCACGGATATTGGCGCTCGATAATTTCTGGAGCCTGGTAAAAGAAGGATTTCTGTGAACCTTACTTTTTGTTTTTAACCGGTGCACTACTCAGTGGCTGGCCTACGGCAATATCACAACGATGTCCGGGCTGACCATGTGCCGGATTCAAACCATTAGCCGGCGTAGCGGCTGTCGTGGCTGTTTGCAGTGGTGATGCCTGTAAAGCAGGAGCCGTAGTCGCTACAGGGGAAGTAGTTGTTTTTGCGGCTGGCGGACTATTCAGTGGTTGGCCGACGGCAATATCACAACGATGACCGGGTTTTCCATGAGCTGGATTCAGTCCGGATGCCGGTGCAGTTGAAGTCGTCGTGGCTGGCGTGATTGCAGGCGTTGTTGTAGCAACCGCATTGTTTGCGGCTGGCTTTATTGAAGAAGTATTTAAAACCGGGGCAGTTGCAGGTATAGGAGCACCTACTGCTACATCACAACGATGACCGGGTTGACCATGAGCCGGGTTAAGTTTGGATCCTACTACCGGGGCAGAAGGATTGGCAACAACTGCCGGTGCAACGGGGGATTTGCTGTCGAGTTGAAGAGGAGTTTGCGTTACCGGTACCGGCCCCTGTGTAGTTGCCGGGGCAGTGCCTGCATTGGAAGGGATACTAAGCGGTTTCAGGTTTTGCTCCCGGCGGATGCCACCGCCCGAATTTTCACAAGCAGCCAACACAAGCATCAGCAAACAAGCGGGGTAAAAAGCGTATTTCATGCAGACAGGTTTTGGACTGTTAATGTACTTAACAATCCCAACAACGCAAAATAAGCCGGCTTATTTTATATGCCTGAAAAGAGACAGTCAAAACCATCGCCAGCCTGCGCTTGCCGAAGGCTGACCATTTGCTTGTCAATATTTCGATACACTCAATAGGCCAAACAAACTGGCTTTTTGAAATAGCGCATCTGTGTAAAAAAATCAACAATTTTCAGGGAAAACTTAGCAATGACCCAATAACCAATATAATAAGGCAAACACGACGATAAAGCCTAAGCAGCCGCCGCCCCATTTATAAGCACCGTAACCAGCCAGTAACGTTCTTAACCAATTTTGCATAATGTATAATTTACCGGTAGAGGTAAAAAAACTATGCCAGATAAAAATGGAGAAGCGATTGGCCAGTTTCATCTAAACGTTGCAATATTGGTCTTGATGCAAAAAGATAGCAGCAAAGAGATTGATCCGGAAAATTGCTGAATGGTTTTGTTGCTTCCTGCTCAATTATTTTTTCGTAAATGATAATCCGTGCTTTTTTAATTCTTGTTTGATTACCCGTAATGCGTTCGGCCCGATGCCATGCATCAAAGCAATTTCCTGTTCGCTGTGTGTTGCCAGTTGCTGCAGTGAAGTGATGCCCGCATTCGCCAGTGCCCGTTGAGCAGGCTTGGCTAATTTCAGCGGAAGCTCGTCATTCGTTTTCATAGCAGTTTTATTTTTCCACCTGGCTCAGCCAGGTTTTGATAATGGTTTGCAGGGCTTTGCTTTTCGCTTTGATATCGGCCAGGTCATTGAAGCGCATTAATCTTCTGCCGTCGTTATAATCGCCTTCCAGCAAACCGCTGCTGTCTTTGATTGTGGCACCGGTCGGGAACACCAGCAGGATATTTCCTTTGTGCAGGTTCATCACTACGATGTCCCGTTTGTACTCTTTGGCATTAAAGGCTTTCATTTCTCCGGTATAGAAAAAGCTGGGTGAGTTCCATTTTATTTGCTCACCAATTTCCTTGCCAGCGCCGAGTATTGACTGCCGCAACGTTTCGATGGCTTTTGCAAATACAGGATCGAGTTTTTGAATATAGGCTGTAACAGCCGCGGGATTGTGGATGTCTTTTGATTTGGGCATTGATGCTGGTTGAAATTTGAATGATCGAACCAATGAAGACTTTAAATTAATCAGTTTCTCTGTTTTTCTGTTGCCCCGGTTTGTGTCTCCCAAACCGAAAATATATTATTTGAATGTTTCGTGGGGATACGAAACATGGCGAGGCCGTTTTACTCGTTAACCGCCCAATTGGCCCAAACAATAACATTAAACTCATTTTTAGAGAATGTTGCATTAGCCGACTTATTAAATGTTAGTTCAATTTCATTTTGGCTGCGATTTAGTCTAACATTCCAGGGAGAGCAAAGCCTATCCGTTTTTTCTATACTTTCAATAATTGAACTTTGTAGGCCTTCAAATCTTATGACAAAGTCAAGTTTGTAAGAGTTCTCAAACTTTTCGTATTTCTCGATATGGAAATCAGGTTCTGTTGTAAGAGTTGCAGAAATAAGGTTGGCTAGTTTCTCTGCTTTATTAAGAGCATTTTGATTTTCCGTCACAATTGATAACCTGGCGCTTTTCATTAGTGAGAGTTGTGCAATTACTTTTGAAATACCTTCATTCGTAAATACAAGCTCCTTAAACATGTTAGCAAAGGTTTGCCAATTAGGTTCGATGCCATTTATTTTATTTCGGTATAGCAACTTGCAATTTCTTGTTTCGCTCGGCTTTTAGGTCAACAGTGCTCCACAGATACCGGCTCCAATTAAAAAATAGATACCGGCGATGATCAGTAATTTTTTTGCGTTTTCTGGTTTGGTTTTTAGCCTGTTTAAACCGACGATCAACAAGATAATTGCCGGGCTATGACAGATCAGGTAAACTATTATGATTAACGATAGTATACCACCCATTTCTAATAATACCATTTTTAAAACGATCTAAGTTTTTCTAAATATAGATTTTTATCGTCCCTGTAAAAAAGATTCATTGTTTCAAAGGGGATAATCTTATTGTCCTTGTTTACAATATGCACACAGGACTTTTTGATTGCTCTGACATCAAAATTATAGGCATCGATAAATTGCATAATTATTACCCTAAAAAGATTTTCATATTTGAGTTTTGGTGCCTGCACAGAAGGAAGACAACAGAGTAAGGTATGTAATTTAGATGAAGCTTTGTCTGTTGAAGTTCCTGTGCTGAAAATCTCGAACATTTTTTGGTGCAGTTCTTCATCCTGTTCGTAGACAATTGTATTCTTGCTATTGTCGAGTAAATCCGCCGGATTGACGTATCTGGTAAGAGGGATAATTTTGCCTTCTAATTTCAGCACATATCCCATTACTAAGGCGTCCGGGTTGCACGGTACTGGAATCAGGTCATCAGGCTCGAATGCTTTTGTTTGCTCAAGTATCTTTCGTCTGACTTCTGTTAGGGTAATTCTATCAGATCCATTTTTGAAATTGGCAAGTCTGCCGGCCACTTGCGTTGGTTGGAGAGTAACCCCTCGTACACATTTCTGTTCTAGAGCATAATCAATTACTTTGCCTATTTCATCATCATTTAATCCTTTCTGTAGGGTAACGACCAAAGTAGTTGAAAGATTTAATTTGTTTAAATATTCAATAGCCTTTTCCCGTATTTTTTTGAGGTTTGCTCCCCGCAAAGACATTAATGTCTCTTCTTTAAAGGAATCGAATTGTAAATAGATTTCAAAATCCGGGGTGTAGCTTTTCAGACGCTCTGCAAATTCAAAATTTTTGGCAATTTCAATACCATTAGTATTCACCATGAGGTGTTTGATTGGTAGTGATTTTGCATAATCAAGAATATCAAAAAAATGGGGATGAATAGTTGGTTCCCCGCCACTTATTTGCACTACATCCGGTTCTTTTTCATTTTTCACGATCGTGTCTAACATGGCTTTGACCTCTTCAAATGTTCGATGTCTGCCATGTGTAGGGGAAGAAGCCGCATAGCAAGTTGGACAGGAAAGATTGCATCTGTCTGTTATTTCAATTACAGTCAGACATGAATGTTGTTCGTGGTCCGGACATAAACCGCAGTCATAAGGACATCCATAGTGGGTACTGGTGTTGAATTTATAGGGCGTTTCAGAAGGTTTATTGTAGTTCCTGATCCTTTTGTAATATTCTTTATCATCTGCTATTAAAACTTTAGAATTGCCATGCTCAGGGCATCGTTTTAACATGAAGACATTGTTCTCTTCAAAAACAATTTTTGCATCTATTCGCTTTAAACATTCTGGACACAGGCTAATTGTGTAATCGTAGTAAGTATAATTTCTGGTAGGCATTTTTTACTAATTTCTTAAACGTGTTGAGGTAATAGATCCAACATATCATACATAACCATTGAATGCTACTCATTCCTAAAACAAAAAAGACGTTTGGCTTTATGAACTCAATGAGAAAGCGAAAGCCAAAATATGAAATCATGAAAGACTTAAACAACAAACCGCTTTCTATCAATGGCAAGGTCTTGAATCTTTTTAGAGCCAGGAAAAGCACAAGCAGAAAAATCAATTCATACAGAGAAGTAGGATGTCTCAATAGCCCATCTCCTAAGTCCATTCCGGTCATCAGGTTTGTTGTCGAACCATATGTAAATTCGTTGGTGCCGCTTAAAAAACAACCGATGCGTCCTATTATAATTCCAATTATGATGGGAAATGTAAAAAGATCACCTGAAGAGTGTTTTTCATTTATTACTCTTTTTGCGGTCTCAACACCAATTAATCCACCAAACAGACCTCCCATAATAGATTTGGCATTAAGTAGCTGGATTATGTTGTTAGCGTTAAAAGTGATTAAAGGATTTTCCAGGAATCCCACCAACCTCGAGCCAATAAATGCTCCGATTATAGCCCCAAGAATTATGGAAAGTCTGTTTCTACCTGATATGTGGTCTTGATTTTGTTTCCGTAAATAAACATAATATCTAAATGAAATAAAAAAAGCAAGCCATTCGAATATAAGATGGATATTAATTTTTACTCCAAAAAGTATCGGCACATATGGTATTGTCAAGGTTCGGTGTTTTAAGGATTATACGCCTGAACAAATTCAGTCTAGAGAATGATTTAGTACAATGCAATTGCTCAATACCTCGCCGCCTCTCCCTGTTTCGGAGTAGAAGCCTTAATAAACTCCCTGATATCTTCATTGGCCGTTTCCAAATCCTGTTTGCGCAGGTACATCATATGCCCGCTGCGATAGCCTTTCCAACTCAGCCTGTTTTTTAGTTTACCGCCGGGGTCCATTTGCCACATGCTGTATTTGGCATTGAAATAATCACAGGCGCCATCATAATAACCGGATTGAACCATCACATGTAAAAAAGGATTTTGTGCCATGGCTTGCCGCAGGTTTTCACCGGTGCGGTCGCCCGTGCGGTCCCAGGGACTTACATTGCCAAACATTAAATACTTCAGGTCGGTTTTATAATTTAATTCGTTGCGCAGATACATATTGATAGCCGGGGTAAAGGAATGCAACCAGGATGTCAGCTCAGCGTTGAAATCAGGACCGTCACCCGCATCCTCACGATCGATGCCCCGGTAGCGGGAGTCAAGGCGGCCTACAGTAAATCCTTTATCCCGCAACAATTCTTTCCAGAAAAAAATGACGGGCACATCCAGGTTGTGTTGCAGTATCACTTTTGATGACAGGCCGGAATAGCGGGCCATCTTTTCAGCGATCATTTTTTTCTTTTCATCAGTCAACGAACTACCGCGGCTCATAGCAGGTATCAGTTCGTTCATCGTAAACTCTTCTACTTCGGGCAACATCGCTGTCAGGTCTTTTTGCTGCAGATCGGCCGGCAACATTTTATGATCCCAGGCCGTTGCCGCAAAGTAGGGGAGACGTAGCGCCGCATCAACAGGACCATCACGTTCAATGCCCAGTTCGGTGGGGGATACCAATATCACACCATTCAGGTACATCCATTGTGCATTCTGCAGTTCCAGTGCAAGGCCCGATACCCGGGTTGTGCCATAGCTTTCGCCGATCAGGTATTTTGGCGAAGCCCAGCGATTGTTGCGGGTCACAAAGGTGTTGATCCATTCAGCCAGGTATTTGATGTCGGCACGAACACCAAAGAATTTCGTGCCGGGTATATCCTTGCTTACCGCTCTTGAATAACCAGTATTAACGGGATTGACAAAAACAATATCAGCGACATCTAAAATAGAATAAGGATTTTCTTTAATGCCGTAAGGCTGCACCGGGTAACCTTCATCATCGATATTCAACAATCTTGGACCAGTATAGGCGATATGCATCCAAACAGAAGCAGAACCGGGTCCGCCGTTAAACGATATCACCAGGGGCCTTATTGCTTTGTCTTTTACATCGCTTCGTTCATAATAGGTATAAAATAAACCGGCGATACATTTTCCTTCTTCATCCCAAACCGGCATGGTGCCTGTTGTGGCTTTATAAGCAATACGGTGCCCCTTGATGGTAGTGGTATGATCGGTGACTACATTTTTATCAGGATTGAAAATAATATTGGGTAATACAACCTTTTCTTCTTTTGCAGCGGGTTTTTCATCGGCTGTTGCCGGGGAAGATGGTTTTGGTTGGGCTATTAATTGCAGACAACTGACAACAATCAAACTAATAAGCAGGACAATTTTTCTCATATCCGGTAGGTTTACTATTAAAGCTAAAATTGTGGCAAAAAATTTTAACCTGCAAATAATGATGGGCGATGAACTAGTGAAAATCCGGTTTCACTTTTGACCTTTCACTTTTCACTTTTAGCTTTTCACTTCTCACTTTTGGCCTCCGTCACTTTCTTTTCCATGATCACAAATTCCAACGGTTGCGTAGGAATGCCAAAGCGTTGATCGTTGGGAAAAGGTTTGCGTTCCGCCGTTTGATAATAACCATGTCTTTCATACCAGGCAATCAGCTCGGAACGGAGAGAAATCACATTCATGAAAATGCAGGAACAATTATTTTCTTTAGCATACTCATCGGCGGCAGCCAGCAATTTCTTACCAATGCCGGCGCCTTGTAAAGGCGGTGACACGGTCAACATGCCTAAGTACAATCCGCGTTCCTGTTTATGCAGGTATACACACCCGGTAATGGAGCCATCGCCTGCAACATTTTTCAGCATCACAGCATTTTTAGTTTCCAAAATCGAAGCCAGGCTGTCTTCATCAGTTCTAAGCTCACCTTTTAGCAGGTAAGCTTCAGTGGTCCACCCTTGTTTGGATGCTTCACCCCGGTAGGCACTGTTGATAAGCTGAACCAGTGCAGGAATGTCTTCGTTGGTTGCAATTGATATAGCCATTGCCGAAATTAAGGAATTGAGGTTATTGCCGATGACTACAGTTGGCAGGTGTTCTTACAATAGATTGGCAACAGAAACTCTCCCGCTTCTGTTTAAATTTTTCAACTCTGATTGATACATCTACCTGCTGGTATTGCCACCTCATTTTTTTTGCTTAATTTTTACACTGCAATTTTTCGTGACTCTTCGAAAACTTGTGTTTCTCACTGTTATAAACATCTTTGGCAATAGTAGTAGAACTTGTGCTGGTTTAGTCTATTGCAATTATTTTCTATCGTAGGCCTGGTTGTAGTATTCATTAACTTGTAATTGATGAATTGAAATCGCATAACCTCAACCTGTAGAATATGAAAATTAACAAGATCACCATCCGCGGTGAAAAACAACCCAGCCAATCGACCTTTGAATCAGCCGATGATCTTAAACTGGAAGAAGTTTACCTGTTAGGGGGTTCCACAAGGGGTGAAGCAGAGCGGCACACCATTCAGCTAAAAAAAGACCAGGTAATAGAATTTGTATTTGAAGACAATACGGTCTGGCTTAGTTCTGATCAAACGATCCAGGATGTTTTCCCTGAGGCCGCAGCTCTTAAAAGCCGGTCTGTTGACAGTGACTTTGAAATCCCTTATTACATTCAATCCACTGCTGATGAGCGGGGGATTGGAACAGTAGCATTGAAATTGTTGAAGATTTTTTCCAAAAAGAACCTAAAAAAGGGAGTACGGGAACTAGCTATTGACCTTGAAAAAAAACAACTGGATAACAAAAGTGGTTTATACAGGCTCGATGCCGGCTTCCAGTTTTTTAAAGATATTCCTGTCAGCAACAGCAAGCCGTTCCTGCTTTTCCTGCATGGCACTAATTCATCAACCAGCGGATCATTTGGCGAATTGACGGGAACTGAATTATGGAAATATATTTTTCAAAACTATGATCAAAATGTATTGGCCTTCCAACATGAGACGCTTACCAAAAGTCCTTTGCAAAATGTAGCTGAACTGGTAAAGCAACTTCCTTCCAATGCCGTTCTCCATCTGATCAGTCATTCCCGCGGCGGTTTGGTCGGTGATATTCTTTCCCGGTTTTGCGTCGACGATGAAAACAATGCAGGTTTCTCTGCGGAAGAAATGAATTACTTAAAAAAAGAAGGCCGGGATGAGGATATAAAATATAGTAAGGCCATTAAAGATGCGCTGAAAGAAAAAAATATTTCGGTACAAAAATTTATTCGTGTTGCCTGCCCGGCCAGTGGTACTACGCTGGCATCTGACAGGCTTGATAATTTTTTTAATGTCACTTTTAATTTAATTGGCCTGGCAATAGGAGGCCCTGCCAATCCTATCTATAATTCATTTAAAAACCTGCTGGCTTCCGTAGTGGATTGTAAAGAAGATGTGAGTGTGCTACCGGGTCTCGAAGCCATGAATCCTGATTCACCGTTTATCAAAGTATTAAATTATCCAAGACCTGCTGCAGCTATCGATAGTCCATTGGCCGTTATCTCAGGCAACAGCCGTGTCAATTTAAGCTTTAAAGCTCTTGTGGTACTAGCCAGTAAGCTTTTCTTTGATTCGAAGAATGATCTTGTCGTAAATACGGCTTCCATGTACAATGGCGCAAAGCGGTTGAACATGATGCAATATTTTTTTGACGAAGGCACCACCGTAGATCATTTTCATTATTTCAAAAATCCTAAAACAAATACGGCCCTGCTGGATGCACTAAGGACAACGGATCATGCACTGATACCCGGCTTTGTGAAGTTAGAACAGGGCGCATCAATGTTGGCCGATCGCAATGCTATCCTGAAGTTGGACGGAGGGCAGGTATTTAAAAATACAGTTACCGGTAAACGCCCTATTGCTGTTTTACTACCCGGCATCATGGGTTCCAATTTGTCAAAGAATGGAAAACTGATCTGGATAAATTATTTCCGCTTTATTGGCGGTGAACTAAATGATTTGCGGATTTCTGAGAAAGGAGTGGATGCTCCATCGCTGATCAAAACTTCGTACAAAAAACTGGCAGATCATTTAAGTACTAATTATGATGTGGTCACCTTTGCATTTGACTGGCGTCAGCAACTGAATGATTGTGCCAAATTGCTGAATGAAAAGATCATTGAATTACTGGCGTATGGTCAACCGATCAAATTGATCGGGCATTCCATGGGTGGTGTGCTGATTCGTGATTTTATTTTAACACACCCGGATACCTGGCAGCGATTAAACAATTCAAGTGGCTTTCGGCTTTTGTTTTTGGGTTCACCGCTGGGTGGCTCTTTCCGCATTCCGTATGTATTGTACGGTAAAGATCCCATTATTGATAAGATCAGCAAGATCGACATCTTTCATAGCAAAAAGCAATTGCTGGAAATCTTTTCCAACTTTCCGGGCTTGTTAAGTTTATTGCCTTTATCGGATGATGATCAAAATGATTTTGCCAAAGAAGAAACCTGGAAAAAAATGAGCAGGGCTAATGGCGATGCCGCCTGGCCCATTCCTGCAAAAAAGCAATTGGATACATTCAAGGCCTATCGTGATTTTATTAATGAAAATGTAAAAAATATTGACTACTCCAATGCTGTTTATATAGCTGGCAGGGATAACTCAACTCCCTCCGGCTATGAAATAGATGAAAATAACAATCTTGTTTTTTTCAGCACGGCGGCTGGAGACCAGAGTGTGACATGGGAAACAGGTATTCCTAAAAAAATGATTGAAAATAATTCGGTCTATTATTCCGATGCTTCTCATGGTGCATTGTCCAATGATCCTTCGCTCTTTAAAAGCATCGATGAGATACTGGAGCATGGTTCTACTCTGTTATTAAAGAAAACAAAACCGGTGATCCGCGGCGCCGAATTACAATTCAGAACACCGGTCGTAAATGATTTTGATCTTTCAGCCGAGGGTGTGGAGAATACTATCCTGGGATTAGGCGAAGAGAAAGTTATAGAAGCTGGTGAAGTGCCTATTCGTGTTTCGATCAGCAACGGAGACCTGAAATACTCTTCTTATCCATTGTTGGCAGGGCACTTTATAAATGATGGTATCCTGTATGCGGAAAAAGCTATTGACTATAATTTGAGGGGTGTATTAACCGAACGATACCAGTTGGGACTTTATCCGGGAGAAATTGGTACCAGCGAAGTAGTGATTACACATCAAAAAGATTTTAATGGAGCCATTATCGTGGGGCTCGGAGATCCCGGTTCGTTGACGGCTTACCAGCTTACACAAAGTGTTGAACAGGGCGTGGCAAAATATTTACTATACGTGAACAGTAAGGCTCCGCATACCACTAACGGCGTGGATACACAACAGGTAGGTGTTTCATCACTGGCCATAGCTTGTTCCTACGGTGGCTTGTCGGTGGAAAAATCGATCAGGGCCATTGTAATGGGAGTGCAAAATGCCAATACTAAAATCCGGCAAACATTAAGAGAGGGAGCCAAGACCATTACTCACCTGGAATTTATTGAGCAATACCAGGACCGGGCATTGGGTTGTCTCTACGTTTTAAATGAAATAGAAAAAGAAGACGATTATACTGTAAACATAGTGTTTGAAAAAAAGCGGATTAAAAAACTATTGGGGGCAAGAGAAAGATTGCCGTTGGATAATACAGACGAATGGTGGACCCGGATCAACGTAAAATTGAAAGAGTATGAAATAAAAGCAGCCAGGATCAAAGGCATGCAGTTTAATATCTCCACAGGCGGGGCCAGGGAAGAACAGCGGGATTTATTTACCAGCCGTGAAATGATCCAGGAGTTGATCAATGATTTATCAGGGAATAATCAATGGACGCCGCAATTGGCTAAAACAATTTTTGAATTGCTGGTGCCAAATGATTTTAAAGAGCAGTTAAAAAAACAAGCAAATATCAATTGGATCGTGGATAAGGATACCGCTTCTTATCCCTGGGAGTTGTTACAGGATAGCACCCATAATGCAAAGCCCTTGTGCATTAATGCCGGAATGGTTCGCCAGTTAGCAACTTCCGATTATAGAATGAAGATTAATTCGGTCTCAAAAGACTCAGCACTGATCATCGCCGATCCTGACCTGAAAGGATTTGTCAACCAGTTGCAGGGAGCTTTGCAGGAAGGGGAGTTGGTGAATGAAATTTTAAGCAGCACCGATTTTTCGACAACCAAAATATCCCGGGGATCTGTATCGGATATTATCCAGGCTCTTTTTAGTGATGATTACAAGATCATACACCTCGCAGGACACGGAGTATTCAACGAAGATCCATCGAAGGGTTCAGGAATGCTGATCGGTGATAATGTTTTTTTGTCAACCCGTGAAATAAGCCAGATGAGTTCGGTTCCGGAATTGGTTTTTGTGAATTGTTGTTATTTGGGCAAAACAGATGGCGCCGCCGAAAACTTGTATCGAAACCGGTTTAAGCTGGCAGCCAATATTGGAACGCAGTTGATCGAGAACGGCGTAAAAGTAGTGATTGCTGCAGGCTGGGCCGTGGACGATGCAGCAGCATTAGAGTTCACCGATGTGTTTTATCAATGCATGTTTAATGGAGATGAGTTTGGACAGGCCGTATTGCAGGCCCGGAAGGTTATTTATGAAAAATACAAATACACCAATACCTGGGGGGCTTACCAATGTTATGGCGACCAGTTTTATACCCTGAGACGGGGTTATAAAAAACAGCCACCGAAAGAATTTGTCATCGCCCGGGAGGCTGAAATAGAACTAAGCAATTTGCTGAATAAACTGGAAATAGCCGGTTACACCACTGAAGCACACCTGGCCGAATTAAACGCTATAGCCACAGCCGTTGATAAGGCTAATATCCGGAATGGTGAGATAACAGAATTAGAGGCCCTGATCTATGGCGGCCTATGCATGTATGAACAGGCGATGATAAAGTATGAAAGCCTGCTGAGAATGGAAAATGCCTCTTTCTCTTTTTCGGCTATGGAAAAGTATTGCAATATCCGGCCCAAGTTTTATGTGAGTGAGTATGGAAAAAATAAAAACAACCAGCAGGAGCTATTGGCGAAGGTTGATAATGTAATTAACGACTTAAACCTGCTGATCAATTACAGTCCTACCTCCGAACGGTTGAACATGCTGGGCAGCGCCTATAAGGACAAAGCATTGATCAGTTCAGTGAAGACCCAAAAAGTAAATGCTTATAAGCAGGCCGCCCTGCAATATTATAAAGCCTATAATCAAAAGAAAGAAGCCTATTCACTGACCAACTGGCTGGAGATTGAAAACATTCTTGTGTTGCTGGAGGTAAGAAAATGGGGACAGGTCGTAAAAATGGAAAACACGGAATATAATTTACCTGCTATTAAAGAGGCGGTCAAAGATCTCGATAATATGTTGGATGCATTGACCAGCTCTTCACCCGATGAATTAAGTTACTGGGAATGGGCATCTGCTGCCAATATCCGGCTGTGCCTGTTGATGCTCGACTACAAGACAGGCAGACCAAAACTTCCCTCTTATGAAGAAACATTTGATCTCTATAAAGAAACCTGGGATAAGGCCGGATCGAAGGGGAAAAAATTGGGCGAGATAGATCATTTTGATTTTTTAACGGACGCACTGTCGCTAAGTAAAAAGAAAACAGCTATTACAATGAAAACTAAGATCAGTGATATGAGAAATCAATTGGAAAGGATATTATGAGTTACAGGTTGCCAGTTACCGGTAACCGGCAACTGGTATCACTTTCTACCTCAAACCTCAAACTTTTTAGCCATGACATTTATAAAAAAAGGAAGCCAGGGGCCTGCAGTAACAGAGCTGCAAAATATTTTACGGGAGCTGGATTATAATATCCCGGTCACCGGCATTTTTGATACGGCTACTTACAAGGCGGTGAGGAATTTTCAAAGCCGTCATTTAGATAAGCACAATCTTCCCCTTGAAATAGATGGCGAAGTAGGTGATATAACCTGGTGGGCTCTTAAAAATCCACGCAATAAAGTGGGAGGTGGAGCTATTAATTATGGTATCATGCCGGAGCTTTCTTTTGGCGGTAGCGTCGTTGGCAGAAATGCACTACAGGTCGCTCTTAGGGAAATGACTGCAGGGGCGGGAGAGGAAGGTGGTAATAATATGGGGCCATGGGTTCGTAAATATTTGCAACCGGCTGGATTGAATGAGGGCAATAGTTGGTGCGCTGCTTTTGTCAGTTGGTGTTTTTTGCAGGCTGCTGGCGGTGAAAAAAAGAATATGCCATTCCGGTATAATGCAGGTGCGAGAAATATTTACAATCAACTAAAAAAAAATGGGTTGATCTATGATGCCAATCTAACGTCACCCCAACCGGGTGATATAGTAGCATGGTGGCGGGTGAGCATGGCTTCCGGCTTCGGGCATATTGGAATAGTACATCATTTTAGGGATGGTTTTCTATATACAATAGAAGGTAACAAAGCTGCGAATGTTGCCGGCTTCTCTTATGTAAAAACGAGAATGGATAGAGTGTTGGGTTACGGACGCATCAAGTGACAAAAGATTTTTGCAATTTTTGCAAAATCATTGATTGCAATCAATAGGTTAGTATAAAGTGTAGTAGTTACTCTACAATTTACTCGTAGTAATTATGACCGCAAATTGAGGACTTGTTCTATTTGTATGCGGCTGCCACTGGCGTTACTTTGTATCATTAATCCGTACCCTGTTACTGAAAACAATAAAGATATTAGTCCTTGAAAATCCCGTCCACTTCAAGACAACCACTATCTTCCTGATTTGTTGAACCGTCCAGCCGCTAGTCTGCTCTTCGCAGGTCGGCGGTTTTTTTTTAATACAAAAGGAACAGAGCATACCGATAAAGGCGGATTTTTTCTTACTTCATCTTCTGGTATACGGGAAGGCTATTGACAGGATCGATTGCGTTAAAATCTTTTCAAATTTGAGCTGGGTTCACGAAACGATGCCCATCTGTCGCAGCTGTTCTATAACTTGCATACTTGCATGAAAAATCTCAAGGCCGTTTATAAATACTTTTGGAAATACCGTATCCGGTTGGGTATAGGGGTTCTGTTTATTTTTCTTTCCAACTACTTCAACGTATTGACGCCCCAGATCACCGGGTATGTGATCGATTTTGTGCAAAAGTCATTGAACCTGCCGGGTTATAAACCAAAAGATAATGGCCCGGCTTATGACGTATTGGTAAACCAGTTCATTGCAAAGATGGAATCGGTAAACTATAGCCCCGCAAATGTGGTGGTTCTATGTGGCATTGTGATATTGGTGCTGGCACTGTTGCGTGGGTTCTTTCTTTTCCTGATGCGGCAAACTATTATCGTGATGAGCCGGCACATTGAATTTGATCAGAAAAATGAGGTGTACCAGCATTATCAAAAACTGGACACAGCCTTTTATAAACGAAACAGCACCGGCGACCTGATGAACCGTATAGCCGAAGATGTGAGCCGGGTGAGAATGTTTACAGGTCCGGCAATCATGTACCTGGTCAACCTGATTGCTGTTATCTCGCTGGCTTTATTTTTTATGATCAAAAGAGATCCTTTATTGACCTTATATGTGTTGGCGCCCTTACCCATATTGGCTGTCACTATTTACTATGTCAATAACATGATCCATAAAAAAAGTGAGCGGATCCAGGCTTCACTTTCAAATCTTACCACCAATGCCCAGGAATCTTATTCCGGCATCCGTGTTATCAAATCTTTTGTGCAGGAAAAAGCGATGCTAGGCTTTTTTTCCAATAATAGTGAAGAATACAGGAAGAATGCGATAAGCCTGGCGAAAGTGGAAGCCATCTATTTTCCTTCTATTACTTTATTGGTGGGCTTGAGTACATTGCTAACGATAATGGTTGGCGGGCTTTATTATATTAATGGCACTCATAATGTGACGTTGGCTACAATTGTAGAATTTATCATGTACATCAATATGCTCACCTTCCCGGTTAGTGCCATCGGTATGACGGCAAGTATGATACAACGGGCGGCTGCTTCACAAAAACGAATTAATGAATTTTTAGATACAGAACCTTCGATCAGAGAACCCGGAAAGCCTGTGGACTTAAAACTGCAGGGCAATATCCGGTTTGAGAATGTGGATTTTGTTTACCGGGATACAGGTATAAAGGCTTTGTCGAATTTTAGTTTGCAGGTAAACAAAGGAGAAAAGATCGCCATTGTTGGAAGGACCGGCAGTGGTAAAACAACCGTCGCCCAGTTGCTGCTCCGTATGTATGATCCGCAGAAAGGAAAAGTGGAGCTGGATAATGTTAATATAAAAAACATCAGCTTACGCAGCCTGAGGGAGCAAATCAGCTATGTGCCGCAGGATGTATTCCTGTTTAGTGAGACAGTGTCTAATAATATCGGTTTTGGATTGGAAAAAACGACGGCCACAGCTGTCGAAAAAGCAGCCACGCAGGCCCATGTTCATAAGGAAATCCATGGCTTCTCTGAAGGATACAGTACCATGATTGGAGAGCGGGGTGTTACATTAAGTGGCGGACAAAAGCAACGCATTTCCATAGCCAGGGCCCTGATAAAAGATCCTGCCATGGTTATTTTTGATGACTGTCTTAGCGCCGTTGATGTCAAAACGGAAAAGGAAATCATCAGCAGCCTCAATGAATACCTGCAGGATAAAACCGCCATCATCATTACTCACCGGATATTCTCTTTATTTGATTTTGACAAGATCGTGGTACTGGAAGATGGTGAAATAGTAGAGCAGGGTACCCACCGGGAATTGCTGGGGAAAAAGGGATTCTATGCTGCCTTATACCAGCGGCAACAACAGGAAGAAAAGGGTACGCCGGAGAATGGTGAATATGCAGACATGCTATAAACTGATGTCCTGAATCCCCCGGTTATAGCCATTCATATTCAACGATAAGACCGGTCGCGGGAACTTACTGAAAAATTCAATCTCTTTTGGCTGTTTCAAAAACATCTCTATATTTGTGACTTCATAAAAAGGGAAGTATTTTTTAAATCTGAAAATTAACTATTGTGGCGTACGAGAACAACGACAAGAAAATGGAAAGTATTTACAGCAAAAGAATCCGTGCCGGAAAGAGAAGAACGTATTTTTTTGATGTAAGAGCAACCCGCGGTAATGATTATTACCTGACCATTACGGAAAGCCGTAAGCGTTTTGATGACAACGGGTATGACAGGCACAAGATTTTTTTGTACAAAGAAGACTTCAACAAATTTATCAAGGCATTGGGTGAATCAGTTGACTATGTGAAAACAGAATTGATGCCTGATTTCGATTTTGATGCATTCAATCACGATGAAGTAGATGAATATGGTGCAGAAGGACCTGCGGCTGCGGCTGAAGAAACTTCAGCTTCTGAGGTTAAAACAAATGGTGTTGCACCAAAGGTAGAACCAGTTGCAGTGGCTCCTATAACTGAAACTGCTGCCGATGTGCAAAACAACAGCCAGGAAGAAGTTGACAAATGGTAAAAACCTGTTTGTGTAAATAATTAAATGCCTCCTTTTGGGAGGCATTTTTATTTTTCACCTTGTAGAAATAACGATATATCTGCCTTCCAGTTGTCCCGATATTTATTCAGGTAATTTTCATGGCCTGCCAACGGGTAGGTAATTAGTTTTTTCGGCCCTGTTAAGTTTTTAAAGATATCATCGATTTCTTTTCTTGATACTTTTTCATCTTTCTCTCCATAAAGAAGCAGGGTAGGGATACTTATTGCTTCAGCATAGTCAATTGGATTGTGATCAAAGGCATTGAATCCATTCTGCACACCACCCCAAAACACCAAAAGATCAGCCATAGGAAGAGATGGAACATTCATTGATGCAAACCTTGCCTGGACGGTTTTTAGCATCGATCCAAAAGCACATTCCAATAGTAGTGCGGTTGGTTTTAGATGGTAATCTTTTTGAGCCTTCATAATAGCTACCGCTCCCAGTGAGGTTCCAAACAGAATAATATTCTTCTCACCTTTATTGTTTAAAAAATCGAACGCAGTTTTTACCTGAGCAGCTTCGTAATATCCTATTGTTGTTTGATTTCCTTCTGATCCACCAGCCCCCATAAAATCGACCAAAAGTGTATTGTATCCCATTTCTCTAAAGATCGCAGCTTTGTCAAGCATAGATGATTTCTCACCACCATATCCATGAAATAAAATCACCGAACCTTTCGCAGCATCTGTTGGGACCCACCAACATTCAATTGTTTTGTTGCTTTTAAGTTTAAGAGTTTCAAATTTTTCGTTTGGAAGTTCGTTAGCCTGTGGTCTGGGATTATTGACTCCGGCAAAGAGAGCTTTCAATTTTTGGCCAAACGAAAGATGACTTGCTCCCTTAGTTTTGACAACTCCCGCTTTGTCGAAATGAGTGAATTTATAAGCATGTAAATAGGCGATCAAATTCATTAAGCAAAAAAGTATTAGTGTTATCCATAAAAAACGCTTAATAATACTTTTTCGCTTCATTCGTGCGGACCCCTTAAGGCTTTATTGATAATTATTTCTTCCACACTTTATACGCATTGATCAATCCATTAGTCGATGCATCATGATTGCTGACATCTTCTTTCGTTTCCAATTCAGGCAGGATTTTATTAGCGAGCTGTTTGCCCAGTTCAACACCCCACTGATCAAAGCTGAAGATATTCCAGATGATACCCTGGGTAAATATTTTGTGTTCGTATAAGGCTATCAGCTGGCCGAGCGTAAAGGGTGTAATCTTTTTTAGTAAAAATGAATTTGTCGGTTTGTTACCCGCAAAAACTTTAAAGGGCAACAATTTTGAAATCTGTTCGGGTGTTAATCCCTGTTTCTCCAACTCTTTTTCTGCTTCTTCATCTGTCTTGCCATTCATCAATGCTTCTGTTTGCGCAAAGAAATTGGACAAAAGTTTTTGATGATGATCTCCAACACGATTATGTGTCTGGGCAGGCGCTATAAAATCGCAGGGGATGAGAGGTGTGCCCTGGTGTATCAACTGGTAAAACGCATGTTGGCCATTGGTACCGGGCTCGCCCCAAATCACCGGGCCGGTTGCATACTCCACAGCCTCACCATTCCGGTCAATACTTTTGCCATTGCTTTCCATATTTCCCTGTTGAAAATAGGCTGGAAAACGATGCATGTATTGATCGTAAGGAAGAATAGCTTCCGTTTGCGATCCAAAGAAATTGGTGTACCATAAGCCGATCATTGCGATCAGCACCGGGATGTTTTTATCAAAAGGCGCTTCCTGGAAATGTTGATCGGTATGGTGGGCGCCTTTCAATAATTGTTCAAAGTTTTTATAGCCGATACTCAGAGCAATCGATAAGCCAATGGCGCTCCATAGAGAATAACGCCCGCCTACCCAATCCCAGAATTCAAACATGTTATCCTTATCGATACCAAATTTTACTACTTCCTTCTCATTGGTTGATAAGGCGGCAAAATGTTTGGCGATATGTTTTTCATTTTTTGCTTTTATCAGGAACCATTCCCTGGCCGTATGTGCGTTGGTCATGGTTTCCTGCGTGGTAAAGGTCTTGGAAGCGACCAGGAAAAGCGTTCTTTCAGGATTGACTTTTTTTAATGTTTCAGCGATATGCGTACCGTCAATGTTTGAGACAAAGAAGGTTTCAATGTCCTGCGATTGGTATGGCTTTAATGCTTCCGTTACCATCAATGGACCCAGGTCACTACCGCCGATACCAATATTGACAATATATTTTATCCGCTTTCCGGTATAGCCCCGGTGTTCGCCACTATGCACCGCTTCGCAAAAAGATTTCATTTTGCGTAAAACCCTTTTCACTTCGGGCATCACATTATTCCCTTCAGCATAGACGGGTTGTTTGGAAAAATTGCGCAAAGCGGTATGCAACACAGAACGGTGCTCGGTCGCATTGATTATTTCACCATTGAACATGGCGCTGATCGCCTCCTTCAATTTGCACTCCTGCGCAAGTTGCAACAGCAATCCCATGGTTTTATCGGTGATGATGTTTTTGGAGTAGTCAAAAAGGATATCATCGAAACGGGTGCTGAATTTTTGATAACGGTCTTTGTCACTTTCAAACAGGGTTCTCATTTTCACGGTCTTCATTTCTGAAAAATGTTCTTGTAATAGTGACCATGCGTTGGTAGTAGTTGGATTAATTTTTGGTAACATGCTGTTCAATTATAAAGTTGAGATGATGTCAATGGTTCTTGCAACCATTTCTTTGGTAATATCGAGATGAAGAACAAAACGTATCCTGTTGGGTGCAATCGCATAGCTAAGAATGTTTTTTTCTTTGAGCTTAGCTACCAATGC
Source organism: Terrimonas alba (assembly GCF_042434975.1). Taxonomy (NCBI): domain Bacteria; kingdom Pseudomonadati; phylum Bacteroidota; class Chitinophagia; order Chitinophagales; family Chitinophagaceae; genus Terrimonas; species Terrimonas alba. The sequence continues at coordinate 665,432 of NZ_JBHMQM010000002.1, forward strand.
AGGAGCGCCTTGTTTTTCCTTCAATTGAAAAATGATAATATTCGTTTCAACCGGCAGTACCAGTTCTACAAAATCTTTCTCGCCGATGGCAGTTGCTATCAGCGCAGTATGCTCATGATCTTCCTGTAAACGGTCGATATTGTTTTGCAACGCATAAATGCCCGCCGCCGCTAAAAAACCAGCCTGCCTCATGCCGCCACCAAACACTTTCCTTACTCTTCTCGCTTTTTTTATAAAAGCGGTATTTCCCAATAGCAGGCTTCCTACGGGACAGCCAAGGCTTTTGCTTAAACAAATAGAAATGCTGTCAAACACTTGTCCATATTGTTCAGGCGTTTCTTTTTTTGCCACAAGCGCATTGACAAGCCTTGCTCCGTCCAAATGAAATGCCAACTTGTATTCGTCACATGCTCGCCGGATTTGTTTGATTTCAGCAAAATCATAACAACTGCCGCCGCCCCGGTTACTGGTGTTTTCAAGGCTCACGAGACTGCTGTGGGCACGGTGTACATCCTCGGGATTAATGGCTGCCTTCACCTGCTCTGCGGTAATGCGTCCACGGTCTCCGTGCAATAATTTTACAGATGCGCCGGAATTAAATGCAATACCACCTCCTTCGTATTGATAGATATGAGAGCTCTCATCACAAATAACTTCGTCCCCCGGCTGTGTATGACATTTGATTGCTATCTGGTTGGTCATTGTACCCGATGGGCAAAACAGAGCCGCTTCCATGCCAAACATGCCAGCGGCCAGTGTTTCCAATTCATTGATTGAATCATCTTCTCCAAAAACATCGTCGCCTACTTTGGCTGTCATCATCGCTTCCAGCATGGCGGGAGTAGGCTTGGTAACAGTATCCGAACGAAAATCAATAAACATTCACCGAATTTATTTGCAATATAATCAGTTCACTCCTCAAATCAGGCAGTTGACGGGTCTCAGCATGATAAATGATGGTGATTTGCTAATTTGGCCTTTGTATGAAAGAACCAACTTTCCTCGAATATGGTTTGCTGATTGCATTCAGTCTTATCATGTCACTGCTGGGTCTTTATCTGCTGGCAAACTTTAGCCGCTTGTTCCGGCGACGAATCAAAAACGAAATATTGCGCCGAAACCTGGCTGCATGGGTAGTGATCTTTTGCATCTCCTGCGGTATGATCCCGATGAGCGGAGGTTTTTTTTATATACTCGGCAAATTTGGCTGGGGCTGGGCGGTGGCAGGGCAATTTATCTCGACTACGCTATTGACATTAATTGTTTTTAACCTGGCGAGGATCGTAGCGGAAAGTAAACGATTACAAAAATTATCCTTTGTAAAACACAAACTACTCGTGTTTGCGACATTGATCGTTACTATCCTTGCGATCAATGTACCGCTGAATTACATTTTATATGGTTTTTCGATACAGTATATGAAATACTCTGTTGTCTCGAGTATTTATCTTGCCGGAGCCACAGGACTTGTATATGCCGTCATCGATTATCTCGATCTGGAACGAAAAAGAAAATTTCATGAAAAAGAATTGGAGCTAAGTAAATTGAGAGAGTTGAAGGCAAAAGCAGAGTTGGAAGCTCTTCATTCAAAAGTAAACCCACATTTTTTATACAATGCGCTTAATTCTATCGCTGATCTTTCTATTACAGATGGTAGCAAAGCCCGGAAAATGACAGTGGCCTTAGCCGATCTGTTTCGCTATAGTATTAATTACAGCAACAACAATTTTTCTACCGTGAAAGATGAAGTGGAGATGGCGGAAGTGTATTTGGAAATTGAAAAAATAAGATTTGAAGATCAGCTTAATTACACGATAAAAGTAAACCCTGAGTGGAACCATTACCTGGTTCCAAGATTTGTACTGCAGCCATTGGTTGAAAATGCGGTGAAGCACGGCCTGAAAGCCACCGGCAGAATGACGGAGATAGAATTGGAAGTCAGGGAAGATAACGGCGGACTTGTTTTAAGCATTGCTGATTCAGGGCCCGCGTTCCCAAATGAATTGAATGCAGGGTATGGAGTAAAAAGTGTATACGATAAGCTCGACCTGCTTTTTCCCGGCCAATATGAAATTCATTTCAGTAACGAGCCACGTAAAAAAGTTTCTGTACATGTTCAAAAGATGATAAAAAATGAACCCGTTATTTAGAACTATTTTGATCGATGATGAACCGGCTGCAAGAAGGCTCATGAGAAACCTTTTACACGATTATAAAGAAACAATTGAGATAATTGGCGAAGCCGGTACAGGCAAGGAGGCTATCCAAAAAATTGAAGAGCTAAATCCGGATCTCATTTTCCTTGATATCCAGATGCCTGACCTCACCGGTTTTGAAGTGATAGAGAAGTTAAGCCGAAAGCCCAATATCATCTTTACCACGGCCTACGAGCAATATGCTATCAAGGCATTTGAATCTTTTTCCATTGATTATTTATTAAAACCAATCAAGGAAGAAAGACTCAGGCAAAGCATTGAAAAACTAAAGCAATTTGGCCGGCTAAACCCGTCGATTAATATTGCCGGTTTGCAGGATATTATCCGCCAGTTCCAGGCTCCTGCAAAAACAACAGCCCTAACTATAAAAACAGGGGACAGGATCATTTTGCTGCGTTTTGAAAATATTGTTTACCTGGAAGCGCAGGATAAATATGTATTTGTGTATACCGCCGACGGGCAAAAGCATTTGACGGACCAATCGCTTGCAGCCTTATGCGAAAGACTTCCGGGGCAATTCCACCGGATTCAGAAATCATATATTATAAATAAAGATAGAGTGAAAGAGATGCACCGGCATTTCAATGGCCGCTATCTTTTCCTGATGGATGACAAAACCGGGACCCGTCTCACCTCCGGCCGTACCTATTATGACGCCATACGGACGGAGTTTAGCCTGTAAGACAATTGAGCTGGATATAATTACTGTTCACTCGAGTAAAGCGTTAACCCACCGACATTGGCTTTTCCGGGTAGATTTATCTTTTTAGTTTTAAGCTGACAATGAGTTTATTAGGAGAAATTCCACTTATCTCTTTTTTTAACCACTCATCAGAAAAGCTGATACCCCTGTAACCGAATTTCCCGACCTGCGTCAAACTAAGTGTTCAGAATAAACGGCCCACTCATCAGTAAATATGGCCGTTTAATTTAAAACAATGTTCTTTGTATTACATAGTACCTACTTTTGGACTGTAATAATTAAAGACAAGTACTAACAAAAATATCATTAGACCAAAAACCAATAAAAACTCGCACATGAAAAAGATTTTGACTTTGCTGGCAGTCGTTTTGACCATATCCTTAGCCAGCTACGCACAACCTAGTAACGAAAATCAAACAGAAAAAAGGATTTCAGGAAAAATCAGTGGCACTGTTATAGATGGCAACACTAAAACAATTGAATCGGCCACCATCACATTACATAAAGCCGCGGATTCATCTGTTGCTAAAATGAGTGTGGCCAATAAAACCGGCAAGTTTGAATTTGAAAATGTTGCGCTGGGAAAATATTTTGTCGCTATCTCGGCAATTGGTCACAATAAGGGCTTTTCTGAACCAATCGAGATTTCCGCTACCAACCTCGATGTTACACTTAAAACCATTGAACTGGTACCACAGGCAAAATCAATTGCTGGTGTTACTGTTACATCAAAAAAGCCTTTTATTGAGCAAAAGGCTGGAAAGACACTCATTAATGTGGAGGCTTCTCCTACTAATACCGGTTTAAACGCTTTGGAATTATTGGAAAAATCGCCCGGAGTGACTGTTGACAATGACGGTAACATCAGTCTTAAAGGCAAACAGGGAGTGATGATATTGGTAGATGGCAAACCTACTTATATGAGTGGTGCTGACCTGGCAGCTTTATTGAAAAATATGCAGAGCAGCAGCCTGGAGCAAATTGAGATCATGACCAACCCCCCAGCTAAATATGATGCTGCCGGCAATTCAGGTATCATTAATATTAAAACAAAAAAAGGCATCGTAACTGGAACAAACGGATCTGCTAATGTATCCTACACACAGGGGCTTTATGCAAGATTTAACGGCGGGTTTAACCTTAACCATCGTAATGAGAAAGTAAACCTGTTTGGCGGATATAATACAGGAAAGTATGAAGGATACAATAATCTTACTATTGACCGTAAATTCTATGAAGCGGATAATGTTACATTAAAAGGATCTTCAGACCAGAGATCAAGACCACATTTTAAAGGTATCTATCATGGTGTAAAAGCCGGAATGGATTATTATTTTTCTAAAAGAACCGTGCTGGGTTTTGTTGCAAATGGAAATTTTAATGATAACGATGAAGATCCAACAAGCACTTCGTTTGTAAGGTTTCCATCCGGGGCCGTGGATTATAAGATAGGATCAAGCGGTAACAATACAAGAAAATGGGCTGGTGTATCAACCAACGTCAACTTTAAACATACGTTTGATTCAACAGGCCGTGAGATTACAGCAGACGTGGATTATGCCTTTTACAATAACAAAAGCAAAACAGAGCTTACCACCCAAATTTTTGATGCTAATAATGAAAAGAATGGTGACGATGTTATCTTAAGAGGAGATATTCCTTCCAATATAGATATATACAGCGCTAAAGTAGATTATTTACATCCTTTTAAAAATGGTATAAAATTAGAAACAGGTTTTAAAACAAGTTATGTAACAACAGACAACCAGGTTGAATATTTACGTAACAATGGTACAGGTTGGACCAGCGACGACAGAAGCAATCATTTTATCTATAAAGAAAATATAAATGCAGCCTATGCTATTTTTTCAAAGTCAATAAAAAAGAAATGGGAACTTTCTGCAGGTCTTCGTTTGGAAAACACAAATGCAAAAGGTAACCAGGTCAAAACGGATTCTTCATTCAAAAGAAATTACACCAATTTGTTTCCCAATGTAGGTTTAAGTTATAGTGCAAATGAAAAAAATCAATTCAACTTTAGTTACAGCCGCAGGATATCCCGTCCCAACTATGATGATCTGAATCCGTTTGTTTTCTTTTTGGATTCGTTGACTTATGGCCAGGGTAACCCTTACCTGCAGCCCCAGTTTACTCACAATTTTGAAGCAAGCCATACTTTCAACAAATTTTTGACAACAACGTTGAACTACACGCAGACAGATGATATCATTACGCAAATGCTGAAACAGAATACTGAAAAGAAAGTGACTTATCAAACCCGGGAGAATTTTAATCAAATGAAGCAGATAGGTCTTGCAGTGATGGCAAACTTCCCGGTAAGAAAATGGTGGAATATGAATATCTATACCAATTTGTTCAACAATCACTATACGGGTATTTACCAGGATGGTGTTAAGAATGACCCGATTGATATACAATTCACCAGCTTTATGGGTAATATGACAAACAGCTTCACCATAGGAAAAAAAGGCTGGTCTGCTGAAATAAGTGGTTGGTACCGTACGAAAGGAGCCGAAGGTCTGTTGGTAGCAAATGATATGGGCGCAGTTAATACAGCTATATCCAAACAATTGTTTAAAAAACAAGCAACACTTAAGTTAGGCGTTCGTGATGTTTTTTATACGCAACAATTCAGTGGTTATGCAAAATACAGCGATGTGGATGTGAATATATATAGCAAAAGGGATAGCCGCCAGTTCAATCTTTCATTTAACTATCGGTTTGGTAAAAAGAATATCGCACCAGAACGCAGAAAAAGAGGCGGGGCGAGCGACGAACAAAACAGAGTTAATACAGGTGGTGGAAACTAATCGAAAATCAAGATCATTTCCTTTAGACCTTTAAACGAAAATTCAGCAGATTCCCGCCTATCAAAGGCGGGAATTTTGTTTTAGTGATGGCTTCTTTAAGTGTTGTTAAGAGTCACTACAGTGGTTTGATAAGTATTTTTTACCCTTCGTCACGGAAAGTACGAAACTTGTCATATTTCGTTGAGAAATCAGTTCTGTATTTATCATCTTCATGCTCTTAAACCGCATTATGAGGAAGATCTTAATCTTATCTGTTGTTTTTCTTAGCATGGTTACTGCTGTATTCGGGCAATCCAAAATAGGAAGGATCACCGGCAGTATTAAAGATGGTTCTCAAAAAAATATTCAGTCAGCTACCATCTCACTTATAAAAGTTTCCGATTCATCATCCATAAAATTTGCTGTCGCCAATAAGAATGGTGAATATGAATTTGTAAATATTCCAGCAGGAAAATACCGGGTAGCCGTTTCATCTGTTGGTTATGAAAAAGCTTTTAGTCCTGTGTTTGAAATTACCGAAGCGGAGCCACAGGTCAACCTGGGGACAATCCACATAACTGAAACTGCTAAAAGCCTTGCCGGGGTAACGGTAACCGGTAAGAAACCTTTTATTGAAACAAAGATTGATAAAACGATAGTCAATGTGGAATCATCACCCACCAGTGCCGGCGCCACTGCATTGGAAATATTGGAAAAATCGCCGGGCATTACAGTGGATAATGATGGTAATATAAGCTTACGGGGAAAATCAGGTGTAATTGTTATGCTTGATGGGAAGTTATCTTATTTATCGGCTGCAGACCTTGCGAATATGCTGAAGAACATGCCGGCTTCGGCATTGGATCAAATAGAGATCATGACAAATCCTTCTTCTAAATATGATGCCGCAGGCAACTCCGGTGTAATAAATATTAAAACTAAAAAAGGAAAGAATGACGGTTTTAACGGCAGCATTATGGTAGGAGCAACGTCAAGCATATACCGGATACATAATGCAACCTATTTCCTTCCCAAATCTCAAAACAGCATCAATTTTAACTGGCGAAAGAATAAGATCAATTTTTTTGGAAATTATAATCCAAACTTTTTCCGCGGCCGCAACACACTCACTTTTGAAAACCGCTTCCTGGCTGTCAACAGTGATGATATAATTGGCTATAATAATACAGAAACCCGTTTCAGGTTTGGTAACAATAACCATACGTTAAAGCTCGGTCTTGACTGGTATGCTAGTAAGAAAAATATTTTTGGCATTGTTGTAAGCGGTTTTACTTTCAGTGGTCATCCACGGCCAACCACTGTTGGCAATCTTAGTGATGAGAACCACCAGTTGGAAAGCAGGCTTGTATCGAAGACAGATAACAGGATCAGGTTTAAAAACGGAACTCTTAACCTGAACTGGAAACACAGCTTTGATACCACCGGCAGGGAACTCACTGCTGATTTTGATTATGTTGTTTACAGCAATGTTTCCGACATGGTATTGGAAACTGATTATTTCAACAGTTACTTACAAAAAACAGGCAATTCGTCTTTACGTGGGCATTTGCCTTCTGATATTGACATTTATACTTTCAAAACAGATTATGTTCACCCTGTTAAAAATGGGCGCATTGAAGCAGGATTAAAGTTCAGCTATGTTAAAAATGATAATGAAGTGAACTATGAAAGTTTGATTAATGAAGAGTGGGAAGAAGACCTGGTGCGGTCAAACCATTTTGTCTATGATGAAAATATCAATGCCGCTTATGTGAATTATAACCGGCAAATAAAAAAATGGTCATTCCAGGCAGGGCTCAGGGTAGAAAACTTAATTGCTCATGGCAACCAGTTAGGTAATCGTGTAGTGGCTCAAACAAAATTTAAAAGAGATACCACCAACCTTTTTCCAACAGCATTTGCAAGTTATAAGGCGAACGAAAAAAATACTTTTACCCTTTCTTACGGGCGGCGCATCAACAGGCCTAATTACCAGGACATGAACCCCTTCACTTACTTCCTCGATTCTTTATCATACCGGCAAGGCAATATTTATCTGCGTCCGCAATACACTCATAATATTGAGTTGTCTCATTCATTTAAGGGAAAATATATCACTACCTTAAATTATAGCAAAACAGATGATGTCATTTCGCAGATTATCAAATTGGATCCCAATAATCCTGAAAGTAAAGTGAGATTTCTTACCGTTGATAATGTGGCTGAGTTTCGCAATATTGGTCTCTCTATTACTGCACCTTTCACATTTGTTAAATGGTGGAATGCGAATATTTTCACTAATGTATTCAACAATCAATACGAAGGTGTTTATGATACGACTAAAATTAATTTCAACTTCACTTCATTTATGATCAATATCACGAATAATTTCACATTGGGCAAAGGCTATACTGCTGAACTGAGCGGATTTTATCGTCACCGAGGAATCAATGGCCTGACCGAAATGAAGGCTATTTATCAGCTAAGCCTGGGCGGACAAAAGCAGATCATGAAAGGAAAAGGAACGCTTCGGCTGAATGTACGTGACCCATTTGCATGGCAAAAATTTTCCGGTATAAATAAATATGGAAAAGTTGATGGTGAGTTTCTTGCCCGGCCTGACATACGCCAGGTTACAGCTACATTCACCTGGAGGTTTGGTAAGAACGGCCAGCAAAGCCAGCCACGCCGCAGGAATTCAAGTTCGCAGGATGAGCAGAACAGGGTAGGCGGCGCCAATCAATAAAAAATAATTTTCTCATGTGAACAGGTCTCCCGTTTCTACGGGAGACTTTTTTTTGAAACACCAATATTTTCAAATTAATGCAAATGGACGCTAATGGAATGAATCCAATTAATCATGTACATTCGTACCTTAGCGTTCATTCGTTAAAATTGGCGCTAATTAGTGTATGCCTTCATTTGATTTTGTAAGCAAAGTAGACGCACAAGCATTGGACAATGCTGTAAATGTGGTTACCAAAGAAATCACCAACCGGTTTGATTTTAAAGGGTCACATGTAGTGATTAAGCTGGATAAAAAAGAGTTTAAAATAAACCTGGAAACAGAGGATGATATGAAAATGCGCCAGCTGTTGGATGTATTGGTTAACAGGGCTCACAAGCAGGGGATAGCTCCTGAGGCTTTTGATCTGTCCAAAGAAGGGAGCTTGAGCGGCAAGGTATGGAAGAAGGAAGTTTTGGTGAGAAATGGATTAAAACAAGAGGATGCCAAAAAGATCGTAAAACACATAAAAGATTCAGGACTAAAAGTTCAAGCCTCAATCAATGACGATATTGTAAGGGTAACGGGCAAAAAAATTGACGATTTGCAGGAAGTAATTCAGTCATCAAAAAGCTGGAACCTGGGTATTCCCCTCCAGTTTGAGAATATGCGCAGCTAAATGTGCATATTCCGCCTGTAAACCTTCACAACTGCCGAAAACGGTGGAAAAAAAAGTGGCAAACAGGTGCGTAACAAAACGAAAAAAAAATTGGAAAACGCTATTCCGGGAGCGTACCTTCAATGAACAATCGCTGCAAGAAATTTGGTAAAACAAATAAAATTGTGGCTTTGGAGAAGTAAATATCTGTAACAGGATAAATACAACTCCGGGGAGCATCAGGAAAAAAGGAATATACCTGCGCAAGCAAGTATAGGAATCGATTCTGGTGCTTTCTTATTTTACAGCTGCTTTATCCAGTTTGCTTTTAAGTTCCTCTTATACTCCTTTGGCGTCAGCTTTGTTTTTATTTTAAAAAGCTTATTGAAATTGGACAAGTTTTTATACCCACATAGATAGGCGATCTCGGCAATTGTCTGCTCTTCTGATTCGATCAATAATTTACGGGCATGGCTAATCCTGATATCGTTTAAAAAATCGATAAAAGTGCTCTTGGTTCTTGCTTTAAAAAAACGGCAAAATGATTGCGGTGTCATATGGCATAGTTCAGCTACCTCCGGCATGGATATGTCACGCATAAAGTTTTTGTTGAGGTATAAAAAAACTTCGTCAATCTTGTGATTATCTTTTGTGTCATACGAATTTTTATAGGTGATGCTGGCTAAGGATTGTACTTCCTCTGATCCGGCCAGGCATTCCAACACCTGCATGAGGCCCACTATTTTTTGCATGCCATTGCTTTCAACCATGTTGCTCAACATCGCAGCAATTTGTTCAAATGTCCGGCCTTGTATTTTCAGGCCTCTCTCGGCCTTCTTTAAAAATTCTTTCAGCAGTTGGGTTTCTTCTAATTGAAAAAACTTTTCACCAAAAATTTCTTTGCTGAAATAAACGACTATGGCTATTGCCTGCCGGTTATTGTCGTTTTTGTAAAAAGAAGGATCGCTATACCAAACATGCGGAATATTGGGGCCGAGGAAAACCATATCGCCTGGTCCAAACACCTCAATACGATCTCCAATTATTCTTTTTCCGGTACCACTTAGTGTATAAACTAATTCACATTCCGGGTGAAAATGAAAGGGGGTATCCCAATAAGGAACCTCTCTTTTGACAACAATCAGGTTGTCCTGCGGGGTTTTACCTATTTGGGTAAAAAGAGGCTTCATGGCAACGCTTAAGTGTTTACAATAAAAGCTCAATTTATGGCAAGGCCAGCGAATTAAAGCAGGCCGGCTGAATGTTTTAATTAAGATTTGGCAAAAAGGCAGATGGAGCCTATCTTCGCACACTCAAAAATTATAAAATAAGTACGGCAAAATCCGTGCAGCCTTAAAATCAAAGAGTTATGAAAAAAGGTCTCCATCCGGAAAATTACAGGCTAGTGGTGTTTAAAGATATGAGTAACAATTACTCATTCCTTAGCCGCTCCACTGCTGCGTCTAAAGAAACTGTGAAATGGGAAGACGGTAATGAATATCCCCTGGTAAAACTGGAGATTTCTAATACATCTCATCCCTTTTTTACTGGCAAAAATGTACTGGTAGATACGGCAGGTCGTATCGACAAGTTCAAAAAGAAATACGCCAAGAAAGGAGAATAATCTTATTTTCTCTTCTTCAAATATTTTATCAGCCTCCAAGTGTATTGGGGGCTTTTTTGTTAGCCGCATCATTAAAAGTTGACTGCTTTTTTCCGGCTATTTTTTTTCAAGTATCTTTCCGCATAGTATCAGTATTTCATATCCATGAATAAGATCCTCTTTACTGAAGAATATTGCCAACCCGAAAATCTTTATCCCTTCACCCTTACCAGGCAAATACAGGATATCAGGGTCGGTATTTTAACCATCCGTGAAAAGTGGGAAAAAGCTCTTGGTTTGATTTCTTATGACCGGAATGAAGATGATTATAAAGACCTGGACCGGTCGCTAACGATACAAAAAGCCGCTGAAGATGGTATTTGTATTATGGTTCATGGAAATGTACTTCCAACTAATAAACTGATAAAAGCTGTTCGCAGTCTCAAACCAGGCGAGTTTATTTCGGTGAACAACAATACGGGCATTGTTTTTTGTTTTTCGAAAAAAGAAGTCAGTGAAGAATATAAGATTAAGGTCACCAATCCTGTCATCATTGAAGATGATATAAAAACTATCCGGTACCCCTGGGATATTTTTCAATTGAATAATTGGGCCATCCACCAGGATTTTGAGTTGATTACTAAAAAAAGAAAATCGCAACCCATTTCCCCGAGCAATAAAATTGTAGGCAGTGGTAACATATTTATTGAGAAGGGTGCAAGTGTAGAGCATAGTTATCTCAATGCATCAGATGGCCCCATCTATATTGGCAAAAATGCTGAAGTAATGGAGGGGGCGATGATCAGGGGACCCTTTGCCATGGGAGAGGGGGCTTCTATAAAAATGGGAACAAGGGCTTATGGGGGAACTTCGTTAGGCCCCTATTGCATCGTTTCCGGCGAAATAAAAAATTCGGTCCTGTTTGGTTACTCCAATAAAGCCCATGATGGTTACCTTGGTGATTCCGTTATTGGTGAATGGTGTAATATAGGTGCAGGTACTACAAATTCTAATCTTAAAAATAATGCCGGTATTGTGAAGGTTTGGACACCCGGGGGGCAGCTAAACGCCGGAAACAAGTGCGGTGTGATGATGGGCGACTATTCACGGACGGCGATTAACACAGCTATTAACACCGGAACGGTAATCGGCGTTTGTTGCAATGTATTTGGCAACGGGCTCACGCCAAAACATATTCCCAATTTTTCATGGGGAAGCGATGGCATAGACCGGTATGGATTCGACAAAGCCCTCGAGGATATCACGGGGTGGAAGAAGTTGAAAAAACATTCGATCTCAGATAACGAAAAAAGTATTTTAAAATATATCTTTAAACATTTTTAAAGTTAAACACCAAATTCCTGATCAAAAATTATGAGAAAGCAGATCGCCGCAGCTAACTGGAAGATGAACCTTACTTTTCAACAGGGAGAAAATTTGCTGAATGAAATACTCAAGCAAAACATAGTATTAGCTGCTCATCAGCAGGCAATATTTGCAGTTCCCTATCCCTATCTTCTCATGGCAAGAAGTGAAGTAGACGATGCTAAAAATTATTATGTAGCCGCACAAAATTGTTACAATAAAAAATCTGGAGCATATACCGGGGAAGTGTCGGCGGAAATGATCCATTCTATCGGTGTTCCTTATTGTGTACTGGGGCATAGCGAAAGACGGGAGTATTTTAATGAAAGTAATAACGTGCTTGCAGAAAAACTGAATCTTTGTTTGGAGAATTTTATTACACCAATTTTCTGTTGTGGTGAGCCCTTGTCAATCCGTGAAGCCGGTACCCAGAATGAACATGTCGCAACTCAATTAAAAGAGTCGCTTTTTCATTTGTCAGCCGATAAGATAAAAGATATCGTGATTGCCTATGAACCCATCTGGGCGATCGGAACAGGTAAAACTGCTACTACCGGGCAAGCCCAGGAGATGCACGCCTATCTGCGCTCGGTATTTGCAGGTCAGTATGGCCAAAATATTGCGGATCAGATTTCCATTTTATACGGCGGGAGCGTAAAAGCAAACAATGCAAAAGAATTGTTTAGCTGCCCGGATGTTGATGGTGGCCTGGTGGGTGGAGCCTCACTGGTAGCAGCCGATTTTGTGGAGATTATACTTAGTCTGAAATAATAGCTTCCGGATGCAATGAAGAAAGTTTGTTTTTTGGCTGACAGGCATGGCCTGTATGATGACAGGACTTATTGGAAGCAGGCCCTTTCTTTAAAGAACAATGGTTATGAAGTACATTATCTCGTTATGGGTGATGAAGACGGGCAGGGTATTACTCCGGAAGGCATTTTTTTTAGACTGATAAGCCGCAAGAGATATTTTAAGAATAAATACATTAACTGGGTAATTAAAAAGATTTTGCCCCTGACAACCGAGTATGACCTGGCGTTTTCCTGTTGCAGAGAAATAGAAGCAGATGTGTATCAGATTGAAGATTTGCAGGTAAATCGCATTGTACATAAGCTGAAAAAATTGCCACATAAACCAAAATTGATTTATGATGCACGGGAGCCGCATGATAATAATTTAAAGGATATTGATTTTGCAAACGCCCGAGTGCCCTTTTTTTTAATAAATTTCTACGCAAGGCATATTCAAAATTGGGAATATAAAAAGGCCCGGCTATATGATTATATATTTACGGTCGATGATGGGTTATTTGAAAGATTTCAGGCACAAACGCCGGGCGTGCCACGGAAAGTGATATACAATTTTAGCAACCTGGCAGATAAGAGGGAAAATCTGCCGGTTAAGAAAAGGCAATATGATGCCGCTTATGTGGGTGGGATATCGTATCAAAGAGGAGGCTTGGTTATGTTAAAAGCAGCCAGGATGATTGCTGACAAGCTGCCGGATTTTAAACTCCTTCTTCTCGGATGGGTTTCTGAAGACTTTAACAAAGAGATGAATGATTTTATCGCAGCCGCCGGGCTTTCGGATAATGTCATTTTGCTTGATCCTGTTCCTTATCGTGATATTGCAGCTTTTTACAATCAGGTTAAAATCGGCCTGAACCCGTTGTTGGATTTGAAAGCACATCGGGAGATTATACAGATCAAGCTGTTTGAATATATGAATTTTGGAATACCGATCATCGCCAGCGGGTTTGGCTATATGCAAAAGTATGTGGAAGAAAATGAAGTTGGTCTCACTGCTGAGGCAGGCAATGAGAAGGAACTGGCAGATGCGATTACCAGGCTTTTAATGGATGAGGCATTGTATGAAAAGTATTCCCGAAATGGGATAAAGGCGGTAAACGAGCGATACAACTGGGGAATTATAGAAAAAGAATTCTTAGGGGCTTACAGAGAATTGTTAGATAAAGAGGGTCCCGCTTAAAAAACGCCAACACGATTTATTCATGATGAACTTCAACGATATTTTTCTGAGATAGCAACGGGATGTTTTATGGCAATAGTGAATTCAAAATTTTTTGGGTTTTGGAAGGTGGCCGTCAGGGGCTTCATCAATATGCCCCGACTGATCCGTATTTTTTATCAATTCTTCTTTATTGCACCAAAAGGGGGGCTGCCCATTCCCCGCGGAGTTTTTGCCGGGATGGTAAATTACTTTGGTGGCATACGTTTTACAGAAGATCCATTTGCCGTGATCCCTCTTTTTTTGAATATAGATATCAGGATGGTCAGAAAAAATCCTTCCGTTTCTGTGAGGGACAATGGTTTGATCATCATCTGTGTGGTAAGAAACGAGCTGGCCCGTGTCCGAAAATTCATTGCCTATTATAAGGCCCTTGGAGTACATAAGTTTGCTTTTTTGGACGATCAATCCAACGACGGAACAAGAGAATACCTATATAACCATCCGGATGTGGAACTGTTTGAAAGCAAGGAGCGATATACCAGCAACATCAGGCTTGCCTGGATAAACAGGATGCTGGCTTATTATGGATTTGACCGGTGGTTCCTGGTGCTGGATTCAGATGAACTATTAGTATATGACAATAACAAATTACCGGACATATCTTCGCTGATAAACCACTTTCAACGCAAGAATATCACCGCAATATCGGGTATCGTAGTGGATATGTATTCCAAAGAGGCGATTACCGCGAATCAAAATAATGAGGAAGATATTTATAAAGGCGTGGATTATTTTGACAAAACAGGGTATGAATACGACAAAATGGGCAGGATCATTCTTGGCGGCATGCGCAGCCGTTGCTTCGGCGTAAAACCTTGGTTGCACATAACCAGGTTGATTTATTATAGAAGGGGTATTTTTTTTGAATCACATCAGATTTTTCCACGGAAAATCAATACAGAGTGTGTAGGACAAATAGCATTGTTGCATTATAAATTTTTGCCGCAGGATTTTAAGAGTTACCAGGAAAGAATTGCGGCGGAAAATATACATGAGCGAATGGAGTATAAAGGATACATGAAGAAATTTTCAGAATCTTCTATATTATCATTTTTTGATCAGAAGATTTCCCAAAAATATGAATCACCACAATCACTGATTGAATGTGGGCTCATGAAACCTATTACAGAATGATATGAATGAATATACAGGGAAAGGAACAGGGGACTAAAAATATTATTTTCAAAGACACTTTTTTTTACCTGATGGGTGCGGTGGCACCTATCGTGATTGGCATTGTCAGGTCGCCTATTTATACCCGGCATTTTTCCACAGAAGATTTTGGGCTTTATTCGCTTGCGTTTTTATTCTTTGGTTATATTTCGATCATTTGTTATACATGGATAATCAATTGCGGATGGAGATATTATTATCAGTACAAGCAAAAAGGAAGGTCTAAGGCATTATTTTCCAACCTGGTTTTTCTTTTTCTGCTGTTTTCCATCCTTATATTGGTTTTCTCATTCTGCTGGTATACCATGGTAGATAGTCCATTGCTTAAACGGCTTATTCTTTTATGCTTCCTGCAATTTTTTACTTCTGAAATAGTGAATCTTTTTTTAATACCGCTCCGGTTGGAGGGAGGGGCTTTTTCGTACAATATTATCCAAGTCATTCGTTCGGTTGCCGGCTTCCTGCTATTGTTAATACTCACTTTTGTTTTTGATTATGGTATCGAATCTTTTCTGACCAGTGTTATTTTCTTAAACGTTGCCCTAATAGCCGTTGTCGTTGTGCCTTACGCTATTAAAATGAAATTATCTTTCAGCCGGGTTAGTAAAAAAGATTTAATCAATTTAGTCGGGTATGGCCAGATAGGGCTGATTGCTAATCTTTGTATGGCGCTGTTGGTATCTTCTGACCGGTTTGTAATAGAACGCTATACCGGCGTGGCCGAGGTTGGTATCTATAACCAGAATTACAATATAGCGCAAATAACCATTGCTGCCCTGGTGCATGTTTATTGGGCTGCTTTGGATCCAATCTTATTAAAAACGCTGGAATTTCAGCCTGACAGTGAAACAACAAAGAAACGATTGTCGCAGGCATTTAATATCTGGCTATTGTTTTTTTTGCCGTTAACGGTCTATTTTGTGTTATATGCGAGAGAAATAGCAATAATCATGCTGGGTAAAGAATTTCGCATCGGATACCCTGTTATATTCCTGGCGGCAGTGGCCGAATTTGTGAAAGGATGGGGACGCCTTTCGGAGGAAAGATTGAAGTTCGGAAACAAAGTGCGGCTTATTTCCATCACATATATTTCAGCCGTCTTATGCAGTATCGGGTTAAATATTTTTTTTGTTCCCCTCTTCGGATATCCAGCCGCCGGCGTCACTGCTATTGTTATAAATTTTTTAGCGGCGTTTGTTTTTGGTTACGCCGTACATAGAAACTACCCTGCCATGACTATTTTTAAAGATGGTTTATTCAGAATCAGTGTCATCATTTTGGCCATACAGGTAATTATTCACTGCTTTACCAGTCCACTGAAAATGCCCCTGTATTTTTACATATTGGAAGGGGGGGTATTTGCTTTGTCTTATTTCTGGCTAATTTTAAAGAATAAACGGTTTTCATTAAAACTTGCAGAAGATAAAGAGTAAAATTCCGAAAGTCTTTCAGCCTGTTTTTCAAAAAAAACGGGAGTATGCAGAACATAACTCCCGAATGATTAATGTATGAATGCTCCTTTACGATAGGATCTTCAAATTCTTCATATAAGCCGCATTAGCTTCTACTGCTTTCAACGGAGTAGTGCCGGTATATTTTTCCTGTTCAACAATATAATATTCCATTCCGGTTTCTTTTGCTGTTTTTAAGATGGCCGGGTAGTTAATACTTCCTTCTCCAAGTGTACAGGTATCAGCAGCGTCTGTGGCACCTTTAGTGCGGTCCTTTACATGACATAGTTTGAAACGACCCTGGTATTTTTTCAACCAGGTTTCAATGTCTTGTCCACCGGCTACTACCCAATACATGTCCAGCTCATAGTCAACCAGTGAGGGGTCGGTGCCGTTCATTAATACATCCTGCGGCATTTGGCCTTCCAATTCTTTGAAGGTATAATCATGATTGTGATAAGCAAACTTTATCCCGTTCTTTTTACATATTTCGCCTTTTTGATTAAACTCGTCGGCAAACTTTTTAAAATCATCTAATTTTTTCTGCGGGCCTTTGTAAGGACAGATCAAATACTTCATTCCGATAGCCGCTGCATCAGCTGCTTTCTTTTCAAAATTTTTATTGATATCACAATGGCTGGACACAATCACCATGCCCAGGTCATCCATGTATTTTTTGAAATCCGTATTGCTCATGCCCCAAAACATTCCGTCTTTGCCTTCAAAACTTTCAATCTGTTTATAACCAAATGAAGCTACTTGTTTTAAAACACCTTTGGGATCTTTTGGCAGGTCATCACGCAATGTATATAACTGCAAACCAAATGTAGTAAGTGCTGTACCAGCTTCTGTAGCGGAAGGGCCTGCTGCTGTGGTTGAATCTTTTGATTCTGTTTCTTTTTCTTTATTCGAATCCAGCTTGCAAGCCATAGGAGCTATCACCAGGCCAGCGGCGAGATTGCCCGTTAGTCTCAAAAATGTTCGTCTTTTAAAATCCATTTTTCAATGTTTTAATTGATTGATAAAATAATTTATTCAGCCCAGGCTTTATCGCCTTTCTTGTAAGGGAAAGCTCCATCATATTTACCAGGAACAGGTACATGACGCAATGCTTGTGTGGCACCTGGTTTCGAGGTGAAGAATCCTAATAAGGTCAATTGCTTCATCATAGTAAAATAATGAGAAGGTTCTTCTTTCTTTTTGGTTTCCTGGTATTGTTTTGCTTCCTTGTCAAGTGCAGTCAACAAGCTGGTGCGCTGTTCAGGAGTAGCATTCATGAAGCTGGTATTATTGGCCTTCTTGCAGGCATCATCCAGTTTCCTGATCCCTTCATGGAATATCTGTTGGTCATTTTTGGTATAACAATCATTTACCATCACTGTCATAAATGATCCGACAGCGGCTTCTTTTGCGCCCGGGGATGATGTTTTCGGAATGATGGTTTCACCAACTTCGTCAAGAAAGCTGATGTCTTCCTCACTGAACGTAGCACCACCAAGGGCCGGTGAGTTTTTACAACCGGAAAGAAATAATTCACCACCGATCAATGCGCTACCGGTTGCTAAAGCAATCAATTTTAAAAGTTCCCTGCGTTCCATATAAAAGTGTTTAAAAGTTCAAAGTTTAATAGTTTTAAAGTTTCCGGCTCACGACTCGCAGCTTTCCTATAAGTTTCCCTTTTTTAATTCACTAACTGCAAAATCAGCGGCCCTCGCTGTCATTGCCATATAAGTCAATGAAGGATTTATACAAGAAGCCGATGTCATACAGGCGCCGTCAGTAACAAATACATTTTTGGCATCCCAAACCTGGTTGTTGCCATTCAGCACTGATGTCTTTGGATCACGCCCCATACGGGCAGTTCCCATTTCATGAATACCCATTCCATAGATATAACCGGAGTCACTTGTCTTTACATCTTTCACGCCGGCTGCTTCCAGCATTTCTTTAGCATCTTCCATCATATCCTTGCGCATCTTTTGCTCGTTCTCTTTGATTTCCGCATCCATATTCAGCACCGGCAATCCCCACTTGTCTTTAGTGTTCTTATCTAATGTGATCTTATTTTCATGATAGGGTAAAATTTCACCAAAGCCAGTGATACCGATGGTCCAGTTGCCGGGTTCAGTCAATGCTTCTTTAAAATCAGCACCGATTGCCAGCTCAGCTACCTGGCGTCTCCAGCCCTGGCGACTTGCTCCACCCTGGTAACCAAATCCCCGCACATAATCTCTTTTATCATCATAAATATTCCGGTAGCGGGGAATATAAATAGCCCCTGGTCTTCTGCCGTATTCATATTTATCATCATAACCTTCCATGCGGCCCGATGCGCCGCAACGGAAATGGTGATCCATTACATTGTGACCTAATTCACCGCTGCTGCTGCCCAAACCATCAGGCCAGATATCAGTGGCTGAGTTCATCAGCACCCAGGTTGAATTAAATGCAGAGGCGTTCAGGAAAATTATTTTTGCTTTGTATTCGTAAGTTTTATTTGTTTCTGCATCCAGCACTTCAACACCGGTGGCTTTCTTATTGTCTTTATCGTATAATACTTTTGTAACAATGGAGAAGGGACGTAATGTCAAATTACCGGTGGCCATGGCGGCAGGCAATGTAGCAGATTGAGTACTGAAATAGGCTCCAAAAGGACAACCACGCCAGCAACGATTACGGTATTGACAATTTGTTCTTCCCTGCTCGGGTTTGGGTTCGGTGATATTGGCGGTCCGTGCATTGATCATATGACGGGTGCCTTTAAAATGTTCTTTGATTCTGGCTGCCACATCTTTTTCCACCACATTCAAACCCATGCCGGGCAAAAATTCACCATCAGGCAATACTTCTAAGCCTTCTCTTGTGCCCTGGATGCCCGCAAATTTTTCCGCATGGCTGTACCAGGGAGCAATGTCTTCATAACGTATTGGCCAGTCGACACCATGGCCATCTTTTAGGTTGGCTTCAAAATCCCATTTATTAAAACGATAGCTATGTCTTCCCCAGGTAAGCGAACGACCACCGACATGATAGCCCCTGAACCAGGTAAACGGTTTTGTCTCCGTGAAAGGACATTCTTTATCTTTTACCCAAAAATCAAGCACTGTCTCATTCAAAGGGTAATCCCTTTTTAGGTTTGGATAGTCTTCTATCATCTGCTGCGTTCTTTCGCCCCGGTGTGGAAACTCCCAAATCTCTTTGTTCGCATTTACATAATCTTTTACATGCTCCACATTGCGGCCACGCTCCAGCATCAGCACTTTTAAACCCTTTTGGGTTAATTCTTTCGCTGCCCAGCCACCACTGATACCTGAACCGACTACGATGGCATCATAGGTATTTTGCTGTTCAGCCCTGTTATTGATATTAACTTTTGTAGTATCGGGCATTGGTTAGAGGTTTCCTTTTTTTAATTCATTGACTGCGAAATCTGCGGCCCGTGCTGTCAATGCCATATAAGTCAGGGAAGGGTTGACGGAAGAAGCTGATGTCATACAAGCTCCGTCTGTTACAAACACATTCTTTGCATCCCATACCTGGTTATTAGCATTGAGCACAGATGTTTTAGGATCACGACCCATCCTGGCAGTTCCCATTTCATGAATGCCACGGCCCGGAGTACCATCGCCATCCCAACTATGTACATTTTTTACTCCGGCAGCTTCCAGCATTTCTTTAGCATCATTTTGCATATCGATCCGCATCTTCTTTTCATTTTCTCTCAGTTCCACATCGATGGCGAGTATATTCAATCCCCATTTATCCTTTTTGGTTTTGTCCAACGTGATCTTGTTTTCATGAATCGGTATCATTTCGCCAAAGCCCCCCATTCCCATCGTCCAGCTGCCCGGCTCACTGATGGCGTCTTTAAATGCTCCGCCGATATTCAATTCAGCTATTTCCCGGCCCCATCCCTGGCGACTTGCACTACCCTGGTAACCGAAGCCCCGCAAGTAATCCCGTTTATCAGTTCCAATATTTCTATAGCGTGGTATGTATATGCCATTTGGCCTGCGGCCAAATATGTATTTGTCTTCATATCCTTCCACTACGCCAGAAGCGCCTACACCTAAGTGGTGATCCATCACATTATGACCTAATTCGCCGGAACTGCTTCCTAATCCATCGGGCCAGATATCAGTAGCAGAGTTCATCAATATCCAGGCAGAGTTGAGCGCCGAAGCATTTACAAAAACGATCTTCGCTTTGTACTCATAGGTTTTATTTGTTTCTGCATCCAGTATTTCAACGCCGGTCGCTTTTTTGCTATCCTTATCATATAAAATTTTAGTAACAATAGCAAAAGGGCGCAGGGTAAGATTGCCGGTTGCCATTGCTGCCGGCAATGTAGAAGATTGAGTACTAAAGTAAGCTCCGAATGGACAGCCTCTCCAGCACCGGTTCCGGTATTGACAATTTACTCTTCCCTGTTCAGGTTTCGGTTCGGTGATATTGGCTGTCCGCCCAATAAACATATGCCGGGTACCTTTATAATGTTGTTTTATTCTTGCTGCTACATCTTTTTCTACAACATTCATATCCATCGGCGGCAAAAACTCTCCATCGGGTAAAACCGCAAGACCTTCTTTGGAACCGCTGATACCCGCAAATTTTTCTGCATAGCTATACCAGGGCGCCAGATCTTTATAGCGGATAGGCCAGTCTACACCATAACCATCCTTAGCATTCTCTTCAAAATCCTGTTCACTCCAGCGATAACTTTGACGACCCCACATCAGTGATCGGCCTCCTACATGATAGCCGCGAAACCAATCGAATCGTTTAATTTCTGTATAGGGACTTTCACTGTCTTTTACCCAATAATCCAATACGGTTTCATTGAGTGGATAGTCACGTTTCAACACCGGATAATCTTCTATCATTTTTTGTGTCCTTCCGCCTCTATGAGGAAATTCCCAAATCTCTTTGTTCGCATTCACATAATCTTTTACATGTTCTATATTTCGACCACGTTCCAGCATCAGCACTTTCAGTCCTTTTTGGGTCAATTCTTTTGCAGCCCAGCCACCACTGATACCTGAACCGATCACAATTGCATCATATACATTATCTGCCATAATATGAGGATATAGTTTATTATTTATTGTTTTTTGTTACCAGCATTAGTACTGCTATCAGCTTGGTTGCGCCTGCCTGCCGGTAGGCAAGTCCGCACTCTTGTGCTTTTTGTTCGCTACTGAGCTCTGAGCTTATCGAAGAGTCGAAGTAGCGGCAACCCACCCCTGGTCGATTAAAGAAATAAGTTTACGTAATTCGCTCCGCCCGCTGGCGGAAGGGGAAGGTTCTCTATAATATTTTTCTATGACTTCGGTTTTCAGCAATCTCAATTTTATTTAAACCATTTCGAAAAGCAAGCCTGCCTGACGGTAGGCAGGGGCTGTGTTTCTGCATGTCCCTCCTGACTTGTCGAATGATCAGGGGGTTGTGGGTTACTATACATCGCACACTTTAACCGCATATTTCAATGCTGCCAGTTTATCTTCTGTTGTTTTACCAGTAGGAATGAATTCCTGGGCTACATATCCTTTATGTCCGGTGTCAAGGATTGCTTTCATGATAGCGGGATAAAACAATTCCTGGGTTTCATTGATCTCATGCCGGCCGGGAACACCTGCAGTATGATAATGCCCGATATATTGATGATTATCCCGGATGGTTCTTATCACATCGCCTTCGTCAATTTGCATGTGGTAGATGTCATATAATAGTTTGAAGTTGGGTGAACCCAATTGCTTGCAGAGTTCAACTCCCCACGGCGTTTTATCACACATATAATCTTTATGATCCACTTTGCTATTTAGCAATTCCATTTGAATAATCACATTGTGTTGCTCTGCCAGGGGTAAGATTTTTTTTAATCCTTCCACGCAATTCTTCAGACCGGTAGTGTCGTCCATGCCATTGCGATTGCCGCTAAAACAGATCAGGTTTTTGTATCCTGCTTTTGCCACAAGGGGAATTGCTTCCAGGTAATCTTTTACCAACTGATCATGAAATTTTGGATTGTTCCACCCTTCATTGAGGCTAACTTTTCCGCCAATATAACACATGGAGCATTCAAGCCCGTGCTTTTGAAGCGTTGGCCAATCTTTCGGGCCAATCAGGTCAATGGCCTTTAGCCCCATTTTTTTTGCTTCTGCACAAAGTTCATCAAGTGGCATAAAGCCATAGGTCCATTGGCAAACCGAATGATTAATGTTGCCTTTTAATTTTTGTTCGTCCATAGTATCAGTGGCACATGCCTGGAATGGAGGAATGATCGCTGTCGCTAAAGTTCCGGCTGCCAGTTGTTTTAATAATTTACGTCGGGATGTTGTTTTGTTTGTCATTTTTTTGAGCCTTACAAGTTACAAATGAATTATGGTATCGCCTGAATTAGACTGTAATATTTGTCTTTTTTTCATCCTTGAATAAAACGGAGAATAATAAAAATACCACCGCAGCAATGATAGCGGGGATAAGCCAGATCATTTTATAATCAAATTCTTTATCCGAAATCTTGTATGAGTCGGTGATCATACCGGCTACTTCAAACCCAATCAGCATTCCTACACCGTACGTGGCTAATGTAATAAGACCTTGTGCAGCACTTTTGTATTTTTCTCCGGCCTTCGAATTGGTATAAATATAGCCTGAAACAAAAAAGAAATCATAACATATGCCGTGCAGGGCGATACCGATCAGCAACATAAAACTCAGATCGCCTGCATTGCCAAATGCAAATAAAACATATCGAAGCGCCCAGGCCAGCATGCCGATCAATATGGTTTTTTTGAAGCCGTATTTTTTAAAGAACAAAGGTAATAGCAACAGGAACAAGACTTCCGAGATCTGTCCAATCGTCATTTTACCGGTTGGATTTGTTACACCTATGTTTGATAGAAAGGCATGGGTATTTTGATAATAAAAAGCAAGCGGGATACAAATAAGAATGGATGAGATAAAGAAAACAGCAAAATTTTTGTCTTTCAGCAATTTTAATGCATCCAGCCCAATGATCTCTTTTATACTCACCTTTTCACCACTTTTTTTAGAAGGTGGTGTTTTGGGTAATGTGAAGCTAAATAATCCCAAAATAAGAGAGGCAACGGAAGCCATTAAAAAGGTATTTTTTAAAAATCCTTTGGCGGTGTTTTCTTCGGTATCCCAATGAAATAAAAAGCTGATCAACAAACCCGCCACAATCCAGCCAATTGTTCCCCATACACGGATGCTGGAAAATTCTTTCTCGGGGTCTTTCATTTGATTAAATGAAACTGAATTTACCAGCGCTATAGTTGGCATGTAAAGAATCATATATGCCAACACGTATGGATAGAATACAGCGATGCTATCGGAATTATACATCTGGTACATCAGGATGGCCCCAACAATATGAAGAAAGCCCAATATTTTTTCAGCATTAATATACCTGTCTGCAATCAGGCCGATGATAAAAGGAGCAATGATGGCACCCCATGATTGGGTGGAAAACACACTCGCCGTCTGGCCCCCGGTTGCACTTAGGTTAGTACTTAAAAATGTTCCGAGTGTAACAAACCAGCTTCCCCAAATGAAAAATTCAATAAACATCATCAGGGAGAGCTGGATACGGGTTGTCGATTTCATGTAATCTGAAAAAAATTAAGAAGATGTATACTGAATTTTTTTATTGTGATCAGGCTACCGCTGGTTTAAGTTTGTTCTTTCTTACGAAATAGATAATTGTAAAAATAACCAACAGGATAGCCGGCATTATAGCCACCTTCATGAAAGTCTCCGATCCTGCTATTGCTTCTGCCCTGGATGGATCAATTCCCTCAGCAATAGCTTTTGCTTTCGCCTCATCAAGCCATTTTCCCATAACAGGTAAAATTAAAGAAACAGAAAACATGCCGGCGCCTCCCATTAGTGAAAGGCCAAGTGCGCCGGATTTGGGTACATATTCAGATACAAAACCGAGCATGGTGGGCCAGAAAAAACAAATTCCTATTGCAAAGACGGCGGCAGCGCCAAATGCAGCATATCCGCTTGACTGACTTAACAGCAATAAACCAATTCCTGCGAATAAAGCTGAAAAGATCAGCATTCCATTCGGATTAAGACGATGAACAACAGGGCCTGCAAATGATCTACCTAAAGCCATAATTCCGAAAATGAAAACCAACACCAGGATTCCGGACACACCTGACCCTTCAAGCAAAGCCAATATCCATGTAGTAGTACCCAATTCAGTAGCGGCAGTCAAAAACATACAAGCCAGCATGATGAGAAATAGTGGGTTCAAACAAGCGGCGAACATTTCCTTTGTACTTACGCCTGTTGTCACTCTTTCTGTTTGAGGAAATTTTAACTTGAAAAACAAAAAACCATAGATAGCAACTGCTATAAATAGAGGCACAAGAAGAATTCTCCAGTCAAGATTCAGTTGTGTAAGAACAACAAAAGCTAACAATCCGCCAATTACATTTCCTCCCGGGAACCAAACGTGGAAGCGGTTCAACATAGTGGTTTTGTTATTTGGATATAGCGAAACAACAAGTGGATTGCAAGCTGCTTCTACCATTCCATTACCAATACCAATACAAAGTGTACCAATAAACAGCATGGTGGCGTCTTTAGCTATAATATAAATAATAGCTCCGGCAATATGACCTATAAATGCGAAGACTAACAATCGTTTCATACCAAGTACATCACACAGAGGTCCCCCAATTACCATCGCCAGAGTAAATCCCCAGAAGGCAGGACTAAATATCCATCCGACTTGTTCTTTAGTGAGATTAAATTCAGCGCCCCATACTCCTTCTAAAGATGCACGAAAAGCGAAAGTGAGTGAGGTGAAAATTAAAGCAATACAACTAGCCAGGAAAAGTTGATTTCTATTTACAGCTTGCATGTCGTTAGATTTGTAATTAAGATTGTTGTAAAAGCTAAATGTACTATTTTTAAAACCATATTTATTTTACGAGAGAAAAAAATAATTCTCTCTTCACTAACAAATGTTTGAAATGTTGCATAGAAAATTACGAATGGGAATGGTAGGGGGCGGCCCTGGTGCTTTTATTGGCGGAGTACACCGCATTGCAGCCAATATGGATGGCGAAATTGAATTGGTATGCGGTGCTTTTAGCAGCGATCCAGAAAAATCTAAACAGGCTGGTGAGTTGTTAAACCTGCCGCCACAGCGCATCTACGGATCATATAAAGAAATGATACGAGCTGAAAACTCATTGCCTGTAGATGAGCGAATGGATTTTGTAAGTATCGTCACTCCGAATCATGTTCATTTTGAACCAGCCAAACTGGCATTAGAAAATGGATTTCATGTAGTGCTTGACAAGCCCTTGGCATTTGATTTAAGAGAGGGTAAAATTCTACAAGAAATAGCGAAAAAAAGTCAATTGTTTTTTTGCCTCACACATACCTATACAGGTTATCCAATGGTTAAAGAAGCAAGACAACAGGTATTAAGCGATAAGTTTGGAAAAATTCGTAAAGTGTATGTGGAGTATCCGCAAGGATGGTTGTCTGATTTTTTAGAAGAGCAGGGAGGAACTCATCACTCACGCAAGCAGGCAGCCTGGCGTACAGATCCTGCTCAAAGCGGAATCGCCGGTGCAATGGGTGATATAGGCACTCATGCATTTAACCTGGCAGAATACGTTAGTGGTTTGAACGTAACAAAACTTTGTGCTGACATTAATATTGTAGTGGAAGGAAGAAAGTTGGATGATGATGGAAATGTTTTGTTGAAATTTGACAATGGGGCCAGCGGCGTTTTATTTGCCACACAAATCGCCGCCGGTGAAGAAAATAATTTGAAGATAAGAGTGTATGGTGAAAAAGGCGGTGTGGAATGGCAACAGGAAGATGCCAATACATTATTGGTAAAATGGCTGGATAAACCAACAGAAGTGTACAGAACAGGCACTCCTTATTTAACCAGTTATGCAAAACATAACTGCCGTGTTCCTGCTGGTCACCCTGAGGCTTACCTGGAAGCATTTGCCAATCATTACAGAAATTTTGCATTATGTGTGAAAGCAAAAATGAGTGGCGGCGAACCGCAGCCTGAATGGCTTGATTTCCCCGGTGTCGATGAAGGTGTAAGAGGAATGGCTTTTGTGGAAAAGGTGATTGAAAGCGGGAAGAGTGAGAGGAAGTGGATCGAATTAAGTTAATAATATGTTTCCGGTTACCAGTTACCGGTAACTGGTAACAAATAATCGTCAAAAAAACAACAATTAGATATAACAATGACTACAATTCAAGGACCCGGAATTTTCCTGGCACAGTTTCTCGACGATAAGCAGCCATTCAATAATCTTAGATCCATTTGCTTATGGGCAGAGGGTTTAGGATTCAAAGCTGTTCAGATCCCCACCTGGGATCCACGATGCATCGATATACAAAAGGCAGCTGAAAGCAAAACCTACGCTGATGAGATAAAAGGCATCATCAACGAATGTGGATTGGAAATATCTGAATTGTCCACACACTTGCAGGGACAACTGGTAGCCGTGCATCCTGCCTATGACGACCTGTTTGATGCTTTTGCACCGGATGCTGTAAAGAAAAATCCCAAGGCCAGAACAGAATGGGCCATCCAGCAATTGAAATATGGAGCAAAAGCCTCGCAAAATTTAGGATTGAAAGCTCACGCAACATTTAGTGGGTCGTTATTGTGGCACACATTTCATCCATGGCCGCAACGTCCCGCCGGATTGGTCGACGAAGGATTCAAAGAATTAGCTAACAGGTGGTTGCCTATTCTCAATTATTTTGACGAATGCGGTGTAGATGTGTGCTATGAGATCCATCCCGGGGAAGATTTATTTGATGGCGTTACATATGAAATGTTTTTAGAAAAGGTAAATAATCATGCCCGTGCATGCCTGCTTTACGATCCTTCGCATTTTGTATTACAGCAGTTAGACTATATTCAATACATCGATTTTTACCATGAAAGAATAAAAGCTTTTCATGTAAAAGATGCAGAATTCAATTCAACCGGTAAGCAGGGAACATTCGGTGGTTATCAAAGTTGGCTGAACCGGGCAGGACGTTATCGTTCTCCGGGTGATGGGCAGGTTGATTTTAAGACTATCTTCAGCAAACTGACCGAATATGATTACAAAGGTTGGGCCGTGATGGAATGGGAATGTTGTTTGAAACATCCCGAAGATGGTGCAAGGGAAGGAGCTGAGTTTATTCAAAAGCATATTATCCGGGTTACGGAAAAAGCATTTGATGATTTTGCCGGTGTAAAAGCTGATGAAGCATTTAATCGCTCATTATTAGGATTGAGTTAATATTTTTGTGTCACTAAAATAAACAAACCATGAAAAGAATATTTGTTACGGTTATAACACTTGCAACCCTCGCATCCTGCGGCGGTGGCAACACAGAGAAAAAGGATACTGCTACTGAATCAAAAGAAGAAAAAGCAGCGCCGGCTGAGACTCCCATTTCTGAACATCCCGATTACCAGGCTGGCTTAGCATTGATCGCAAAAAGCGATTGTTTAACCTGTCATAAAGTGGATGAAAAGTTAACAGGTCCTGCTTACAGGGAAGTAGCTAATAAATATGCAAGTGAAGGTTCCGACATCGTTCCCAAATTGGCTGAAAAAATTATCAAAGGAGGTGTAGGAGTTTGGGGTCAGGTACCCATGACGGCACATCCCACCCTGTCCCAGGCAGATGCTGAACAGATGGTTAAATACATTCTTTTATTAAAAAATTAATACCCCTTCATGTTAAAACACATTCTGATTATTAGCTCGTCAGCGCTGCTGTTTGCCTGTAATAATGCTTCCTCCAAAAAGACTTCCCAAGCTTCTGCTATGTCGCCCAATACACTTACGCAACAAGAAAAAAAAGAAGGCTGGGAATTGCTGTTTGACGGAACAACTACAAACGGTTGGCATAAGTATGGAAACAGCCCGGTTGGTGCTGCATGGGGTGTGGAGGATGGAACGCTTCATTTGAATGCAGCAATAAAAGATGCAGGTGGAGATATCGTCACTGAGCAGGAGTTTGATAATTTTCATTTCAAGTATGACTGGAAGATCGACACAAATGGAAATAGCGGTGTTATTTTTTATGTGCATGAAGATGCGGCGAAATATAAATGGCCCTGGTACACTGGTCCTGAAATGCAGGTATTGGATAATAATGGCCACCCCGATGCCAAAATTATTAAACACAGAGCGGGTGATCTGTATGACCTTATTTCCAGTTCAAAAGAAACAGTGAAGCCAGCTTTGGAATGGAACACGGCTGAAATCAAATGTGTAAATGGCAAGCTGGATTTATATCTCAACGGGGAAAACATAGTTTCAACTACTATGTGGGATGATAACTGGAAAAAAATGGTTGCCGGTAGTAAATTCAAGAGCCTGTCCGATTTTGGCACCTATAAAAAGGGAAAGATCGCTTTGCAGGATCACGGTAATAATGTGTGGTACAGAAATATTAAGGTGAGAAAACTGTAAGCTTTCCTAAAAAGAAATGAAAAAGGAGGGACTGATAGTCCCTCTTTTTTTATGCAAAAAATAGAGGTATTTTTCTACTACTAAAACCAACTATTATGAACACAGCGATTTTGTCCAACATTAACTGGCTGGCAGTATTAGTTGCCACTATTACTTATTTTATGTTAGGGGCAATCTGGTATTCCAAAGCCCTATTTGGCGCCAAATGGGCTTCACTGGTAGGGATTGAGATGAATGATCCGGAAAAAGGAAAGGGAATGGCCCAAATGATGATTGGAACATTTGTTCTTATCCTGCTCACCAGTGTTGGTCTTGCGTTGCTGATCAACCGAATCGATTTGCACCTTCTTCCTTCAGGGCTTAAGCTGGGGTTGATAACAGGAATTTGTTTTGCAACTACTTCAGTTGCTATTTCATTTATCTATGAAAGCCGGCCTACCGCATTATACTTTATTGATTGCGGCTATCACCTTGCGGGTCATATACTAGCAGCCATTATACTGGTGCTTTGGAGGTAATTATAATAAAAGATGACAGTTGACAAGTAAGGAGAAAATTGATTTTCCCAATAACCGGTCGACTGTCATCCGTTAACTATAAAATCTTAATCTTCTACTTTGGTGATCTTTAACACGTTTGTAGGCAAGTGCAGGTGAACCGGAGTACTACCTGTACTTACAATGATATCACCTGTTTTTAAAAAACCACGTTCTTTTAAAATAACTATTTGATCATGAAAGATATCATCCAGACTTTCTTCCTCGTCGTAGTAGAATGCCCTAACACCCCAGCTCAAACTTAATTGATTCACCAGCGTACGCTTTTTGGTGAATATATATAAAGGAGATTTTGGACGATAGCTACTCAACATCCAGCCGGTATAACCACTTTGCGTCATTCCGATCAGGGCGTTGGCTGAAATATCGCTGGCGATCTTACAGGCATTGTAACAAATAGCATCGCTCAGGAATGAAGGGGAGTGGGCAATAGGCTTTAAATCCTGTTCACGGTCATAACGATACTCCGTTCGCTCAACCTCCATGATGATCTTACGCATGGTTTCTACCACCAATGCCGGGTGCTGTCCTGTTGCTGTTTCTCCGCTTAACATCACGGCATCAGCTCCTTCCAGTACAGCATTGGCAACGTCGGTGATTTCACTACGGTTGGGTTTCACCCGGTCGATCATACTTTCCATCATTTGCGTAGCAACGATCACAGGTTTGCCGCGGTGAATACATTTGCGGATGATATCCCGTTGTGCCATGGGGACTTTTTCAACGGGCAACTCTACTCCCAGGTCGCCACGTGCCACCATCACACCATCCGATTCAAGTATAATATTGCGTAGGTCTGTAAGAGCCGATGGCATTTCAATTTTCGCCATCACCTTGATGGAGCTTTTCTTGTCCGTTACCAACTTTTTCAGATTAATGATATCTTCTGCTTTACGAACAAAAGACAAGGCTATCCAATCCAGTTCATTTTCAACGATGAACTCAAAGTCTTCCATGTCTTTTTCCGTCATAGCCGGCAGCGAAATAGCTGTATCCGGAAGATTCACGCCTTTTTTGGGAAGTAACATGCCGCCGTAGGTCACTCTCACTTTTACATCACCGGATGCTGTAACCTCAACCACTACTACTTCCAGTTTACCATCATCGATCATTATTTTTTCTCCCACTTTCACATCATTGTGCAGGTTGGGATAAGAAATATAAATTTTTTCTTTAGTGCCCACCACTTTTTCCTTGGATGTAAAAGTGAGGATATCACCGGGTTCTATTTTCAATGCCCCGTTTTCAATATCGCCCACCCGAAGTTTAGGGCCCTGCAGGTCTCCCAAAATAGCGATGTTATACGGTTCGTTTTTGTTGATTTTACGAATATGATCGATAATCATCGCCTTGTTCTCATGAGTGCCGTGAGAAAAGTTGAGCCGGAATACATTGACGCCTACTTTTACGAGTTCCAATAATTTTTCATAGGTATCACAGGCAGGTCCAACCGTTGCAACGATTTTGGTTTTATGATAAGTATGCAAAATGCCGGCATCCTTATCCATTTCTTTATGGAAATATTTTTGAGCTTTTTTAGTCATGTTGTGTAGTTAGTTATTAGAGTGATTCCTGGGTTACGTTTTCTTCTCTTAAGATGCAAGAATCTTAACGATCTTCATCCATTCCTGCCCTATCTTTTGTTTTTCTTTTACTGCTTTATCAAGTGGTGTGTAATGTATTTTATTGTTAATTACACCTACCATTACATTCCGGCGGCCAACCAGCAAACTCTCCACCGCATAATAGCCCATGTGACTTGCGATTAGTCTGTCGTCGCAGGTAGGTGATCCGCCACGCTGAATGTGACCGAGTACACAAATACGTACGTCAGCAGTCGGCAGTCTTTTTTTAATGATTTCGGCAAGGCCGCTGGCGCCACCCGCTTCGTCATAGCCTTCGGCAACCACGATCAGGTTTACCAGTTTCTTTCTCTTCTCTTTTTCAGTAAGCCCGGCAATGATTGTTTCAATATCTGTTTTTGTTTCCGGAATCAGGATATTTTCAGCGCCGGTAGCAATACCGCTATGCAGGGCGATATAACCAGCATCACGCCCCATCACTTCTACTATAAAAAGACGGTCGTGTGCATCCATGGTATCCCGGATCTTATCGATGGCGCTGATGGCTGTATTGACGGCTGTGTCAAAACCGATAGTAACATCGGTGCCGGCCATGTCTTTATCAATTGTACCGGGAAGACCTATACAGGGAATATCAAACTCATTGCTGAAAATTTGTGCGCCGCGAAAGCTACCATCACCACCAATGATCACAAGGCCGTCAATGCCCCGTTTGCTAAGGTTGGCATATGCTTTTTTACGGCCCTCATATTCCATAAATTCTTTACAACGTGCTGTTTTTAATATAGTACCGCCACGCTGAATTATATTGGCTACTGATCTTGACTCCATTCTAAAGATATCGTCTTCGAGCATGCCCTGGTATCCGCGCATAATACCGTAAACTTCAAGACCGTGATGAATACCTGTACGTACTACCGCCCGGATTGCCGCATTCATGCCCGGTGAATCGCCTCCTGATGTTAGAACCCCAATCTTTGTGACTTTTTTTGACATTAGATTTTGTAAATAGCTGTTTTATAAATAAATCTTGTTTTTAATACCAGTCCCATTCAAAATGGTCCTTAAAAAACGCACCAAAAGTAAGGTTTTGTTCGCATTGTGTGTGGGTGCAACATATTCCTTAAAAAACTATACGAATAGGTGTTAGTCGGGTTTCTGATTATTTAATTTCAAAATGACCATAAAAGGATCAGGGAATTGATTTTTTGAACAAAAATGTAATCTATATTCTATATGAGTCGCTTTTGCAAGCCGTAGCTCTTTATGAAGTATTAAAAAAAATTTAGGTAACGATTAGCTACCGCAGGCAGGTTCGTGTCTTTTTGTGCCCGTTGTGATCCTTGATTCGTCCAATTGTTTGGGCATCCTCTTTTATTTTTGAGCTATGAATATATTGATAACCGGCGCAAACGGATTTTTAGGATATTACTTGGTGCAACAGCTACTGGAGGCGGGATTTAATGTAATTGCCAGCGGCAAAGGCGAGTGCCGCCTGCCATTTACGGACAAGGATAATTTTACCTACGTTCAAATGGATTTCACAGACCCCTACAGGGTACATGATGTGTTTGAAAACTTTCACCCGGAGATAGTGGTACATGCAGGCGCCATGAGTAAACCCGATGAATGTGAATTGCAACAGTGGCAGGCCTACCTGGTAAATGTGGAAGGAACGGTGAATGTGCTGATGAATGCGGCTGAATGGAAGAGCTTTTTCGTTTTTATTTCAACCGATTTTGTTTTTAACGGCGAGAAGGGAATGTATACAGAAGAAGATAGTCCCGCGCCTGTCAATTATTATGGAAAAACGAAACAGGAAGGCGAGGAAGCAGTAAGAGAATATGAGTTTGACTGGGCAATTGTAAGAACGGTGCTGGTGTATGGAAAGCCTGCATTCAACCGTTCCAATATTTTAACGATAGTAAAAGAGAAACTTGAAAAAGGCGAGACATATAATGTGGTGGATGATCAAATAAGGACGCCAACTTATGTAGAAGACCTTGCCAGGGGAATTGTGCAGATCATTCAAAAAAAAGCGACAGGTATTTTCCATTTGTCAGGGAAAGATATTATGACGCCTTACCAAATGGCCTGCAGGGCAGCCGATCATCTTGGGTTGGATAAAAATTTAATCACCAGGGTAACGGCGACTCACTTCACTCAACCTGCCAGGCGGCCCCCCAAAACAGGATTCATCATAGATAAGGCCAAAACACAGCTAGGCTTTGACCCAATTTCATTTGACGAAGGGTTGAAGAAAACTTTTGCCTGAATGCTAATGGTTTTTTGCAAATACTTTTTCACCCGCTGCAATCATAACAGGCAGTTGGTTTTCTTTGGGCGGAATGGGGCAATTGTACTTCCCGCTGATATAAGCACAGTAAGGATTGTAAGCTTTGTTGAAATCGATTATCACTTTGTTATAAATAATATCTGAAGTGCTCATATCAATATAACGTCCGGCCGCATAGGTTTCTTCCCCACTGGTAAGGTCGGTAAAGGGAAGAAACAGGTGATCTTTATATTCGTCGGTATTCATCAGGTTTTGCGACTGGTAAATGTTCAGACTCACAGCGGTATCATTAATAGTAAAATGTGCAACACCGTATACCCGGAACGTTTTTTTAATGATACCCGATGTTTCCATCGAAAACCATTTGCTGTCAGGCTTTTTTTCAAACAAGGCTGTTACTTTATATTTTTCAGTAATAGGGTAGAAGCTTAAAAACTGCTTGTCTTCACCCGTCACCACTTCATGTTTCTTTACATAATCAGTCAAATACTTTTGCAACGAATCCCTATAGCTGTCCTGGGCTTGGCTGGTGAATGCGATCAAAATAAAAATGCTATAAACTATAGTTTTCATATGTTCATTTTTATTGTTTTTTGGCCATCCCGAAGCATTTCGGGACAAGTTATGGAATCTTACCTGCCGGCAGACAGGTTCGCCAAAAGAACTTACAGCGGGTGATAGACATTATCACGGCTCATTTCATAAGTCGAAAATACTGATTCGCTTTTTATCAACGACGGGCCAGGTTTTTTACCATTATATGATTGGGAGCTTCGGAACTGGAAAGACAGGAAACCTCCGTGCTGATATACTTAAACCGGATCCTTGTACCTGTTGTCCCAAGAGATGATGGCAAATTGATAAAAACCGCATTGCTGCAATTAAAGGCTGTACCGCTTAGGACAGTAGCCCGTAAGAACGAATATTTATCCGGGTCCGGGTTATCAATCGATACCAGCCACGAATCGGCGAAGCATCCGCCTTTTACTTCAACTCTTCCGGTTACGAAATCGTCATTGTTTTTTGTGCACGAAAGGCTTAAAAACAAAAGGGTGAAAATAGGAAGTAAGGACTGCCGCATAGCTTTTTTTTCGCTGACAGCGCCGGTTTGATTTTCGTTGCATGTGTTTACAAGAGTGGCAAATGAACTTCGGCCATCATGCAGCGGGCACTACCACCACCATTTGTTTCTATGGTAGTAAGCGGTGAGTGAATGATCCTGTTGTACCTGCTAAGTTCTTCTATTTGATCGTTTGTCAACGCATCATAGGCTTGTGTCGACATGACAAGCAGCTTTTCACCCTTGTCATTTTCTACCTGCAACATATTACCGGCAAAATGATTGACCTGGTGAAGGGTAATAGCAATGATTTTCTTATGGCTGTTAATAATTGTATCTGCTACCATTCTTTGCTGTTCAGGATCGGAAATACTTTCGAGGCAGATCACCACGTATCTATCCGCTACGCACATCAACACATTGGTATGATAAATAGCCTGTCCATTGCCGTCGGTTGCATTAAACACTACCGGTCTGTATCCCATTTTTGTGCAAAAGTCAGCGAGCACTTTTTCGTTGGTTCGCGGAGAAAGGCAGGCATAGGCGATATGATTGTCCCTGTCCAGCACCATGCTTCCTGTTCCTTCCAAAAAGATATTTTCGTTTTCGTAATTGCTAAGATCAATTTTCTTAGCAATGGAAAATTTTTTGGTGATGGTGTCCAGTACATGTTCTTTCCTTTCAGCCCGCCTGTTGACTGCATACATCGGGTAAAGCAACAATGTTCCATCGTGATGAAACGAAACCCAGTTGTTCGGGAAGATAGAATCCGGAGTATGGGGGAGGAGAGTGTCTTCCACAACTGTTACTTCAACTCCATTTGTTCGTAAAACATTGACAAAATCGCCGAATTCAGTCAATGCTTTTTGTTGTATATCCGCTTCATTGCTTTTTACCTGGAATGCATTGTTAACGGCTGTTTCGGCATTGTAGCCAAAATTCACCGGTTGTATCATTAGTAAGTGGGATGTCGTTTGCATAAAAAAGATTGAAGTTGGAAGTAAGAATCGGGATGTCAGAGGTCGGGAGTCAGAGCCCAAGGCTGGAGTTTATTTCTGGCTCCAGACATCGGGCTTCAGGCTTCTGTCCTCAGACATCATCTCTCAAAAGCGGCATACTCATACAATGAAAACCTCCTCTTGCTCTCGACAATTCTGCGGACGGCATAGTGATCAGCGTATTTTCAATTTCTTTGACTTCTATCTCGCCATTTTCCAGTTTATTGACGAGTTCGTGTGCATGGATAATGCCGAATCCTGCTTGCTTAAAGGCTTCCATTGTTTTGTCGTTCCTGTCGTAGCCTAACACAACACCTTCCTTTAATGCCAGCAGATTGCAGGAATCGGTCCACTGCTCTCTTGCATCAAAAGGAAATTCGTTATTGCCCGAGTAAATGAACTTTACTTTTTCATCACAGCCAAGGTCGTTCTTACTTATATCGATCAATAGTTCTTCCAGGTTGTCAAAATATTCCGGTGTTGAAGGATCTTTTTTCCGGAACTGGATGATACTTATTTTATCTTCTTTTTTGCTTCCCTCCAAAACTCTCTGTACCGGGTCGGCATCTTCCATCTTAATAGCTTTGCGGGAAAAAGCGCCAAGTAATACCCAAACGTTTCGTTTTACCTGGGTGAACACCGTATCAATATGCATGTAATCCCTTTTCTTGGGGATTTTTACAATCGTGATTTTCTTGACGATATTTTTTTCAAACAGAATTTTAATACACTGATGTGCCGCTTCCATCGTTGTTCTTTCACTGATGCCCACCAGCAGGTGATCTTTGGTGACAACCATTATGTCACCACCTTCCAGCGTCACCTTTTTATCATCTCCATCGCGGGGTAATAAAAAATGATAAGAAGTATTGGGCAGTTCAATAATGTTGTTACGATAGTCGGCAAAGAGTGGATGCGAATAGAAAATATATTTTACGAGCAATGCTTCACGGGTTCTTGCTTTTTTTGCCGGCTTGTTTAGCAGAATATGATCATTGATAACGATACCAATATCACGGGTAAAGATCAGGTTGGGAATAGGAGGGAAGAGCATTTCCTTATCGTTGGAGGTGCCGCTGATAAAGACTTTCGCTAATTCTTTTCCGTCTAACTGTGCCAGCTGGTCCTGTAGCTCGTATGAGCAATTTTCGATGGCACACACGGAAGCAACCAGCTTCAGTTTGATTTCATGGTCTTCCAGTATTTCACCCAACAACCATTGCAGTTCTACTACTTTATCGGACTTAAAAAAATGGTTGTGATCCGGTTTATAAAAACTAAACTCATTTTCATTGTCATCAATATGTTTTAATCGACCCCTGATCTTTTCGGGATCAAGAAAGTAAAGTAATAGTTTGGTATAATAGTCATATTCTTTACGGCGGATAGTTTCGAGATGGACAATATCTTCAAATAGCCAGTCCTGGGCTTTTGACGGAACTACTTTTCCCAGGCCGCTATCAGGACTGTGTACCAATAAGCGTCGTAAAGTGCCAATTTCAGAAGTGACATTAATCTTATTCTTCATTTTTGCCATACAGTCAATCTTTTTAACCCAAAAATTTATGTAAGAAGCTTGTGCTTCTAAAGAGTGCTTACGCAGATATATCAATCGGGGATATAAAAATTGGCCGGGATGAAACCGGCAAATCTGTTCATGCGGATATCAGTGTTTCGGCGCATAAAACCTGCAATCGTACTGTAAAGGTAAGGAATAACGGCCCGAGGGCAAATGGGGTGATGATTGTTTGAGGTTTGATGTTTGAAGTTTAAACCCTCAAACATCAAACCCGGAATATCAACTTTTAGTGATTATTGATGCACGGCCAGCAAAGGAACTGAACTATTAAAAGCAAGTTTTTTAGTATGACTGCTGCTAAACAGGCTGTTCATAAATGTATGATTCTTGGGAACAACGATCAGCAGGTCGATATTTTTATCCCTTGAAAATTGATCCACCGCCTCATAAAAATCATTCATACCGATAAAGTAGAATTCAGGATTGAATTCAGCGAACATCTGCTGCATTTTGGCTCTTTCGGTGAGGTATTCTTCAGTCAGCGCTACATAATGCTCGTTGTCTACATTCACAATATGCAGGTTGGCATTAAATATTCCCAGCACCGTTTTAATTGCTAAAACAGGTGTTGCATCTACATCCTTAAAATCAGAAGCCAGGCTTACATTGTTAATGCCATTAAACTTGGCAGCCGGTGGAATGATCATCACCGGGCATATTCCTTCTTCCGCCATTTTCACCGTATTGCTGCCCATGAAGAATTGCCTCCACTCATCTTTTTCAGTGATGCCCATCACAATCATTTCAGCGGTTTTCTGGTAGGCCAACCGGCTAAGGTTATCAATCAGGTCAGAGCCAAGCTCTTTTATGATCTCAATATTGCTTACACCACTTTCTTCCATTTCTGCTTTAAGACTTTCAAGATATTGTGTCGCTGTCGTAGCTTCTTCCTCGTCTTTGAACATATTATAGAGGATGACACGGGCATTTGCTTTTCCGCTTAGCATTTTAGTAGCGTAGCGAACCGCATTTAAAGAAGTTTCGGAAAAGTCTACCGGAATAATAATGTCTCTCATATTAAAGATGTTTGCTGGTTAGAGTCCCTCATAAGCTTCTCAGTTTTTATAAAGGGTTGGTTGGTTTCGTAAACAAAGAAACTGAAAATAAAGAAAGTCATCAAAAATCAAAAATTTGTTTAGCCTGTAAAATACTTTTAGAAAGAAGGGAAGATTAAGTTTGCATTTAATTAGAAGATAAAATGACCGATGACGTGAAACAGGATTTAGATAAATGGTTTAGTTCCGACAACCAGTTTCATGCTTTATTCCCTGCTTCCGTTCATGAATTGGCCCGCAATCATTGGACACCGTTGCGGATAGCACAGAAGGCGGCTGATTTCCTGGCAGCGGAAGCTGGTGTGAAGATATTGGATATTGGCAGCGGCATTGGCAAATTTTGCCTCGCTGCCGCCTACTACAAACCCAATGCATTTTATTACGGCATTGAGCAGCGGGAAGACCTGGTGGCTTATGCTGAGAAAGCCCGGCTTTTTTTGGGTATGACCAATGTGTCTTTTGTCAAAGGCAATTTCATGGAGCTGGATTTTTCTCACTATGATCACTTTTACTTTTACAATTCATTTTATGAAAATCTTATTCATACCCATAAGATCGATGAGAACGTCAATTATTCCATAGAGTTATATAACCAATATAGCCGATACCTCTATCGGCAGTTATCCAGAAAGCCATCCGGCACCAGGGTTGTCACTTTTCATGGCATGGATGATATTTTGCCGCCGGGTTATCTGGAGGGAGGAAGCGAAGTAAATAACTTGTTGAAATATTGGATAAAAGAATAAAGATTACAATGACCCAATAAAAAAAACCGCCTCATCAGAGCCGGTTTTTTTTATGTCCTTTTTATTGTTCTTCTTTTTTACCGAATATTTTTTTCAAGAATCCTTTCTTTTTTTTAGGCTCATCGGTGGGTGAACCGATAGGCTTGCTTTCACTCTTTTTTTTATCGCCAGGATTTTGGTTGCCTAATGAATCTTTTTTTGTCGGTTTGGGTGCATCATCTTCAACCACTGGTTTTGATTCGGGGCCAATATAATTGTAATCATCGGCTGTACCCACTCCCTGGTCAGCACCCTCTGCTTCCGGATTGGGGGCAGTATCCACGGGCATGATATCGGCGCTGTTGATTTGATTGTCATAATCAGCAGGCTGTACAAAATGTGCGTCTCTCTCTATTCCCAGCGATTTATCTGCATATATTTTTTTAAAAAATGCTTCCCAAATTGGCCTGGCCGCTGCACCGCCAAAGCCACCTGCACTTTCGTTCCTGATAAAACGATCATCACAACCCACCCAAACGCCACCTAACAGTTGAGGAGTATAGCCCATATACCAGGCATCTGCATTGTCATTGGTGGTACCTGTTTTGCCGGCCATTTCTGCAGCGCCTAACCTGTTTCTCAGGCCTGCAGCAGTTCCCACATCAACAGTGCCCTGCATCATTCTTGCCATGCGGTAAGCAGTGATCTCGCTGATTGCTTCTTTACGGTTTACACTGTAATCAAAACGTTTGATGACATTCCCATTTCTATCTTCAATGCGGCTGATAAAAAATGGTTTGGTTGAAAACCCGCGACCGGCAAAAATGGAATAGCCCCATAACATTTCAAATAGTGAAAGATCACAGGCTCCAAGGGCGATAGATGGAAAGGCTTCCACTTTAGTCGGGATATTGATACGTCCCAGGAAATCGGCAAACTGTTTAGCACCAACCTGCTTCATGATATAGGCCGTTGCACAGTTTTTTGACCAGGCCAATGCTGAAGCCATTGTCATGGTTCTTCCACTACAGGTTTTGGTAGTAGCAGGTACTAACTGATTCTTACCGAAACTTTGTTGCTGGTCTATCACCTCTGTTTCAGGAGTAAAACCTCTTTCTTCCATGGCCTGCGCATACAGCAGCGGTTTGATGGTAGAGCCAACCTGGCGTTTTGTCTTCAGGTTAGCATGATCGTATTTATAAGTTTTGAAATTGATGCCGCCAACCCAGGCTCTTACTTCGCCGGTCAACGGGTCCATCACCATAAAAGCCGCTTGTACCATTTGCCGGTGGTATTTGATGGAATCATAGGGCGTCATCACCGTATCTTTTTCACGATGGCTATTCCAGGCAAAAACTTTCATCGGCACTTTTTTGTAGAAAGTTGCTTTTATTTCTTTGTCGGTAAAGCCTTCATCCGCTAAATATCGCCAGCGATCACTTTTTTTCATTTCAGCCTGCAACACATTCTCATGGCCCTTCCATACGGACCCGGTCTTTATCATCCGCTGTGCATTCAATGCTTTTTGAAGAACAGGCATTTGGGAGGCAGTCGCCTCTTCTGCATATTCCTGCATACGCGGATTGATGGTCGTATAAATTCTCAACCCGTCTTTATAAATATCGTACGGTTCTCCATTGGGTTTTTCCAATCCTTTTAATGCGGCCCTCACTTCATCTTTCAATACTTCGCGGAAATAAGGAGCATAACCGGTATTCTCATCCAGTTTTTTATAACGTGTTATATCGATCGGCAATGCTTTTAATTTTGCCGCTTCAGCCGCAGCTATCTTTCCATTCACTTCCATTTGACCAATTACCACGTTGCGACGATCCAATGCTGCCTTCGGGTTTCGTACGGGGTTATAAATTGTATTTCCTTTTAACATACCCACCAGCAATGCAGCTTCCTCTACTTTCAGGCGATCCGGTTCTTTTTGAAAAAAAGTGCGGGAGGCATTACGAATGCCATAGATATTATTACCAAACGGAACCGCATTCAGGTACAAGGTCAGAATCTCTTCTTTGGTAAAATTTCTTTCTAGCTTTACTGCAATGATCCATTCTTTTAATTTTTCAATTACCCGCCATGCCCTGTTTTTACTTCCCTGCTCCAGCAATGCCTTGGCCAATTGTTGGGTAATAGTACTGCCACCGCCCTGGCCGCCTAAAGTAAATACGGCACGCAGGGTAGATTTGAAGTCAATACCCGCATGATTGTAAAAACGTTCGTCTTCGGTAGCGATCAGCGCATTGGTGACATTGCCAGAAATATCGCGGAATTTTACATTGCTGCGGTTGCCCCGCTCTGTATAATATTTGCCCATCAGGGTACCGTCATTGGCAATTACTTCAGAAGCTTGCTGTATGGATGGATTTTCTAATTCTTGCAGGGAAGGCATATTTCCAAACACGCCAAAATTGGCCAATGCGATCAGTAAAGCAAATGCCAATAAGCCAAAAAGAAAAATGCGCCAGAAAATGCGAACTGATTTTGTCATTTGAATATTTTTTTATTGCTGTGGCTTGCCTAAATTCAACGGGACGATAAATAAATAGGTTAGCAAAAAGCAAACCGAAATTAGTTAAAAGATGATTACTGGTAGTAGTAAAAAGCAATGATCTTTTTACGCAAATACTTAAAATTTTCCCGGAAGATTTTTATCCAAAAACTGTTTGTATTTCTCCAGGTCCTTACTGCTTTTTAGAATTTCGAGGTTCCGTTCCGTAATAATCGAAAAACTGTACTTACCACCCTTTAACCACGGAATAATTTCTGTAGCAGTTCTTGGTTTGGTTTGATCTACATAAGTGATAGCTTCAACGGCATTTTGAAAAGGACTGATCAGCAACAGGCGATTGTCGGCATCGATATCGATCAATTCAGCCTGCATTTGTTTGTTATAGTAGTTGTCCCGGTTGTGCCGTGCAAAAGCATTCTTTGTTTCGTTGACAAATATGGGGTCGATTTTGTTTAAAATAATGATCACATAATGCGGGGCATTGGCTTCAAAACTATAAGCTGTTGGGTCGGAAGTCTGCTTGAAGAATTGTTTGCTGACACTATCAACAGCGGGTTTATTGACCACTAATGGTTGCTGCACCGGCTTGATAACAACCGTATCTTTTGTGGGTAATTGGGTTACTGTTCGCGGAATAATTTTTATCGGTTGTCTTGCCACACTATCTTCTGCCGGCATTACGATCACCATATTCCGTAGCTCATCTTCTATTTCTTTGCGGCGTTTTAATACATTCAGCATGGTTTCAGCCCTGGCTGCCAATGGTGTACTGCTAAACGTTCGCAGGATATTATTCAGAACAACAGCTGCCGTGCTATCATCCCTTTGTTTGATGTGATATACCGCTTCGATATACAGTAATTGAGGTGTCCAGTAATTACTGCCGTGCGTACTGTCCGCACTTTTTTTCATCGCCAGGGCTTCAGCAAAATTTCCTTCAATAAAAAGATCATAGATCTTTTCATATGTCTTTGTCGCTTCTGGCTGAGGGCCTTTTGTTATCGGGTTTTTCCCGGTGGTAATGATTGTGGTAAAGAGTTGACCGGGATATTTTTCACTCATCAATTTTTTTATTTCACCAGCCTTCGTCGTTTCCCCATTTTTATTGTAACAGTAATAAAGGTTAAAGAGCAATTCAGACATTTTTTTGAATTGAGGAAAACGTTCTCTCAACTTTTCAAGTGTTTCAGTGCCGCCTGCACAATCTTCCAGTTCTTTAATGTATATAAGACCAGTCTCAAACAATGCGTTTTGAATGGAGTCA
This sequence comes from Terrimonas alba, assembly GCF_042434975.1. NCBI lineage: Bacteria > Pseudomonadati > Bacteroidota > Chitinophagia > Chitinophagales > Chitinophagaceae > Terrimonas > Terrimonas alba. The sequence goes on from NZ_JBHMQM010000002.1 coordinate 708,304, forward strand.
TTTGAGAGTTCAATTTTTTCCGGCGTCAGCGGAAGCCTTTCAAAAAGAAGATCGTATGTAATTTCCTGCGACTGATCTGAAGTGGCAGCTTGATTCACTACCGTAGGTCGATGTCCTGCTTTTGGCCTGATGCCGGCATTTTGCGTGGCCATGCGCCGCCAGTTATCAGTATTTTGCCGGCGACCCCACCTGGATTCGAAATCAGCAAGACCTTTGTCACGTGAATTCTTATTATAGAAATACCATTCCCCTTTTTTGTCACTGTCGATAAAGAGTGACGGAGCAGCTTCCTCTTTGGTGTTAAATTTCTTAAGTACAACACCTTCGTCTTTCAGTCCCTGTTCCTTGCGCAGCTTGCGTACCAGTTTTTTTATAAAGTCTTTTCTTTCATCTTCAGGCATGGCAGCTATCCGTTGCAGGCTATCCTGTCTTGCCACGATTTCAATGCTGGCCGCAAGTCTTGCCAACAGTTCCTTTCTTTCAGTGATGGCCTGGGGATCTTCGATGGTTGGATCGCCCAGTTGAAGGCTGTCATAAAAATTGTACGATTGGCGATATTGTCGTTTGATAAAGGAAAGATCGGCCAGTTGTAAAAAAGCTCTGTTGCGCTGGGAAGGATTGTTAGTATTGTATTTCGTGCTTTTTAAAAGCAATGGCAAGGCTCCGTCAATATTGTTTCGCTCCAGTTCCATTTGAGCCGCCATATAGTAAATGATGTCACGATAGTCCAGGTATTTATCGCGTTTTGCCATTTTCAATAGAGTGGCGATGTTTTTATCAATATAATCTTCGCTGCTGTCTTTATTCACCCTCACCATACCTAATCTGGCATATACATCCATGATCGGATCAGTAGTATGATTTACTGATTCATTGTACCATTTTTCTGCTTCTGTTCTTTTGCCCGTAAGTTCATAAAGTTGTCCGAGTAAAAATTCCCATCTTGCTTTTTCACTTTTGCGGGTCGCATTGCTCAACGCGTTTTCAAGATGTACGACAGCGCTGTCCCAATTTTTTTGTTTATAAAAATAGTAGGCCTGTACTTCCTCCAGGTCGTTGTGCAAACGGGCCGGAAATTGAGGATCATTTTTCAATGCCTGTATCAGGCTGGAGGCATCAGCAAATTGATCCTGTGCCAAATGATTCCTGATCTGCCAGATAAAGGCGTCATTCCGGCTGGGCGGCTCGGAAAATATGCGTTTGCTAAGCGTATTTTTTTCTTTTGTAGAAATAGCGATAGCACTGTTGCCGTCCCTGGCACTGCCGATTGTTTTGTAGTACCCATCTTTTTCCTTTTCGGCAAATGCATAATTGATGAACTGGAACATCAAATGAGCTGAATCAAACTGTTGCTTCAGGTAATAGGAGGCGCCCCACAGCAGGTAAAGATTATCAACCCAGTCGTTCCGGAGGTCATGCAATACGATACCGGTTTGAGCTTTATACGAAATAGAGTCCAACTGAATGCTGTCTGCAGCGGTTTCATCAAGGGTATAGTTATAAAAAGGGAGCAGCTCAGCATAGTCTTCTTTAAAATTTGACTTGGCCCTGTCGAGCACTTCGTTCAGCTTATTATTCGCATTGAAGAAATAATTGTAATGCGTAATGGTATTTTGAATGAATCGTTTAGGGGTGGTAAATTTTTTTTGATCTGATTTTTCTGATCGCAACACCCTGTTCTCAAACTCTTTCGGTTTTTTTACGTCGAGTGCGATACCTAACTGGCCAAAAGCCGGCACTGCCAGTTGGCTCAACAAAAAAGATGATAATACCAGGATAATATATCGGGTCAGTGACATGCGCTAGCTAGACTCTTATTAACTGAAATTCAAACATTTTAGTATAAAACGGGCTATCTTTTTTTGTACAACTTGTAAAGGTAAACCCAACCTGTTGAAGCTTCAAAAAATAAGAACCGGGAAAACGAAAATAGAGGAAAATTTTTTTTAGCCTGCTGATTCATACCAAAGAGTAAAAGACTCCGGTTAAAGCCTGGCTACTTTTTACTGATAGCCTGGCATTATTTGATCAGAAGTTTTGCCTCGTGGTTAAGAAAAGATGCCCGAAGGATTTTATACCTCATTTCATACCTTAGCCGCCATAAAATAAATTCATGGCAAAACTGGATGCAGGTGACACGCTAAAACGGTTGCGAAATCGTTATCGGTTGGTAGTAATGAATGATGATACGTATGAAGAAGTAGTGACTTTTAAATTATCCCGGCTTAGCGTTTACATAGTTTTGAGCACAATTTTTGTTGTATTGGTTGGCCTGACAGTAGCACTCATTGTTTTTACGCCGTTAAAATACTATATCCCTGGCTATGATGACCTAAGAGTGGGAAGGGAATACCGGCAAATGAAATACCGGGTAGATTCACTGGAAAAACAAATGGATCACCAGACCAGGTACATTGATAATATCAAGAGAGTATTGAACGGAGATGCGGCCGCCCTTGATACAACGGTCTTAAAGGTACCGAAAGATGAGTTGTCGGAAGATTAGTGAGTAAGAGAGGGATATGAAATGCAGTTGAAAAAGTATAGCTTTAAAGAATATCCAATATAGACTCGGGCTGACTGAGTATTAAATCAAATATCTATGTTTAACTCAAAAAACAAAACTAACATGGCACTTGAAAAACCAACTAATGGCAATGGCACCACCCTCATCGGTGCCGGAACAACTTTAAAAGGAGATATCAGTAGCAATAGCGATCTCCGTATCGATGGAACGGTCATCGGTAACATTCAAAGCACGGCCAAAGTGGTGATCGGCGCTAATGGAGTGGTAGAAGGTGATATCACCGGAAACCAGGCTGACATTATCGGCAAAGTAACCGGCAATATCAAAGCAAAAGACCTGTTGCAATTAAGAGGTGATTCTGTAGTGACAGGCAATCTTTACGCAGAGAAATTGCAGGTAGAGCCTTCAGCTAAATTCAACGGCCAATGCCACATGGGTTCCGCCGGTATCAAAATGGTGGAATCAGGTAAAGTTGATGAAGAGGAAGCCGTTCTCCAATAATAGTACAAGAGATTTATTACGTTATGCCGGTTTAGGCGCCCAGATGCTGGTGTCTATTGGCATTGCTATATTTGCCGGCCTCAAAGCCGATCAGTGGTTGCATAGTTCGCCATTGCTGACCTGTGTATTACCTTTGCTCGTCCTTGGGGCTATTCTTTACCAGGTCGCCAGGCAGACAGGACGTAAGAAGTGAAAAGTAATAAGTGAAAAGTGAACGTGATATCGTTATTGCTGCCCGCTACTTACTAATCAGTTTATATTAATGATTAAAAGATGAACCAAACCATGTTGAAGCTTCTCCGGCCAATGATCCTTGTTTTTATTTTATTGAATGGGTTTTTTATTGTGGGCAGGTCGTGGTTGGAAAAAAAAGGAATTGACCAGGAGGTATTGATTATTGGCAACCTTGTTTTGTTTGCTGTTTCCATATTGACTTTTTGGCTCACCTGTCGCAGCCTGAAGTCTGACAATACACATGTCTTTGTCCGCGCCTTGTATACCGGTTTTATAGTAAAATTTTTCGCCATAGCGCTGGCAGCATTCATCTACATTTTGCTGGCTGAACAAAACCTGAATAAGCCAGCGCTTTTTTGTATGATGGGTTTGTATATTGTTTACTCGACTATTGAAGTAAACACTCTTTTGCGGATATTGAAGCAAAAAAAGAATGCCTAAAAAAGAAGTCCCGATCGGCCAGTTACAGGATTATTTACCACCAGGCACCTACGAGGCTGTGCTTGACTATTTGCGGCAACATAAAGTTCATTTGACAATTGCCCGCGAACGCAAAAGCATCCTTGGGGACTACCGGCACCGCACTCATCATACTAACCACCGGATCAGTGTGAATGGAAACCTGAATCCTTATTCTTTTCTTATCACCTTGCTGCATGAATTAGCTCACCTGCTAACCTTTGAACAATTCGGCAATAAGGTTTTGGCACATGGTCGTGAATGGAAAACCATTTATGCTAGAATGCTGGCACAATTTCTTCAACATAAAATTTTTCCGCAGGATATTGAGGCAGAGTTAATTTTATCACTCAATAACCCTGCTGCCAGCACCTGTGCTGAGGATGGCTTATTGAGAGTGTTAAGAAAGTATGATTCGAAGCAAACCCATCATCGGCTGGTGGAAGAAATATCCATGGATGCATATTTCCGTACCAGCGACGGGAGGATCTTTAAAAAGCAGGAAAGGCTCCGGAAGCGATTTCGGTGTATTGAAGTTAAGACGGGTAAAGTATATTTATTCAGTCCCGTTTATGAAGTAGAGTGGTTGAATGCCGGGTAAGATTTTTTTTAGGCATCGTGGTTTGATTAGCTTTGTTTAATCAAAAACCATTGATTATGAAAAAGATCTTAACAGCTCTTACATTTATTTTAGGCGTTACTATTGCCAATGCACAAACAGAAAAAGGTGACTGGATGGTTGGGGGCGGTTTTCAACTCAATACATCTGGTAATAACACTATCATAGCATTGACGCCGAATGCGGGCATATTTCTCATTAATAATTTGGCACTTGGCGGAAATCTTCGGTTTTCCTATGTTAAAGCAGAAGACACGAAAGTTACTGATTTCGGCATTGGCCCCTTTGTACGTTACTACTTTACAAATGCCAACGTGAGACCTATTCTTCATGGCAGTTTCGATTTTCTAACTTCAAAGACAAAAATTATAGGGCTCGGATCTTCAACCAGCACTGGTATTAATTACTTCCTTGGTGGTGGTGCCGCTATTTTTATCAGCGACCAGGTATCTATTGATGCCCTGATGGGGTATGATCACACAAAGTATGAAAACGAGGATGGCAGCGGCGGTTTTGCTATGACGGTGGGCTTCCAGGTTTATATTCTTAAACGCCAAATGGACAAGGTCAGGGGGAAATAAGTCTTCTATAAATGAGGCTGCCTCAAAAGTATTTCTCGCAACGGCCGCTAAGAAAGCAAAGGACACAACGGTTTGAAAACTATGATTCATCTTTGCGTCGCTTTTCACTTTGCGTTCGCTGCGTGAAACTCTTAAACCTTTTGAACTTATTCAACTCTTTAAACTTTTCAGCATCCACCGACTGCAACCGGTATGACCGCTATTGCCCATCGGCCCTTTTAAATATTCAAAACCAAATTTTTCGTACACTTTCAGCGCCTGTTTGAGTTCAGGCATCGATTCAAGATAAACTTTTTGATAGCCATACTCTTTGGCAAAAGCGAGGCTTTTCTCAATCAATTCACGTCCCAGGCCCATGCCCCGTGCTTCAGGCAGCAGGTACATCTTTACCAGCTCGCAGGTGTCAGCGGCAAGACCATCAGTAGGATAGATGCCACCGCCGCCAACAATTTTCCCATCGAGCAGCGCAACAAAATAAGCCGCACCTTTATGATCAAACAATTCATAAAGTGCATTGGTGGACTCGTCGTAATACACCGTGCCGGGGTGGTTGGCGCCGAATTCAGCGAGGGTATCTTTTACAATTTTTGCAAGATGTGGGTTGTCTCCAGGCTCTATAGTGCGGATAACTATTTTGCTCATCCTTCAAAAATACAAACGGTGCCGGATAACTCATTGCCGGCAAAATAAAAGCCGGCATTTTTTAAGATAAATTTCCGTGTCAGAATGACTAACTTTATAAAGCTCCCGGTCTGATTTTTTTAACCAAAACATCAAGGCTATGCTACAAGATATAGCTCCTGCCATCGGTTCTTCAGAGAAGGTAAAAGTGCTAACCGCTTTACCTGGCAGTGCAGAAGGAAATTTTGCGTTTGACAGCAGTATCTCTTTTCTTCCCTTTGTCAATTACCTGAAAGACCATTTAACGGGCATTGATGATACCCGATCGAGATTTTATCATTACCTGATTGAAAGATTTGAGACAGAGCCAGCCCTGCTGATGCCGATCGATGACAACAGGCTTTTGGATGAGCACAGTAATCTCCTCGAACTGTTGGGAACAGCGCTTTTCCCCGTTGTTACCGATCCGGAAAAAAATATTTTTACTCTGGGTGTTCCTTACCAGTTTTCCATCTTTAATGAGTCGGCTCCTTTCAAGAAATTATTTGTGGATAAAGAGGAGCACTTTCTGTTGCCCCAGGACAGTTTGTCGGAACAGATCCGGCAAATAAAATGTTCGCTTATTTACGAGCATGCTCTGCAAAAATTTTATGGGATAAAACTGAATGCCAATACGGATCTCGTCTATCCAATTGCTGATCCTGCAACCGGTTTGAAGCGATATTACAAATTGCGGTATGACAACCGGTTTATTGACCTGCATGCCAAGGGAGATTTGCCGCCAATAAAAGATTGTGCTGTTTGTTTAAATACTTTCAGAATACTTGACCTGGAACACCAGATGAAAAAAATGCCGCTTGAACTGTTTAAAGCAGAAGGTTTTGGTGTTTGGGTCGCCGAAGATGTGACAGTGCAGGAATCACTCGACGCTATCAAAAAATTATTGCTGAGAGAAGAAACTTGCAGCCCCGGTATCATTCATGAGCTGAAAGAATGTATTCATGCGTTGACCGGCCTAAATGAAGTGGAGGTAGGAATAGCCCCTTTTGTTAAGCTGAACAATGAATTTGTGCTGGATGATACTTGTACACGTCATGGCCTGATGGGCAAAAACTGGAAGGCGTCAAACGAGGAGGATATAAATGATTTTAAGAGCAGCGTTGCCTTTCTTTCTGAACGACCGGAACCGATGCCCATTCCTGTGGTGGATGAAAATCTAATGAATGTTGCGCCATTCTTCAGGGATCTTTTAAAAAGGGGAATGAGGAGTTACCTGATTTATCCTGTTCAAAATAATGATGGCTTGCTGGGCTTACTTGAATTGGCATCCCCGGTGTCCAACCAGCTTACGCTTGATATTATGACGAAGCTGGAACCGGCGATGCCACTTATTTCGCTGGCCCTGTTAAAAAACAGGGACTCTTTTACGGAAAGAATTGAAAAGTTGATCAAGGAAAAGTTCACCGCTTTGCAACCATCGGTAGAATGGAAGTTTGCGGAAGTAGCCTGGAACTATATGAAAAGCCCGAATGGTAATGGCAGCAGCACCGCGAGCAATGTGATTTTTGAAAATGTGTATCCGTTATACGGGGCAATCGATATACGCAATTCATCACTGGAAAGAAGTATAGCTATTCAGAAAGATGTGAAGGCTCACCTGGAGCTGATCGACACTACGTTTGATAAACTGGATGCTATTATGCACCTGCCATTGCTGGAAGGATTGAAGTTTAAAATCTTCAATTATAAAGGAGCTATTGACAAAAGCATGCAGGCGGAAGATGAAATCAGGATCAACGATTTTTTTGCCAATGAAGTAAACCCCGTGTTGCTCCATCTCAACAAAAGCAACAGCAAAACCAATGAAGTGATTGGTGAGTATTTTGCTATTGTGAACGATAGCGATGGATACTTGTATAAGCACCGTAACGAGTATGAAAAAACATTGGCAGCCATAAATGAGGCGGTGCTGAATTATTTGCAGAAAGAAGAAGAAACCCTGCAGCAGTCTTACCCGCACTACTTTGAAAAATACCGAACCGATGGTGTTGAGTATAATATTTACATTGGCCAATCCATATCGCCGAATAATCCATTCGACCAGCTTTATTTGAAGAATATCCGTTTGTGGCAATTGAAATCGATGGCTAATATCGCAAGGATAGCGAACGAAATGATCCCCTCACTCCCTGTTCGTCTGCAGACAACGCAACTGCTGCTGATCCATAGTCAGCCAATCTCTATCAGCTTCCGCAGGGACGAAAGAAGATTTGATGTAGAAGGGTCATACAATATTCGCTACGAGATCATGAAAAAAAGATTGGATAAAGTGCATATAAAAGAGACGAGTGAAAGATTGACACAGCCCGGCAAAATAGCTATGGTTTATTCCAATCAGAAAGAAGCGCAGGAGTACCAGGAGTATATCCAATTTTTACAAAGTAAAAAGATACTAAACCCCGGGTTGGAAATGCTGGAGCTGGAAGAATTGCAGGGCGTTAGTGGATTGAAGGCTTTGCGGGTTGATATCAACCTTGAGAACCTTACCTAGATTTTAGTAGAGATTGTCAAAATCAAGTTCAACATTGCCAAATACAGGATAACCGGTGCAGGTAAGTGCCCGGTTATTTTTTATATCCTCATCGGTCAGTACTTCATTGTATTTCATCCATACTTTACCTTCCATACATATTGCAGCACAGGCGCCGCATCGTCCTGTTTCGCAACTATAGGGCAACTCAATGCCCGCCTGCTTTGCTGATTGTAAAATAGTTTGCGGGTATTCACTTCGGAATTCATACTCTTTTTTATCCAGTGTTAGTTTTACTTTCCGCGGTGAGATATCCGGCGGTAGCGTTGGTATGTGTTGTATGGGGATGACAAATTCTTCTTTTCGGATATTGGCGGCTTTTATTCCGGCAGATAATAAAGTGATTGTGATCATCCGCATGTAAGCAAAAGGGCCACATAAATAAAACAGGCATTTTTTGGTTGGTGCTGTTACATGTTTTTTTAAAAGTTCACCCAATAACCAATTGCTGAGTCTTGCCTGCTTATAGTTGGTTGCGTTACTGAATAGCCAAACAATTTCAAGGCGGGACGGGTACTGTTTTTTTAGTTGCTGGATTTTGTCATAAAATATAGTATCCTCTTTTGAACGGTTGCTATAGATAAGTACAACGCTTATTTTCGGATACAGGTGCAGAACGGTTTTCAACAGGCTGTATATGGGAGTGATGCCGCTTCCCGCTGCCAATAAAAATAATTGTTCGTATACGTGAACATCATGGGGCAAGGTGAAAAAGCCACTGGCGCCTATCGTAGTTAATGTTTCGCCCGGTTTAGTGGTATCAACCAATTTCCTGGAGAAAAGGCCATTGACTACTTTTTTGATCGTGATTTGCAATGACTCTCCTAAGGCAGGAGAAGAAGAGATAGAATAGTTTCTTCTTTGTTCGCCAAATGGTGTTTCAAAAATAAAAGTCAGGAATTGTCCCGGTTTATAAGGTATATTTTTCCCGTCAACAGTTTCCAGTACAAAAGTTTTGGCATCATTTGTTTCCCGGATGATTTCTTTTATTCTTACTTTTTGTCGCTTGCTCATACTAAGTTGACGGATGATGCAAAATAAGAGAAATAAAGAATCAACCAGTTTGAAAATATTTATTGCATTAGTCAAGCGTTATAATCACCGGCATGTGATCGCTGTACGGGGACCAATAGTCATAGTCGCCAATTTCAACCGATTTTATTTTTTCACTCAAGTCAGCAGATAAAAAACAATAATCAAGATGATAAGGTTTATCCTGGTGCCGGTACAGGTAGTAGGTAGGATGTTGTTCTTTGCCCTGCACCTGCTGATGATGCAGGTGATAGCAGCTATAAATGCCTTTTTCTTCCAGGTGCCTTACTACAGTGGAATGATTCCCTGCTCTTCTCTTTCTATCCCAGATCGTGTTACTGTTAAAGTCGCCAATAAGGATGGTTTGTTTATTGGTAATATATTTTTTGTAATGATGAATGGCTTTCCATATTTGCTCTATATACTGGCCATCCGGATCGGTAGGGTTATTAGCCCAGATAGCATAAAGTAGAAATTTTGTAGTGCCACCCGTAACAGTAACAGGAATGATCATCCTGAGATCGGGATTGTGTTTTTTATGCACTCTGAAGCGAAAATCACTGTAAGAAAAAATGCCGAGGCCTTTGTTTTGGTTATTACCAAACCACAACATGTCGGATGGTTGCCGGATGCCAGCGCTAAATTTTAATTTGTCCGGGTGTTCACATTCCGGTACGATCACAATGTCCGGATTCAGGCTCAATAGCAGTCCTGCCTTTTTGCGAAAAGCCATATTGCAGTTCCAGGTGATCAGCTTCATGTGCATAAATTTAATTGTAAATAAAAAAGTTCCGGAAAATAGTTTAACAAAAGTTTGCCTGGCACAGGATGAGCTGTACTGAAATCACTTTTACTTTTAAAGATGTATTTATACCGCTTTCTTTTTCTTTTGGTGATGATGAGTCTTTGTCAACTGGTGAGTGCTCAACAAACTCTAAAAGGAAAAGTGTACGAAGCTTTTACTGATTCCGTTCTTTCAGCAGTTAATATTTTTAATACGCATACGAAAAATTCTGTAAGATCAGCAGCGGATGGAAGTTATGGCATCGCCGCTTCAGAAGGCGATATCCTTATTTTTTCGGCAAGCGGTTTTAGAACGGATACCATCGAAGTAAGTTTTAGTTTATTGCTGACACCATTTGATTTGAATCTGCACCGGCAGGTTGTGTCATTAAAAGAAGTAAGAGTTACGGGGAGCTACCAGGCAGACTCATTGGTAAGGCGAAATTATTATAGCCATATTTATGCAAAGCAGGCTGGTATTACGGGTCGTAACCGGCCGGCAAATGGGGTAGGAGTTACTCTCAGCCCGGTTAGTTTTTTCTCCAAAGAATCAAAACAAAAAAGAGGTTTGCGTAAACGTCTTGAAAAGGAGGAAAAGGAAAATTATATTGATCATTCCTTTGCTATGCCATGGGTAAAAAAAGTAACGGGTTTAGATGGCGACTCGTTATCAGTATTTATGTATCGCTATCGTCCATCGTATAAGTTTTGCCGGAAGACAGACAGGCAGGGCATGTTGATTTACATTAACGATAAATTGAAGGAGTTTAGAGATCCGAAAAGTTCACGATAGCGATCAGGTGATTAATTGCCGGGTAACGCAAAAGCTACATACTGATCTCCTGACTTGCTGCCGATCTTACCGCCGCCACAAGCAATCACGATATACTGTTTGCCATTTAGTAAATAAGTAGCAGGAGTGGCATAGCCAGCGGCAGGTAATTGATGTTCCCATAGCTGCTTGCCTGTTTTTTTATCAAAAGCCCTGATCTTTTCATCTTTGGTACTGGCGATAAAAATCAATCCACCCTTTGTTACCAAAGGGCCGCCATAGTTTTCTGTTCCGGTAACAGGCATTCCTTTTTTTGTTAATTCTTCATATTCACCCAGCGGCACTTTCCATAGTAACTTACCGGTATTTAAATCGACAGCATTCAATGTACCCCAGGGTGGTTTAATGCCGGGATAGCCATCTGCATCCAAAAAACGATTGTAACCTGTCATCGTATAAGGCACTTCATCCAAAATGGTTTTGGTAAGCGATTGTTTTTTTGATGCCGGCTCTTTGGCTTGTGAGCCGCTACTTGTTGGTTTCTTGTCTGGTTTGTTCAACAGGAAAGCCGCTAATGCTTCTTTTTCATCCGTAGTCACCTGCTTGAATGCTGGCATCATATTTCTGCCGTTCTCAATGATATTGGATAAGGTTTTGTCCGTGTATTTTTTTTCAAGATTTACTAAAGAAGGAAACGAAGTGCCGTTGCCTTTTAATTCCGGTCCATGACAACTGATGCAATATTTACCATATACAGATCGTCCAATTGTTTTCAATGAATTTGATCCGGTGTTTTTACGGGGCATATCAATCATCTTTAACAGCCAGGGCAATTCGCTTGAATTGACATAGAGTATCCCCGACTCATCATCCACGGCCGCGCCGCCCCATTCACCACCACCATCAAAACCGGGAAAGATCCAAACTCCTTCTTTGTTGGGTGGAACAAACATTCTCCCGTCTTTTACTGTATTGAATATTTTCATCATAGCAGCATGCACTTCGGGTGTACGATCAGACACATCGGCGGCAGTAAATGTTTGTCTTGAAAATGGTTCCGGAAGTGTAGGGATAGGTTGTGTTGGCCAGGGATCTTCACCCGGTAATGCAGAAACAGGTACTGGCCTTTCTTCTATTGGGAAGATGGGCTCACCCGTCTCACGGTCAAACATAAAAATATAGCCATGCTTGGTGATCTGCGCCACGGCATCAATTGATTTGCCATCTTTTTTTATGGTGATTAAATTTGGGTTGGCCGGCAGGTCACGATCCCAGAGATCATGATGGATAACCTGGTAATGCCAGATATATTTTCCAGTCTCGGCGTCGAGTGCGATGAGTGAATTGCCAAAAAGATTTTGTCCTTTGCGGATGCCACCATAAAAATCCCCACCTACAGAACCGGTGGGAATATAGACAATGCCTCTTTTTTCATCCAATGACATACCGGCCCAATTATTAGCGCCGCCTAATTTTTTCCAGGCATCTTTATCGGGCCATGTCTCGTAGCCTTTTTCACCGGGCCGGGGAATGGTATGAAAGGTCCAGGTTAATTTTCCCGTCATTACATCGAAGGCTCTTATGTCGCCGGGTGCAGCATCAGCTGATTCTGCCACACGTCCACCCATGATCAAGGTATTTTTAAAAATAACACCGGGTGTTGTGCCAGCTATAAATGGATTGTAAGTGCCGGGTTCCCGGTCAAGGTGTTCAGTGAGATCAATAAAACCACCTTTACCAAAACTGGTAATTGGTTTTCCATCAACGGCGTTGATGGCAAAAGTTTTTGAACCGGCAGAATAAAGAATGCGTTTATCCGTAGCGGTTTCATTTTGCCAATACATGACACCACGACTGACTTTAAAATAAGCAAAGGGATCCTTATTCGCCGACGTATCAAGTGATGATGGAAAGAATTGCCATTTCAATTGTCCGGTAGCGGCATCCAGGGCAAATAAAGTTAGTTTCGGTGAAGTGCCATATAACACAGCATCAACCATGATAGGGTTACACTGATTTTGGGAATGGTTGCCTGTGTCTTTGTCACCCGAAGAAAATGTCCACGCAATCGCCAACGAACTTACGTTGCCCGTATTGACCTGGTCATTGGAGGAATAGCGATTACCTTCTTTGTTACCGGCATATGTTCGCCAGCCGGAGTAGTCAGTGGATTTTATTTTACAACCAATGAGAAAAAGGAGAAACAAGACACCCGCAATCATATTTATTTTCATACCGGCGATTTCAGGGAAGTTAGGAACATTCTATAGCAAACAGAAAAGTTTACCGGCAGGTTTTTAATTCCCACGAATCAATTAAACCTTGACATGAATGTTTCGATCTCCCATTCTCTTTTTGTTTCGCTCATCGTGGCGCATAATATTTTTTCGCCATCGGTACGGACATTGACAAGTCCATACACAATACCACTTACAAACATGCTTTGCCAGAAGTTCCTTGTCCGAACCTGGCCGCCGGAGGTAAATTGCAGGTTAGCTTTTTTGTTTGAAGAATTATACGTTTTGTGCACACCATTTTCGTCAAGGATTAGTTTTTCCGGTTGCGTTATTTTGTAGCTCCTCGCAATTTCAGTGGAATAAATGAGTGGCGTAACCACCCGGTCATCTTTAATGAGTTTATGACCTGTTAATGCACTGGCGGCTACAATCTTTGGCCGGGGGTGATTGTGTCCTTCATTGTCGCCGGAAGAAATAACGGTTGCTGACGCAGATAGCGCAGATAAAAATTCAAACGAGCAATCATCACTACCATGATGGCAGGCTTTTGCCAGGTCACAGGACAGTTCGCTTAAATTTTGCTGGTAAAAATTCAGGATATGTTTTTGACTTTGTGAATTGAGATCGCCTGTGAGCAATACCCTTGTTTTTCCATAATCCACTCTCAATAGCAAACTATGGCCGTTGGTATTGATATCATCGCCATTAGTGAATTTTTTTAAAGCCGGTTTACCATCCAGTGTCTCTTCGATCGGCGCCAGCACTTTGATGCTGGGTTTATTCGGCTTTGGTTCAAAGCCGGGAACATAACCGTTGCTGTTTCGTTTATTACTCAATCGTTCGCAGGTACCGGCTGTATTCACGATCAAACTGATAAAATCTTTCCATTGACCCTGCAGGCTATAACCTGTACTGCCAGCAGCACTGCCACCGGGGAGATATTTTTTCAATGCTGTTTTGTTATCCAACAGCGGTGTCCAGAATCCATCTTTGTTTTGCCCAAGGCCTCGTTTGCCATTTTTTTCAAACCAGTTGATGCCGGCATAGTAAAAGTTTTTTACTTCCACCTTTGTCAACTTTAATTCATTCACTTCATTCGGATTGATGATATCCCATAACCCACCATAGTGATCTTCGTCATTATGTGAACTCATCATGACATCGAGGGTAATCTTTGTTTTGCCATAGTCACGGTCAAATTTCCAGTCAACAAAATCGGCGGCATTTCGTTTGGTGATTTGTTTTTTTCGGATGTAGCCGCCATCGATTAAAATATGCTTACGGTCAGGTGTCACGATCAATACACCATCTCCCTGGCCCACATCAATAAAATAATATTCCAGCAAGGCTTTATCACCGATATGGTCCACGTTTACATAACCGTTGATGCCGCGGGCCTTTACTTTTACCCTGCCGGTTGCAGGCTGTGGCTCCTGCAACTGAACAGAATCACCCCACAGGAGGGAGATGCTTTTTGTGTTGGTTGTTTTGTTAGTAAAAAGAGGAATAGTGTCCTGCGACACATAGCGTGTAGTAGTGGCCATGGTTAAAAGGTTTAATGATTAAGGCATCATTAAGTTCCTTTAAATTTTGAAGAAGGCCAAAAGAAAATTGAAGCTGTTTAATTATCTCTATCTGTCAAGAAGGATTGTTACCATTAATCATTGCCTTTGTAAAAAGAAAAAGCGACGCCTATCTCGGGTGCCCAATCCGGAGCCTTGGAACTAAGCCCGAAAGCATTATTTATTTTGAAGTACATTTTTTTGTTTACATGTAGTTGTACTTCTGTTATCAATTCCACTTCATCTTCATTGCCTTCAACACCGCCGTAAATTCTTACAACCGGTGAAATGCGTTTCAGGTATTCAATAGCGTATTCGCCGGGTTTTATTTTTTTCTCTTCTACCGGGTATTCCGCTGCAATCCTGACAGCAATGGTGCCAAAGGAATAACCGCGGATAAGGCCGGCGCCCAACTTAAATTCCCAGTCCTGCGTGCCGATGATTTTGCGATGGCGTTGAAATGGAAAATTTATTTCGAAATAGCTGTTTATTTCGGGCCGGTTAGCTGTTTCCTTCAACCAGCGGAAATCAAATTGTATCTGCACATCACCAAACCCTTCTTCTTTTAACCGGAAAGGCATAGCAGAATGATCGGATGGCGACTTGTGTAATGTGGCTGATGAAATAACGGCTGCTTCTACCTCCATTACCAGCCAGTCGGTAAATCCGTAGCCAAGAAAAATCAAAGCTTCATGTGCCCTGAAACGGCCGCGGTAATCTGTAGCAACAGTATAACCTAATTCTTCCGGCTTGTATTCAAAGTTTTTGTCGCTGTAGTATTCGAAAAAAGGGTAGACTACCAACTCATTTTTTCTTATATAGGTGCCAAAAATAGATGTGCGCATGCCGGTTCCCCTGTCCCTAAGATAGGAGGGAATACCAATTGAATTATTCGTGTCCTGTGTGTGGGCATTCAAAAAAATGCTGATCAGCAAAAGCAGTAAAAGAGATTCGCGTTTCATAAAAACTGTTTATATGAATAGTGGCAGGAAGTGAGGTATCAGGTTGGGAAAGGGAAAAGATTCTTTGATAAATATTATTCACCTGAATGATTTTCTACTAAAACAGTTATTGAAACAGGTGGACACAACTTTGTCTTACCTGCGCAATAAAATGCTATTGTACCTTTCAATTGCTGTGTTTATCCGTAGCAGGATAAAAAATCAGAAACGTATTTTCAAACCACCCACCAGGCCTATTGAGTTGGGATATGACCGGACGACAGAACCTTTATTAATAGATGTGAGGGCAAACCTTGCTGTTGGTGCAAGGGTCAGAGATAATTTATTGGTCAATTTATATTCTGTGCCGACTCCTGCCAGCCAGGTGAAATAAGTTGGTTTTAATCCCTGTATATCCGTTAAAATATCTATTTCATTATTGGCGCCGTCTTTAACTTCTGTTTCCAGCACACCTGCTGTTAAGAAATTAACCGAAACGCCGCTCATGACATCAAAGCTGAACTTACCTTTTGACAACTGGTAACTGATGGCTACTGGAATAGCTGTATATCGTAATTTATGCGCAGCAGCCGTTGCGGTCAAACTATCACCAATAACCGGTGTGTTTTGAAATGAGGGAAGTATATACCCGTAACCCGACGAAATGTTTACCCGGTATTTTATCACGCCACTATTGTCGGGCTGTGCATAAATGGTTTTAGGTTTTAATAAAATATTAATATTGGAAAAGCTAACTCCTGATTGGATGCTCCACCTGTTGTTTAGCCTGTATGCAATCAATATCCCGGCTGTGGATGAAGATTCATGATTTTCGGTGGTTTCAATTTTTTGGACATCATCAGGTTGATTGCCGTGATCATCATTTTCCAGGCGGTACGATGCAAGATCAGGTGAAAGAAAGGCGGTAACGGAAAACCGGGATGGCTTAGGTCTGTTTATTTTTATCGGTTGCGGCAATTGTTTTACAGGGTCAATGGGTAATGTAAAAGAATGCTGAACGGAAGAATGGATCAATGGTAGTTGCTGGATAAAATAGCCGGATAGAGTTACCTTACTGTCGGCCTGTGAACCGTGTAGTTTAGTTAACTTATTTGGATCAACTGGGTTTATTGCTGTTGTCGAATTATCGCCTGGCCAGTTGGATTTTACTGTAACCGGTTTTTGTGAAATATTTTCTTTGTTGCTTATTGGTTTATCTATGGATAGTATAGGATCGCTTAAGGTAGATGATTGAGAATTTCCAGGAATTATACTTGGAGTAGTTGGTTGTTTTGAAGAGTGATCTTTTGATGACGATAAAGTTTTTTTAGTGTTGCCAGGTAAATTTTCATTCTCATAATTGGACTGTTTTCTTTTTGCTATATCGTTGCCACTATGCCGGTTTAGTTCATAAATGCCAATACTGATTAAGAGGAGAAGGATCAAAAGGGCAACTCTTTTTAAACTGGTGTATTTTCTTTTTATGTCGGCGATATTATCCTTGTCAAGCCGGTTCTCCATCGTGCTCCACAGGTTTGGAGATGGAACTCCTTCATGATCATCCAATGCTGACTTGAACAACTCTTCAATATGATGTAGATTTTTTTCCATGTTAAACATTTTGTTTCGCAATTTTTAAACTGTTAGTTACCGCTCTTTGTAAAATAATTTTTGCATCATATAAGTTGGATTTGGATGTGCCTTCCGAAATGTTTAGCAGCTCCGCGATTTCGCGGTGCTTCATTCCTTCAAATACATGAAGGTTAAAAACAATCCGGCAGGCCGGCGGCAATGACTGCACCATGCTTAATAATTCTTTTTTTGATAACTGGCTGATGACGGATTCTGCTGCGGAGTCTTCGGTATTGACAGGTTCAATATTTAGTACCAGGTGCATTTTGGGTTTGCTCCGGTAATGTTGTATGGCGCAATGCACCATTATTTTTCTTATCCATCCTTCAAAGGAGCCTTCCTGTCTGAAACTTTTTAGCGATTTAAATGTCTGAACAAATCCTTCCTGCAATATTTCTTCTGCTTCCTGGTTGTTTTTTGTATAGCGCAGACAAACTCCAAGCATTTTGCCCGCATACAACTTATACAACAGGTTTTGCGAATGACGGTCACCTGCAATACAAGCCTGTATCAGTTGGGTTGGATGGTCCATACCGGTTACGATATTGAAATAGTAGTATAAACCGGGCAAAAACGTTGGGTCAATATCTAAAAAGAGTTGACCTGTTGCAAAGTTGGTGAGAAATTATGGTATGCGATGTTTTAAAAAAAGGCTCGTTTCATTAAAGAGCAGGTCCAAGGGGGAGGATTATTGCCAAAGGCAATAAAATAAAGCTGCGAAACTAGAAGTTTCGCAGAGCGGATTTATTTTTCCTCAGGAACATCATCGATGCTGTAATAAATCTTCAACCCCCTCTCTTTTGCCTTTCTTACATCTTCATCAGCTCCTTTGGAGGCGCCTTCCAGGCGAAGAACCGCGTCACATTTGTCGAGCAGGCGGTGAGCAACAGGATATTGAATTTCTTCCCAGGCAGCATCCCCGGGTTTGGCAGAACCCGCCAGGTGAATCAATGGCAAAGCCACCCATTCGCCGATCATGGGCACATGTCCTTTGCGAAAGAGTGGGAGAGATACCGATTCCAGCCGGTCAAGATTTTGTTGCATCAGTTTGGGATCATCGTTTGTTCCGCTGCGGTAAGGTCCTGCAATGAGAATAAGCATGGTTGATTTTTTTACAAAACAAGCAAGAAAATGGTAAGAGAAAATTAAGATAGATTAAGAAATAGATTTGCCACTTTTCTTCTTGCGGATAGCACTTAAGAATTCCGGCGTTATGCCCAGGTAGGAAGCAATTTGTTTCTGGGTAACTTGCTGTGCAATCTGTGGATACTTATTTAAAAAGCGATCATATCGTTCCTCGGCGGTTAGCGTTAAGTTTTCGATAATGCGCAGTTGTTCTCTTGTATAAGCGTTTTGCATGAGGATGCGGAAGAAGCGTTCAAATTTGGGAATGTTGTAAAACAGCTTGTCAAAATTTTCTTTGCTGATCTGCAGGATGCAACTGTCGTCAATCGCTTCGATATACATTATAGCGGGCTTATTGTTCAAAAAGCAATACATATCTGTCAGCCACCAATCGGCTACGGCAAACATGATCGTCGATTCTTTGCCTTCTTTGTCGAGGCAATAAGAACGCAGGGCGCCGGAATGTACATAGCTTAAATATTTGCAGGCCTGTCCTTCGGTCAGCAGCAAAGTCTTTTTGGGAACTTCTTTATAAATCAGGAGAGACGTAAATAAAGCCGCTTCCTTTCCCTCAAGGGTAATATGTTTGGAAACGTTTTTTAGAATTAGATCAACTGTCATTCAAAAATAATTAAACATCCATAGTCCATTCTTTAATATCGTCAACTGGATCTGGGAGCCTGCCTTCAAGCCATTCCTTTAAATCTTGTGGAGTAAAGTCAATACTATTTGATTCAATAATCCAATATAAAAAATCCTTTGGACCGCCATTTAAATAAGGTGGCGCTGAAGCAGGATAAAACACTACCGGTAATCGTTCATTTAGTGACAGATAGTTTATGATATGTCCAAATTCCTGAACTACATTCCAGGCTAACTCATCTTCTATATCAATCGAAAATTTAAGCCACCAATTTTGATTATCATAAACGCCAGTAGCTATTGAATGTTTTATTGCCGGAATCCTCTTCATGAATTCAAGTAATTGTTTAAAGTTGACGTTTTCCATTCTGCATAGTTAAAATAAAGGTATGGCGATCTGCCTTTAGCGTTTACATAGATAGCTGCTTCAAATCTAGTTGAATTTTCAACAGAGCAATTATCCAATAAAAATCCCGTCCACTTTTATGAACGGGATTCGTATCTCATACTTCTTACTTCGTATTTACGCCACCGCTTTCTTCACCAAATCAGCTGCTTCACTCAACAGGATGGCTGATTCAACTTTCAGCCCGCTTTCATCGATCAGCTTCTTGGCTTCTTCAGCATTGGTTCCCTGCAGGCGAACAATGATCGGGATATTGATATTGCCTAAATTTTTATAAGCATCGATCACACCCTGTGCCACCCGGTCGCAACGAACGATACCGCCAAAAATGTTGATGAGAATTGCTTTTACGGCAGGATCTTTTAAAATGATCTTGAAACCGGCTTCTACGGTTTGTGCATTAGCGGTACCACCTACATCCAAAAAGTTAGCAGGCTCACCACCGCTCAGTTTGATCATATCCATAGTAGCCATCGCTAAACCAGCACCGTTTACCATGCAACCTACATTGCCATCCAGTTTTACAAAGTTCAGATTGTATTTACCAGCTTCTACTTCGGTGGGATCTTCTTCTGTTGTATCCCGTAAAGAAGCCAGGTCCGCATGACGCATCAAAGCGTTATCATCCAAATTCATTTTGCAGTCAACGGCCACGATTTTATTATCAGCTGCTTTGAACAGCGGATTTATTTCGAGCATGCTGCAATCCAAACCCACATAAGCGTTGTATAAGTTGGTAACAAACTTTACGCAGTTCTTAAATGCTTCGCCGCTCAATCCAAGATTGAAGGCAATTTTTCTTGCCTGGAAACCTTGCAGGCCACCGGAAGGATGCACCCATTCCTTAAATATTTTTTCTGGGGTATCATGTGCCACATCCTCGATGTTCATACCGCCTTCCGTGCTATACATGATCACATTTTGACCATTGCTGCGGTCCAGCAGGATGGATAGATAAAATTCTTTCCTGTCACTAGGTCCATCATAATACATGTCCTGTGCCACCAGCACTTTATTTACCACTTTGCCGGCAGATCCTGTCTGAATAGTCACCAGGG
Organism: Terrimonas alba; assembly: GCF_042434975.1. Taxonomy (NCBI): domain Bacteria; kingdom Pseudomonadati; phylum Bacteroidota; class Chitinophagia; order Chitinophagales; family Chitinophagaceae; genus Terrimonas; species Terrimonas alba. The sequence goes on from NZ_JBHMQM010000002.1 coordinate 728,626, forward strand.
TGCCGCCCAGTATTTTTTTAGCAATATCGGCTACATCTTCCAGGTTCTTTCCCACTTTTACTCCATTGATTCCGGTTTCCTTTACTGTGCCCTTACCACGGCCACCCGCATGTATTTGTGCTTTTACTACGGCAAAGCTGCTGCCGTATTGTGTCTTGATCTGCCGATAGGCTTCTTCGGCTTCGTGTACGGAGGTACAGGCATATCCTTCCTGTACGGTAACATTGTATTTTTTCAGTAATTCTTTCGCTTGGTATTCGTGGAGATTCATGGTCTAAAAAAATTTGCTGCGAAGATAAGGGAAAGATGAAGTCGGAAGTCGGAAGTATGAGCCCTGGAATTTCCGGTAGTTGACGTTTTCATTCGAACCTCTGGCCTCCAAGCCCTGACTCGCATATTTTCATTACGTTTGCTGCCTGCCTGATGGTTGGCAGTGCTTAATTATCAAAACATGGCTACGGATATTTTACGGCAATTAGATGAAACGGTACAATTCTTACAAAACCAATATGCAAACAAACCCTCGATAGGTATAGTATTGGGCAGCGGTCTCGGCAACTTTGTGGATGAAATAGAGGTAGAAAAAGAAATAGCCTATGCAGATGTCCCTCATTTTCCCGTATCAACGGTGGAAGGCCATAAAGGCAAACTGGTGTTTGGCAAGATCAATGGCAAATCAGTTGTGGCCATGGCCGGACGGTTTCATTTTTACGAAGGTTATGCAGCCGAACAGGTGACTTATCCCATTCGGGCGATGAAGAAGCTGGGCGTAGAAACATTATTATTATCCAATGCGGCTGGAGGAGTAAATCCATCTTATAAAGTTGGCGACATTATGATCATCAAAGATCATGTCAGCTTTTTTACACCAAATCCACTGATTGGAAAAAATATCGCTGAACTCGGTCCACGTTTTCCCGATATGAGCGAACCTTATAAAAGGTCGCTGATCAGGAAAGCAAAGGACATTGCCATTCAAAATAATTTTGATATTAAGGAAGGGGTATACGTAGGTGTCACGGGTCCGACGTTTGAAACCCGGGCCGAATACCAACTCATCAAAGTGATTGGTGGCGATGTGGTAGGTATGAGTACGGTACAGGAAAATATCGTGGCCAATCATATGGGCATGCAGGTGTTTGCAATTAGTGTCGTAACGGACCTGGGTATCCGTGAAGAAGAAAATATTATCACCCACGAAGAAGTGTTGCAGGCAGCCAAAGAGGCGGAGCCGAAACTGGCTTTGCTATTTAAGGAACTGATAGCAGTTATTTGATCCGGGAGAATTGGCCCGCAGGTGATAGTTGAAAAGACGCAATATTTTTAAATGGCTCCCTTTAACATTTTAATAGAAGAACTCTACATTTGCCGCCTTAATTTGCATGCGGATCATTACAGGCTTCAGAATCTTATTGAATGGGCCGGTAAACTTTAAACCTATAAAAACTGGTAAAGAAAATTACATACCTGTTAGTAACCCTGCTTCTTCTCTCGGCTGTAGATGCTTTTTCTCAACGCAATCTGATAAGACAGGGTAGCAGCCGTCTCGGTCAGTTGGGTGGCAAGTTTTCAGGAGGCGCCAGCACCGATAGCTTGAAACGGCGGGATAAAAATGAAGATTCCATTACCATCCGTTTTCGTTATCTCGACTCTACCCGCAACTATACACTCGATTCTTCGATAGTGGATTTTTCAAAACGCTTTCCAATTCCGGCTACCAATATTTTTTTGGGAAATAACGGAACTGCATCCCGATCTATCCTGTTTTCACCGCAGATGCACCCAGGCTGGGATCCGGGCTTTCATGCTTTTGATACTTATAAATGGACATTGGAGAAAGCCAGGTTTTTCAACACCACCCGGCCTTATTCAGAACTCAATTATATGCTGGCCAGCCGGTCGGAACAGGTGATTGAATTGATGCATACGCAAAATGTGAAGCCCAATTTCAATTTTGCCTTTCAATACCGGTTGATCAATGCACCGGGAGCTTTTAAAAATCAAAAGACTAATCATAATAATTACCTGCTAACGTCGAGATTCGAAACGGTGAACAAGCGTTATAATGCTTACCTTATTTTGTTGGGTAACAAATTGCAGGCCGGCGAAAATGGTGGCATAGATGAATCTTCACTGGATAATCCTGATTTTAAAGACCGGTTTAATATTCCAACCAGGATTGGCGGCGATAATTCATACACCACCAATTTTTTCAGTACGGATGTTGGCACCGGTAACCGTTATAGTGAGTTCAGTGTTTTGTTGCGCCAGCAGTATGATTTTGGACAAAAAGACTCTTTGGTAACCGACTCAACAGTTGTTCCGCTGTTTTATCCAAGGTTGCGCTTTGAACATACCATCCAATACAGCCAGCGTAAATATGATTTCAGTAATTATGGAGTAGACTCTGCCTACTATAAAGATAATTATGATACGACATTAAGTGCAGCAGTTGATACGTTCCAGTTGCGGGACCAGTGGAAAGAAATGATCAATGATTTTTCTATTTATCAGTTCCCCGATGCAAAGAACCTGCACCAGTTTTTCAAAGTGGGTGCAGCGGTCCAGAATATCTCGTTGACAAAGAGTACAGGCAATCAAAATTTCTACAATCTGATCGGCCATGCAGAATATAGAAACAGGACCCGCAACCAAAAGTGGGATATGCAGGCGAATGGAAAATTGTATTTTACCGGCGAGAATGCAGGCGATTATTACGCCTATGCCAGCCTGCAACGTTTTGTAGGTAAAAGAATGGGCTATGCGCAATTGGCTTTTGAGAACGTAAACAGGACGCCTTCTTTTATTTTTAATGAAAGCAGCCAATTTTATTTAGCCGATCCTGCCAATTTTAAAAAAGAGAATACGACGCATTTATTTGCTTCATTATTACAACCTGCTCTCCGGTTGAAATTAACCGGTCATTACTACCTTATTACAAACTATACTTACCTGGCGAACTATTACCAGTTGCAGCAGGAGCCTACCTTGTTCAACTTTTTGCAGATCGCCGTGCAAAAATCAATACGCCTGGGAAGACGCTGGTGGTGGCATGCGGATGTGTATTTCCAGCGAAAGATCGGGAATGCACCGGTCAATACACCATTGATCTTTACCCGCAACAGGATTGGCTATGAAGGAAATCTTGGATTTAAAAACCTGGACATCGCTTTTGGCTCAGAGATTCGCTATCATACGTCATATAAGGCGGATGGTTATTCGCCGGTGTTGGGACAATTTTATTACCAGGATAGCACCCGTATCGAAAACACCATGCCGGATATAGCCGGCTATGTACATTTCCGCATTAAATCATTTAAGCTTTATTTCAGGGCTGAAAACCTGAATACAGCTCAATTTGTGAATCGTGAATTTGGCTTCACCAACAATAATTTAGCCGCCCCCGGCTATTATTATCCCGGTCTATTGTTGCGCCTGGGCGTTTACTGGAGTTTTGTTAACTGATCCCCAAAAAAGACAAAGTGTAAAGGGTGGATTTTAATTATCCATAATTGCGATTATCTTTGTATTGTTCATGAAAAAGATACTGGTATCCATAGTATTATTGAGCTATCTCGCTTTAAGTACAGGCGTGATCGTCAATTTTCACTATTGTATGAACCGGCTGGCCTCCACTGAACTTTTTGCTGCTGAAACAAAAGAGTGCCCCAAATGCGGCATGCATATCGAAACATCGCATGGTTGCTGCCGGGATGAGGTGAAAATCGTGAAGATCGATGACGATCAGAAAACAAATGCTGTAATCAGTTTTGATTTTCCATCTTTTACGGCTCTCGTTCAAAAGCCATCTGAATTTATTGTCACTTCTTTCTATAATACCGGTGATCAAAGACATCATCAGAATCATTCCCCACCTTTACTATCCGCGCAGGATACATACCTGCAAAACGGAGTTTTCAGAATTTGAGATATAATATGTCATTGATCAGTTAAGACGGTTAGTCACTAGAGGCTACGCTTAGTAAGCCAATGACAGTAAACTATTGACCGGCAGGCTTGTGTCGTGTACTTTAATTAGTGCAATATTTTATCTATTATTATACCTCAAAAAAATAAAAAATATACAAATGAAAACACTTAAAATATTTTCTTTCGTCGCTTTATTAATGGTTTCAACGGCTTCTTTCGCACAGTCAAAAACGGAAACCATCCCGGTATCGGGTAACTGTGGTATGTGTAAATCCAAGATTGAAAAAGCTGCAAAAACAGCTGGTGCTGCTGATGCCAAATGGGATGTGGATGCAAAAACGCTTACAGTAAAATACAATAGCTCTACCACCAATGCCGCAAAAATTCAAACAGCTGTTGCCGCAGTGGGTTATGACACAAGAGATGTAAAAGCTACCAATGAAGCTTATAATAAGTTGCATGGCTGTTGCCAATATGATCGTACAGCCGCAAGCGGCGATGATGCAAAAATGCCCGCCCTGAAGACTGGGTCGGACGGAGATTGCTGCAAGGATGGTAAATGCAGTAAAGAGGACCACGATGGTAAAGATTGCTGCAAAAAAACAGATGCTCAAATGGACTGTTGCCAAGATGGCAAATGCACAAAGCCCGGCCATGACGGTAAAGAATGCTGCAAGGCTTCACATAGTCATTAAGGTATAGCCTGATCGAAATGAAAAGTATTCTTTACCATACCCTATTCGGTAGGGGATACTTTTCTTTTGGTGATACAAATAATATTTCAGGTCAACAGATTTTTCGGGGTGAAATGAGCGACGATGTGTTGGTTAACGGCCGTCATAATTCTTTGATCAATTGTATTCGGTAAGACAATAAAAAGATAACCAGATGAAAAAGATAATGATCTTAGTGATGATTTCGCTGGAGGTGTTTTCATCTCAGGCCCAATTCACAAAGGCGAATCTTCAAGCGACAGGCCTCACATGCGCCATGTGCAGCAATGCTATCAACAAGGCATTGATGGAAGTGCCTTTTGTTGAATCAGTGAAATCGGACATTAAGAACTCTGCTTTCAATATAGTATTTAAGCAAGGACAGGAAGTAAAAATAGATGAGCTGCGGGAAGCCGTAGAGGATGCAGGTTTTTCCATCGGCAGCCTTAAAATGACAGGGAATTTCAATGATGTGAAAATTGAAAATGATAAACATATAGCAATCGGCAAAATTGTTTTTCATTTCCTGAATGTCAGTGACCAGTTGTTGACAGGTGAAAAAACAATTACGATAGTGGACAAGAATTTCCTGACGGGCAAGCAATTCAAAAAAATCAGCAGTGCCACTAAGATGAGTTGCCTGCAAACGGGTAAGGCCGCGGCTTGTTGTGTAAAGGAGGGAGTGCCAGCCGAAGCAAGAGTATATCACGTCACGATCTAAGTATCAAAATTGTAAGGTTGAAATAGAGCTTTTTAAATTTAGGAATGCCGGAAGCTTAATTTTCAAATGCAGAAATTAAATTAAACATTTTTAAATAGTGAAAAAAATCATTCCTATCATAGTTCTCCTGTTTTCGGCTTTTTATTCAATTGCCCAGGAAGTAGCGAACATAAACGATCCCCGGCTGCAAATAAAATTACCGGATGTTAAAGGTGATTCGGTTACGCTGGCTTCTTTAAAAGGAAAAGTTTTATTGCTCGACTTTTGGGCCAGCTGGTGTATGCCCTGCCGTGCTGCCAATAAAAAGCTGGTGAAGTTATATGGCAAGTATAAGGCAAAAGGTTTCGAGATATTCAGTGTGTCGCTGGATGAAGATAAAAGTGATTGGAAAAAAGCCATTGCAAAAGATAAGATCAGTTGGGTGCAGGTAAATGATCCCCGCGGAAGCTGGAATGCTAAAACCGCAGCTGACTGGAATATATCCGTGTTGCCCACTACCTTTTTAATCAATAAAAAAGGAGATGTGGTAGCCATCGACCCGGAAGGAAAGGAATTGGAAAAAGGAATCCAGGAGTTATTGGAGGAGTGATGCTTACATGATCATGAAAACACAAAAGCAAAAGACAACCGCTGTACTGTTTCTATTTTTTCTTTCTTCAGTTGTCAGGGCACAGGAGTTGTACGTTTACACGGAGCCGGCTTCCAATATGCCTGCTCATTCGTTAGGTGCAAAGATCACCGCCAACTATGTAGGAAAAAGACCTGAAACGGGCAACCGCTTTATGCAACGTTATATTCCCGAGTTAATGTTTGGGATCAATAAAAACTGGATGCTGCATGTAGGTGGAACCTTTGCCGATATGCATACCCGGGATTTCAGATGGGAGTCTGTTTACCTGTATGCGAAGTATCGTTTCCTGTCAAAGGATGAATTGCATTCCCATTTCCGAATGGCTGTATTTGCCGATGCCGGTTATACCAGAAGCCCTTTCCATTACGATGAAGTAACATTACAGGGAGATAAGACCGGGGTACAGTTGGGTGTAATTGCTACACAACTCTGGAACAAGTTTGCCTTATCGGGAACAGTGAGCCATACGCAGGTACTGGATGAATCGAGAAATGACAAAGCGGTTTACATTCCATCCCGTATTTACGAGGTAATGAATTACTCTCTGTCGGGAGGCTATTTATTATTGCCTTTCCAGTATACCGATTACCGGCAAACTAACCTGAATTTGTACACTGAGATACTGGCGCAACAATCCCTGGATAGGAAAGCTTATTTTGTTGATATGGCGCCAGCCATTCAGCTCATCTTTAACAGTAATGCAAAATTGAACATCGGTTACCGCTTCCAGTTGAAGGGTGATATGCAGCGTATGACCGACAATAGCTGGCTTGTTAGTTTTGAACGGACTTTTCTGAATGCATTACGGAAGAAAAAAATCAATGGAAGTACACATTAAAAATATGGTCTGTGATCGCTGTATCAAATCGGTGACCAACATTTTTCAGCAGGCAGGTGCAGTTCCCGAATCTGTTCAGTTAGGCGTGGTAGAGTTGAAAGAAGAGTTAAGCGAGGAACAAATCCAAAAGATAAAAGTAGCTCTCGAAGCAGAAGGGTTTGCCTGGATTGACGACCAGAAGGCAAAGCTGATTGATGATATTAAGCGAATCATTATCGAACTGGTACATTACGGTGAACTGGATGAAATGAACAAGAATCTTTCTGATTATTTGTCATCGAAGCTGCATAGAGATTATCATTGGCTCAGCACTCTTTTCTCATCCATTGAGAATACAACAGTCGAACAGTATTTTATTCTGCAAAAAATAGAAAAAGTCAAAGAGTGGTTGGCTTACAATGAATTTACCTTAAGCGAAATGGCCTTTAAACTTGGTTATAGCAGTGTGGCACATTTATCTGCCCAGTTTAAAAAAGTAACGGGCTTCACCGTGTCTCAGTTCAGGCAGTTAAAAGAGCACCACCGTAAGCCTCTCGATAAGGTTTGAGCCTTTAAAAATTATATAACATATCCTCAGGATTGTGTAACAGTGCCAGGCGATCTCTGCGTGAAATTCGTCCTATCAAAATAACAATAGTATGACACACGAATACAAGATTACCGGGATGACCTGCGGCAGTTGTGTAGCAAGGGTCAAAAGCGAATTATTAAAGTTGGGCGATATTTTATCAGCAGATGTACAATTACAATCGCCACAAGCGACTATTACAATGAGTAAGCATGTTTCAACGGCTGTATTACAACAGGCAGTAAACAAAGCCGGGAATTATTCCATTGCCGAAGATGGTAATGCTATGGCAACAGCTATGCAGTCATCGGTGGCCGACGTAGAGGAGGGAAAATCTTACCTGCCCATTTTCCTGATCTTTGGCTACATCGCCGGAATTACCTTGTTGATACAATATGTGCAGGGGTCATTTAACTGGATGCAATGGATGAGCCATTTTATGGCAGGCTTCTTTTTGGTGTTTTCCTTTTTCAAGCTGATGAACCTGAAAGGCTTCGCGGCGGGTTATCAAACCTATGATATCGTGGCAAAAAAGATACCGGCGTGGGGATTTCTTTATCCTTTTGTTGAACTGCTTCTCGGTATTTCCTTTTTTACCGGTTTTGCTCCGGTAGGTACAAATATTGCAACACTGATTATAATGGGAGTAAGCAGCATTGGCGTCATTCAAAGTTTGTTGAAAAAAACAACTTTTCAATGTGCATGTTTAGGTACCGTTATTAAACTACCACTCAGCAAAGTGACATTGTTTGAAGACTTATTGATGGTGGCGATGAGTGCGATTATGATCGTAGTCATGTTATAAAACACAGGATGAAAAAACTAATTGTCATATTACTCTTGTTGGGCTACGGTCTTTCTTCTTTTGGAATGACCTTGCATGTTCACTATTGCTGCGGTAAGGTTGATACAGTAAAATTTATGCCTGCCAATGACCACGGCTGCGGGGTGAAGGACAATATCAAAAAGAAAGGCTGTTGTGATGACAGGCAGGTGGAGTTTAAAATTAAGACAGATTATAAAAACGAGCCACCTTCCCTGGTAAAGTTTAAAAGTTTCACTGAAGAACCATCCAGGGATGAATTTTCTCCCGTTGCCTCCATTGTTGATAATTGCGGTTTCGGTTATCGGCAAACCCTTTCTTCTCCTGGTTCCTCTGTTCCACTCTATAAAAAACATTGTATCTACAGAAATTGATTTTGGTGATTTATCAGACTCTTATGCATGCATCTATGAATGCTTGCCTGTAAATCATATTTAATAAAATCAAAAAACATACAATGAAATTGTTTAAATATATCGCTGCAGTTATTGTATTGCTCCTGCTTGCAAATCACCTTTCTTATTCGCAGGAAAGCAAGAAAACTACAGTAACAAAAGATAATACTGCTTTTTTAAAAGTGCAGGGCGCCTGCGAAATGTGTAAGCATCGTATTGAAGAGGCCGCCAAAGGAAAAGGGATAAGCTCCGCCAGCTGGGATGTAAATACGAAAATTCTGTCGCTGGTGTATGAACCATCAGCTACTACACTTGAAAAAGTCCATAGACGCATAGCAGCAGCAGGTCATGATACCGAATTGGGAAAAGCAAATGATGCTGTGTACAATGAACTGCCCGCTTGCTGCCATTACCGGGAAACAGAAGGCGAGGTCACAAGCGGAGCGAATAATGTGCCTGACCCCGTGAAAGGTGTGGTGCTGCAGGAAGATAAAAAGGGGGTGTTTAAACCATTGCAGGGAGCCAGTGTAAATTGGATGAATACCGGAAATGGAACTATGACAGATTCTTCTGGTGTATTTAAAATTAAACAGGACGGAGCTTCCGATCGTCTTGTCATAAGTTATGTAGGGTACAAGCCTGATACGATCATGGTGACCGGCGGCAGGAGCCTGATGGTGGTATTAGCGTCGGGCAATCAATTGGGCGAGGTTAAAATTACAGCAAGGCAGAAGGCAACATATTTATCTGCTATCAATCCCATCCGCACACAAGTAATGACAGAAAAAGAGTTATTCAAAGCGGCCTGTTGCAACCTGAGTGAAAGTTTTGAGACCAATCCTTCTGTTGATGTTTCGTATAGCGATGCAGTGACAGGGGCCAAACAAATTCAGCTATTGGGTTTGAGTGGCAATTACACCCAACTTACGGTTGAAAATTTACCCGGACCAAGAGGTATTGCTACGCCAATGGGTTTAAGCACCATCGCCGGCCCCTGGGTAGAATCGATACAGTTAACCAAAGGAATTGGATCGGTTGCAAACGGCTACGAAAGCATAGCAGGGCAGATTAATGTAGAATTAAGAAAGCCTGAAAAAATGGAAAAGCTTTATGCCAACGCCTACGTCAATAATATGGGCAAAACCGATCTGAACCTGACTCTTTCGCAAAAGATCGGCAAGAAATGGAGCACTGCCTTATTGTTGCATAATGCTTTTCTTAACAATAAGGAAATCGATTTTAATAAGGATGGTTTTCGTGATCTGCCTGTTGGAAATTTGTTCAGTGCCATCAATCGCTGGAAATATGAAGACAATAAAGGTTTCATGGCACAAATTGGCGTAAAGTTTTTAGATGATACAAGAACCGGTGGTGATGTGATGTTTAAACCCCGGGAGCATAAATTTTCAACCCATCATTACGGGCTGGGAATTGATACCCGGCGATATGAAGGCTTTGCAAAAATTGGTTATGTATTCCCGGGCAAAAAATACAAGAGTATTGGTTTGCAATTGTCGGCTTTTCAGCATGACCAGGATTCTTATTTTGGGTTAACAACTTACAACGCGGAACAAAAGAATTTTTATGCCAATCTTATTTACCAATCCATCATTGGTACCACAGCGCATAAATTCAGAACGGGGATGAGTTTTGTAGCCGATAACTACGATGAAATATTTAATGCAAACGCATACAAAAGAACCGAAAAGGTGGCGGGTGCCTTTTTTGAATATACTTATACACCTGTGGAGAAACTAAATGTTGTAGCGGGTTTGCGGGCCGATCATAACAGTTTGTTTGGTTGGTTTGCCACACCACGTCTGCATGTCCGTTTTGAACCGGTGAGAGGTACTACTGTTCGCTTTAGTGCAGGCAGAGGTCAGCGCACTGCTAATATTTTCGCGGAAAATTCAGGATTGTTTGTGAGTGCAAGACAGGTAAACATTATTGGAGCTTTGACTGGTAAAGCCTATGGCCTGGATCCCGAAGTGGCCTGGAACAAGGGCATCACTATCGATCAGAAGTTAAAACTGTTTCAGCGTGATGCAATGATTAGTGTCGATTATTTCCGCAATGATTTTGATAAACAGGTAGTGGTTGATATGGAAAATATCAGGGAAGTAAATTTTTATAACCTGCAGGGAAAATCGTACTCCAACAGTTTCCAGGCTGAACTGAATATGGAACCGGTAAGAAAGCTGGATGTCAGGCTGGCTTATCGCTATTTCGATGTGAAAACAACTTATGGTGATAAGCTATTGCAGAAACCGTTTACCTCGCCTCACAGGGCATTTGCCAACCTCGCTTATGATCTGAATGGATGGAAATTTGATTATACCATCAACTACAACAGCAGTAAAAGAATAACAAGGACCAATGGCAATCCTGAAGTATACCAGCGTGGAACAAAATCCCCTGATTATTTTTTGATGAATGCACAGGTAAGCAAAACCTTTGGGAAAAAACGCCCCTTTGACTTATATGTTGGTGGTGAAAACCTCACCAACTTTTTTCAGAAAGATGCTATTATAGCTGCGGATCAGCCTTTCGGCCCTCATTTTGATGCATCCATGGTCTGGGGACCTGTAAGTGGAAGACTGTTCTACATAGGATGGAGGTATAAAATAAAGTAAACAGGGAATTATAAAATTGATTAAGCTTTTTAAAATTATTAACTGAAAAAAATATTGCAAATGAAAAGTCTTTTGATATTGATAACCGGATTGTTTTTTTCGATCCAGCCGGTTTTTTCTCAACATGAACATCATCAACCGGTAAAAGATACAGTGCCTGCTAAAAAGAGCACAGTAAAAAAGAAAGCTCCTGTAAAGAAAGAAACAGATCATGCAGGCCATACTACGCATGATATGAATGACATGCAATCAACCCCATCACATAGTTTTTCCAGGAATCTTTCCATGAACCGCAATGCCTCAGGTACTTCCTGGAACCCAGACAGTAGCCCGATGTATATGTGGATGAAGCAAACGCCGAAAACAGACTGGATGTTTCATGGAAATATTTTTCTGCGCTATACTAAGACTGATATTTTCAACAGCGGTAATAGAGGCGATGGTAAATTCGATGCACCCAATTGGTTTATGACAATGATGAACAGAAAGGTTGGGAAAAAAGGTTTATTCAACTTGACTGCAATGATCAGTCTTGACCGCCTGACAGAAGGAGGTGACGGTTACCCGTTATTATTGCAGTCAGGTGAAAGATGGAATGGAAAGCGATTGGTTGATAAGCAACATCCGCATGATCTTTTCTCGGCATTGAGTATTGGCTATACACAAATGATCAATAAGGACATGGATGTGTTTGGCTATATCGGTTATCCCGGTGAACCGGCCCTGGGTTCACCTGCATTTATGCACCGCGTATCATCGATGAACAATCCCGATGCCCCGCTGGGGCATCACTGGCAGGATGCCACGCATATTAGCTTTGGAGTAGCTACCCTGGGCTTCCGGTATAAAAACTTTAAAGTGGAAGGCTCGTCATTTACCGGGCGGGAACCGGATGAAGATCGTTACGATTTTGATAAAGCAAGATTCAATAGCTATTCTTATCGTTTGTCGTATAACCCAACGGCCAACTGGGCACTGCAATTTTCGCAGGGTTTTATCAAAGAACCTGAGGCGCTGGAGCCGGGCGTTGATATCACCCGTACTACTGCATCTGTCTTATATGCTAAATCAATCAGCACCGATAAACATTACAGCGCTGCATTAATATGGGGTTTGAACGATAAAGGAGAGAATCACAAAGAGCATTCGCTATTACTGGAAGACAACTACCAGTTTGGAAAAAATGCATTGTTTAGCCGATACGAGTTTTTGCAAAAGTCAACAGAGGAGCTCGATCTGGAGGATGAATTAGGGCATGAAACGTTCAATGTGCATGTGTTTTCCCTTGGATATAACCGAAGTGTATTACAAAAAAGTATTTTTGAATTGACAGCCGGAACAAAGGCGACTATAAATTTTCCGGCAAAGGAATTGAAGCCGCTTTATGGTGATATTCCTGTCGGCTTCCAGGTTTATCTTCAACTACGGCCTGGTATTCATAAACATTAATACGAATAACTTGTAGTTGGAAATTACAGAACACCCTGGTAACAGCCTTTATTTATGGAACAAAGTAACCATCACGACGAACATCACGGGCATCCGGAGCAGAAGTATACTTGCCCCATGCATCCTGAGATAATTAAACCAAACCCGGAAAAATGTCCCCTGTGTGGAATGAATTTGGTACCGGCTGACGAAGTTAAACGCAATGAAAATGGTGATGATTCCCATAGCCGCCGTCATGAACCTGAAACTTCCTCCATGCATGCGCAGCATGAAATGCATGCAACTCACGACAAACATGCGGGTCACCATACCCACGATTTTTTAAAACGTTTCTGGATCTGCCTGCTTGTTACTATCCCGGTATTATTGTTATCCCACATGATCCAGCAATGGTTGGGGTTTGAACTAAAATTCTCCGGTGATAAATATTTTTTATTGCTGCTCAGCAGTTTTATTTATTTCTATGGTGGCATGCCTTTTCTGAAAGGCATGGTAAGTGAAATAAGAGATAAGGCCATCGGCATGATGACGCTGGTAGCTCTTGCTATCAGTGTAGCGTTTATTTACAGTGTTGCGGTTGTATTCGGTTTGCAGGGGATGGATTTTTTCTGGGAGCTGGCCACGCTGATTGATATTATGTTGCTCGGTCATTGGTTAGAAATGCGGTCACAGATGGCCGCATCCAAAGCGCTGGAAGGTCTTGTTGCCCTGTTGCCATCAACGGTGCATGTGGAGAGGAACGGAGAAGTGGTGGACATTGGTTTAAAAGACTTGCGAAATGGCGACGTGGTTCTTGTGAAGCCCGGCGAGAAAATTCCTGCTGATGCAGAGGTAATGGAAGGAAGCTCTTATGTGAATGAAAGTATGTTAACCGGGGAAAGTGTGCCGATGAAAAAAGAAAAAAATCAGAAAGTGATTGGCGGCTCGATTAATGGCGATGGTGCATTGAAATTGAAAATTACGGCCACGGGTAATGATAGTTATCTTAACAAGGTCATTACGTTGGTTTCATCTGCCCAGGCTTCTAAGTCAAAGACACAAAACCTTGCAGATAAAGTGGCCAAATGGCTAACCATCGTTTCTATTACAGTAGGTGTTGCCACGTTTATTTATTGGTTGACGCAGAAAGGCGATTTCGCTTTTGCGTTAGAGCGGATGGTAACAGTAATGGTTACCGCCTGTCCACATGCCCTGGGGGTTGCCATTCCACTGGTGATTGCAATTTCTACCACCTTATCAGCAACACATGGCTTGTTAATTCGCAACCGTACCGCTTTTGAATCAGCAAGAAAATTAGATACTATCATTTTTGATAAAACCGGGACACTTACCAAAGGCTCTCATGAAGTACAGCAGGTAATCCCATTGGGTAACAGTTTTACGGAGGATGAACTTTTGAAATATGCTGCGTCGGTACAACAAAACTCTGAACATCATATTGCACATGGCTTGACAAAAAAGGCAAAAGAAAAAGGTTTGCAAGGCTGGCCCGTCGAAGACTTCAGTTATATTCAGGGCATCGGCGTAACAGGAACCGTAAACGGCAAGTCGGTTGTTTCGGCAGGACCTAATTATTTTAAACAAAACAACCTGGTTGTTCCCAATACTCCTTCTTCTGTTGATCCGTCGGTTGAAACAATTAATTACCTGCTTATTGACAGCAAACCTGCAGGAATATTTACACTGGCTGATGCTGTACGGGAGTCTTCAGCCGAAGCGATTGCTGACCTGAAGCAAATGAAAATTAAATCTTATTTGCTTACAGGTGACAATGATGCGATCGCTAAAACTGTTGCCGGTAAGCTTGGGATGGATGGCTATTTCGCCAATGTGTTGCCGCATGAAAAACAGGAAAAGCTAAAAGAGTTTCAGGCTAAAGGTGAATTAGTAGCCATGACAGGCGATGGTGTGAATGATGCGCCGGCACTGGCCCAGGCTGATGTAGGTATTGCTGTTGGTTCGGGAACGGATGTAGCAGCCGAAACAGCCGACGTTATCCTTGTAAACAGCGATCCAAAAGATATAGTTGGGATGATCGCATTTGCGAAAGCCACTTACAATAAGATGATCCAAAACCTGGCTTGGGCTGTGGGCTATAACCTGGTTGCTATTCCATTGGCCACCGGTATTCTCTATCCTAAGTTTATATTGAGCCCTGCAATGGGTGCGGTGCTGATGTCGCTCAGTACAATCATCGTTGCCTTTAATGCACAGCTATTGAAAACAAATTTGAGGGGCGAATGAGTTTTAAACATGCTGCAAGTTTTCATCACATGGCTTACTAGTCATGTGATGAAAACAGGCAATGAAATCCCTTAAAGCTTTTGTTACATAATTTATAACTCAGTTGCCGGACGTGGAAACTGTGGCCATACATCATCACCGGGCCTGTCGATGGGCAACTGGCTCAGGCGATCATAACGTCGCATATCAATCCAGCGATGGCCTTCACCAAATAAAGAATAACGTCGTTGCTTTAGTATTTCTGTAATAAGACTGTTTAGATCTGTTGCTCCTCCATAATTTCCCAATGATGCCGCATTCCGGATTTTATTGATTGCTGATGTGGCATTAGCCGTATTGCCTAGCTGTGCCTGTACTTCTGCATAGATGAGGATCAGTTCTTCATTGCGTATGATAGGAATGGGATCTACATTAGACTTATAAACGAAAAAATCATAGTCGCTTGATAAGTCATCCTGTGCTGCGGTAGAAGTGCGTTTGGGTGCTTTATTCAATCTCGTATCACCGGCTGCAGCATCTGTGATAAACGTTGGCTGCACTACGCGGGCTTCAGCAGGCGGAGTATTGAGTGGGAAAAACATCGGGTTTAACAAGTCTCCCCCTGCTGTTGAATAAAGATAATAGACTCCTTTTTTGAAATCTCCATTTAAGTCATAAAATGATTCGGTCAAAGTCGTATTGGCGAGGGCCCAGTCTTTGCGATAAATTGCGATCCTGGCAGCTAAAGCACGGTTAAATTTTGAAAATTCGCTTGCTGTGTTGCTATACAATGTGGTTGAAAAGGGAAACAAAGCAGCATTCCCTTTTAAATCAGCATTGGCTTCATCCAGTAAACTCTGTATCGCATTCAGGGACTCGTCTTTTGAAAGGAAAGGCCCTAAATTGTCAGGATCAGCCACGTCAACCCGGATGCCATTATCATATTGCTGATTGAACACCAGCAGCAGTTCATGTGCCTTTACAGTTTTCGCATAGGCGATGGCAGCTTTTCGTTGCGCATCAGTAATAGCGGCCTTTGTGTTTGTTAATGCTTCGATGAGAATATTTGTATTTTTTACAACACGATACCGCGCATCGAAAGGGTTAGTGGTATAAAAAGTATTGTTATCCAGCGTAGCACTTCCTTTGCCCAACAGGTCTGAAGTAAATCGTGGATCTGAAGTAGAATAGCGATAATATTCTCTGCCTATCACTGAAACCCCATCGAAATAAAAGTTAATATCATTTCTCATGGTGGCTTCGGTTCCTACAACCAGGTTTTGTATTTCTCCCAATGATGCATTTTGCGTTATACCGCTAATGCTGGGGTTGTTTGGATCTAAAATTGGTTCAACCTCACAGGACGTCCACATGAGGACTAAGAAAAAAAGACCCACTAAAATGATAAACCGGTATAATTTAATTTGCTGTTTCATTTGTTTATTTTTTGTTGTTTTTTAGCCAAATGGAATCTTGCCTGTCGGCAGATAGGTTCGCCATAATAATCATCCAGGTTAGTGATCGGCCGTGGCGGATCATGGCTCATTTCATAATCAAGTTTTTGGTGTTAGCAATTAAAAAGTAGCACTCACATTGAAATGAAAACTCTTGGCGGATGGGAAAGGTGTTACTTCTACATTGCTTGAAATAGCATCAATACCAAAATTGGATACTTCCGGATCATAACTGTTGTAGTCGAAAACGTTGATCAGGTTTCTACCCGAAAAACCAACTTTTACCCGGGCAATATCTTTGAACCACTTGCCGGGTAAAGTATAGCTTAGCCCTATTTCACGAACCCGGAAATAGGAGGCGTCTTCTATCCAGGGCCGGGCAGTAACACCCAAAATTGAAAGCCGGTATGCACCATTTGTTTTTTGCCCGGTTGGATCCTGCGATATTTTATCATAGTCGGGCGATGTAGCAAAAATATCGCTGAGCAATGTGCTCAGGTTGATATTTTCACCACCCTTCTTCCAATGCATTAAGACAGATAATTCAAGATTTTTCCACACAACATTGTTAGAGAAAGAAAGATTGAAATCCGGTTCCGCATCACCATACACAGCCAGGTTTGTAACAGGATCAACTTTATCAATGGCAGGGTCGCCAATACCTACTAATTGTGTGGGGCTTTTACCGTTTTCAATCCGGTAAGTACCTAATGTAGCGCCAAAGGCCCCGTCATTGAATGCAGGCACATCCAGCCGCGTAACTTTTGCCTTGTTTTTCCACCAATTTGCCTGAAGACTCCATCTCAAGTCTTTATTGCTTACCGGAACTGCGTTTATACCAATCTCAACACCTTTGTTTTCAATAGCAGCAACATTTTTCCATTCATTTGTAAAACCTGATGAACTGGCCGTCTCCACTTTTAACAGCAGGTCCTCTACATCTTTATTATACCAAGTGAATTCCAAGCCAATACGATTTTTCAGGACACCGGCGTCAAAACCAAGTTCCAATTCCTTTTGTCTTTCCGGCACCAGGTTGTCGGCTCCCCGGGTTACGTCAACTATGGACCCGGTAGTGGCATTAAAATTAGTGGGCACTAATGACGTATAAATAGCGCCAAAAGGTGCGAAGTTTCCCGATTCACCATAAGCGCCACGAACTTTCAACTGGCTGACGATTTCCCAGGAAGTGAGCGGAAGAATATTAAAAGCCAGGGATGCCTTTGGATAATAATATAACTTGTCAGCATCTCCATTACGGCTCGATTTATCGCCTCTTAAACCAAGTGTGGCAATCAGAATATCTCTATAGGAAAATTCTTCTTGCACAAAAAAGCCACGGTCTTTTGATATGATCCGGTTTTGTTCCGCCTGTAAAGAACCGGCCTGATCAATATTGGTTTGTGTGCCAATTAGCTGTGTGGCTGTATTGACAATTGTATTCAAATCGACATTCAAAGCATTAATGCCGGCCTGGGTAGTAAACTTCATGTCATTGCCGGGTTTGAAATCATACACGGCAATAGCAGAAATATTTGAATTGCGGGTAACAGTTGTTCCACGAATAGAAGCGCCGTTGGTACCATTACCATCTTTTTGAAATTGTAATACGGCGGGGAATATGCCATTTGTATTTAGTGTATAATAATCAATGCCGCCCAACGCAATCAATTTGATATTATGTTTTTCTGTATCGAAAATTTTTAATGTGCCCCTTCCTCCTAATAAAATGCGATTAACTTTTTCATTATTCGTCATCAGGTCGCGGGTTTGAATAAAATTAGAAGGCGCTAAAGGATTATTGGGATAGTTGCCATTTGCATCGGGGTAAAGATTAACCCACGAAGGGGTGGCTACAAACGATACGCCTAATGTAGTACTCGTATTATCGTTATTGAAAAATCCCCGATCTGCTTCTGACTCTACGTAGTTGGCGTTAAGAGACACATCCAGGAATTTAGTAACCTTTTGGTCCAAGTTGAGACGAAAGGACGTTTTTTGATAACCGGTATGTTTTACTATCCCTTCATCATCTCTATAGGTAAACCCTGCATAGTAAGATGTCTTATCATTTCCACCGCTGACACTTAACCGGGTATTGCTCATAAATCCATTATTGCCATATAATTCTTCTTCGTAGTTATAAATCTTTCCTCCGTTTGCATTATAAACATCAACACCCGCTTGTTTATAAGCAGCCCGAACTTTTGTGGTATCCCATTGGCGTTGTCCCAGTTCTTTCAATTGCATTTGCCAGCCTATTGACTGACCAATTTCAATTTTTGGCTTACCGGTTTTTCCTTTTTTAGTGGTGATGATCACTACACCGGCTGCCGCTCTAGCGCCATAGATAGCGGCAGTAGAGGCACCTTTTAATATTTCAATGCGATCTATATCTTCCGGATCCAGGTCCGCCACCCTGTTTGATGGATTGTCCTGGAAATCGGTGCTGCCCTGGCCGGCTGCTTTGGAAACAGAATTTAGGCCTGCCTGGATAGAGGAGTTATCGTAGTAAACGCCATCCACGATAAACAGCGGTTGCGAGTTGCCCACCAGCGATGTTATTCCCCGCAGCTTTACAGAAATACCACCTCCTGGCGCCCCCGAATTAGCTGAAATATTTGCTCCGGCAAATTTGCCGTATAATGCTCCATCAACCGTTGGCTGTGTTGTGGTACCAACCAATTGTTTCGCTGAAATAGTACCGACAGCATGGGCAAGATTGGCTCGTCTAACGGAGGAGGCCAAACCTGTGATAATAACTTCTTCCAGGTTGCCTACGTCTTCTTCCATCTTTACAACGAGATCAGCAATACTATTGCTTACAGGGACGGATTGCGGTTTTAATCCGATGTAGGAAATTTCCAGCACTCCACCCTCAGCAGGGAGAGTGAGACTAAATTTTCCGTTGGCATTTGTGGATGTACCCAAATTAGAGTTTTTCACTCTTACCGATGCGCCTTCAACAGGATTGTCTTTATTATTGGTAACGGTACCAGAAACATTTACCTGGGCAAATAGCCATAAAGGGGCTAGCAGGCACATCAGCAACTGAAATAGCCTAAGATGTAACTTTTGCATGTTGTTAATTTTGAAGTGAACAAATAAATAACAACAGGACTGATCGAAAAAGCTGTCACATATCAAAATAGTTCGGGGTGGAGCGATTAGGCAGGATCCATGTATATGCGACCTTAGGATCGGTCCCTCATGTGGTCAATTCCAAACTGTTTTGCAGCTAAGGCGGGATTATTACTTCAAAAGAGACAAGAGGGCAGGAGGAACTGCTGCTTAGGAAATTAAAATGGCCTAAAATCTTTTATCGCCGGATTATCTTCACATTATCATTGATAAGCAGGGAATTCCGCCCTTATGGGTAAGCTGTCAAATAAATTTCGCCCACCGATCTGGTGATGCCGGACAACTATTATCCTTTATATGTCTTAGAAATATCTAAGCAGCAACACCATCATAACAATTTTTGCATGAATAATTTCAAGTCATGAAGGCATCCTGCAAAGCAGTACAGAATTTTTTTTCACCCAGGCTTGCAAATGCCCATATTTTGTTTACATTTGGCTAAATAAATATTTAGTCTAGCCTAAAAATTAGTTTAGTTACTCTTAATTTATGAAACAAATACTGGTACTATTCCTGGGTGTTTTTTTTAGTGTAAATGTTTGGGCACAGCGCACCATTCACGGTACAGTGTTGAGTGTGGCAACGGGAGAACCGGTTGCCGGCGCCACTATTCAACGGGGAGATTCGTCATATTCGGTGAGCTGTGACGGCCAGGGGAAATTTTCCATTCAGCTGCCAGCCAATGATTCATTGATTATTTCGGCTGTTGGTTATGAGTTAAAAAAAATGCTGCCGGCTGCAAAGGATAATATGACTATATTATTATCACCAACCCAAAAAGAAATAGATGCTGTAGTCGTTACGGGAACCATGAGGGCCATTACAAAGTTAGAGAGCCCGGTTTCGGTAGAAGTTTATACACCACAGTTCTTTAAGAAAAATCCTTCTCCAAGCATTTTTGAATCATTGCAAAATGTAAACGGTGTAAGACCACAATTGAATTGCAGTGTTTGTAATACCGGCGATATTCATATCAATGGACTGGAAGGCCCTTATACCATGATCACTATCGATGGCATGCCGATTGTCAGCAGCCTGGCATCGGTGTATGGATTATTTGGGATACCTACCCAACTGATCGACCGGATAGAAATTGTAAAAGGTCCTGCCTCCGGTTTATATGGCTCAGAGGCTATTGGCGGTCTCATTAATATTATTACCAAATCGCCGGACAAAGCACCTTTGCTAAATGTAAACCTGATGTCAACACACTGGCGGGAACATACAGTAGACATCGGTACAAAAATCAAATTGGGAAAAAAAGCTACTTCATTGCTGGGCGTAAATTATTTTAACTATCAAAACCCGGTTGATAAAAATAACGATCAGTTCACGGATGTTACACTACAGCACCGGGTATCAGTTTTTAATAAGCTGAGTTTCGAAAGAAAACAAAACCGTGTCGCAACCCTCGCAGCGAGGTATTTCTATGAAGATCGTTGGGGCGGTGATATGCGCTGGAACAAAAGTTTCCGCGGCGGCGATAGTTTATATGGTGAAAGCATTTATACCAACCGCTGGGAGTTGATAGGCAATTACCAGTTGCCGGTTGATGAAAAAATCTTCTTTTCTTTTTCTGCTACCAGTCACGATCAAAATTCTTATTATGGAACTACCCCATATATGGGTAAGCAGCGAATTGCTTTCGGGCAGGCGGTATGGGATAAGCAAGTGGGCAGCAACCATAGTTTGTTATTGGGTTCTGCTCTTCGTTATAATTATTATGATGACAATTCAACCGCTACGCAGGATACACTCACAAAAAATAACCGGCCGGATAGCTATGTCATACCCGGTGTTTTTGTACAGGATGAATGGAAGTTGAATACAAAACACCTGCTGCTGTTAGGAATGCGTTACGATCATCACCCGGTACATAAGGGCATCTTTACACCCCGTATTGCCTGGAAATGGTCAATGAAGGATAAACAAGTGTTACGCATAAATGCAGGCACCGGTTTCAGGGTGGTGAGCTTATTTACCGAGGAACATGCTGCGCTGACAGGTGCAAGAGCTGTCGAAATTAAAGAAACACTCAAGCCCGAAAGAAGTTACAACGTGAACATGAATTATACCCGGCAGTTCAATTGGCAAAATGTGTCGTTGAACATGGATGCATCAGTTTGGTATTCCCATTTCACCAATCAAATTATTCCCGATTATGATACAGATCCTAATAAAATCATTTATCAAAATCTAAGAGGTTATTCATCATCAAGGGGTGCGACACTCAATACAGAGTTCAATGTCGGACATCGTTTCAAAAGTATGCTGGGTGTTACCTTACAGGATGTCGAAAAAGTGGAAGAAGATGGATCGGGGAAAAAAACAAGATTGCAACCAGTGTTAACGGAAAAATGGAGTGGAACCTGGGCCATTACTTATATGATTCCCGCTATCGGCCTGACGATGGATTATACCGGCAATATCTATGGTCCAATGCGGTTGCCCTTAATATCTGATAAAGATCCGCGGCCCGCTTCTTCTCCGGTATGGAGTATTCAAAATCTTCAATTCACGAAATTGTTGAATCATGGGTTTGAAATATTTGCCGGTGTAAAAAATTTACTGAACTGGACACCTGCAAAAAAATCACCTTTTCTTATTGCACGGTCACATGATCCGTTTGATAAAAAAATAGATTATAACGGCGATGGAAAAGTTGATACAGATGCCAACGGAAAAGTTCTTGTTACCGCTGAAAACCCGTATGGTTTAACCTTTGATCCGGCTTATGTGTATGCGCCCAATCAGGGAATCCGTTTGTTTGCCGGTGCAAGATTTACATTAAAAAAATAAGCTTTCTTATTTTCCAATCCTTCTTCCCAATAATAATTTGATGATTCGTTGATTGGAGTTTTTGGTGATGCCAAACAGGAAGCCGCCATTTAGTTCCCACATCGGGTGAACATATAAGTCGATCATCGGACCTAATAAATGTTCCTGCAGGTCTATGGGCAGTATTTTTTTGAAAGATCCAAGACCACCGTAGTATTCAAAGCCGACGCCAAACTTTTTTTCGATAGTGTACACTGTTTTGAATTGTGGCGCAATGCCTGCTCCTTTATTCTCACCTGTCAGTACAAAATCAACATTGGGATTAAAAGCAAAATACCAGTTGGCTATAGTTTTGTCAATGATAGGTCTTACTTCACCCTGCCACACAAATTTTGTGGTATCGTCAGGCCTGAAGAAACCAAACTCGGCAGAGAGACTGATGCCAACGGGCCATTCCCATTTTTGCGGTGCGGTAATTCTTGGCCGGATCTGATTACCTAAATATTGATAGCCGCCGCCGGGAGCAATACCCGTGAAAGTATAAAACCCAATTTCAAAATTTTTTCCAAAGCCATGGGTTATTTCCAGTGTTTTATTAAACCAATGTGCCGATTTGGGATCGGTCAGCAGCTTGCTGCCTTTGAACGTGTAATTGTTGTGCAGTTCAAAGATGGTCCATTTATGCTGAATGGTCGGGGAAGCATACACCTGTATCTCGTTGTCGGCCTGCGCATACATCGCTATGTTAGACAACAGCACACAAAAGAAGAAGCAAAAGTATTTTAGTCGCATTATTTAGCAGAGTGTCTTTTTCGAAGATAAAACAAGCTGTCAAAACAGCCGGCAACATGGGCATATAAAGTGAGTAAAACAAATTTTTTTCTTTTCGGGCTACCTTTACATTTGCTACCCCAAAAGTGAAACCGATGGAATTAAAGTACCTGCAGGAGATTGCAAAAACATTAAACTTTTCCTTAAAACAAATTGACAGCATTGCACAGTTGCATAGCGAGGGATCAACGATTCCGTTTATAGCCCGTTATCGTAAAGAAGCAACCGGCAACCTGGATGAAGTACAAATAGCCGATGTGATCGATAAGATCAAATATTTTGCTGAGTTGGAAAAAAGGAAAGAGACCGTTATCAAAACAATAGAAGGGTTGGGAAAATTAACGCCTGAATTAAAGTTGCGTATTGAAAATTGTGTGGATGCTACAGAACTCGAAGATATTTACCTGCCCTATAAGCCTAAACGAAAAACCAAGGCCTCTGTCGCGATAGAAAAAGGGTTGGAGCCATTGGCTAAAATTCTTTTTGACCAGGAAAACGTAAACGTAGATGCAGAAGCTGCGAAGTATATTTCGGAACAGGTAAAAGATGCTCCTGACGCTTTGCAGGGAGCAAGAGATATCATTGCCGAATGGGTGGCAGAAAATGAACAGGCCCGTAATGCCATTCGTAAACTGTTCCAGGAAACGGCAAAGTTCTCATCGAGAGTTTTGTCTTCTAAGAAAGATGAAGCTGATGCACAGAAATACCGTGACTATTTTGAATTCAGTGAACCATTAGCAGACAGCCCATCGCATCGTATCCTTGCTATCCGGCGGGGTGAGAAAGAAGGATTCCTTATCATGGAGATCACGGTGGAGAAAGAAACTGCGGTGGGAATTTTACAGGATTTATTTGTTAAATCATCCAATGCGGCGGCTGAACAGGTGAAGATTGCTGTAGAAGATAGTTTCGGCAGATTACTGAAATTTTCTATTGAAACAGAGTTCAGGATGCTGAGCAAAACAAAAGCAGACGAGGAAGCCATTCGTGTATTTGCAGAAAATCTTCGCCAGTTATTATTGGCTTCGCCATTAGGACAGAAAAGAGTATTAGCTATCGACCCGGGTTTTCGTACCGGTTGCAAGGTCGTGTGCCTGGATGAGCAGGGAACATTTGTTCATTACGCAACAATCTACCCACATGCTCCGCAAAATGAATGGGACAAGGCGATTCATACCCTGAAAGACCTGGTGGCGAAATATAATATTGAAGCCATCGGTTATGGCAACGGTACGGCGAGTAAAGAAACTGATCAATTAGTTCGCAGTATTGATTTTGGCAAACCGGTTTCCATCTTTATGGTGAATGAAAGCGGTGCTTCTATCTATTCGGCAAGTGAAGTAGCAAGAGAAGAATTTCCTGATGAAGATGTAACCGTTCGTGGCTCTATCAGTATTGGTCGTCGTTTGTTAGATCCATTAAGTGAATTGGTAAAGATCGATGCGAAAAGTATTGGAGTGGGACAATACCAACATGATGTCAATCAAACAAGATTGAAAGAATCACTGGACCAGGTAGTAGAGAGCTGCGTAAACTATGTGGGCGTGGATGTCAATACGGCCAGCAAACATTTATTGACGTATGTTTCGGGTCTTAGTGCAAGTGTGGCAAAAAATATCGTAGAGTACAGGACAAAGAATGGCGGATTTAAAAACCGGGAAGAACTGAAGAAAGTGTCCATGCTCGGGCCAAAGGCATTTGAGCAATGCGCAGGCTTTTTAAGAATACCGAATGCGGCTAATCCTTTGGATAATTCTGCCGTACACCCGGAAAGTTACAAAGTAGTGGAAGCCATGGCGGCCAAACTCAAATGCTCGGTAAACGATCTGATTCAAAAACCCGAAATAAGAAAAGATATTAAAGTAAAAGATTTTGTTACGGAAACAATCGGACAGTACACCATCGAAGATATTTTGAAGGAGCTGGAAAAACCGGGTCGTGATCCACGTTCACCGATCGAAGAGTTTCGTTTTGCAGATGGCGTCAGCACCATGGACGACTTGAAACCGGGTATGAAAGTGCCGGGCATCGTTACCAACATCACCAACTTTGGCGCTTTCGTGGATGTAGGTGTAAAGCAGGATGGATTGGTGCATATTTCTCACTTGAGTAACCGATATATCAGTGATCCGAACGAAGCGGTGAAACTGAACCAGAAAGTAATGGTAACAGTGCTGGAAGTAGATGCGGCAAGAAAAAGAATTGCCTTGTCGATGAAGGAAGGAGGAGGAGAGCGGAGTTCAGAAGTCAGAGGTCAGCGGTCAGAAGGAAAAGGTGCGAAACCTATAAATAAAAAACCGGAAGCGTTGAATCCTTTCCAGGCGAAGCTGATGGAGTTGAAGAAGAATTTTAAGGACTAATGTTTATAGTTTCCGGTTACCGGTTTCAGGTTGCAGGTAACTGGCAAATGTTTTACTCATCTTTAGGGATTGGTGGCTTATTGGCATTGTTGTAAATTTAACTATGCAAGTAAGAGAACCTGCCGTTGCTTACGGCAAACGCAACCTAACCATCGAGGAGTATCTGGAGTTTGAAAAAACTTCGGAAGAAAAGCATGAATATTATAAAGGGGAAATCTTTGCCATGTCAGGCTCCAAAGTTCCTCATAATACCATTGCAATGAACCTGAGTGGAATATTAGTGCAAAAACTCAAAGACAAATCCTGCAAACCTTTCAATAGTGATCAGCGAATCTATATCCCCCAAAATTCACTCTTTACTTACCCGGATATTTCCGTTGTATGTGGTAAAACTGAAACCAAGGACAACGATGACTGGAATCTTTTAAACCCCACGGTTATTATCGAAGTTCTTTCAAAATCCACAAGGGATTATGATATGGGCGGCAAGTTCGCCCTATACCGTGACATTGTCACATTGAAAGAATACATTCTTGTTGATTCGGAATCACTGAATGTCTATGCCTTTCGCATTAATGAAGGCGGTCACTGGGAACTGGAGGAGTATAAAAAAATGGAGGATACACTAAGTATCAGAATACTTGAGTTGTCCGTTTCATTAGCTGAAATATATGAAGGTGTGAGTTTGGTTAACACCTGACGGATTTCCAGTGGACAACTAAATGTTACCGGCAGTTGCGTTTACTCCCCTTTAGGAGTTGGGGGTTTTGTAATCTTCCCTTACCGGGTTAAACACATCAATCACCTTACAATCGGTAATAGCCGTAGCGCCGTGCGGCACGTTTGAAGGAATAACATAATACATTCCTGCAGTGAGTGAATAGGATTCATTGCCTATTATCATATCCAGTTGTCCTTCTATGATGTAAGTGATCTGCTCATGCGGATGGTGATGCTGAGCAAGCTGACTTCCTTTTTTTATTTCCACCAGGCCCAATGTCATATTCGTGCCATGAGCATAATAGCCCTTAAGGCCGGGTGCTAATTCTTTAGGAGTTATATTTTTTATTTGTTGCATACTAATATTTTCTGGTCACAGGAGTTGAATAAATTATAATGCCTGTTACCAGGATTCCGGTTAATAGCAAAAGAGATGTTGAAGAAATCTTTGACTGCTTGATATGAGTCTTCCTTAATTGTTGAACAGCTGTTTTCGCTTCCAGTTTTACCGAGTCAATAGATTGCATTTCTTCAATCTTGATCTGCCGTTGCCTCATCAATGCATTATTTTTTGTCGCAGCTATATCAAGATTCCATAAATTTTTTACAAATAGTATACAAACAAGGATGACTAATATGAGCATTGAAATCTTTCTAATCATAATTTTTCATCATGTTGATTTCTTCCCTCCAATCCCATTAATTCCATAAATCACGGTTCAGACTCAAAATAACACAAACTTCCACCCACCCATTTCTTATCCTTATTGTACCGCACCCCAATCATTTTTCCCTTGCTTAGCCTGGCAAGGTTATTTGCAGGCACCGGTCTTGCTTCACCATCTTTCCAGAAGTAAAATATCCTGATCTCCGCTTTTGCAGGCACGTCCGGTGTTTCAATCACATCGGCATATTTTACTTTCCGTTGAAGTATCCAGTTTTCGGGGTCTTTTACATTTTCAATATCTTCTTTTGTCACATCAATTACTACACCCTGTCCCGCAAAAGAGAACAATGGTTTCAATACATAGTTTTCAAGATCAGCCGGTAATTGTGTTACCTGGTCCAGGAAATAGGTGGCCGGTACATAGGGATGTTTGATCAAAGGCAGGGTGTATTTACTGATGCGGTAAAACCAGGCGGGATGCGGCACCCATTCCACATCCAGATCTTCAAACAGGATTTTTCCTATTTCCTGGACTTCGGTTGATTGCTGAAAAAGATCATCAAAGATCAACCGGTTGTAAATGCGTTTGATTTCCGTTTTTTTGCCGCCATTCAAATAATATAATTTCTTTCCTTCCTTGATCAGCTCGGTCAGGCAAACCGGTTTGATGCCCGTATAATCTTCGGTGCAATAAAAATCAATTCTTGTTTTTTGCTGGTGAGGAAAAATTTCCAGCAGGATCACATTCTCCGGGGCATGATCACCCAACACGATTTCTTTGAAATATTTGATATAAGACTCTTTATCATAACCGCCGAGGTAAGCTGAATAGTTGGCCGGAACATCAAAGTGATTGCGGAACACATCATCGATCACTACTTCATAAGCAAACAAGGTAGGGAAGCCCTGCATCTCGATCAGTTGTGGTTCATATTCTCCGCTATCGTTGATGCAAATGCCAAAATCAAAAGCGATAAAATGTGCATGACTGTTTTCACCGGGAACCTGTAAATTCTTCGGGATCGCCTGGTTGGTTAGTTCTTTAAACTTTGGATCGGTAATAATATCAACGATGCTTTCGCAGGCATCCAGTATTTTATCCGTAAAATATTTCGGTACAAACACCGCTGTTTCCGCCACCCTGAATTCGATAGCGCCGGGATGCACGGCATGTAACTCTTTTAAGAAGGACTCATATTTTTCATGGGTAAATTGGGCGTTGAATGCTTTGCGAACAGCGGGAACCATGCGTTTAAAATTTTATACCCAATCAATTTACTGCAAAAAACTTAGAGAGTCAGTTTTGGAGTTTTTAAGTTTTGGTAACGGATGCTGAAAACGATGCAAATAAAAAGCGTAGTGCAACTTTCAACTTCACCTCAATCTCAACCTTTGCCTCAACCTTAACTTAACCTCAAAGCCAAATCTGAAACTTCAATCTTACGCTACTGCTACTGTTTCAAAATGACCAATGGCCTGGTTCAAAAAGTTGGGCAATATATGTGAATAGGTCCAGCGGATCTTATCAGGGTCATTCAAATGCTCCAGCATGCTGTTGAGTTTTTCCAATCCATGATTTTCGATCACTGCATTTCTTTTTTCTTCCGTTTCAAAATGGCGGGTCATGCCTTCTGCATCCGCTTCGGGGTGAAACTGCGTGCCGATCATGTATTCATTAAAGCGTATGCCCATAATAGCTCTTTCGTATGGAACATGCGGCCGGTTCTTTTCGATACACAAAAGCGAACCGCCCATTTCTTTCAGCAACGAATGGTTGGGTTGTATCACCTGATAGTCGCGGCTGTCCACGGCATAGAAGGGATCACTCAGGCCATCGAATACCGGTTCTGTTTTTCCTTCTTCCAGCATGTGCACGGGAAATACGCCAAACGACGTTGATTTTCTTTTATACACCAGCCCGGCGTTAAAATAGCGGCAGGCCAGTTGAAAAGAATGACAGATGAAAAACACCTGTTTCTTCTGTGCATTGGATGGGTTGCTGTTCCAGCGTACCATCTCATCCACCCATTTACACCAGGCAATATCCCAGTCGTCAAAACGGCTCGAAAGAGGGTCGCCGGGGCCGCCACTCGAAATATAAATATCGAAAGAAGTATCGGGGAGTTCGTTCTTTTGTCTTACCTCAAATTCCGTAGTTTCTATGTCCAGGTCCACCGTTGCTGACCATTCTTTTACAATCTGGCGGATACAGCGCATGCCTTGGTTTGGCCGGCCATCATTCAGATCGAGAATGGCTATACGGATTGATCGGTTGTCGTTCCAAATCATCCTGCAAACATAGCAATTTTTTAAAAGATTGACTGTCAGCTACTGTTCAGATTTACTTAAAATGCGGCATGAGTTTGATCTGAATTAAGAATTTAAGAAGAATTATGTAATCGGCTGCAGTGCTATCGGCATCGCCTGTTGCGCCTGCCCCGACGAGGAGCGAAGTGACGGAACTCGGGGACGCTCCATTCGGGGTTCGGTAATGCTGTTCGACATATTAGTTGTTCGCAATATTAAGTTCATAAGTATAACTACATTGAAATCATAGTTGAGCCAGGTCGACGCTTTTTCAAAATCCGTATTAGCTGTAAAGCTATGACGCACTGTTTTATTATCTTTATTCGATTATGCATGAAAAGCTCTTGACTTCAATAGGAGGTCTCAAAAATTGGTCAGATAAAATATTAGGTGAATCGAAAAGGGGTGAGTGGCGATTAAGCAGCTTTGTAAGTGCATTCAACATTATAGACTATCAAAAATTTTACAAGGAACTGCTTCCTTTCGTAAAAAATTTGAGACGGACGAAAATCCAATGATCAAAACTTTGGTAGAAACTTACGAGCACAATAATTCAGTTTTACATGAGGCAATGAAAGAAAACTTTCTATACGATATGTTGGCAAGTGTGTTACTAGATGTGCCGTCAACCGGAAGAAAAGCTGATGATTTGATTAACGCTATAAAAGAAATTAAATCAAACACGGAAAATTTAGAGTATACGTTAAAAATATATACCTCTTCTTGATGAATTATTGTCGCAAGGGGTGAAAATGTAAAACACAATTGTCCAATCATCATGAGATTATCTTACTTTTTCATCTTATTCTTTTTTGTAGTTCAACATAAGTTGTCAGCTCAACAGGTATTAGAAAAACAACCATTAAATGAACTTGCCGGATATAAATACAAACATGTAGCGATGAATGCAGATTCATCAGGTAGTGGCCTCCCGATAATTATAGGTTTACATTGGAGCGGCTCTACGCCGGATGAGTTCGCTGCCTACCTGGATGATTTTAAGATTCCTGCCCGACTGATATTGGTGCAGGCTCCTTATCCACATAAGAAGGGTTTTTCTTTTTTCAGCAGGCAACCCAAAGACTATTACACACTACCTGCCGATGAAAAAATGGTTGTTCTATTGAGCGAAGGGGAAAAATTAAGTAAGTTTATTGAGGCTATCACCTCTTTATATAAACCTTCCCGGAAACCTATTATTATTGGCGCTTCGCAGGGGGGCGATCTAAGTTATGTAATAGGAGCCCGGTACAATCATTTGATAAGCCAGGCTTGTCCTTTATTGGCTACAATGGACAACCGGATAATCCCTTCAGGCAACGGGCAAACTCAAAACTTCAACCCAATTGATGTTTTTCATGGTGACGCCGATCCTATTGTGAAAATAGATACGTCACGGCAACATGTTCAGGCCTTGAAACAGAACAACTACAAGGTAAACCTTCATAGTTATAAAGACATAAAGCATGATATTCCCGGCGAAATGGAAAAGGATTATATCAGGCTAATTGAAGGAGTATTGGGTAACTGAAACATTTTTACGAATCGAAATCTCATTTTTCTTCTGGCGTCTTCATTTTTTTTTCAACGAGGAAATTGCTTCGCCGGGGGGCGCGCCAACACTGGTGTGTAAGCCTTTACAACAATCTATAATCAATGGCTCATGCCCCAGTTGCAGATTAACCTTTAAAATGAGATTCTAAAATAGCTCTTTCGTCGACCCTCTTCCTTATATCACTTGTTTTTACGATTACCTTCATATGCACCCACAGAGGGAGGGACGCTATATTCATTTCCTTCCTTATCTAAAACTACACCATCATGCAATTTCCCATAACCCACTGCAGGACTATTTATATCAATTTTATACGAACTGCCACCGATTATTTGTGGATTCTTTATTAGCTGTTTTACCACATTGCCTGGCAGATTCGGCCCTTGCCAATTGACATTTGTAGTCTTATACCACAAGTTATTTTCAAAAGAAAAAGTATTAGAAGCGGTGTTCGGTCCTGTGTTTACTTCAGTTGACACATTGTTATCAATGACCACAATATTATTGAAAAATGCATTGTTTCCACTCGGGAGAAACCGGGCAGGATTGACCGTTTCCTGTAAAATACGCACCACCCATTTTTTGGGAAAGAGAATAGTGTTATTATAGACCTTTACTTGTGTACAGCCTACATAGGCAATGGCTGTTTCTGATCCTTCAATCACATTCGCTATCACCGTTATTCGTTCTGCCTCAGTAGTCGCATTTTGGGGTCTGAAAAATTGTAGCCCGGTACTGCCTCCCAGGTTCATAGCCCTTGCTCCTCCATTTTTAAAATGGTTGCGTAATATTTCAATTTCGAAGCTGCCTCCTTTTGCCTGTATAGAATTAGAACCTGGATTTTCGAATTCATTATCAGCAATCAGGCCGTAATGGCAACCCACCATATCAATGCCGCTGCCACGGGCAGCTCCGTTTAAAAAGGAACATTTAGTTATTTCAAAATAATTCAAACCGGATAGTTTCAACAGGTCATTGTTGCCACTGGCCTGTATATTTCTGAAAATGCAATTGGTAATGCGTATATGATGAGTGGGTGAGTCAAGTGTGCCTGCATCATCGATATTCATGCCATTGGCTGTCTGCCCTTGTATGATAAAACCCTCAATATGAAGATAGCTGCAATCAGAAAATTGAATACTATTCGATCCTCCTTGTATGGTGACGGGTTTATTTTTGTCTGCTAATAAATAAATATAGTTCCCCTCCTTCCCATTAAGATTAGAAATAGATATACCACCGGCTATCGTTGCTTCATGACACAAAATGGTATCGCCAGCCTGCACAACTGTGGCTGCTTGGGTTATTGTTAAATAACTATGCCCAACTCCTACATGAAAAGTGGTGGCCCTCACCATATACATGTTCACGATCAGGCACCAAAGCAAAAAAGTAGGTTTAATAACAGGAAAGTTTATTTTCAAATATAAAGATTAAACTCGCTGGTGTTTTTTGTTCTTTCAGTTTCTCCGGTTCCTCAAATAAAGGAAATTGTCTGACCATGGTTTGGCCAAACCATGTCAGCATTCTTGATATTATTGGGCTGAAGGTATTTCCCCATAAAATCGTATAACAATTTTCAGATCAAATGAATTTTTCTTCTCACTTGTGACTTTTCACTTCGTACACCATCTCCCCACCCAAAAAAGTCTTCAGCACATTTACCTGCAATAATTCACTTTCACTTGCTTTCATCAAATCTTTATCGAGGATAATAAAATCAGCAAACTTGCCGGGCTCCAAACTCCCTTTTTCTTTTTCTTCAAAATTGGATTTGGCGGCCCAGATGGTCATGCCCCGCAATGCTTCTTCCCTGGTCAATGCGTTTTCTGTTTGGTAGCCAGTAGCCGGCCACCCTTTGGCATCCCTGCCTGCCGGCGAGGCAGGTTTGCGAATGACAGCAGCATAAAATGTTTTAAAAGGAGAGATGTCTTCAACAGGAAAGTCGGTGCCTAATGGCAACCAGCCATTTTGCTGCAATAATTGTTTGTAAGCATAAGCAGCTTTTACTCTTTCACTACCTAACCGATCACCGGCCCAGTACATATCGCTGGTAGCATGTGTTGGCTGAACAGAGGGAATGATCGAATAGCTGCCAAATAAATTGAAATCATTTTGATTGACTACCTGTGCATGTTCGATTCGCCAGCGACGGTCATTTTTACCAGTTAAATATTTTGCATAAATATTGAGCATGGTCCGGCTGCCACTATCTCCAATGGCATGGGTACATAGTTGAAAACCTTTTTGTGCTATCCAATTTGCTACGGAGTCAAAATGGTCCGGTTTACTCAATAAAAACCCATAATGACCGGGTTTGTCGCTGTAAGGTTGTAACAAGCAGGCTCCTCTTGATCCCAGTGCACCATCGCCATATACTTTAAAACTTCTTACATTCAAACGGTCCGTTTTGATGATGCCTGTTTTCTCCAGCCAGTCAAAATTGGCTTTTTCATCACTGAGCATGACATACAATCTCATTTTCAGATCACCACTTGCCTGCATGGCTTTTATTCCTTCCACTGCCTGGAAACTTAGGCCGCAATCATCAATGCTGGTAAGGCCAACCGCAAAACAATTTTTCTCAGCGTCTTTTAACGCTTTGGCAAACTGTTCATCCGTTTTAGAAGGAATTTTTGAAGACACAAGATCAATGGCGTTGTCAATCAATATGCCGGTTAGCTTTCCATTTTTTGTTTCCACATCGCCGCCTGTTAACTGCATGCCGGCTTTTACACCCGCTTCTTCCAATGCTTTTTGATTGGCGATGGCGGCATGCCCATCTACTCTTGTTAACAACACCGGCTGGTCGGGAAATAGTTCGTTGAGCTTTTCATTAGTGGGAAATTCTTTTATGACCCAGTCATTCTGATCCCAGCCACGTCCGGTCAGCCACCCTTCTTTACCTGCCTGTCCGGCAGGCAGGTTTTCTACGGCAAATGATTGTAGTTTTTTCAAAATTTCCTCCCAACTGTTGGTTCCGACAAGATTGACTGTTTGCAACGACATACCGTAGCCTACAAAATGTGCATGGGCATCAATAAAACCCGGATAGATAAATTTTCCCTGTGCATCCAGTTTTTCTTTTGCATTGTATTTTTTTTCCAGGTCGGTTAGCTTGCCAACGGCGACAATTTTTCCATTTTTTACTACCAATGCTTCAACAATGGAAAAAGAAGAGTCAACGGTGTAGATGGAACCGTTGTAAACTAAAAGATCGGCATCTTGCTTTTGCGAACAGGATACAATAAGGCTGAACAATGTTAGTAAAGGGAATAGTAAATATTTCATCAGGATTATTTAAAACCTTTTTAGAAAGAAGGAACGCAGATAACGCAGGTTATTATGAATGATTAAGATTTCATCATGACAATCATCACCAGTTTAAAATCTGCGTTCGATATAAAATATTAGATGCCTGCTAAAAATTGTCCTTGTATATACTCCGCTACACTGGCCAGGGATTTGGTTTGCTCAAATACGGCCAACTGGCGGTCGGCGCCCGTGCCTTTTTCCAGCATTTGATGAACAAAGGCTATGCGATGACGGCTGCCCAGGTGATCGAGAACCGGATCGATGAAATCAAGCAGCTCATAAATCAATGCCCGGGTGTTCACTTCCTCTTCCTTTCCAAAATCAATCAGGTAGCCGTCCACTCCATAACGGCTGGCCCGCCATTTATTTTCATTGAGCAATGCACGGGAGTATTGAATGAAGTTGAGGTTTTTAGACCGAAGCATATAGATGCGGGCGCAGATGGCCTGGAACAGCGCAGCTATGGTAATTGTTTCATCTACTGTCATTGGGATATCGCAAATGCGAAATTCAACTGTATTGAAAAATGGATGCACACGCAGATCCCACCAGATTTTTTTAGCATTATCAATGCAATTGGTTTTGATCAACAGCTTTACATAATTATCATACGCTTCGATGCTGTCAAACGCATCGGGTATACCCGTCCGGGGAAATTTATCAAACACTTTTGTCCGGAAAGATTTATAGCCCGTCATTCTTCCCTCCCAAAAAGGTGAGTTAGTGCTTAACGCAAAAATATGCGGCAGAAAATACCGGGTTGAATTGGCGATATGATTGGCCATCTCCCGGCTTTGCATGCCTACGTGTACATGCAGGCCGAAGATCAGGTTGCTGCGGGCCGCTTCCTGTAATTCATTTACAATTTCGTTGTAGCGGGCTTGATCCGTTATCAACTGGCTTTCCCAATGGCTGAAAGGATGAGTGCCGGATGCGCCCATGGCGAGATTGAGGCCGCCGGCTATGTCGGAAATTGTCTTTCTCAACAGCGATACATCGTTAAAAGCTTCATCCGCATCAGCGCAAATGTCCGTACCTACTTCTACTACCGCCTGGTGCATTTCAGCCTTTACTTTATCTTTGATCACTTTCTGTCCTTCCTGCACAATTTTCTGCTCATGGCTTTTTAATTCTTTGGTGACCGGATCAAGCACCATGTACTCTTCTTCAACGCCGAGCGTAAAGGTTTTATAGTTTAATATCATAATGGTTATTGAGTGAAAATTTCTTTTGTTTCAATGATAAGACCGGGTATAGCTTTGCTGTATATCAGCTCCTTGCCCGCATATAACTTGGCTCCATCGTAGCGGTTGTTTTCGTTCAGTACAAAAACAGTGAGACTTTCTTCCTCCGGGTAAATGATCCAATATTCTTTTACACCGGCTTCTTCATACAACTCATATTTAAGATTTACTTCTTTATGAGAATTACCGGGAGACAAAATTTCGACAACCAGGTCAGGAGCGCCGCAACACCCTCTTGTATCAATTTTTGTTTCATCACAAACAATACAAATATCTGGCTGCACTACCGTAGTTACTTCAGTATCTTTTTTTCGATTTTTTACCGGAAGCCTAACATCAAAAGGCGCACTAAAAGTCTGGCATTTTTTATCTTTCAGGTAAGTTGCGATTGGGACAAAAAGATTTCTTGAAATCGCCTGATGCCGGATATTAGGGACAGATAATTTAAAGATCTTGCCACGAAAAAGTTCCAGTCGTTCTTCAAATTTCCATTGCAGGTAATCCGCATAGGTATAGCTAACGGAAGAATCGGGCTCTTCCACCTGCATGTATTGTTCATTATCTGTATCGTAAACGGTAAACACTATGTCAATGGTGTTTTAGTGCTGCTTCTTTTTACATACTCACCCCAGGTAAGATTATCGCCATTCTCATCATGGGTCATCGTTTTTTCGATGGCGTAGTTAGTGGCCGTTTCTACCACCCATTCAAAATTCTCTTCACCTACACTGGTTCTTTCGGCATCGGGAGCCGGGTTGCAAAAATCAATAGCATAGGGCACGCCATCTCTCACCGCCAGTTCAACGGTGTTAAAATCGTAGCCTAAGTATTTATTAATTCGCAAGACAATGTCAGTCATCTGTTGCAGCCTTTCCGCGGATGGAGCAAACTCCGCCACATACCGAAGATGGTGTGGATTGCGGGGCTCGTATGGCATGATGCGTACATATTTCCCACCGATACAATAGCAACGATAATATTCGCTGAAAATAATTTCTTCCTGCAGCAACATGACTAATTGACCCGTCTCACTGTGTTTTTTAAAAAAATCTTCCGCACTATCCAGTTTGTATACATGTTTCCATCCGCCTCCGGCAAAGGGCTTCATATAGGCCGGGAAACCGACATAATTAAAAATGCTGTCCCAATCCAGCGGGTAAGCCAGGTTGCTGAATGATTCATCGGTGGTGTCATCCGGTAATTGCCTGGATGGAATAATGGCCGTTTTGGGAACAGGCACTCCCACTTTTGTCATCAGGCAGTTGTTGAAATATTTATCATCGGCGCTCCACCAAAAAGGGTTGTTGATGACCGCGGTGCCGGTAACGGCGGCGTTTTTTAACCAGGTTCTGTAAAAAGGGACATCCTGCGAGATCCGGTCGATGATTACCGCATAGCCACTGGGATCGCCCTGCATGGCTTTATCGATGCGCACAGACTCTGCTACAATGCCCGGCACATTTTTACTGTTAACCCTTGCAACGAATGCCTCAGGAAAGGAACGTTCTTTGCCATGCAGGATTCCGATTTTTTTCATGTTGTAATTATTTAAGGTTTTGGTCAAAGGGACCAGTTGTACAATGCGATAGTTATTTTTTGCGCAAAATTCGAAGATGACAGTTTTTAATTGGGCTATTGTGAACTGGTAATCAGCTCTTACCAAATTTATTTTTTCGACACCATATAAACAAATTAATGAAATTGTTTTGTTGGGCAGTATAAAGAAATGTTTCCCGATATTTTATCCTGAATTCTTATTTTTGAAAATTATGCAACTGGTACATACTGCTAATATCCTTGTAGAAAACAGAACCCTTTTATCTGTATTCCTCGAACGTGAAGTAAAGATTGATTTTTTCCTGCCCAAAAATGTCGCTGACCCATCGGCCATGAGTTTGTTACTGATCAATGATGGTCAAAACATGGACGAATTGGGATTGCAGGCTATTCTGGAAAGACTATACGCCGACAAATTAATAAATCCTGTTCTTATTGCTGCGATACATACCGGTTCGCAACGCAAAATGGAGTATGGCATAGCTTCACAGGCCGACTATCTCGGCCGGGGGGCAAGGGCAGGGGCTTATACTTATTTTATATTGCGTGAACTGTTACCCTTTATCAGGGATAGTTATCAAATCACATCCTTTAAAGAAAGGGCTTTTGCCGGTTTTTCGCTAGGCGCATTGATGGCCATGGATATTGTATGGAACCATCCTGAAAAATTTTCAAAGGCCGGTTTATTCTCCGCTTCTTTTTGGTGGCGCAGCATTGATCAAACCGAAAAGGAATATGATGACGATAAACACCGCATCATGCACCAGGTGATCAGGAACGGTAAATACCATCGTGGTTTAAAATTCTTTTTTCAATGTGGTAATATGGATGAAACGATGGACCGCAATAATAATGGTGTCATCGATTCAATTGACGATACACTGGATATAATTAAAGAATTAGAAGCAAAAGGCTATGACCGGGAAAGAGATATTGAATACCTGGAAATGTCCGATGGCAAGCATGATATCGCCACCTGGGGCAGAGCTATGCCTGAGTTTTTGAAGTGGGGCTGGGGGAAGGGTGGCAGAAGTTAAGAACGAAAAGTGAAAAGTCAGGGAACTGCAAACCGTCAATTGCAAACTGCTAACTGCCTACTGTAATCTGTCATCACAATCAATAAACTTTATTTCTGCGAATAGGGGTACATGTTTCTCCAGTTGTTCTTAGAAGAAACATTATCTATTTATGAGATTCGCGACCCTCGTCACACTTCTTTTATTATTCTTTCCCTTTTTTTTAACCGCTCAGCAATCAACGGTATTTACACAAAGCATCCGGGGAACAGTTTTAGACAACATCCTGCAAACTCCTGTAGCTGGAGCAACTGTTATTTTACAGGGAGCAGGGTCTGTGATAACTGATCAAAATGGTAATTTCAGGTTTAGCGGTGTGTCGCTAACATCCCAGCAACTACATATTTCACATACAGGTTATAAAGAGGCCGCTGTTGAAAACATTGTCGTAAATGCAGGAAAAGAAACTGTGCTCACCATTTTATTAGAAACGAATGTGCGGGATGAAAAAGAAGTAACGGTGAAAGCAACAACAAAGAAGAACCAGCCCCTGAATGAAATGAGTGCGGTCAGTGCAAGGGCATTCACTGTAGAAGAAACACAGAAATATGCCGCAGCAGTAAATGATCCGCTTCGGATGGCTGTTGCCTTTCCGGGTGTAATGGCTGCCGACGACGGCAACAATAGCATCGTTATAAGAGGGAATTCTCCCGCTGGTTTGTTGTGGCGAATGGAAGGTGTCGATATTCCTAATCCCAATCATTTCAGTAGCGCCGCCACCAGTGGCGGTGGAATTTCCATCTTAAGTTCACAACTGCTGACTAATTCAGATTTCATGACCGGAGCATTTGCCGCAGAGTATGGCAATGCATTGAGTGGTGTGTTTGATTTGAAATTGAGAAAAGGCAATAATGAAAAAAAAGAATATTCTTTCCAGGCTGGAGTATTGGGATTAAATGCGGCGGCAGAAGGACCGATCTCTACTTTTTATAAAGGATCTTATCTTGTTAACTATCGTTACTCGACCTTATCATTGCTAAATAAACTTGGCGTGTTAAATGATGGCAGCATCACTAATTTCCAGGACCTGTCATATAATATTTACTTGCCTGCCGGTAAATTGGGCGACTTCACAGTTTTTGGATTCGGCGGATTGAGCAATGATAAGTTCGATGCAAAAAAAGACTCTTCCACATGGAAGGAGCCGGGTGACCGGGATATTTCAAAATTTGTTTCTAATACAGCCATGAGTGGTCTTACACATATAAAGCTGCTTGGAAGCAAGACGAACCTGCGATCGGCTATCGGGCTTTCGTATAATACGATCAGTTATAACGAAAAATATATTGAAGACGATTACTCCGAGTCAGAAGAATACCGGGGTAAATATGATACAAGGAAATGGACGCTGTCTTCCACATTAAACCACCGGTTTAATACCCGGCACATATTGAGGGGAGGAGTGATGGTGAACTTTATACGGTTTGGTTACAATCAGCATTCAAAAGAAAATCCCAATGCACCATTGGAAGAAATGATCAATACCCGGGGAAACACCAAACTTCTGCAGTCATTTGCTCAATGGCAATATAAACCTTCGAATGACATTACATTAAATGCAGGGTTGCATTATATTCACCTGCTGTATAATAATTCGTCCTCCTTTGAGCCAAGAGTTTCGGTTAAATGGGATATGAGTAAGAAAAGTAACCTTTCCTTCGGCTATGGCCTTCACAGCCAGGTGCAACCTCTTGGTGTGTATTTTGCACAGGTTGAGGATGGGCTTGGAAATATTAGTCATCCAAATAAAAATCTCAGGCTCACCCGGGCACATCATTTCGTCGTATCGCATCAATACAGGCTGGCGAAAAATCTCCGGCTAAAAACGGAAGTTTATTATCAACATCTGTTCAAAGTGCCCATTAGTATATTCGATACAAGTTCTTTTTCTCTACTAAATGTCGAAGGCGATTATGTTACCGATCCGTTAGTCAATAAAGGAAAAGGTAAAAACTATGGGGTAGAGATTTCGTTGGAAAAATACCTTGCCAATAATTTTTATTACACGCTGAGCAATTCTTTATATCAATCGAAATACATGGCGGCTGACGGAAAAGAGCGAAATACCCGTTTTAATGGCAATTACATCGTGAGTTTCTTAGCCGGCAAAGAGTTTTTGTCTGCCAATAGATTAAGAACAATTGGCGTGAATATTAAAACAATCTATGCAGGCGGTTATCGCACAACGCCTATAGATAAAGAGCAATCGGTGCAGGAAGGCTATACAATCTTCAGGGAAGAAGAGGCTTACAGCTTGCAAAATCCCGCTTATTTCCGAACAGACCTCCGGCTGAG
The DNA here is from genome assembly GCF_042434975.1 of Terrimonas alba. NCBI lineage: Bacteria > Pseudomonadati > Bacteroidota > Chitinophagia > Chitinophagales > Chitinophagaceae > Terrimonas > Terrimonas alba. The sequence goes on from NZ_JBHMQM010000002.1 coordinate 768,850, forward strand.
TATAAAATGGAACCGCCGGAAAATAACTTCTACGTTGTCCCTGGATATACAGAATCTAACTAATCGCCTGAACATTTATAATCAAACCTTCGATGAAGAAAAGGGAAATATTATTACAAATTACCAGGCAGGGTTGATACCTATACTGAATTATAAAATAGAATTTTAAGTTACTGAAAAGGCCCTGCTGAGCGGGGCTTTTTATGCATCAGCATAAATACAAACGTTCGGCTTAAATAAAATTTGAAAGATTAAAATCGGGCTGCCATAGGGTTGTCAGTGGCTGTTTGTTGTTTTGTGATCTGGTTAAGAAAAAAGTTTTTTGGAAATGCGGGTGGCTTCCTAAATTTGCTAACAGTGTTAGGTAAAATAATGGTGATATGGGTATAGCAGAACGCCGGTTAAGGCAAAAAGAAGAAGTGAGAGCAAACATCCTTTCCACCGCATGGGGATTGGTGAAGGAGGAAGGGTGGCAATCTTTGTCAATACGAAAGATCGCCGACGCCATTGAATATAGCGTACCTGTTATTTATGATCATTTCGAGAACAAGGAAGATATATTGCTGCAGTTTGGCAAAGACGGGTTCGGTTTATTAATCAAAAAGCTTCAGCAGGCAAAGAAAAAATCGGGTGATCCTGCTGAGCAACTAAGGTTAATTGCCGATGCCTATTGGAACTTTGCTTTTAAGAACAAGGAATATTATCAATTGATGTTTGGATTGGGGATCGCTTGTTGTGAAACTGATAAGTGTATTCCTGAGGAATCCGCATTCAGGAACCTGGTAATGGAGCCAATCAATGCGATTTTGGCTGAGAATAAAAAAAAAGGTATTAACGCCTGTTTAAAGTATCATACGTTCTGGTCAGTTATGCATGGGTTAATCTCAATTAAAATGATGAGTTATTCTGAAATAGCTGATGAACTGAATAAAATGGTGTTGGACGATGCCATCGAAGGATTTATAAAAAACCTGGAGCAATAAAATTTTTTTCCCTTTTTAATTAACAATGTTAGCTTTTTTAATGTTGTTATGTACCGATTGTCACCTGTCGTAGCTGCAATGACAAGAAGCCACATGTAGAAAACACACCGTTTCGGTTCTTTTAGAGTACCATGTAAAGTGCCGGAATCAATTCACGACCCTTATTCATTAACCGGGAAATAGGAGTATTTCTCAAACCATTCTGTTATGTATAAAAAAAATCAAAGGAGCAAAAGGTTGCCCTTTCTGTTAACTAACTATTTAAGCTTATTATTTGTAGCTGTTGCGGCCGCTTTTTTATATGCGTGCAATTCATCATCCGGGAATCCGACGATGATGGAACAGCCTCCCCAATTTTTGCCGGTGCTAATCGTCAATAACATGCCTGCAACTACTTACCAGGAATTTTCTGCGTCACTGGAAGGAAGCAAGGACATTGAGATACGTCCGCAGGTAGATGGTTATCTGGAAAAAATATATGTGGATGAAGGCGCCCACGTAAGAAAAGGCCAGGTTTTATTTAAAATCAACAGCAGGCCCTACCTGGAGCAATTAAATAATGCCAGGGCCACTCTCGCTGCGGCTAAAGCTAGCCAGGCTAATGCTGAAATTAATGTTTCAAAATTAACACCCCTCGTTCAGAACAATGTGATTTCTGAAGTGCAGTTGAAGACTGCAAAGACGGCATATGATGCGGCGACAGCAAATGTGGCACAAGCCCAGGCAATGGTAGGCGCTGCACAAATCAACCTGGGCTATACCACAATCAAGGCACCGGTTGATGGCTATATCGGAAGAATACCTTATAAAACGGGAAGCCTGGTGGGTATGACAACTCCAACGGCCCTGACAGTGATTTCCGAAATAAAAGATGTGTATGCTTATTTTTCGTTAAGCGAAAATGATTTTTTGCGGTTTAAACAGCAGTTCCCGGGCAACACCATTGAAGAAAAAGTGAAACAAATGCCAGCGGTTGAATTGGTATTATCTGATAACAGTGTTTACCCGAAAAAAGGAAAGGTTGAAACTGTTCTTGGACAGTTCAACAATACTACCGGGGCAATCAGTTTCCGGGCAACATTCCCCAACACGGATAATTTGTTACGTTCCGGTAACACTGGTAGGGTGCGCATTTCGAAAATTCAGAAAGAAGCCTTAGTAGTACCACAGGAATCTACATTCGAAATACAGGACAAGGTATTTGTATTTGCAGTAGGGGATAGTAATAAAGTAGTCAGCAAGCCAATTGTTGTTTCCGGTAAAACAGCCAATTACTATTTTGTTGAAAGTGGTTTGAGTGCCGGGGAGAAAATTGTCTTTTCAGGCACAGGTAACCTCAAAGATGGAATGGCCATTGCACCGCAACTTCTTTCTACCGATAGCTTGCTTAAGGCAAAACCATTGTAAACAAAAAACACATACGAAGCCAGGAGGGTAGGTTCAGCTAAGTGAACTTTTTATCCGCTGATTTTTTCGATTATCAGTTGGGTGAGAGCTCTTCCTGTCACCAATAGAATAATTTTTATTTCTTATCAGCAGGAAAAAATAATCTCATGTTAAAAAGATTTATCGAGAGACCTGTTTTATCAACAGTTGTATCAATCATTTTGCTTTTGTTAGGCGGGTTGTCGTTATATACCTTACCGGTTACGCTGTTCCCGGATATTGCACCACCGAGTGTGCAGGTAACGGCCTTTTATCCCGGGGCCAATGCCGAAGTAGTAGCACGTTCTGTTGCAACACCTATTGAAGAAGCGATCAATGGCGTAGAGAACATGACCTATATGACTTCCAATTCCAACAATGACGGAAGCATGGCTATCACGGTTTTTTTCAACCAGGGTACCGACCCGGATATTGCATCCGTGAATGTGCAGAATCGTGTATCAAAGGCCATAAACCAGTTACCGCAGGAAGTAGTACAGGCGGGCATTTCCACGCAAAAGGTCCAAAACAGTTTCATCATGTTTGTGGCCGTATCAAGTGAAGATAGTAGCCAGTACGATGAACTTTTCCTGGAAAACTATATCAAGATCAGCCTTATTCCCCAGGTGCAACGGGTACCTGGCGTAGCACAGGCGCAGGTATTTGGTACGAAGGATTACTCCATGCGTATCTGGCTGAAACCTGACAGGTTAATTGCCAACAATCTTTCACCCCAGGATGTACTTAATGCCATCAGGGATCAAAACCTGGAAGCAGCTCCGGGACGGCTGGGGCAAAACAGCACTGAAACATTTGAGTATGTTTTGAAATATAAAGGAAAATTAAACCAGGGAGAGGACTATGAAAATTTTGTCATAAAGGCAAATCCTGATGGTTCATCACTCCGGTTAAAAGATGTGGCAAGAGTTGAGTTTGGATCTTATACCTATTCATCCAATAGCAGGATGGACGGAAAGCCGGTATCCGGATTTGGTGTTCTTCAAACAGCAGGATCTAATGCCAATGATATATTGACAGAAGTAGAAAGGCTGCTGGATGAATTTTCCGCCAGCCTGCCAAAAGGTGTTAAGACGACCGTCATGTACAATTCCAAAGAATTCCTGGATACGTCGATTGACCAGGTAAGAGAAACACTGGTCATTGCATTTATACTGGTGTTTATGATGGTGTTCTTATTCCTGCAGGATTTTCGTTCAACGCTGATACCGGCTATCGCTGTGCCCGTGGCTATTATCGGAACATTTTTCTTCCTTCAATTATTTGGTTTTACACTGAACCTGCTAACATTATTCGCTTTGGTACTGGCTATCGGTATTGTGGTGGATGATGCGATCGTAGTGGTGGAGGCGGTACACTCCAAAATGGAACGAACAAAACTTCCTGCAAGAGTTGCTACCATTCAATCGATGAATGAAATATCTGGTGCCATCATATCTATCACGTTGGTAATGGCGGCGGTATTCATACCGGTAGGATTTATGCAGGGCCCAGCAGGGGTATTTTACAGGCAGTTCGCCTTTACACTGGCGATCGCCATTTTAATTTCGGCTGTAAATGCGCTGACACTAAGCCCCGCTTTATGTGCCCTGTTTTTAAAGAATCCACACAATGGAGAAGAAGGAGGACATACACGTAAAAAAGGATTTGCCGGCCGTTTCTTCCATGCCTTTAATACGGGTTTTAAATCGATGACCAATAAGTATATTCAAAGTCTGAAATTTCTTATCCGGCATAGGTGGATTGCTTTAGCGGGATTAGCCGTCATTGCCGGCATCAGTTTCTGGCTGGTTAAAAAAACACCGACGGGTTTTATACCTACCGAAGATCAGGGCTTTGTGCTATATGCTGTGAATACTCCTCCTGGTAGCTCGCTGGACAGGACCCGGCAGGCCACGGAAGCAATAGACACCATCATTCAAAAAGAAGCTGCCACTAACCACCTGTATGTGGTAGACGGGTTGAATTTTATCAGTTTTTCGAATGCGTCACCTTATGCTGCTGGTTTTATCAGGCTAAAAGATATTGATGAAAGAGGGCCTGTGACCAACCCCGACCAGATAGCCGGTATGCTGACACAAAAGGTAAGTGCGGTAAAAGGTGCAAACACCTTCTTCTTTAATTTTCCTACGGTACAGGGCTTTGGTAATGTGAGCGGTTTTGAATTTATGTTACAGGACAGGACAAATGGGCCCCTGGACAAATTGGGTAATACAGCCTATGCTTTTATCGGTGCGCTGATGCAGCGAAAGGAGATAGCTTTTGCCTTTACCACTTTTGCGGCCGGTAACCCGCAATACATGATCGAAGTGGATAATTTAAAAGCAAAGCAGTTAGGTGTTTCAATAGGTGAACTGATGCAGACGATGCAGATCTATTATGGAAGTAGCTTCGTTTCCGATTTTAACCGCTTTGGAAAATACTACCGGGTAATGGCGCAGGCCGACATTCCTTATCGTGCCGATGCAGCCTCATTAAATGGAATTTATGTAAAAAATAATGACGGAGAAATGGTACCTGTCAATACCCTGGTTTCACTAAAACGGGTATATGGGCCGGAAACAGTAACCCGTAATAACCTGTTTAATGCCGTCACCATTAATGGACAGCCCAAGCCCGGATTTAGCACGGGTGACGCCATTAAAGCAATTGAGGAAACGGCGAAACAGGTATTGCCAAGAGGATATGCTTATGAGTGGACTGGCGTAACAAGAGAAGAGATCAAAACAGGGAATCAAACGGCATTTATCTTTATGCTGAGTATAATCTTCGTTTTCTTCCTCTTGGCTGCACAATATGAAAGTTATATCCTCCCATTGGCTGTGATATTAACGATACCAACCGGTGTGCTGGGAGTGTTTTCGTTTATTGGGTTTGCCGGCATTGAAAATAATATCTACGTACAGATAGGATTGATCATGCTGGTGGGCTTGTTAGCCAAAAACGCCATCCTGATCGTTGAATATGCAGTACAAAGGCGAAGAGCCGGGATGTCGTTGATTGCTTCAGCGCTGGAAGCTTCCCAATTACGTCTTCGCCCCATCCTGATGACTTCATTTGCTTTCATCGTGGGACTGCTGCCGTTAACGTGGGCGAAAGGAGGTTCAGCATTGGGCAATCGTTCTATCGGAACAGGGGCTGTTGGGGGCATGCTTACCGGTGTAATACTCGGAATATTTATTATCCCCGTATTGTTTGTGATCTTTCAATACCTGCACGAAAAAGTAAGTCGCAAACCCGTGCAACCTGAACCACCTGCCCTGGCAGAATAATATGCAATGAAATAAGCCATAAAAATTTTCGAGCAATTTATTTCAACCGCGATGAAAATTTTTATGGTGAATTCCATGTGACCCAAAAAGCAATAAAAGTTAACACATGAAAAAATAAAAAATTAGAGATGATACACAAGATAAATTTTAAGCACTATTCGACACTCTTACTGCTGGTAGTCCTACTATCTGCATGCCGGCTGGGAAAAGAATACCAGCGGCCTGAAGTGGAGTTGCCACAGCAATTTGGCACGGTGAGTTATGCTGATACCAGCAGCGTTGCCGATATTGAATGGAAAAAATTTTTCAGCGATACTACCCTGCAGTCCCTGATTGAAAAAGGTATACAATACAATCATGATCTGCTGATAGCAATTAAACGAATCGACATAGCGCAACAGCAGGTAAAACAAGCCAAAGCGCTTCAATTGCCCGAAGTGGATCTCCGGATTGCCGGTAGCATCAGCCGCCCGTCAGACAATAGTTTGAATGGTATTAGCCTCAAAAGCTTTTTGGGAAAAAGTTATGTCGAGAATTATTCGGCGGCAGTTAACTTCTCCTGGGAAGCAGATATCTGGGGAAAGATCAGGGGACAAAAAGAAATAGCACTAACAGAATATCTGCAAAGCTATGAAGGAACCAAAGCGGTGCAAACACAATTGGTCTCCGACATTGCGCAGGGTTTTTTCAATCTGTTGATGCTGGATAAGCAGGTAGAGATAAGCCGGAAAAATTTAATGCTTAATGATTCTTTTTTAACTGCAACCCGGTTATTGAAAGATGCTGGCGTGGTGAACGCACTGGCTGTGCAGCAAGCTGAGTCGCAAAAGCAATCAACAGCCTTGCTTATTCCACAATTAGAAGAGCAAATTGCTATACAGGAAAATGCATTGCAGGTCTTAACAGGACAATTGCCCGGCAAGCTGTCAAGAAAAACTTTGCTGGACGAAATTGCCCTGAACGATAATTTATCTGCAGGTCTGCCCATAGCCATGTTAAGCCGGCGACCCGATGTGCGATCCGATGAATTAGCGTTACAAATAGCAACTACGCGGATTGGCATTGCCAAGGCAAACATGTATCCTGCGCTTAATATTACTGCCGGTGGAGGACTGGAGTCATTTAAGGCAAGCAACTGGTTTAATATTCCTAATTCATTATTTGGTTTGGCAGCAGGTTCAATAGCTCAGCCGATTTTCAAGAGACGTCAACTGAAAACAGACTACGAAATTGCCAAACTGGAAAGAGAACGGGCCGTTATTAAATTCAGGCAATCCGTTTTGACAGCAACAGGTGAGGTGGCTGATGCCCTGGTATCGGTAGAAAAATTAAAAGAGCAACAACAGATCGCTTCGGGCCAGGTAGACACCTTACGACTTGCCGTTGGCAATGCACAGCTATTATTTAAAAGTGACATGGCAAATTATCTGGAAGTGATCACGGCTCAGGGCAACGCATTACAAGCAGAATTAAACCTGGCATCTATTCGCAGGCAGCAATTGTCTGCGATGGTTGAACTGTACAGATCACTGGGAGGAGGTTGGAGATAATAGTTGATTGATAGTGGTAAACAGGTAAGTGAAACTTATCGAACAGTTTCATCCAGAAATTTTTCAATCATGCCAGTTGTCAAAAAAGGCAACTGGCTTTCTTTTTTCAAGATGAAACCCCGCAAATAATCATTCCCCTGTGAGAAAAAAAATATCATGCCTGTTTCATGATGAAATTGTTTAGCGAACAGGCAGCGAAAACGGTTTCGTAAATATTCTTATGCGTTCTGAGGGAAAGTGATCAAAAAATTAGCAATTTAGATTAGCGTTATCTTGACACTTATTGCTTTTGCCATTTTGAACTATTCTGACTCATATAACGAATATGAATTACTGCGCCAGTTAGGCGCTGGCAGCGAATATGCCTTCACCCGCCTGTTTGATCATTACCGCGGAACAATTTATGGTGTAGCTCTTAAATTTCTTAAGTCGCCGGTATTGGCTGAAGAGATAGTGCAGGATGTATTTTTAAAGGTATGGCATAAAAGAGAAGAGATGGCAGAGGTAAAGAATTTGGATGCCTATCTTTTTATTATGGCAAGAAATTTCATCTTCGACCGCATAAAGAAAATGTCTTATGAAGCTGCGGATGAAATTTCCATTGTAATGGAACAATCTTCAGCCGACGATACAGAATACCTGGTACGCCAGCATCAATGCCAGCAATTGCTGCAACAGGCAATAGGTATGTTATCTGCTCAACAGCGGCAGGTTTATCAATTTGCTAAACAGGATGGATTGACTCACGAAATGATTGCAGAAAAAATGCAACTTTCCAAACATACGGTAAAGAAACACATGGCCATGGCGTTGCAGTCTATCAGGAAGCATCTTGAAAGCCATCTTCATTATTTGCCATTATTGCCATTGATCATCGGTGCAATGCAGTGGATAATTAGTACTGCCTGAAAAAAAAATGCTCTTCACTACTCCCTGTTCATTTTTCAATCGTCTTTATTAAAGGTATTAAGCTAGCCATTCCCAACCTTAATGCCGGAACAGTATGAATGGTAAGGAAAAATTTATTGAGCTTTTGCAGGCATACTTGTCAGGAAAAGCTTCATCAGCAGCATATAACGAGTTGATGCGAATGATCAAGAGTGGTAAATATGATGACTTGCTGAAACAGCGTATTGATGATTCCCTGTTGCATGACAACCCAACCATTAATTTGGATGTAAACCGTGCACAGGATCTGTTATATCGTATTCTGAATTCAGAAAAGCAAACGGCCAAACTTATTCCCGTTAGCAAACCGGTACGGCGCTATCGTCATTGGTATGCAGCCGCCGCAGCCCTGGTGATAGTAACGTTGGCAATATGGAACCTGGTAGCCACGAGGAATAACCCGGAATCTCCCATTGCCAAAACGGAGAAGAAAATCCTGGAACCTGCTCCCGAAACAAACGGTAAAAGATATATACGCCTGCAGGATGGCAGCACTGTCTTGTTGAATGAAGGAAGTCAACTTGATTATCCTGCCGATTTTCCCAAAGATAAAAGGGAAGTGACATTGAGCGGTGAAGCTTATTTTGATATAAGGCCTGATGCAAAGAGACCGTTTATTGTTCATACGGGAAAAGTAAATACTACGGTGCTGGGAACGGCATTTAATATAAAAGCCTACCCGGAGCAAAAGCAGATCACCGTAACGGTGACCCGTGGAAAAGTAAAAGTTGGGGATAATAAAAAAATATTTGGCGTCATTGTTCCCAATGAAAGTATTGCGGTCAATACAGAGATTAACTCGTTCAGACTGGAAAGAGTAAATGCTGATGAGGCATTGAGTTGGAAAAAACAATACCTGGTGCTGGATGATATAAGTCTTGAAGAAGCGGCGGTCCTTATAGGCAACAGGTATCATGTAAATATTTCCTTTTCCAGAGAAGAACTGGAAAATTGCCGGATAAGCGCCACTTTTTTGAATAATGAAAACCTGGAGCAGGTTTTAACGGTAGTGACAGGTGTAGTAGATGCTGATTATACGCTGCAACCTAATGACGAAGTGATTATAAGCGGCGAAGGCTGCGAATAACAATTGCGATTACTAAAAACTTAACTGACTAACCAAAACGATTGCCAATATGCTAAACTTAAACTCCACTTGACAAAGCTTCACCTCTAAAATTGGTGATAAAAAACCCCTCAGCCGTGGAAAGCAATCGAGGGGCTCCGTTTAAAACTTCATTCATACATTTTAAACTACTGCAATTTATGCAATTATTCATTGCAAGGGTTGGCGGTTCAGGCACTGTGCCGGGCCGTGCTCTTATTAGTAAATCAAATTTCGTATTGATCATGCGGGTCAGCTTTTTAATGATCTCTATTCTTGCTTTCAGCGCACAGATATTGCTGGCTAAGAACACATCGGGCCAGTCAATAGAGGAGACATTTATTACGCTTGAACTGAAAAATGAAAGCCTCACAACCGCATTTAAGAAAATTGAAAAATTAACAGACTATCTTTTTGCTTACCAACGGCAACAGGTAGATGGTTACAAAGTAAGTATTGAAAAAGCCAAAAGATCGGTGAGCTCTACGCTGGAACTGCTGCTGAAAAACACGGATCTTTCCTTCAGGCAGGTGGGTAACAGCATTATTATTTATCAGAAAAATGGGAAAGCGATTGCCTCCTTTAATAATGAAGTGGAAAAGTCCGCGGCTGTTGCCGATACAACCATTTCCGGGGTGGTGATCAATGAAGAAACCGATCTGCCGGTGGAGAATGTATCTGTTGTGATAAAGGGTCAAAGGGGAGGTACTATAACCAATGCCAATGGACAGTTTCGGCTGACAACAGATAATCTTTCAGGTATATTAGTAATTAGCTCAGTGGGATATGAGGCACAGCAGTTAGACCTGAGCGGCAAAAGTTCTTTCCGGATTGTTTTAAAACCCAATACAAGAAAATTGGATGAAGTAGTGGTGGTAGGCTATGGCAAAAGCAGTAAAAGAACCTTGAGCAGTGCCATCACTACCATCAAGCCCGAAGATCTGAATAAAGGAGCTATTGGAGATGTAAACCAATTGCTGCAGGGAAAGGTAGCCGGCCTGAACATTACTGCCAGTGGCGACCCCAATAGAGGCGCCGCTATCATCTTGCGTGGTCATTCCACCATTAATAGTCCAGCCGGGCCTTTTTATGTAATAGACGGCATACCAGGTGCTGATATCAATGCCCTGGCTCCGGATGACATCGCCTCAATGGACATTTTAAAAGATGCATCTGCCACAGCTATCTATGGAAACAAAGCCTCCAATGGCGTAATAATGGTTACTACCAAAAAAGGCAAAAAAGGGAATGGACAGGCTACTTATAACGGATATGTGGGGTTTGAAAACGTTAGCAGCAACCTGGATTTGATGGATGCGGATCAACTGAGGGCCTATTCCGAAAAAAATAATTACACTCCCAACGCCAATGACGACAAAGGCGCCAATACCGATTGGATGAAGGCCATACAGAAAAACTCGGCGATATCGCACAATCACAATCTTTCTTTTGGTGGTGGTACGGATAAAAGTCTTTATAGCGCCAGCCTGAACTACCTGAAAAAAGAAGGTATCATGTTACAAAGCGATCTGGAAAGGGTAATAGGCCGCCTTAGTGTTGAGCATCATGCCCTGAACGATAAGCTGACCCTGGGCCTGAACCTGATGAGCAGCAATAGCAAGTCATCCAACGTACCGTTGCAAAACATGGTATTCCAGCAGGCAGTAAAATACAATCCCATGTCGCCGGTATATAACGACGATGGTACTTTTTTTGAAAACCCAAACAACCCGGGCTATTTCAACCCTGTGTCCATTATTAAAAATGCCATTAATGAAACCAAATATGGTTCACTGCAGGGCAATTTTACTGTAGAGGCTAAACTGCCTTTTGGGTTAACATATAATTTAAACCTGGCCTATCAACGCGGCACCTGGCTGCATGGCGAATATTACAACAGCTATTATGCGCAAAACTATAGTACCGGTAGTTTTTATACCAACGATGACCCCGGTGGCGGCCGCTACCTGCGCAATTTTTATTCCAATGGGCTTGCATATAGAGGATATTTTCAAGGCAACTCTAAAACATTGGAATCCTTCCTGACCTGGAACAAAAAATTTGGATTACATAATGTTAAAGCAGTATTGGGCTATAGCTGGCAAAAAAATACTGCCAACGACGGACTGCAAGCCAGTCAGACTAATTTCATAAACGACTACACTACCTATTACAATTTGGGCTTGGGTAACTATCAAACCGTGAACGGATTTGCAGTGGACTTTGGTGGTTCCGTATATGAAGAAACAAATTTTATCTCCGATTTCTTTAGATTAAATTATGATTTCAAAGAAAAATTCCTGATACAGGCTTCTGTGAGAAGGGATGGTAGTTCGGTATTTGGCAAAAACAAAGAATGGGGTTATTTCCCGTCAGCGAGCATAGCCTGGCGCATCTCCCAGGAAGATTTTATGAATTCTCTGGATTTTATCAATGATTTAAAACTAAGGGCGAGCTACGGTGAAACCGGAAATGCTTTTGGACTGGGTGCATATAATGCGCAGCGTCTGTACGGAAAAACCGGTACTTATTACAGTAATGGCTCTTTTGTATCTGCTTTTAGTTCCACCCAAGGCGCCAACCCTGACTTGCAATGGGAAGTCACTTCCACAAAAAACCTTGGTTTGGACTATGCATTGTTAAAAAGTAAAATAACAGGTTCTATAGATTTATACGAAAAAACCACCACTGACATGATTTATCCGTTTTCGGTACCAAACACCGTTGACCCCAGCGGATTTTTATGGTTGAATGTGGGTAAAATGAGAAACCGAGGTATAGAGTTTAGTGTAAACATCAATGCAGTTAACAAGAAAGATTTCACCTGGAGCACCGGCTTTAATCTGGCCAGCAACAAAAATGTGATTTTGGATTTAAAAGGTCCTGAAAAATATGGGGTAAATGCCGATTCAACCTATTACACCCGATTGGATGGCCCCGGAACTACCGGCAGCAGCCTGCAACTGCATGCCGTAGGGGGAGCATTGGGTCAGTTTTATTCTTTTCAGTACACGGGTAAAGATGCTTCGGGCAACTCTTTGTTCTTAAAAGGTGATAAAACAGAGACCACAAATCCGGCAACAAGAACAGATTATCATTATTTGGGCAGCCCACATCCCAAACTGATGTTTGGATGGAGCAATAATTTCCGTTATCAAAATTTTGACCTCAATTTCTTTGTAAGAGGCGTACTTGGCAATAAGATATTTAATGCCACCCGCGCCGATCTATCTTATGTGGTAACAGCCGGTCAGACCAACATCAGCCCATACGCCGCCGATGATTTAAGAACGGATGCGAAAAACAACAACTTTTCATCCCGCTATGTAGAAAACGGCTCCTACCTGCGGTTTGACAATGCCACTTTGGGTTATCGTTTTAATATAAAAAACCAATACATCAGCCAGTTGAGGTTTTACACTACAGTAAACAACCTCTTTGTAATTACAAAGTATAAGGGCATAGATCCCGAAATAAACCAGGGCGGTTCATCATTGGGTGTGGACTATAACAGTTTCTATCCCAAAACACGCACTATCCTTTTTGGTGTATCAGTTGGTTTTTAATGATTAAAAAATATTTTATGAATAAGTATTTGAAACATTTTCTAATAGTGGTAGCAGCCGGTATTTTTATGAGCTCCTGCCACAAAATTGAAGTGACGCCCAATTCTCTTTATACCGAAGATGTATTCCCTAAAACGGATGCAGAATTCCAGTCGGTTATTGGTACTATTTATACCAATTTGAGAGGACATTATTCACTCGGCTACTGGTTTGCACAAGAGATCAGCTCCGATGAAGCCATCTTGCCTGTATACGGCGGCAACTGGTACGATGGTCAGGGATATATTCAACTGCACCGGCACGACTGGACGAGGGATCATGGTTGGATTGGAACCGTGTGGAACGATGCTTACAAGTTAGTAGGCCTTTGCAACCAAACCATGTATATTTTTAGAAATGCCCCTGAAGGCGATTCCAAAAACACAGCCCTCGCTGAATTAAGAACATTAAGAGCTTATGCTTATTGGGAGCTTTTGGATATGTTTGGCAATGTGCCCCTGGATACGGTTTATCCGAGTCCCGGCGTGCAGGCCAATGCCACCCGGGCGCAGGTTTTCAGCTTTGTAGAATCTGAATTAAAAGCTGCTCTCCCATACTTAAAAACAGCTACCGGGAGTAGTACTTACGGAAAAGTAACAAAATGGATGGCTAATGCGCTGCTGGCAAAACTTTATTTGAATGCAGAGGTGTATGCAGGCAGCAGCAAATACAACGAATGTATTGCTGCTTGTGATGAAGTCATTAATTCGGGAAATTTTGCAGTGGAAGCAAGGGGCACCTATCTCAGCCAGTTTGCTCCCACCAATGGGCCAACATTCAAAGAATTTATTTTTGCCGTTCCTTATGATCCTGCCACCAGCAATGGCTATTTATTTTATGGTCGTTACGACCTGAACCGCAACCTGGGAATTAAATATCGCTATTCCGGCAGCACACCAGGAGGATATTCTTTCAATCAAATCACCATGAATGAAACCTCCGGAAATGGTTTGGTAAACGCTAAGCCTAGTGGGCCCCGTGCTACATTGTCCAGCTTTTACAATAGTTATTTTACAACCGACGCCAACGACATCAGGAATAACCAATGGCTGGTAGGCTATCAATACTGGCCCGATGGTAGTCCTCTTATGGTGAAAACAACTAAAAAAGGGTATGACCAGTTTTATACCGGCTCCGACGATAATTATATCTATCACCTGTACATTGATTCTGTTATTACGGCACGACTGAATCCTGTCTCAATAGATCTGGGCAATGATGAAATAGCATGGAATATGGGCATCCGTAATATCAAATTTTATCCGGATGCTAATTCTTCTTCCCGTAACCAAAATAATGATGCACCTGTATTCCGTTATTCAGATATTCTGTTGATGAAGGCAGAAGCCATTTTAAGAGGTGGCACGGCTACCAATGGCCATACTGCTCTTTCACTGGTAAATATGGTACGCAGCAACCGCTCTACTTCTACAGAGTGGGCAAGCGTAACTTTAGATGATCTGTATGCTGAAAGAGCCCGTGAATTTACCTGGGAGTGCTGGCGGCGCAATGATATGATCCGCTTTGGAAAATTTGAAGAAAGCTATGGCTTCAAAACCAATAACGATACTTATCGCCGCCTTTTCCCCATACCCACTTCAGCCATCGCTACCAACAACAAACTTGTTCAAAATCCAGGCTATTAGTTTAGCAGTTTTTATATTAAGCAGTCCCCGGGGTTTTCCAGCCCCGGGATTTTTTTAGTATTGAAAATATTCAGGGTACAGCATGCTGATCATTCTCTATTGATATATCTTTCGTTATCTGGCCAATATTTTTATTTAAAAAATAGTAACGGGAGTAGTTGCCGTTCCCGGATGAGTATTAATTTTCCTGCAAATGACCAAAATGAAACGCCCATATAAAATTTTTGAAACACACGGAGTGTTTATTAGGCGTTCCATCCCGAAGCAAGTTCGGGACAAGTTCCGACCAAACTAAAACAATAAAAAATATACGGATGAAACGTATTTCTTTTTTAAAAATGGGAGGAGCACTGGCGATATTAGCTCCGTTAGCAGATAGCCTTTTTGTTCAGGCGCTATTAAATGCAGAAAAGGAATGTTTGTTGGCGGATGATATAATGAAAGATCTTATTACAGCTAATGATGCAAAAGTTGCGCTATTGTTGACATCATTGGAGCCGGGCAATCTGAAATTCAGCCGGAGAACCGGGTATGATATAGCTATGTTATCGGCATCTTACTGCTCTGAGGGTTCAAAATACTATCATGACCCGCTAATTGTTTCCAGGCTTGATTGGCTGATACGATTTTTAGCGGAGTCGCAATCAGAAGATGGCACCGTAAATATAGGCAACCTTGAATCACCACCGGATACCGCCTTTCTGATGGAAATTCTTTGCGCATCCGCTCATATTTTGCTAAAAGATAATTCAAAGGAATTGTCAGCCATCAACAGCGATCTGAAAAAGATTATTGTCAAAGCCGGCGATGCACTAAGCAAAGGAGGTGTACATACTCCCAATCACCGCTGGGTGATCTGTGCCGCGTTGTCTCAAATAAATAGTTTATATCCCGATAAAAAATATAAAGACAGGATAGACGACTGGCTTGGTGAAGGAATTTTTACAGATAAAGATGGGCACTATCCGGAAAGAAGCGGCACTTATTCTGCTGTAGAGAATACTGCATTCATTACCATGGCCCGCTTATTAAACAAGCCATCGTTACTGGAGCCTGTAAGAAAGAACCTGGAGATGATGTATTATTACATGGAGCCGGATGGTGAACTGGTGAGTGTAGATTCCCGCAGACAGGATCAGTATGCAGCAAGGAATATTTCATTGTTTTACCTGCAGTACAGGTATATGGCCATACGAGATAATAACAACCATTTTGCTGCGATAGCCAAACAGATAGCGGGCATGAAAGATTTCCGCGAGGCGGTGCTGGACAGGTCGTTATTTTATTTCATGGAAAATTCTTCATTGCAAAAAGAACTTCCGGCAGCGGATCGTCTTCCGGTTAACTATGAAAAGCTGTTTACTACTTCGCATTTGTTGCGGATACGAAGAGATAATACAACCGCTACGCTTTTTGGCGGAGTGGACTGGCCCTTGATAATAGCATCCGGGCGTTCCAACAGCCCCAACTTCTTTTCTTACAGGAAGGGAAATGCTGTTTTGAAATACATGAGATTGTCGTCCGGTTTTTTTAGCATGGGATATTTTTACAGTGATGGATTAAGAAAAGAAGGGAGTAAATATATTCTCCATAAAAAACTGGAAGTTCCCTACTACCAGCCACTGCCAAAGGACAAGAGAAACAGTAAGGGTGATTACAAACTGTCTCCCAGTATTGACGATCGTTTCTGGAACAAAATGGATTTTAAAAACAGGCCGGTCAGCAATGTAAAAACGCTGGAAACAACCATCACATTTACTGAAACGGATGGAGTTGTTGAATTGAATTTTCACATTGATGGTTTGAAAGGTGTACCGGTAGCCATTGAACTTTGTTTTAAGGAAGGTGGAAATTTATCCGGTGTAGTAGCTTCTGATAATAACAATTTTTTTCAAGAAAAGGATGTTGCCGAATACAGCTTTGGAGAAGATAGTATCCGGTTTGGTCCTGGCTCTCTTGTTCACCGGTCGGTTAATAATCCCGAAGGAGAAAGGTACAGCACTCATTTTGGCAGTTTAAGAACTGAAGGCATGCATGTGTATCTTACAGGTATCACACCATTCAATCATAAACTGGTATTTAGTTGAAACAACAACCGCTCCGCGAAGTCTCCGATTTCGCAGTAGTATGCTACAAGTCCCCGACTTGCGATTAACAAAGTTGAAAATGCATTAAAAAAAGCTCAATAGTGAACAGAACGATGAAGAGTGCGACGCAACAGCCGATCAATAGTAGTACTGCAGCCGGGTATATAAAAAAAATAACAGCCTGTATCATGACTGTTTTGTTGGGGCAGTATCTTTCTGCGCAGAATTTGCTAGAATATGTTCAGCCATTATCAGGTACGGCGCCTTCCACTACGACCGCCGCATTAAAACACAGTGAGGCCGGTTCTGAAAAAAATGCCAACACCATTCCTGCTGTTACACTTCCATTCGCAATGACGCAATGGACACCTCAAACAAGACAAACGGAAATAAAGTGTCAGCCGCCTTATTTCTATAAAGATTCATTGCTGAGTGGGTTTCGGGGAACGCATTGGCTCAGCGGTTCTTGTACGCAGGACTATGGCAGTTTTACCATTATGCCTGTTGTTGGTAAATTAAAGACGACAGCAAAAGAGTATGCCGTTCCTTGTTCTCCCAATAGTGAAATAACAACACCTGCTTATTACAAATTAACAGCCGGGAATATTATTACCGAAATAACATCAACATTGCGATGTGGTATGATGCAGTTCACCATGCAGCAAGATGATAGTTTGTACGTACTGATTATGCCCAATAGCGATAAAGCAAAAGGGTTTGTAAAAGTAAATGCAGCGAGGGGAGAAGTGTGGGGTTACAATCCGGCTCACCGGATTTACCAGGGTTGGGGAGAACCGGCTGGCTTTAATGGTTGGTTTTATATCAAGATGGAGAAAGCCATTGTAAGTAGTGGCGCATTTAGTGGCCATGAAATTTTTTCTGTCGATAGTATTTATAATAAGAAAGATATTGGTGTGTATGCTGGTTTTAAAATGAATAAAGGTGAAGTATTGCGGGTCCGCATTGGTACTTCATTCAGCAGTTTGGAAGGCGCAAAGAAAAATCTTGAAGCCGAAGTAGGAACAAAAAATTTTGAGAAAGTATTGGCTGAATCAAAACAGGAATGGGAAGCGGCTTTATCCCAGGTGCAAGTACAAACCACTATTGAAAAGGATAAGCGGATATTTTACACAGCTATGTATCATGCGATGCAGCATCCGAGGCTAATGAGTGATGTTGATGGCATTTATCCAAAGTTTGCCGGTAACTATGAGTTAAAGAAAATGAGTGATGGTCATTACTATGATGATTTTTCCATGTGGGATATTTACAGGGCGCAGTTGCCGCTTTTCCAAATAGTCAATCCCGGTTTAACCAATCAATTTGTCCGTTCATTGATATTGAAAGGCGAGCAGGGAGGATGGCTGCCAATTTTTCCTTGCTGGAATAGTTATACGGCTGCCATGATTGGTGATCATGTTACTGCATTTATCGCTTCTGCTTACAACAAAGGCATCCGGAACTTTGATGTGAATGCCGCTTATGTATTAATGCGAAAGAATGCTTTTGAAACAGCAAAAACTTATGAAGAATATAAAAACGGAATGGGCCGAAGGGCATTGACTTCCTATTTAAAATATGGATTTATCCCGATGGAAGACAGTGTGCCGGAAGCTTTTCATAAAAAGGAGCAGGTAAGCCGCACGCTGGAATATGCTTTTGATGATTATGCGTTAAGTATTGTTGCCAAAGGATTGAATAAAACGGATGATTACAAAAAGTTGCAGCAACGTTCCTTTAATTATAAAAAGGTTTTTGATCCTTCAGTTGATATGATGCGTGGCAGGTACAGCAATGGAAAATGGTTTGAATCATTTAATGCAGATAAAAGAGAAGTGTATATCACTGAAGGCACGCCAAGGCAATATACATTTTATGTGCCGCATGATGGGCCGGGTCTTGCCAGGCTGATGGGAGGCACAAAGCAGTTGGAAAATGCATTGGATAGTTTGTTTGCAAAAAATGAATACTGGCATGGCAATGAACCGGGGCACCAGGTTCCGTTCATGTATAACTATACCGCATCGCCCTGGAAAACACAGAAAGAAGTAAGAAAAATCTTGCGGGAAGAATACAGCGATGGACCGGGTGGATTGAGCGGTAATGATGATGCCGGACAGATGAGTGCCTGGTATGTATTTGCTGCCATGGGGTTTTATCCTGTTGATCCTGTATCGAACAATTATCTCTTGTGTTCACCCATTTTTGATAAAGTTCGGTTACAATTGCAGGGACGCAAAACCTTTGAGTTGCGGACACACAAAACATCATCAACTGCTTATTACATTAAGCAGGTGAAGTGGAATGGAAAACCGTACAATGGAAATTATATCACTTTTTCGATGATCATGCAGGGAGGTAAACTGGAGTTGTGGTTAACAGATCAGCCAACACGGTGGGGCTCATCATCTGCAAGCAGAGCATCAGGTTTAACTAACTAAATGACTATTCTAATGACTAAATTGAAAACATATTTCGTTTTTTTTCTTTCGTTTATCAGTGTATATGCAATTGCACAACAGAACAGGCAAAAAGTTTTTGTTGTAAAAGACTACGGTGCTATTGGTGATGGTCAGACCGATGATGCAGCGGCTATTCAAAAAACCATTGATGCCTGCAATGCAGCAGGTGGTGGAACGGTGTTATTTACTGCTCCATTTGTATATATGGCGAGTCCGTTCAGTGTCAAGTCGAATATTGAAATGCATATACAAGGTGGAGCAAAGATCCTTGCTAACCCTGATGAGAAGGTTTATACTAAAAGTGCATTTCGTCAAAACCCCGGCGAAGGAACCATTTGGATTGGGGGAGAGAACGTTGAGAATTTCACTATCAGTGGTAATGGTGAAATCGATGGCAATGGTATTTCGTTCATGGGCGCTGAGTTGGAAGACTCTTATGAACTGAAGCCGTTTAGTGAGCTTGATCCCCGTCCGCATGTATTAACGATTATCGGAGGGAAGAATATTCGCATCAGGGATCTGAAGATCGGCAACTCCGCTTATTGGACTATTCACCTGGTCGGTTGTGACGATGTGGTGATTTCAGGAATCACTTTGCTCAATAGCTTAAAGGTTCGCAATAGCGATGGCATTGACCTTGATCATAGCAAAAACGTCCGCGTCAGCGATTGCTATATTGAAAGCGGGGATGATTGCATCTGTTTGAAGAACCGCAGGGAATATGAAGAGTTTGGGCGTTGTGAAAACATAACAGTTACCAACTGCACGATGACGTCAAGAAGCTGTGCTATTAAAATTGGTTCAGAAAATATGGATACCATCAGGCAGGTCTTATTCAATAATTGTATTATCAAAAAAAGCAACCGGGGTGTGGGTATTCAAAACAGGGATGAAGGCGTGGTGAGTGATGTAATATTTTCCAATATGATCATTGAAGGCCATTTGTTCAGTGATGTATGGTGGGGAAAAGCGGAGCCGATCTATGTGACAGCTTATCGCCGGGCAAAGATCAATCATAAAGATGCCAACTGGCGTTTTCCGAAAGGTGCAACGGAAGGCAGGGTGGGTGAGGTAAAGAATATTTATTTTACCAATATCAAATGCACCAGCGAAAACGGGGTATATGTCAGCGCCGAATCAGCTGATAAGATTTCAACTATTGTTTTTGACAACGTCGATATTTTTATTGATAAAACAACTTCCATAACCGGAGGCGTATATGACCGCCGGCCTGCTCATGTCGAAGGATTTGTAAAAGGAAAAACATCCGGGTTTTATTTTGATAAGGCAAATGCTATAATAGTGCGCAACTGTTCGGTGAATTGGGGAAATAACAAGCCTGGTTATTTTGCTCACGCAATGGAAAGCTACCGGGTGGCATCACTAAATGTAACTGCTTTGCAGGGGAATGCCGCATTTCCGGGTAAGGTAAAGCCCAGGTTGGTAAAATAAAAAGCTGGCTAAAAAGTATTTTCCCGCAAAACTACCAGCCGATCGAGACGTCCCAACATCTTTAACCAACTAGGATGTGCCCCGGTTTTCTTCGCCAGTGATGTGTCGACAGTTTGATGCAATGTTACTATTGTCTTGCCATCTTCTTCGGCGAAACTAACCGTTACTAATGTTTCCTGGGGCCAGTCAGGATCCATTTCAGCTGCAATAGCTGAGATGCTGTTGCCTTCCTCATCAGCGATGATGGATGAATAAACGATCCGTTCGGGTGCGATGATTTCTTTATATACTCCTTTGCTCCAGCATTCACCAAATTCGGGATTATAAATGCAGGCATGATAACCACCGCCGGTGCGGATATCAAGTGTTTTGAATTCGACGATGCAGCCATCCGGTGCATACCAAAGTGGCAGAAGCGAAGGATCTGTCCATGCCTTAAAGACCAGTTCTCTTGGTGCAGCTATGCTATACCGGATTAATACATCATTTTTACCGACAGCATTTTTATTTTCCTTTTCCATGTTTAATTTTTTTAGTAGTAGATGATTTTTTTTTCTGCATATCTTTTACCAACCTGTCCAGTTTAGTGAATCGTTGAATCCATAGTTTTTTAGATTGCTCGGCCCAGGTAGTGATTTCATCGAGCTTTTCCGGCTGAATATCACAATAACGTTCCCTTCCTTCCTGCCTGATGACGATAAGACCCGATTCCGCCAGTAGTTTGATATGCTGAGAAATAGCGGGTCTGCTCATATCAAAATTTTCAGCTATGCTGTTTAGATTGAGCGATTGCTTCGCTACAAGACTAATGATCTCTCTTCGCGTCGGGTCGGCTATGGCCTGGAAAACATCTCTTGGCATAATTTCAGTTTATGATACGTAAGTAAATACTTACATAAAAGTATAGGTAAGTATTTACTTACCAAAATTTTTTTTCGCACAGCATTTGCCTGCTGTAATTTTAAGATTCAATTCACGTTCCGGTATATAATGATTGAAATAATAAACTTTGATAAAGCGGTTGATTTAAACCGGCCGCGGCGAATCCGAAAATATGTACTTATATGGTGCGCTTCCGGCAAGGCGGCAATTGTGGTGGATGAAAAGGAGTTTAATCTGGAGGCCAACAGTGTAATTACAATAACTTCGGGTCAGGTACATTATTTCAAAGACCGGCCTGAAGCAGAGGGATTTGTTCTCGAATTTACATATGATTTTTTCTGTAAAGACGATAACGATATTGAATTGATTTTTCATAACAGTTTGTTTTGTCATTTTGCCATGAATGAGGTAATAGCTTTGGGAGACAGTGAGGTGGTTGAAATGGAACTTAAACAAATAGACCAGGAATTAGCTGAGCAACCTTACCAATACCTCGTTTCTGTGCATAGCCGGCTGAAATTAATATTAGTTGAAATAAATCGTGTTAAGATCAGGCATGGTGGTGAAATATATAAGCCCGATGCGTTATTCCTGAAATTCCTGGAAGCTATTCGTGATAACTTTGAACATAACTATCCGGTATCACAGTTTGCGAAACTGCTGGGAACAACCGAGCTCAAACTAAACGAACATGCAAAATTGCACACCGGCCGAACGGCTCAAAGTGTTATCTATGGATTGGTTGCAGCCGAAGCCAAACGTCTGTTGACCTATGAAAATTTATCGGTTAAGGAGGTAGCCTATAAGCTCGGCTTTAATGACCCTTTTTATTTCTCCAACTTTTTTAAAAAGCATGTGAATATTTCTCCTAAAGCCTACCAGGAAAAATTTGCGTTATAGGATTTTGTATTAACACCATTATTGTATTTCGATTTCCCGGATTTTACATGCTTTTCCCACGATTCTCTATTCTTTAGGCTGGGGCTGCAAGCTACTTTTGATTCATCAAACGAAAATTAAAAACGATGAAAAAAAGAATTGATTTTAACAGCGTGCAACCAGCAGCTTATGATGCGCTGGATGCTTTAGACCAGTTTGTAAATGCTTCTTCCATCGATGCCGAACTCAGGGAACTTATCAGGATCAGGGCCTCGCAAATTAATGGCTGCTCTTATTGTGTTGATGCCCACTCATGGGATGCGAGGAATGCAGGGGTGCCGAACCAAAAGATCTTTCTGGCGGGTGCGTGGCGGGAGGCGGGTGATATTTTTTCGGCAGAAGAGCGACTGGTATTTCAAATGACTGAAGAAATCACCCTCATTCATCAACAGGGACTCAGTGAGCTGGTGTATGAAAGCGCTATTTCGCTTTTTGGTGAAGAAAAGACTGCACAGATCATTATGGCAATTATCACCATCAATGCATGGAATCGTATTGGAGTATCTACTCAGCTAAGGCCTGCGAAAAGAAATCTCTCAACAGCTAAATCGGTATAACATGAAATGAGCCATGATCCGCCGCGGCTGATCACCAAATACCGGGACTATTTAGCGAACCTGTCTGCCGACAGGCAAGATTCTATATGACTAAAAACAATAACAAATAAACGTATGAAAACTTCCATTATTGATTATATCACCAAAACAAGTGTTGCCGAATGGCAACCGCTGGTGGAGGAAGGAGTAGATACAACCGGAATTTACGTGAAGATTCTTCGCTTTGATGAACAGCAGAAGAGGCCACCCAGCATTCTGCTGAAATTCGAACCGGGCGCAAAATATCCTTATCACAATCACCCCGGTGGCGAAGAATTGTTTGTCTTAAGCGGAACTTGCCGGGTAAATGAAACCGAATTAAATGCAGGAGATTATCTCTATACTCCTCCCGGCTTTAAGCATGCCGTTAAATCGGACCTGGGATGCGAGTTAGTGCTGATAATTCCGGAGGAAGTAGAAATAGTAGGGTACTGAGCTTACGGATGAATAGATTTAAATAAAAAACCCTGCAAACAACTTGCAGGGTTTTCGTGCCCGGGACTGGAATCGAACCAGCACATCCTTGCGAACGGCAGATTTTGAGTCTGCTGCGTCTACCAATTCCGCCACCCGGGCTTTTTCAGCTCCGCTCAAAACGGGTTGCAATATTACGGCTTTCCCGGTAATTGCCGGCGGTGAATTTCAAATATTTTTTTAAATAACGTTTATCTGCAACAGCTCTTTTTCGGCAATAGTACCTTTCTAACCAGGCTCCACAATTTTCTAAATAAATTCATATACAGGATGAAGGTTGAGAGTTAATAAATTATCCCGGTAAACCCGAATTTAAAGCTGGCAATGATACTTCTGCCTGTCCCGAATTTTAAAATTACATTTGCCCTTCTTAAATCGATTGCAAATGTACGACTATGACAAGGATAGGACTTATTAAGGAAGGAAAAGTTCCGGCTGACAACCGCGTTGCTCTTACCCCCGCCCAATGCAAATGGATACACAAAAATGCTTCACATGTTAAGATTGTGGCGCAGTCATCTCCCGTAAGATGTTTTACTGATAAGGAATATATTTCCGCCGGTGTCGAAATAAGAGAGGATCTTTCTGATTGTGATATTTTGCTAGGCATAAAAGAAGTGCCAATCAACCAGCTCATTCCCGGTAAGACGTATTTGTTTTTTTCGCATACCAAAAAGAAACAGCCATATAACCAGCAATTGTTGCGGGCCATATTAGACAAAGGCATTCGCCTGGTAGATTACGAGTGCCTGGAACATGATGATGGGCAGCGGATCATCGGCTTTGGTTTTTTTGCCGGCGTAGTAGGAGCTCATAATGGCATTATGGCCTATGGCAACCGGACCGGTTTGTACAAATTGGAAAGAGTGTATAAGCAAAGAAGCTTCCGCGAGTTAATACACACTTATTTTGGCCTTAAGTTGCCAAATGTAAAAATCGTAGTGGCAGGATCAGGCCGGGTAGCACATGGCCTGCTTGAGATTATGAACCTGATGGGTATCCATGAAGTTGAGCCTGAAGATTATCTTATCCGGCGGTTTGCCTACCCGGTTTACACACAATTAAAAGGAGCTGACCTGTATGAGCATAAGAAAACAGGAAAATATAACCGGCAGGATTTTCATGATCACCCGGAAGAATATCGTTGTAAATTTTTGCCCTATGCGGCGCAAACGGATATTTTAATGAACGGTGTGTATTGGGATAAAACTGTTCCGAGACTGTTTGAAAAAAATGATGTGAAAGCGGACGATTTCATCATTCAGACAATCGCAGATATTACCGATGATGCTGATGGCTCTGTGCCCATCAATGCAGGCGATCAAACTATTGAAGATCCTATTTATGGAATCGATAGAACTACGTTACAAAAAACAGCTCCTTATTTACCCAATTCAATTGATATTATGGCCGTAGGCAATTTGCCAAATGAATTGCCGCGGGATGCTTCCCGCTACTTTGGTGAGCAATTAATAAAATATGTTCTGGATGATCTCGTCAAGGGTGGTTCTCTCATTATTCAAAGAGCAACAATGACGGAAGACGGACAACTGACAGAGCCATATATGTATTTGAAAGACTATGCCGAAGGAAAGTTGATTGTAAGCGGTTAGGTGTTTACGCTTGCTAAAGATGAAGATAATAATCCTTTAGAAGCCGGATAAACCCAGGCATGTATTCCTGCTTTTCATCCCGGATGGTTAATTCCGTTGTGGTAGATGGCCCTTCTTTATTTGCTGAATGTTTACCTGAAATCATTATCCGGAAATAATGATGTTGTGTAGATTGTCTTACAAAAGTGATGTGAGAAATAGCCAATTCATTTTTTGCAAAGGCGATGTCAACAGCTTCCTTTCTTTTAAAGGGCTGCAGTAAATAAAACTCACCTCCGGGTGCTAGATTTTTTTTAATGATCGATAAAAGATCATCCAGCAATAGACCTTCGTCGTGATGTGCTTTGTTCTTCTTGCTGTTTTCGGATTTTAGTTCCTTCTCATAAAAAGGGGGATTGCTGATAATGACATCATATAAGTAAGGGGATGAAAATTCTTTTGCATCGCCATAAAAGATGCTTATCCGGCTGTTCCATGACGAATTAGCGATATTTTCTTTGGCTTGTTCAAAAGCATCTTTATCAATCTCAATGGCGTCAAGCTTTATTGCTGAGTTTGCCTGTGCCACCATCAATGATAATAACCCCGTGCCCGCGCCAATGTCAAGCAGCTTTTTCACTTCTTTATTTCCACTCTTCAATTGCTCCGCCACCCAGGCGCCAAATAAACAACCATCTGTCGTTACCTTCATAGCGCAACGGTCCTGGTGAACCAAAAACTGCTTGAACTGGAAATAAGAATTGGCCATCCGGCAATTATTCTTTTATAGTTTCAGTGAATACAAGATGGTTGCCAAATGGATCAATCAGGCATACTTCCCGTGTTCCCCATTCGGTTGTATTGATGCCGGGTTTGAGGTAGCGGTATTCTTTTAGCTGTTTATGAAAATCAGCGACACTGTCCATTTGAATTCTTATTCTTGCCCCGGGGATGCAATCGCCATAGTGCTCAGTCAGATGAATAATAATACCATGTTTTGATACCTGGAAATACAATGGAAAATTTTCACCAAAGCGATGTTCCCAATCAATGGTAAAGCCAAGCCAATCCACATAAAACTCTTTCGCTTTTGCTACATCAAGTATTCGCAGAACCGGGGTAATGGTTTGTATCTTTTCCATATAAAAGGTTTACCATTCAGCTCTTGCCGTTGCACTGACACTAAGATCGGCAAACTGGCCGTCCAGGTATTTGTAATAGCCGGTAATAGCAATCATGGCCGCATTGTCGGTGCAATATTCAAAAGCAGGAATAAAAGTGTCCCACTTATTTTTTTTACCCATTTCTTCAAATGCCTGCCTTAAACCGCTATTGGCTGAAACACCACCTGCCAAACACACATCAGTGACGCCGGTTGTGATGACAGCCTTCTTTAATTTGTTCAGGAGAATAGAAACAATGCGGTGCTGAATGGAGGCGCAGATATCTGCCAGGTTATTATCGATAAATAATTGCTTTTCTTGTTCCGTTGCTTTAAACTCTTCTTTGTACACGAGGCTGGTTCCTGCATTTTGCAAGAAATATAGAATAGAGGTCTTCAGACCGCTGAAACTAAAATTTAATCCCGGTATTTGGGGTTCGGGAAATTTAAAACGGTTGGCGTCGCCTTGTTTGGCATATTTATCGATCAATGGTCCTCCGGGATAGGGGAGCCCCAGCAGTTTCGCCGATTTGTCAAAGGCTTCTCCCGCGGCGTCATCAATGGTTTCACCAATCACTTTCATTGTAGTTGGCGAATCACACAAAACGATTTGCGTATGACCTCCGCTGACCGTAAGGCACAAAAAAGGAAAACGGGGTTTTGGATCGGTGATAAGGTTAGCTAATACATGTGCCTGCATGTGATGCACGGCTATTACCGGTTTGTCCAGCGACAGCGCAAGCGATTTTGCAAACTGGGAGCCTACCAATAATGAACCTATCAGGCCCGGCGACTGGGTGAATGCAATCGCATCCACGGCCTGCAGTTGATCCTGAACGGTAGCCGAAGGATTAGCAACTTTTAGCGCTGCTTCTACTACAGGAACTATATTTTGCATATGTGCCCGGCTAGCCAGTTCAGGTACAACGCCGCCATACTGCTCATGTATTTTTTGCGTAGCAATAATGTTGGATAAAATTTTTCCATCCCTGCAAACGGCTGCTGATGTTTCATCACAGGATGACTCTATAGCGAGAATTAACCCACCCCGCTCCCTAAAGGACGAGCTGTAGGAGTCTGTAAATTGATAATTTCCTTCAGATAGCATTTGGCAAAAATAAATATTTAGGAATCAGGTAAGGAAAGAATGCTGCGATACCCGGATATTACGCAAAAGATAATTTAATACAATACTTGCCGTAGTAAGCTAAAGCCTTCCGCCATTTGGCGGAGAGGTTTGGAGGGTTTTTATTTACTCCTGATCGCAACAACCGGGTCCATTCTTGCTGCCTGCCTGGCCGGAATAAATCCTGCCAGTATACCTACACCAATACAAATAAGAATGGCCAGTATCATATTGTTGGTAGAAATAAATACAGGGAAATCGAGAACATTGGTTAATATCTGGGTGAGAACAAATACAAGGGTAAGCCCAATCAATCCACCGATGATGCAGAGAAAAGCGGACTCCAATAAAAACTCCGTTAGTATCACCCGGTTTTTAGCGCCGATCGCCTTTTTTAAACCGATCTGGCTGGTTCTTTCACGTACTGACACAAACATAATATTGGCCACCCCAAACATTCCTACGATCAATGACAGGGCAGCAATGGCCCAGCCACCAATATTAAGGCTCACAAAGGCTGAACTCACCGACTCACTAATGTCATTAATATCATTGAGTGCAAAATCATCTTCTTTAGTTGGGCTTAGCTTATGGATTGCTCTCATCGTGCCTGTCAGGTCATCTTTTAACGCCTTACTGGTGAGATTATCCTGCCCCTGCACCATGATGATTGGTTGCGATCTTACTTCATTCATCAATGTGCGGGCAAACTTGTAGGGGATAACCACGCTCTGGTCAAAATTCCACCCACCAATCATTTGTTTCCCCTGCTTTTTGATCACACCAACTATCAGGGCCCTTTTGCCACGCACCGTTACTGTTTTATCCACGGCCAATTCCGCCGAGCCAAACAGTTTTTCTGCAATTTCATTTCCGGCTACAACAATATTATTGCCCCTGTCAAATTCAGATTCTGTGATATAGCGGCCATAGCTAATATCGAGTGGTTGTATTTCATGAAATTCTTCGGTAACGCCGTACAAGTTTACGTTGGAGAGTACACTGCCCCCATACTCCACATTGTCGGTGGCGCTGATATTAAAAGCGGCATATTTCGCACTGGCCGTTCTTTCTTTTACCTGGTTTAATTCCTCATATTTTGGCGAAGGCCTGTTTACATATCTCCACCAGGGAAAATTAGGTCCGTCGCCTGCTGTCCAATCCCACTTATCAATATAGATAGTGTTGGTGCCAAGAGAATTGACTTCGTTTTTGATGTTTTGTTCCAGGCTGTTTACGGTAGCCAATACGCCGATAATACAGAAAATTCCGATAGTGATGCCAAACAAGGAAAGAAAGGTGCGGAGTTTGTTTTTCCATAACTCCAGCAAAGCCATTTTAAAACTGCTGACAATAATTTCTATCGTGCGGCGGACCATACTTCAAATTTACTGGATAGTGTTTGAGTGATGACAGAATTTATTTAAATGGTTAAGGTCATAGTCACTCATACTCTTTCCAACAGAGATGACAGCAATAAAAAAAGTTGCCTTTATTGGAGGCAACTTTTATGTTTTTTTCTTTCTTGATTTTAGCGGGGACCGCCACCGATACAAAAGCCGACTTTAATACCCAGGTAGCCATTTTTAGCCTTCATGGTAGCTGGTTCACCGTTATTGTCGTAACCAATAACATCAGTTTTTGGAACAAGGTTATACTCAATACCCAGGCGGAAGTGTTTCATTTCGAAACCACCTCTTATCATTCCTCCAAATTTACTACCGGCGGAAACACCTTCTTGTGTTGAGTTAATCTCAGCACTTGCTAACGAGAAGATACCGGCACCTACTCCGCCAAATGGGCGAAAGGAATAATTGTCGCTAAAGTAGTAATCACCGGTAAGCAAATAAGAGCCTGCTGCTTTTACACTTGCTTCGTTCACGTTGCCTTCCGCATCGTAACCGCTGAAGCGGGCAATAACGGCTGCTTCCATTCGAAGACCAACAGCGAGATTACTGATTACAGCATACTTTGGTTCAACTGCAAATAAAACGCCTCCCTTAGCTCCGGTACCTCCGGGTATCGCATAACCCAGGCTGACGTCTACTTTAAAGGGTTTTAGTTCTGATTCGGATTGTGCACTGGCGGAAAAAGATAAAATAGTTCCTACTGCAAGAATCAACAATTTGTTTTTCATGGCTTGTTTTAAAGTGGTTAAAAAATATGGGATTAAATGTATACTGCCGATTTTTGCAAAACGAATGATGCGGTATCATTTTAATAAAAATGCGTAAGAATACTTTTAAAACGCTGGGTTTTTAACGTGATATATTTTTTTATTCCCATGTTATTGTTTAACTGGTTTATAGAATACAGCTCTTAAAAGATTTTGTTGCTGCTTTGCGATAGAGAAAAGATTTGATAATTTATTGCATGGTGCCATGTCTTAAATTTGGGTTGCGATGCCTGCCGGTCTTTTTATATTACGTCACTGGAAAAAACAAGTACAAGTCTTTCAGCAGAATCTTGCACTGGTAAAAAAGCAAAAACAAACCGAGGCGGTGCATGACCTGCGGGTGGCGGTAAAAAAAATGCGATCCTATCTTAAGTTGTTGAACATAGCCCGGCAGGATAACTACAGTCTTGCGTTTGACG
Organism: Terrimonas alba; assembly: GCF_042434975.1. Lineage (NCBI taxonomy): Bacteria > Pseudomonadati > Bacteroidota > Chitinophagia > Chitinophagales > Chitinophagaceae > Terrimonas > Terrimonas alba. The sequence goes on from NZ_JBHMQM010000002.1 coordinate 798,769, forward strand.
GAACGGAAAAATTATTTAGTGTAATGGGAAAATACCGGGATATCGAAATGGGACTTTACCTGCTTGGGCATTTTGAAAAAGAAAACAATACTTGTTACAAAGTTTTTAACGACTATCTCGCTATTGCCCTTTTACAACAAAGCAAATGGTTGCAGCTTGCTGTTTTGGAATATGATGAAAATGAATTGACCGGACTTACTTACCAGTTGGAACAGGATCTTAAAGATGCGGACAGGGAGGAATTGATGCATCAATTCAAGGTCGTTATTGAAAAGGAGTTTAAAAAGGCTTTGCGGCATGTAAATCACTTCAACCGGGATACACACCAAATACGTAAAATTTTTAAAGACATTTTTTATTGGGTTGAAATCGCACCGGTAAATATGTTGATGGAGGCCGGCCAGGTGAAGAAAATAAAAAAGATTTTAAATAACCTGGGCGACTGGCAGGATCATGAAATGCTTCATCAAAAAATTAAGCATTTCAGAAAAGATTTTGTACCTGATGCACGGGATGAATACCAAACGCTTAAAGATCTTGAAAGCAATATCCTGGGCCAGAAAGAAAAATTGCTGGATAAAGCAAAAGCCATCGCGATATTTTGACAATAATTTTCCCGAATTACCCCGCAAAACTATCTCTGTCCGGTTCTGGATGTCAGGCTTTCAAACCTTAACTTTGCCGCCTTAAAAAGAGTGCTGTGGACCGTCGTCCATGGACTGTGGACCGAATCATGAAATATCATTCAGAAATAAGTCGCCGTAGAACATTTGCGATTATCAGTCACCCGGATGCTGGGAAAACAACATTGACAGAGAAACTGCTGTTATTCGGGGGCGCCATCCAGGTGGCGGGTGCTGTTAAAAGCAATAAGATCAAGAAACACGCTACCAGCGATTTTATGGAGATCGAGCGGCAGAGAGGTATCTCCGTCGCCACTTCTGTCATGAGCTTTGAGTATGACGGCATCCTGATTAACCTGCTGGATACACCCGGTCACAAAGACTTTGCGGAAGATACATACCGTACACTGACCGCTGTGGACAGCGTTATCCTGGTGGTGGATAGCGTAAATGGGGTAGAAGAACAAACCAGGAGGTTGATGGAAGTTTGCCGCATGAGGGATACACCGGTAATTGTGTTTATCAATAAAATGGACCGGGATGGTAAAAACCGGTTTGACCTGTTGGAGGAGATCGAAAAGGAACTGAAGATATCGCTCCACCCTATGACCTGGCCCATTAACAGTGGTAAAGAGTTTAAAGGAGTGTACAACCTGGACGATAAAAGCCTGGTTTTATTTACAGCTAACACTAAGGCTTCAGAGGAAGATGTATTAAAGATCCAGGACCTGAGTTTGCCGATTCTTGAGCAGACAGTTGGCGATAATGATGCAAATACATTGAGAGAAGATGTGGAATTGGTAGACACAGTTCATGGAGAATTAAAGGTGGAAGATTACCTGGCGGGAAAAGTGGCGCCGGTTTTCTTTGGAAGTGCGGTCAATAATTTTGGAGTCCGCGAAATGCTGAACACATTTATCCGGATTGCTCCCACACCAAGAAGCCGGGAAACGACCAAGCGTTTTCTAAGTGTGGAAGAGGATAAACTAAGCGGTTTTATTTTTAAGATACATGCCAACCTCGACCCCAAACATCGCGACAGGATAGCTTTTATGCGGGTTTGTTCGGGTCGTTTCGAACGCAATAAGTATTATCATCATGTAAGGCTGGATAAAGATGTTCGTTTTAGTAATCCTTATTCGTTTTTGGCCCGTAGCAAAGATGTAATCGAAGAGGCTTTTCCAGGTGATGTCGTTGGGCTTTTTGATACCGGCAACTTTAAAATTGGTGATACACTGACAGAAGGAGAAGATTTTTATTTTACAGGAATTCCTTCTTTTTCACCTGAGATATTTAAAGAGGTAGTGAATAAAGATCCGATGAAAACCAAGCAATTGGAAAAAGGACTTTTGCAGCTTACCGATGAAGGGGTGGCGCAATTGTTCACCCAGTTTGGTGGTAATAAAAAAATCATCGGTTGTGTTGGTGAGCTCCAGTTCGAGGTGATTCAATACCGCCTGCTGCATGAATATGGCGCTTCGGTTGTCTTTAACGCTTTGCCTTTTTATAAAGCTTGCTGGCTCACTGCAACTGACGAGAAAAAGCTATTGGAATTCTCCCGGTTCAAGCAGGCTAATATTGCCGAGGATAAGGATGGTCACATGGTCTACTTAGCCCAAAGCGAATGGTTCCTGAATACAGAAATAAATAACAATCCCGATATTACTTTTCATTTTACTTCGGAAATCCATAAAGAAACCGCATGATCTTATTTGAAACAGAAAGATTGATTGTCCGGCATTACACAAAAGCGGATGCTGATGATTTCTTTTTGTTAAATGGAGATGAGGAGGTCGTGCGGTATATAAGACCTGCTAAAACAAGGGAGGAAGCCGATCAGTTTTTAATAGAGGTTCTTCAGTATGCAGAAGATTTTCCGTTATATGGCCGTTGGGCCGTTAATGAAAAAGAAACCGGCAATTTTGTAGGTTCTTTTGCGCTTATCCCTATTGAGAAAACGGACAAAATGCAACTGGGCTATGCTTTGTTAAAATCAAATTGGGGAAAAGGCTATGCGACCGAACTTACACACGCAGGCCTGGCTTATGTATTTTCCAAAACCGGGTTGGAGGAGATTTATGCCGTCACTGAAGTCGCCAATACGGCTTCGCAAAAAGTATTGGTAAAGGCAGGATTTGCCCCATTTGATGAAACAGAGGAGGGAGGGAAGAAATTGTCCCGCTTTATTTATTTGAAAAAAGACTTCCGGCCTTAAAATTTTGCAGCAACACCCGTATAATTATGTGGCGTAATTTTTTTCAATTCTTTTTTTACTTCGGTTTTGACCTTTAACCCATCGACAAATTGATGAATGGTCTTTTGGTCAATTTTTGAAGCACCTCTAGTCAAATCCTTCAAAGCCTCATAGGGCTGAGGATAGTTTTCTCTTCGCAGGATAGTTTGTATAGCCTCAGCAACTACGGCCCAATTATTTTCAAGATCTTCGTGAATCTTAGCATCGTTGATGACCAGTTTTTCCAATCCTTTTTCGATGGATTTAAAAGCAATAATGGTATGGGCAAAAGGAACACCAATATTGCGAAGCACGGTAGAATCGGTTAAGTCTCTCTGCAACCTGGATACAGGTAGCTTTGATGAAAGATGTTCAAAGATTGCATTTCCCATTCCCAGGTTTCCTTCCGCATTTTCAAAGTCAATCGGGTTTACTTTATGTGGCATGGCGGATGAACCCACTTCACCCTTTTTCGTTTTCTGTTTGAAGTATTCCATCGATACATAAGTCCATATATCCCGGCAAAAATCGATCAGGATATTATTGACTCTTTTCATACAATCAAAATGAGCCGCGAGATTATCATAATGTTCAATCTGTGTAGTGAATTGCTGGCGGCTTAATCCCAGGTGATCGGTAAACTCGTTACCCAGTTTTATCCAATCAATTTTTGGGAAAGCGACATGATGGGCATTAAAATTTCCGGTGGCGCCGCCAAATTTCGCACTAAAAGGTACAGCGATGAATTGTTCTATCTGTGCCTGTATTCTTTCCGCAAAAACCATTATTTCTTTACCTAGCTTTGTTGGGCTGGCTGGTTGTCCATGTGTGTGGGCAAGCATCGGGATGTCCTTCCACTGTTCTGCCAATAATTTCAGTTGTGTATTCAGGTTAAGTAAGCCAGGAAGATATTCATATTCTATTGCATGTTTCCACAGTAAAGGGATAGCTGTGTTGTTGATATCCTGCGAAGTCAATCCAAAATGGATCCACTCTTTGGCTGATTTGCCGTCCGTTTTTTCTAATTCATTTTTCAGGTAATATTCTACGGCTTTTACATCATGATTGGTGATGTATTCAATTTGTTTTATTTCCTGGGCATCTTCGGGTCCAAAGCTTTCGGCGAGCTTAGTAAGACTTTTAATGGTTTTGCCGGATAATTTGAAAAATTTTTTTCTCTCCAAAAACAGCAGGTATTCTACTTCAACCAGTATCCGGTATTTGATTAATGCATATTCCGAAAAATATTCGTCGAGGTGTTGAACTTGTCTTCTGTAGCGGCCGTCAACGGCAGAAATAGCGGTTAGTGCTGATAGTTCCATGAGAAAGTTTTTTGTTTTTTGTTTTGGTCTATAGTTAACAACACCTGCAGGTTTTAGCACCATATTATAAACCATAAACGAGAAACAACTTAGTATATCTTTGCGGCAAAGATAAAGAACACAAATTGGAGTAATGAAACGCCCCTATAAAGTTTTTGAAACAGCATGTAATGATTGCAGGGCGCCTGTCTGCCGACAGGCAAGATTCCATCCCGATGCCAGTTCGGGACAAGTGCTGGCCAAAAAAAATAAAAAAATAAACAGGTGAAACCGGGCATCTTTATTTCCTTCACTATGAAGAATGACGTTTTACAAGATTCTGCCGATAAGGACGGCTTTCGCTCCGGTCTCAAAAAAGAATATAGCGGATGAAAGAGATTAGCATGACGCCGTTGGATGGAAGTGATGAAAGAAAAGTTCGGGTGGGCATCGTAAATTACCTGAATACAAAACCACTGATCTATGGATTGCAAAAGGCGCCGATCAATAAAATGATTGACCTGATCGGTGCTTATCCGGCGAAGCTGGCTCAAATGCTTTCCGATGATCAAATTGATGTGGGCCTGATACCAGTGGCTGCAATTCCTCAATTGCCTTCTTATCATATCAATGGTAAATTTTGTATAGGCACTGAAGGCGAAGTTGCTTCAGTGTGTCTTTTCAGCGAAGTTCCGATGAAGCAAATAGAAAGGGTTTATTTGGATTACCAAAGCCGGTCCTCTGTAGCATTATTAAAATGGTTAATGAAAGAATCCTGGGGCATCCATCCTGAGATAATCCCGGCTATTGACGAAAGCTATCGGCAGCAGATAAGGGGTACAACCGCCGGCCTGGTTATTGGTGACCGGGCTTTGGAACAGCGTAAAATATCCACATTTATCTATGATCTTGGCAGCGAGTGGCGGGCCATTACCGGGCTTCCCTTCGTATTTGCAGCCTGGGTAAGCAAAACTCCTTTGCCGGAGGCGTTCCTCCGGATATTTGATGAAGCGAATGCAATGGGGTTAAACTATATTGACGAAATCGTCAGGGAAACGTCTTTTGACTTGTATGATTTGCGGAAATATTACACCATTCATTTAAGCTATGAGCTTGACGAAAGAAAAAAACAGGGACTACAGCGATTTTTAGCCGCCATTACGCCACACGACCAGTTAGTTGTGGGTTATGAATTGTGATAACCGGACTTTATATTTGCGGAAATTAAAAGCGGAATGAAAAAAGCCCTTATCACCGGCATCACCGGCCAGGATGGTGCCTACCTTGCTGAACTACTTTTAAGCAAAGGCTATGAAGTTCACGGGATCAAGCGTCGTACATCCCTTATCAATACCCAGCGTGTCGATCATCTTTACCAGGACCCACATGAGTCCAACCTGAAAATGGTTCTTCATTACGGTGACCTGACAGATTCTACCAATATTATCCGGATCATTCAACAGGTGCAGCCCGATGAAATCTATAACCTGGGAGCCATGAGCCACGTACAGGTAAGCTTCGATGAACCGGAATATGTTGCAAATACTGACGCTGCCGGAACCTTACGCATTCTGGAAGCGGTGAGAATTTTGGGATTGGCGAAAAAAACAAGGATCTACCAGGCTTCAACTTCTGAATTGTATGGTAAAGTGCAGGCGGTTCCTCAAAATGAAACAACACCTTTTTATCCAAGATCTCCATACGGCGTAGCTAAATTGTACGGTTATTGGATAACTGTAAACTATCGGGAGGCCTATGGCATGTATGCCTGCAATGGAATTTTGTTTAACCATGAAAGTCCATTAAGAGGTGAAACTTTTGTAACACGTAAGATCACCCGGGGCGTGGCTGAAATAGTTTTGGGACTAAAGAAAAAACTTTGGCTGGGAAACCTGGATGCAAAGCGTGACTGGGGGCATGCCAAAGATTATGTGGAAGCTATGTGGCTTATTCTCCAGCAGGACGAGCCGGAAGATTTTGTAATTGCAACTGGAGTGACAACAGCTGTAAGGGATTTTGTAAAATTAGCGTTTGCGCATGCAGGAGTTGCGGTTGATTTTGAAGGTGAGGGAGAAAATGAAAAAGGCATCGTGAAAGAAGTTTCACTTCCGGATATTCCTTTGCGAAAAGGAGATGTAGTGGTGGAAGTTGATAAACGTTATTTCAGGCCGACCGAAGTTGACCTGTTGTTAGGCGATCCAACAAAGGCAAAGCAAAAGCTGGGTTGGACAGCAAAATATACATTAAGCGAACTGGCAAAAGAAATGGTGGAATCAGATATCGAAAATTTCCGTAAGGATGTAATTCTAAAAGATTCGGGGTATAACACTTTAAGGCAATTTGAGTAATGGAAAAAAATAGTAAAATTTTTGTAGCGGGTCATCGCGGGATGGTGGGTTCTGCCATAGTAAGAAAATTGCAGCAAGACGGCTTTTTCAATGTCGTTACCCGTACTTCTTCAGAAGTGGATCTCTGCAATCAGCAGGCAGTAAATGATTTTTTTGTATCGGAAAAACCTGACTATGTTTTTCTCGCCGCGGCGAAAGTAGGTGGCATCATGGCCAACAATATTTATAGAGCAGAGTTCCTCTATAATAACCTGATGATAGAATCGAACATTATCCATGCTTCTTATGCAAATGGTGTAAAAAAATTACTGTTCCTGGGGAGCTCTTGTATTTATCCAAAACTGGCTCCGCAACCATTAGATGAAGAGTATTTGTTGACAGGTTTGCTCGAACCAACCAATGAGCCTTATGCGATTGCAAAAATCGCTGGTATCAAGCTTTGCGAAGCCTACAGGGATCAGTACGGTTGTAATTTTATTTCTGCCATGCCCACTAACTTGTATGGACAGGGCGATAATTATCACCCACAAAACTCCCATGTTATACCAGCCATGCTTCGTAAGTTTCACGAAGCAAAAATTAACAAGGCCGATCATGTGGAAATATGGGGGACGGGTACGCCATTGCGTGAATTTATGTATGTGGATGACCTGGCAGATGCCTGTTTTTTCCTGATGGAGAAGTATGATGGCAAATTGTTCATCAATGCAGGTACCGGGGAGGAAGTCTCCATTAAAGAGTTGGCATCAATAGTAAAAGAGGTAACAGGATACGAGGGGGAAATCAAATTTGATACATCAAAGCCGGATGGAACGCCCCGCAAGTTGATGGATAATACCCGGCTGCATGCAATGGGGTGGTCGCACAAAGTTTCACTCAAAGATGGCTTGGCAAAAGCGTACCAGCATTTTTTGAAGGAAAATAAACACTGATATAATATTTTAATTACATGTCTGTCATTCAACTCCCGCCTTATTCGGGAGTTGTTTTTTTAGAGGATGTTTAAACCAAGTTTTAGTTGCTGTCGGGCTATTAGATTATAAAGATTTAGGTTATTTTAGCGCTTTCCACTATTTCCACCTTATTCTTAGCCATCCGTTATATGAACCAAAACGTACTGCTGAAAGCACTATTTTTTTCTTTCTGTTTTTTGACTTTGTTTTTTTTAAGCCCAAAGGTTTATTCACAATCCTGTAATGATTGGCTAAAAACCCCTAACGCGGGTTCATTTGTTACCATTGGAGATTTGGATATTACTGGAAATAAACTTACTGTTGAAGCCATTTTTAACAGGGTATCCGCATTCGACAACACTATAACCTTTGGCAAGCTGGTTTCAAAGCATACGGATGCATCGAATGTTAATTACTCGCTAATGCCGGCGCAATGTGAAATTACAACAAATGTGACCGGGTATGTTGCGACACCGTTTGTATGTCCGCCGGAATTCGACAAGACTTATCACGTGGCAATGGTGTATGATGGCACTACACTTAAGTTTTATCGGGATGGATATGTAATATCTCAAGTTGCATGTACCGGAAATCTCATCAATAACAACTTACTCACTACAATAGGCCAACTTGCGGGTGCAGTACAGCCGGCGGATATGCAACACTCGGGATATATTGATGAAGTAAGAATCTGGAAAGCCGCCAGGACTCAGGTTGAACTGAAAGCATTTATGCATACTTCTTTGCCTAATCCGGCCAGTCAAAACGGGTTAGTTGCTTATTATACATTTGATGACTTGTTAAATAAGCAAGGTAACCTTACATGGAATGGAACGCTGAACGGTAATGCTGTTATTAATCAAACTAATCCTAACTGTAGTTTTGCCCCATTAAACTGTCCTGCATTATCAGAAGTAATAGCTGATTTTATTGTTCCTGATACGGTTTGTGTTAACACCCCGGTTAATATTTCTAATATATCCTTAAATGCGACGAGCCATTATTGGAATTTTTGTGTAGGCAATCTCAATGCTCCGCCAGAGGGAGTGAATCTTGGTAATCCAGGAGGTCAGTTAGAAGGACCCGTCTTTATAGATTATGTGTCAGATAACAATAATTATTATGGTTTCGTAACAGACCATTTCAGCGGTACATTAAAGCGTCTTGATTTCGGCAATAGCTTATTGAACACGCCGACTATTATAAACTTAGGAAACATTGGAGGAGCGTTACCTCTGCATCCGGAAGGAATACAGGTTGTTAAGAATCAGGGACTGTGGTATGCTATAATAGTGGGAGGAACAATAAACGGTTCGTACATTGTCAAGGTCGAATTTGGTGCTAATATTGCTAACCCAACTCCTGTAGGAACTAACTGGGGCAATATAGGGAATCTGAGCTATCCTCACGATTTATATGTGTTCAACGACAATGGCAATTGGTATGGTCTTACAGTCAATGCAAACAATAATACATTGACCAGGTTCAACTTTACCAATAGCTTTTCTAATACTCCAACAGCAATTAACTTAGGGAATATCGGCAATCTGAACTATCCTACCGGTATTCAGGCCATTAATGATAATGGTAACTGGTATGCTTTTGTTACCAATTCTACCAGTTCTGCGCTGACACGATTGAATTTTGGTAATTCATTATTGAATATGCCTACTGGCCAGAATCTTGGTAATATCAATGGAACATTCAACAACTCATGGGACATATATGTCATAAAATTTTGCGGTGAATTGTTAGGTTACGTGATAAACGCCAACTCGGTCAGCCCCGGCATTGTTAAACTTGATTTTGGTAGTAGTCTTACTAATACACCAACAGCAGTTAACTTAGGGAATATCGGTAATCTAAACTTCCCTCATTGTTTATCTAAAATTTTCAGGGTAGGCTCAGATCTGTATTCATTTATTACGAATGTAAATAACCAAACAATAACCAGATTACGTTTTACGGGATGTAACAACTCCAATATTCCCAATTCTTCATTGCAAGATCCACCGCCCATCACTTATAGTTTGCCTGGGACATACAATATTAATTTAACTGTTGATGATGGTTTACCAACACAGGCATCTGTTTGTAAGCAAATAGTAGTGAAGGATTGTTGCCCAACCGAAAAGCCTGACTTTTCTATCAAACAAGATCCCTGCAATCCAAAAAACATTCAGATCGTTACAAATCTTGAAAATATACAGAGCTACATATGGGATTTTGGAGACGGGCAAACAAATACAAGCGATCCCAATCCGGTTGTGACTTATAATGATTATGGTACTTATACAATAAAGCTTAAAGTTCAAACGGATGCTGGTTGTATTGATAGTATTCAAAAATTGGTTTCAGTAAACGTACTTCAGGACAATCTGCTTGTTCGTACTGCCGATACCACCATATGCTATGGTGCTGCCAAACAGTTGCTTACTATTCCATCACTAAATTTTTGCTGGTCGCCAACTACCTTCCTGGACAATCCCAATTCTCCTAATCCTACCACCTCTGCCACCGCAGATATAACTTATTATTTCACTGCAGAAGTAACGGGTGCTAATCTTATAACTAATGGCAATTTTTCACAAGGGAATTCCGGGTTTACTTCAGGATATAATTTTGCCAGTAACAATACAACCGAAGGACAGTATTTTGTTGGTAGTAATCCTCAAAGCTGGAATAGCAGTCTCAGTGCCTGCAAAGATCATACAACCGGCAATGGAAACATGATGCTGGTAAATGGCTCTCCGGTAGCGGACGTAAATGTATGGAAGCAAACAGTGAATGTAACTCCCAATACAAACTACGCATTCTCTACCTGGATACAAGCGTTGTGGCCGCCCAATCCTGCCCAGCTACAATTTTCTATTAATGGAAAAGACGCAGGTTCGATGATAACGGCCAGCCTCCCTACGTGTACATGGACTCAATTCCATACAACATGGAATTCGGGAAATAATACCACCGCTGTTATTTCAATTGTAAATAAAAATACATTGGTACAAGGCAATGATTTTGCATTGGACGATATCTCTTTTGCACCAGTATTTATAAAAAGAGATTCTGTAAAAATAAAAGTGGAGAAACCTTCTGTCCAGGCAAATATTGACACCACCATCTGTACAGGGAAATCCGTTCAATTAAATGCAACAGGTGCGGAAAATTATGTATGGTCTCCCGCTACGGGCTTATCGGCTACCGCTATTGCAAATCCTGTTGCATCGCCGGTAGTTTCAACAGAATATATTGTTACCGGAACTACGGCCAACGGATGTTCGGCAAAGGACACTGTCCATGTCAATATTTATGCAAAACCGGTTATTGCTGTTTCTGCTGATACATTGATTTGTAAAAACGCGTTGGCCCAGTTATCTGTAACAGGCGGAGCAAGTTATAGCTGGATGCCAGCAGCTACATTAGATGACCATCTTGTTGCAAATCCGGTAGCTTCACCTGTTGTCAACACGATGTACTATGTTACTATAACCGATGTGAACACCTGCGAGCACCTGGATTCTGTGCAGGTATCAATAAGACCTGATGCCGTTTTCTCTATCAATAATCCGCAACCAGTATGTCGTTTTGATTCGGCGCAATTGATTGCTTCGGGTGGTGATATCTATAGTTGGCAATCTGCTGATGGATTAAATAATACCGCCATATCCAATCCAAGAGTTTCTCCTTCTGTAACTACCGACTATACCGTCACCATAACGGAAAATATCTGCAACCAATCGGAGACCTTGTCAGCAACGGTCACTGTTAAGCCTTTGCCAGCGGTGAATGCCGCTAAAGCAAATGATATCGACTGCAGGAACGACCAGAGTCAGTTGAATGCTACTGGGGCTGATCAATATGTATGGACTCCCGCTGCAACGTTAAGTAATCCGGGAATATCTAATCCCATAGCCAAGCCAATATCTGCAACAAAATATATTGTTACCGGCACCTTAAACGGATGTTCGGCAAAAGATTCTGTTGTTGTAGATGTTTCTACAAAACCGGCTATTGTTATTTCTAAGGATACAATGATCTGTAAAAATGCTTCGGTCCAACTATCTGTAACAGGAGGAAACAGCTATAGTTGGTCGCCGGCAAAATCATTAGACAATCATCTAATAGCAACCCCCATAGCTTCGCCGCTTGTCAATACAAAATATTATGTAACTATTAAGGATGCCAATACCTGTGAGTACCTCGATTCCGTGGAAGTATCTGTAAGGCCTGATGCTGTTTTTTCAATCAATGCTCCCGGAAAAGTTTGTCTTTTTGATTCTGTTCAATTAAACGCTGCTGGCGGGGATACTTATGCCTGGCAGCCCGCTGAAGGTCTGGATAATATCGCCGTAGCCAATCCATGGGTTTCCCCTGCTGTTACTGCCGACTTTAAGGTCACGATAACAGAAACAACCTGTAATCAGTCTGCTACATTATCAACCCGGCTAACGGTGATGTCGTTGCCAACAGTAAATGCGGTGAAGACTAATGATATTGATTGTAGCAATGACCGTAGTCAGCTTAATGTTACCGGGGCTGTCCAATATGAATGGACTCCGGCAACAACTTTAAGTAATCCGGGCATAGCTAACCCGGTAGCAGCACCTGCAACTACAACTGCGTATGTCGTAAAAGGGACGGACCTTGAAGGTTGTAATGGATATGATACGATTACTGTAAAAGTTGATAATGTAAATAAGGGCGGCTACCTGATGCCCAATGCCTTTACACCCAACAACGACGGGCTGAATGATTGTTATGGCGTGAAATATTGGGGTGTGATTGAAAAAATTGAATTCAGCATTTACAATCGTTGGGGCAACCGGATATTCACCACCAAAAATCCGGGTCAATGTTGGGATGGCACTTACAAAGGTGTTGAGCAGGATGGGGGAGTTTATGTATACATGATAAAGGCAAAAACGATATGCGAGGCTGAAGTATTCAGGAAGGGAACTTTTGTATTGGTCCGGTGATTTTTTTATTAAACTGCCGTTCTGAAACAAAATAGATTTAATTGTACGTCGTACTGCTGTCCGTTCCTCCTGGTTCTATAAAATGGAGTCGGATAAATATCAGCTGCTTCTTTAATGTAATAAGAAAATCCTTGTGTAGTGATCCAGCTTAATAAGGCTGTTAATTCTGTCGTTTGTTCAAAGCTACCGTGATATTCAAGAAACATATTTTTTACATAGCATAATTGGTCCTTAATATCTTTAAGGACTTCGTACTCTGCCCCTTCAATGTCAATCTTTAAAAAATCGACGGGTTCAGTCAATAATTCCTTTAATCTTATAGCGGTTACAACATTTGTCTCAGCGCCCTGAGCACCTCCAATTCTGCTGGACATAGATCCGAGTCCTGCAAAATGCAATTGTGTATTTTCTATCCAAACTGCTTCTTTGCGAAGCGTTACATTTTTGAAATCAAATGATGAAATATTGTCTTGTAATAGTTTAAAATTTTCTTCATCAGGCTCAAATGCCACAATTTTAGCATCGGGGCAAATTTGTTTCAGGTAAATAACACTCAAGCCAATATTGGCCCCGCAGTCAATGATATACGAACCAGGAGAGTATTGGCCCTTATAAATCTCATGAATAAATATCTCTTTTAAAGCGTGTAAAAATTCAGATGGGTTTGAGTAATAAATTTTTTTGTTTCTGTATTGGTAGGATCTGATGACGCCAGCCGGAGCATGTTTGAGGAATTTTTCAGAAAACCAGTTCAATCCGGCTTTACTGCCCTGATGTGTAAAAAGTGACTTAATCCGGGTACCTATACCTTTAAATAAATTGTTTAAAAATGAACTATTTTGCATGCATTCTAAATATATCCGCAAAATAAGCAATTGTTCATCAATCTATAATCAGGTATGCTGTCTCTCGTTGTCTGTTCTGTTAATCCATCCCTACTACAAATAATGGAACAGAGTACAGCAGCTACGATTGGTATCGAATATGAATTACTGGTATTTGACAACAGGAGAGAAAACCTGGGTATTTGCGAAGTGTACAATCGAATGGCTGAAAAGGCACACTATCCATATATCGTTTTTTTGCATGAAGATTTGGTCATGAAAACCCAAAATTGGGGTAGATACTTAGTCGAAATATTTCAGAATGACCCGGATATCGGACTCGTGGGGGTTGCCGGAAGCGATTATAAAAGTCATCATTTTTCGGGATGGTACTCTGGCGGCAGCGGACGGGACTATTTTAATATTACGCATAGGCAGGATGGCGAAGATAAACTTTTGTTGTTCCCAGAAAAATGGGAGAAGAATGAATACGAGGTGGTTTGTATCGATGGGGTCTTTATGGCTTGTCCAAAAGTCATTTGGCAATCCATCAAATTCGATCATGATTTATTGAGAAGATTTCATTTTTATGATATTGATTTTTCGCTACGCATAGCAAGGATTAAAAAAGTTTTGGTAACCAACCGGATCGACCTGGTGCATTTAACAGTAGGCGGCGACTTTGGCGATAATTGGATAGAACAAGCATTTATTTTTCATGAACAAAAGAAAAACCTGATGCCATTCGCATTACAGAAACTTGACAGGCAGGATGACCATCTTCTTTTTGTGTACTGGCTTGACTGGCTAAAAGACCAAAAAATTAGTTTTAAAAACAGATGGCGTTGGGTTAGCAGGCAAAAGTTGCTGAATAGAAAAAAAATGATTTACCCGGTATTAAAATTCTTGTTTTACAGGTTACTGGGTTTGAGGGCTATTCATAATTTGGTCAGGTGATTTAAACATTTAAAATGAAAAGCTCTGTTGAAATATCTATTTGTATCCCAGCATATAAAAACGTCGTTTTTCTTGATCGGTTATTAGATTCTATTCAGGCGCAGACTTTTAAAAATTATGAAATTGTCATTACTGACGATAGCCCGGACGACGCTGTGGAGTTGCTGGTTGGAAAAAAGAGTTTTAAGCAAGAGATAAAATACTTTCGAAACAGGCCGGCTTTAGGAACCCCTGAGAATTGGAATGAGGCTATTCGTCATGCAAGCGGAGAGTGGATAAAGCTTATGCATAATGATGATTGGTTTACGGATAAGGATTCACTACAGACTTTTTATAATAACGCTAAAGCAAAACCTGAATGCTCGTTCTTTTTTTCTGCGTTTCAAAATATTACAGAAAAAACGGGTGCTTCACAAAAAGTGAAATGCAGTTTCCTTGACCTGGCATTTCTGAAAATGAGTCCTTTGCATCTGTTTAAAAAAGTTTATGTGGGAAATCCAAGTTGCACCATGATCCGGAATAATATAGACCTGTTTTATGATAACAGATTTAAGTTTGTCGTTGATTTTGAATACTACATTCGTTGTCTCAGAAAAGTCAAATATGCGTATATAGATGATATTTTAATAAGTGTAGGATTTCATGAGGAACAGGTAACCAAGTATACTTTTCTTGTTCCTGAAGTTCAAATTCCTGAGAATTTTATTTTATTGGAAAAGTTAGGAATAAAGATTTTAAGCAATCCATTTGTTTATGATTATTATTGGAGGCTATTCAGAAATCTGAAAATGAGAAGTGAAGAAAATGTCCAGGCCTATTGGACTGGGGATATTCCAATGCCACTTTCAAAAATGATAATAGCTCAATCCAAGGTATCACCAGGGGCCTTGCGTAGCGGGATCTTATCTAAATTATATATGTTTTGTAATTATATTCTCCATCTTCTAGGTTGATTAATCATTGTGCTCACATATTCTCCAGCTTTAGTTTTGTTTTTAGTTTAAACAACCATTTGCCCACCTGCGATTGCAATAAGAAGTGTAGCATTTTAAGGCGTAGTTGCCATATATCTAGCTTAATCGAATAGTCAAAATGCCGTAAGTAAACAGTTTTGGCCTGTTTCAGCGAGATCAGGTATTGAGTGGCACTGACTCCGGCGGGGGCCATTACAACAAAAGCTTGGGGTATAAATTGAAATTTTTCCTCGTAAATGCGGCAAACGAAATCATAGTCCATTGCAATGGATAATTCCGGGTCATAAAGGCCGTGTTTTTCATGAAGTTCTTTTTTCACAAACATGGTTTGATGGCAAATGCTGCGCATACCACGATACAGCTTGTCCTTTTCAAATGGCTTGCCGATAATGATCCACTTGCCGCCTCTCATTATCTGGTACTTTGCATGTATCCATTGCAGGGACGCATCATTAGAAAAAACAACCGATACCTTCTTTAACACAGTATTGTCTGTATAGCTGTCCCCTGAATTCAGCATGTTTACAATTGTCCCGGAAGCCCGCAAAATACCTTTATTAAAGGCATCGCCTATTCCGCTGTCTTTTTCGCTGATCCATTTTCGGTAGGCTGGCAGTTCCTGAGCTTGCAGATAGTTACGGATATCGTTATTGGTTGAACCATCAATGATCCAATGCTCATAAGGTAGGGTATCCTGGATATCAACCGACTTGCATGTTGTAATCAGATCTTCCAGGTTGTTAAAGCAAATCGTTATGATGGAAATAGTTGGATTCACAGCTTTATTTTAATAATGTCGGAAGCTTGCTTCGCTATATTGTCCCAATAAAAATGATTAAAAAAATCCACAGGAATACGATCTTCTACGCTTTCGGCGGCAGCAATAATATTTTTACTAAACGCTTTAATGTCGTGATCAGGAACTATTCTTAATTTGTTGCCGGTGATGGCAACCGGTACGCCGATAGCGCCATTGACGAAAGAAACAGCGGAGCAGCCTGCAGCTAATGCTTCAACCAGTTTTGTTTTGATGCCGCCTCCAGCGGTGACGGGATTTATAAAAATATCAGCAGCTTTAAAATAAATGTCAATTTCATTGACAAAACCAGCATAGACGATATTACGATCCCTGTATTCTTTTAGCTCATTGTATTCAGGTGAAAGCAGGGGGCCGCAAATAATAATAGTATAGCGTATATCCTTTTGCTGCAGTAGCATCGGATTTATATGCTCAAGTATATAATCCAGGCCTTTTTTGTTAGGCGGATAGTTCAACGTGCCGTTATACAGCAAAAGATAATTGTCGCCGGCAATGCCCAATTGACTGCATATCTCTTTTTTTGCCGCTTTTTTTTCTTCAACAGGAGGTGCTGTGTTTTTTTCTGTACCATAGGTTATCACCGCACACTTTTCTTTTGGTATTCCAAAGTTTTTTACTCCATGGAGCAAATCCTCTTCAGTAATAAAAAAATTGAAATCTGCTTTTTTATGTACAGCACTTTCATACCAGCTCATCATCCGCCACCACCATTTGCCGGTGGACCGGAAGCGAAGCCCTTCGATATTGTGGGAATGTATAATGAGTTTTACGCCTGTAGTTATTTTCAGCAGAATTGCCAGCCATCCGTAGTATGGCTGCTCCATTAGCAGGTGAGTGATTTTCTCTTTTCGAAATTCGTTGTTGAGTTTGAAAAAATAAGCAGGATTTATATACCGTAGTTTGTAAGTGCCAAGAATCTTCTTTACTATAAACGGTTCATCGCTTTGTTCGGTATTGTTTTTAGTGGTATAGCAAATCACTTCGCAATGCCGTGAAAAATACTTAAGGAAAAAATAAATTGCTTTTTGTCCTCCCATTTTGGCCGGCATTACACGATAAGGCACCAAAGACGCAATGCGTATCATTTCGCCTGTTGGTTTTTATTTCTAGTCCACCATGACATGAAAAATCCCAACCCGACCAGCAGCAAAATAAAATAAGAAGCGATATAGCATATTCTCATTGCTCTTTTATACATCTCCGGCTCAAACACAAATTTTATAGTATGTTTTCCCGCAGGAACGGAGAGACCCCGCAATACATAATTGGTTTTAACATAATCAACTTTCTTGCCGTCAATATAAGCGTTCCATCCATCCGGGTAATATACTTCACTAAAAACAGCAAATTGGGCAGTTTGAGCATTGGAAGTATACTCCATCGTATCGTTATCAAATTTGGTGAGGGCAATAGTGGCAGTTGAATCAAAAGACGGCTGCGCTGCATTGGCGGCAAAGGCCTGCTGAACAATGGCAGTGTTTTTTAAGTCAGTCTTTCCTATTGTTTGTATTTCTTCTACATCGTCTTTTACAAACCGGATATGTTTTACAAACCAGCTGTTTCCGTAGGCATTGGGATTAGGTATCAGGGTTTGCTGCCCGTTTTGTGGATTTTGCGCAATTACATATTTTGTATTGAGCATATTAAGAATCTGTGGATTTGGGTCGCCATATAAATATCGCTCAATAATGTCCTGGTAGATTCTAAGTTTCGCAGGATGATATCCTCCGATGGCTTTATGAAAGGCGGAGACCCGGAAGTCACTTGCACTAAACCTGTCTGGTCCGGCATTGTAAACCCGGTAGGATAAATCTTTGTCAGCCAATATTTGCTCATCTATCGCTGTTTTAGTGAAGTTCTCTGCTTGTTGCTCGTCTTTAGATTGATAGTTGTTCTCATTTAAATAGTCCTTGTCTATCACTAATAAATCACCTATCGTTACTACAGTTAGAATCACTGCAATGCTGAAAGGTTTTAAAATGTTTTTTACAAAAGCCCAAAATAATCCCAATAGTAATGCAGTAAAAATAATCGTACGCAATACCTGTCCGCCAAACATGGCACTGCGGTCAGCTTTCAGACCGGCAATGGTGGTTCTCGAAATTTCATCATCAGCACCCATGCTTTTTAAACGCTGAATCATAAAATCATCCATTGGCGAACTGTAGTCCATTGCTATATAAACCAGGCCGGTTAAAACAACAAGGCCGCCAAGTGTATAGAGTATTTTTTTGAAGTTTGTTTTGACGTATTCGCGGCTGTTTTCGGTAAAGAATAAATGGTGAACAGCCAATACTGCCATCACGGGTAATGTCAGCTGTGCCATCACCAGTGACATAGAAGGCGCCCTGAACTTATTGTAGATCGGCAGGTTTTCAAAAAGAAAAATATTGAACCCGGGGAAGAATTTGCCCCACGACATCAGGATGGACAAAACCGATGCTGCCAGCAAGCCCCACCGAAGCGGATGTTTTACCAATACAAATCCAAGCAGCGCCAATAAGCAAACAATAACGCCGATATATGCAGGGCCACTGGTACTTTCAAGCCCTCCCCAATACCTGGGCAACGCACTGGCCACCTGCATGGCTGCATTTTCAGGCAATCCTTTAGCGGTTAACTTCTTGATAACATTTGAATTTTCATCAAGAGGGTTGGCGCTGCTGCCGCCAAAAGCATTTGGCATCATCATAACTAATGGCTCTGCCTTCGAAAAGCTATATTGAAAAGCATAAGAAGTATCAAGCCCGGAAGTCTTTTTCACTTTTACACTATCGCCTTCGATATTTATATTTTGACCACCACGTATAGTATGTTTTGCATAACTGGATCCAATCAAAAATGAAAAGGAGTTGGCAGCCACGCCTGCTATAGCCGCAATAGCAGTTACGGCAAAAGCTATAGCTATATGCTTCCATTCTTTTCTGATTATCCAGGTTGCCAGGTATCCCAGCGTGACACAGCCGGCTACAAGAAAAAAATAGAAATTGATCTGGGGATGATTGGCCATTATTTCCATATACGTGCCAAGGGTAGCAATCGCCAGGCCCAGCCAATACCTTTTTTCAAAAATGAGAATAAGGCCGGTCAGCAACAAGGGCATATAGACAATCGCTGACATCTTGGTCATATGACCAGCACTCAGGATAACGGGATTGTAAGTTGAAAAGGCATAGGCTAGTGCACCGAAAATACCCACCACGGGTTTCATCCCCAGGGCCAGGCAGAGTATATAAAAAAATACAGCAGCCAGGAAGAAATAATGAATAGGATCCGGCAACCCTAATGAAAAAACTTTATTGAGATCGGGTAAGACACTTTTTCCTTCCACTGCAATCTGGTAATTCGGCATACCGCTAAAAACATTGGGATTCCACAAAGGGAAATGCCCATGCTTTTCTTTATAATCAAACGCATTTTGTGCGACGCCTTTCCAGCCTAACACATCATGCTGGTTGAGCACATTACCTTCCAACACAGGTTTGCAAAAGAAAACGGAAACAACTAAGAAGATCAATACAGCGATTACATGCGGAACTATCTTTTTTACCAGGTCGTTTTTCATTCGTATATTTTTTATTCTATTTTGCCCGAATGGAACCTTTGATGACAAAAATTTTCATTCCCCGTTGTAATAAAAATGAAAATTTTTGTCATGTCGGTTTCATTGATAATTTTTTTAATCTTCCTGGGTCAGTCATCGTTTATGAAAGACCAGGCAGGAACATCCGTTGGCTTTGTTTTAAAAGAAAGCCCCGCAAAATTAGCCCGGGGCATTCAGTTTCAGGCTGACAAAATAATGCTATTTTAGACGAAAATCACCGATGGGTTGGCTATTATTTTTGTCAAGGCTGGCTTTTATCTGCGGGTTATGTTTCCTTGCTTCCCTGGCATTCTTGGTGCGAAGAGAAGGGAATACCGAAGTCGTTTCTTCCACTATTATCACTATTGGATTTGTGATGGGTTTGCTAATTGTGCCCGCAACCCTCGTTTGCTATTTGATCGTGCTGATCAGGAAAAAACAAATCCCGGTTCCGCTTTGGCTTATTATTGCCAACATCGTGTTCCTTTTTATCTTAATGCTTTATATAATTTTCATCAATGTTGAAGGCAATCATCCATCATAAGCCCACCCGGTTATTTTTGATATTAAGCGGTTTTTTTGTTGCTAATGCACTGATCGCAGAGATCATTGGGGTAAAGATTTTTTCGTTGGAGAAAACGCTAGGTTTTGCTCCACTAAGTATTCACTTGTTTGGAAACGATCTTTCGGTAAATCTCACAGCCGGTGTTTTACTCTGGCCGGTGGTTTTCATCATGACGGATATCATCAATGAGTATTATGGGATGAAAGGAGTGAGGTTTTTATCGTGGCTGACAGCGGGCCTGATTGCCTTTGCTTTCCTTGTTTTTTATGGCGCTATGAAATTGACACCTGCAGATTTTTTCATTACCAGCAAGCAGGGTAGTGGCGTGCCTGATATGGAGAAGGCTTATAACAGTGTGCTGGGCCAGGGTGGCTTCATCATCATCGGATCACTCACTGCTTTTATTCTTGGACAGTTGATTGACGTGTTCATATTTCATAAAATAAAAAAAGCAACCGGTGAAAAAAACATCTGGCTTCGGGCAACCGGTTCCACTCTGATCTCGCAATTCATCGACAGTTTTGTGGTATTGTTTATCGCCTTTTACGTGGGAACAAGGGTCAACAAGAGCGGTAACGATTTTGTATGGCCGTTTAATTTATTTATTGCGGTGGGGATCGTGAACTACATTTATAAATTTACAGTGGCGATCCTGTTGACACCGGTTATTTATCTCGTTCACAACCGGATCGAAAAATATCTCGGGCCTGAACAGGCCACTGCTATGAAACAGGCTGCCATGGGCGATGAGTAAAAGATCTGGAAGTTATCCGAAAAGTTGAAAAACATCACGCCACGCCGCGTCGACACAACGTTTTTTAAAGCTCAACTGTTTTCATCGTGGCGACTTTGCGTCGTTGCGTGAAATAATACTTTTGAGAGAGGTTCCAGGCTAATTTTTCTCTTTTATAAGACTGGCCACCACTTTGTCTATGGGAAGTGTGACGCTGTCTGCTGAAAAGTCATCCCATTCAATCAGGCGGAAAGTTTCTGTTTCACCTTTTTCATTATAAACAGCCAACTGCATTTCATCAAAATCAAAAACTTTGTCCCGCAGCGGGACTTTAATGGCTTCCAATGCTTTTACATGATAATAAATGGAGACGATCTGGTGACTGGGATTGAACGCAGACATCTGGTAGAAATCGGTAGTATAAAGGTGCTCACCCACTTCAACTTCAAGATCCATTTCTTCTTTGAACTCCCGTTTCAGGCAATCTCTCGTTCCTTCACCAAACTCTAAACCGCCACCCGGAAATTTTGTATAATAATTGCCGCGGATATATTCATCACTTACCAGCACTTGTTTTTTTTCATTGACCAGGAGTCCGTACACCCTGATAGTAAATATTGACATACGAATTAAAATATTTTTTTGCGAAAAAAAAGCCAGCCAATCGTTAAGGCTATGATTAAAGAAAGAAATACGACAATATAAAATGCATAGGGTGAATGTTCAAAACCACTGGGAACATTCATGCCAAACAGGCTGGATATCAAAACCGGAAAAGTTAAGACAATGGTGATTACCGCGAGCCTTTTCAATACCTGGTTTTGATTATTGGCAATAATACTGGCAAAAGCATCCAGTGTACTGGTAAGCATGGTGGCATAAATATTCGCCATTTCAAGAGCCTGGGAATTGTCTACAATCAGGTCGCCTAAAAATTCTTTCTCATCTTCATTCAGGCCCAGGAAATTGGTTCTTTCGAGCTTCATAAACAGCAATTCATTTGACCGGAGTGCCGTAACGAAATAAGTCAGGCTTTTTTGAATGCGCATCAGTTGCAGCAGGTGTTCGTTCCGGCTGGCATCATACAATTTTTGCTCCAAAATGTTGCGGCGTTGATTGATCTCTTTCAGTGTATCGAGAAAGTTCTGCACTATTTTTTCAAACACTTTCAGCACAACCATATTCCTTTTATCGGAATCCCTGTTTTGAAAGGTGTTCAGGAATTTTTTGATCGCTGAGTTTTCAAAAGAGTTGACCGTTACCGTATGATTGTGCGTAAGAATGATACAAATAGGAATGGTAATATAATAGGCGTCGCTTTCATTGAATGAGTTATTTTCTGTAGGCGTTTTTATCACAATGAGCCGTACATTATCTTCTTTTTCAAAACGGCTTCTTTCGTCAATATCCAGCGAGTCGGTCAAAAAGTCGATGGGTATTTCCAGTTGGGAGGACAATTCTGAAAATTCCTCCTGCTTCAGTGGCGGCAACACATTGATCCATGCCCCATCTTCGGGCTTGTCTATTTCGACTGTCTGATGATTAATATTTTTAAAGTATTTTATCATAAGCGGCGTAAAGTTAGGGGGAAACGATGACGTGGGGAGGGGTGGGGAGAGGAGAGTGGGAAGCGGCTTGTGGGGAATAGGTAGTGGATGGCTGGTGGCTAGTAGGGCATGGGGGCGACGATAAATGTCGGCAGGGGAAGGATTGATAAAAAGTAATTCAGCCGGGGGCCCGGCAATAAAGCAGTGAACGCATTCGTGTAGGATGGAAGTCGTCGGATTATTTGTAAGACTCAGTATTAAATCGGACAAATAGAATTTTAAAAGTCAGGGATTGATACTACACGCTGCTACATGAAACGCCATAAGATATATCGAACAATTATTTCAAACAGCTTCTAAAATAAACTTCAGGCTTCTCCCCGGATCACCACTGTATCGGATTGAGCCAGCCCATTGTATCAAAAGCGAACAGCTATGTATAGTTTTTTTCTTAAGCTATTGAAAACCACTTGATTGCTCGTTCGGCATATTTTTTAATACTAAATGCCGTAACGCTACCATCGCTGAGATTTTTTTAATCGAACCATATTACCGGTAGCGAACCTTGTGAAAAGCTTGAGAACAGAATAAAATATAGCTATGCTTAAAAACTATTTCAAAACTGCATTCAGAAGTTTGAGCCGTAACAGGAATTACACAATTATCAACATCGGCGGATTAGCTGTTGGTATTGCCGTTTGTATGATGATCTTTATTATTATACAATATCAAACAAGCTTTGATAATTTTCACGCAAAGAAAGATCGCATTTATCGTGTGCTTACCGAATATCATCATGCAGAGGATGCAACTATTGCTTATGGGAAAGATGTTCCTTATCCCATGCCCGAAGGTTTGAAAATGGCTTTTCCCCAGGTAGAACAGGTAGCTCCGATTTTTGCAAGTCACGATGATCAATTGCTGATACCTGGTGATAACGGAACAACGGTAAAAACATTTAAAGAGGGCAAAGGTGTATTTTTTACAGAACCTTCATTCTTTAAAATGTTTGACTACCCGCTGCTTGCAGGTTCATATGAATCATTAAAAGAACCGAACAATGTATTACTTACAAAGGAGATGGCGGAAAAATATTTCGGCGACTGGAAAACAGCAATAGGCAAAGCCATTAAGCTGGAAGTTGGCGGCCATTTATTCGAACATGGTACTGAAGTATTGAAAGTGTCAGGCATTCTTGCGACCATACCGGCAAATACTGACTTTCAGCTAAAAGTTGTCGTGGCTTATGGATCAGGTTTTACCGGAAGTATTATAGCAAAATCTACCGATTGGGAGGATAGAACAAATGCTGGTTTTGGTTGCTATATTATGTTGCCTTCGGGTATTTCTGTTGATAATTTTAATCAGCAGCTAAGGGCCTATTCAACAAAGGTTCAATCGCCTGAAAACAAGGATAGTCATATTATACAACCATTAACTGCGGTGCATTATGATACACAAACAGGTAATTACAGCAACAAAACAATCAGCCAGGAACTACTCAATGTATTGTGGCTGATCGCCGCATTCATTTTGTTAATTGCCTGCGTAAACTTTATCAACCTCTCCACTGCACAAGCTGTTAATCGTGCAAAGGAGGTTGGCGTAAGAAAAGTCCTGGGCAGTAATAAATCTCAATTGAAAATCCAATTCATCACCGAAACATTTTTGATTGTTACAAGTGCTGTAATACTTGCAACAGTTCTAACTGTTCTTGCACTGCCTTATGTAAATCAACTGTTAGAACTTTCGCTTTCTTTCAACATACTCAGCAATCCTGCAGTTATTTTATTTCTTTTAACTGTAACAATTGTTGTAACCGCACTTGCCGGTTTTTATCCTTCTATTGTTTTATCCCGTTTCAATCCTGTTAGTGCCTTAAAAAGTAAACTCACGGTCAATACGGCAAAAGGAATTTCGTTAAGAAGAGGATTGGTGGTTTTTCAATTCATCATTGCACAGGCATTGATCATCGGAACACTCATCATTGTAAGGCAAATGAGTTTTTTCATGGGTCAACCGTTAGGTTTCGATAAAGATGCAATTATAAATGTTCCTTTCCGTGTAGATAGTCTTCGCATCAGCAGGCTGGATTATTTACAAAACAAGTTATTACAGGTAAATGGTGTGCAGGCAGTAAGCTTCAGTTCCAACACCCCGGTTGAAGATGGTAATGATACATGGAGCACATTCAAATTTGACCATGCAATAAAAGAAGAAGACTTTAAAGTTATTACCAAATTCGCCGACACCGGGTATGTGCCGGCTTATAAATTACAACTGGTAGCCGGAAGAAATTTGCAGCGTTCTGCTTACACAAGAGAGTTTTTAGTGAATGAGTCGCTGGTGAAAAGTTTAGGATTTAAAAAACCGGAAGATATATTGAACAAAGAAATAAGCATATGGGGCGATAAAATAAAATGCCCTGTTGTTGGTGTGCTAATGGATTTTAATGACAGGTCTTTCCGTAATGATTTGGCGCCATTGCTAATTACCACAAACGTCACCATGTACAGCCAGGCGGGGATAAAATTGGCAACCACAAACATGTCTGCTACACTGCAATCTGTTAAAAAAGTATGGGAGCAAACATTTCCCAATTTTGTTTATGAATACAAGTTTTTGGATGATAAAATCGAAAATTTTTACAAACAGGAGAGCCAGCTATCTGATCTTTATAAAATTTTTGCTGTAATCGCAATACTCCTTAGTTGCCTTGGCTTGTATGGACTTGCTTCTTTCATGGCTGTGCAACGTATCAAAGAGGTAGGTATCCGCAAAGTGCTTGGCGCTACAGCCGGCAGTATTATTTACCTCTTTTCGAAAGAATTCATTTTACTGATAAGTATTGCTTTTGTAATTGCTACACCCATAGCATGGTATTTTATGAATAACTGGTTGCAGGATTATGCTTATCGCATCAACATTAGTTGGTGGTTATTTGCCGGAGGCGGACTTGTTGCCATAATTATTGCATTGGCAACGATTAGTTTCCAGGCAATAAAAGCGGCAATGGCAAACCCGGTGAAGTCACTCCGTACGGAGTGACGGAATCCCCTGGTGAAAAGCCGGCCTGCCGGCTTGAGGACAGAATAGAATTTTTCTCAGGTATGTAAGGTTAACTTTTGTCTGTTCTTTACTTATTGCCAGGACAAGTAGTGACCATCACAAATTATATCTTTTTTGACAAGCTTATTGCAAGACCCGCTCCCCACTAACCACTTCCCACTCGCCATTCCCCACACCCCACTAGCCACTCCCCACTTCCCATTCATCTATTTCACCTCCACCGTTCCTTCAAACACTCTTTCCGCGGGCCCGCAAAGCCAGATATTGGCATATCGGTCATCATCCAGCCGGTCATACTCGATCGTCAAACTGCCGCCCAGTGTTTTAACTTCTACATCGTTGTAGCCATTTTCATTGTGGTAACAAACCAGCGCAGCAGCGGTGACGCCGGTACCACAGGAGTAAGTTTCATCTTCCACGCCTCTTTCATAGGTGCGAACGATGATCTTATCATCACCTGCTTGTTGTACAAAATTTACATTAATACCTTCCTGCTCAAAATCTTTACTGTAGCGAATATCCCTTCCTTTCTTGTAAACATCCATGTCCATCACATCATTTACCAGTTTCACATAGTGCGGAGAACCGGTATCTAACACAAAATCACCATGCACTTTGCGGATCGTATCAACATCTTTCATTTTCAGCGACACGATGCCGTCAACATCTATCTCTGCCTCATGTTCGCCGTCTACCGCCATGAATTTATACTCGTTGCGGTGAATGCCCAGGTGGTAAGCAAATTTTACAATACACCTGCCGCCATTACCGCACATGCTGCCCTCACGGCCATCGGAGTTATAATATTTCATTTCAAAATCATAACCCGGTTTTTCGTTCAGCATCATAAAACCGTCGGCGCCAATGCCCATCCTTCTATCGCAAAGCCAGCGGATCTGGTACTCTCTTAAAGATGAATATTTGTTGCTCCGGTTATCGACAATAACAAAATCGTTTCCTGTTCCCTGGTATTTATAAAATTCGATTGTCATAGTAAATGGGGTATGGCTAGTGGCGAGTGGGGTTTAAGTTGATGTTTCCTTTCATTTTATTGCATGTTCTGAATGCAGACTCAATGTCATGCTCTGGCTCCGTTTTTTTGTATGTTAGATTTATCATAGTCTATAAGTTTAATTATTATTAGTAATGTTGTCCCTAATCCAGCTCCCTACTTCCCACTCCCCACTCCCCACTCCCCACTAGCTTCTCCCTCCTCCGAGGTTTCCAATCATTTTACTAAGCATTCTAAATACTGATTCAAGATATTGTTCCAGCTCAGCCATTTGCCCTTTTTTATAATAGTCTAAAATTATTGCTATTTCAAATTGTGTATCAACTTCAACTAAAGAACTACGTGATATTTCATGTGAAAATTTTAAATTTTTCTTTGGCCACATGTTATTCCCCACAAAATTTTCATCGCTCATCATTAAGGTAGCTCGAAAATTTTGTGGCTCATTTCATAAAAACGTTTTTTTTCTTTTTTTGATATCCGTGATGCCCCTTCTGCAATATTGCTGGAAACAGAAATGGCAGCCCTTCGTACCTGGGAAATCAAAACAAATTGTTCTTCTTTCGGAAACTGCTTTGTCGCTTTATACACTTCCCTTACAAGATTCAACGAAAATCGATAAACTTCCAGGTTCTTATGAGATAAATTCAGCATAGTTGACAGGTTTAATTTATGTAATATGAATTATTCCCATCCTTCCCCAATCCCCACTAGCCATTCCCCAACACACCCCACTAGCCCATACTTTTCGAAAAAATCTCCATAAATCGCACTATCAACTTCTCCACCGCCGCTTTCCCGTCTTTTGAAAACTCCTGTTTGATCCGGTTGGCAACGATGGCATTAATCGCCAGGCAATTATGCCCCAATAATTTTCCTAATCCATAGATCGCCGATGTTTCCATCTCAAAATTCGTGATCCGGTGCTGGCCAAACCGAAAATCCGTCAACCGGTTGATCAGGTTCGGGTTGCGGATTCCTAATCTTAAGATCCGCCCCTGTGGTCCATAAAAACCGGGGCAGGTCACCGTGATGCCCTGGTGAAAATCTTTTACAAAATGTTTGATCAGGGAAGCCGCCGCATGGCTGATATACGGGTAGCTCATCTGGCCGTGCAGTTGTGTATGTGTAACAAAAGATTGCAGCAATTGTTGTTCCTCGTCATTCTGCTCATGCCGGTAAAAGTTCAGCAGGTTATCCACGCCAAGGCCATGGGTAGCGGCTACAAAACTATCTACCGGGATATCCGCCTGCAGGGAGCCGGAAGTGCCGATGCGGATGATATTCAGCGGCGTGAGTTGGTTTTTGATCTGGCGGGTTTCAAAATCAATATTGACCAGTGCATCCAGTTCGTTGATGACGATATCGATATTATCGGGGCCGATACCGGATGACAGGACCGTCAGTCTTTTCTTACCCACATAGCCGGTATGGCTGATAAACTCCCGGTGTTGCCGGATCACTTCCACCGAGTCAAAATGTTTACTCACTTCCCGCACCCGGTCGGGATCACCCACCGTCACCACGGTGCCGGCAATTTCTTCGGGGCGCAGATCGAGATGGTACACGGCTCCGCGGGGGTTAATAATGAGTTCGGACTCAGCAATGCGGCTCATGACTAATTTTTAAGATGACAGAATCAATCAATTATCAAAAATATCCTATTTTCGCAGCGATCCAAAAAAAGGGTCCTTTGTCCGCCGAAGGCGGATAGGCAGAGCAGCTCTGCCGATAAAACAAAAGATGGTCCTTTGGCCGAGTGGCTAGGCAGAGCTCTGCAAAAGCTCGTACGGCGGTTCGAATCCGCTAGGGACCTCTGATTGAGGGATAACGATAAGTTATCCCTTTCTTATTTTAATCTATCCTTACAATGATGCTTGGTTTTCAGGGTTTTGTTAACAGCGTCATTTTTCCCCTTCAAGTAGCTTTACAAGAGTTGACAACATATCTGATAGATTAAATGGACTAATTGATAGTCCTGAAAGGATTCGAACAAAAAAACGAGTGAAATATGTTGTTACCAATCAAACCAATTTGCAAGGCAAACAAGATTCGCTGGGACGGAACCAGCATCATTTATATTCAGTATTGTCTGGATAGCAAGAGCCGGACATTGTTGAATACGGGATAGCTATTCCTCCAAAATTCTGGAACGTGAAAAAATTGTTTATTTCAGAATTATTGCCTGTAAGCTATGGATGCGCTGAACAATTAAACAGGCAACTTTTGGTATTACGAAGGAAAGTGGAAGATATCGTTACTCTTGCTGCTACTAAGAAAATTGAGAACTCCTGAACGATTTCTTTTCATGGGACATCGATGCTGTAAGAATTGAGGAAACTTTAAACGAGGAGAAAAAGAAGAAAACGATGGAAAATCCCAGATTGAATCTGGATGTTTATTTTCAGATTGATGAATACATAAAATCAAAAGCTCATAAAGTAACAACTGGAATGCTCAGGTTTACAGAAATATGAAAGAACATTTATTGGCATTTCGGAAATATCGGAATGAGCCAATCACTTTCGAATCATTTGACCTGGATTTTTATGAATCGTTTGTTGATTATCTTGCCTACCATTACATACAGCAGAGAGGAAAGGAAGTCATTTATGGGTTAAAGGTCAACACGATTGGAAAAACCATCAAACAGCTTCGCATTTTTTACGTAACCGAATGCGTAAAAAGATAATTCCACCAATTGGCCTGGATGATTATAAGGTTCTTCAAGACGAAGTTGATGCAATCTACCTGGCCCGTGAAGAAATCAGCAAAATTTACAAGTTGGATTTATCTAAACATCTTCATTTAATTGATTACCGGGGGTTGTTTGTTTTGGGATGCCTGACGGGGTTGCGATATTCTGATTTTTGCGGTATTCGCCAAAGTGATATTTGCCTCTATTAATTTATCACGGCTATTCACCAGATCAAACTTACGCATGTAATTAAACGTTGCATACCAGATATCGCTGTTGCCTAAAATGAATGTTTTGAACGGCTTTCAGCTATTATGAACAGACTGGTAATGTTCTCAAATAATCAAAAAAGCATTTAAATAAGTCAAAATGAGAACAGTTCAAACCTCTGGGTGCGCTTAATTTTGTAACGGTGTCAGTAAAACGAATTCATGCTTGCAACAGAAAACAAAAAACGATGTGTACTGGGCACAGCCGGTTTAGGTGGTGTGTGGGGCAAGGTAGACCCAGTGGAATCTGTTGACACGATACTCACCGCTCTTGAAGCAGGAATTAACGCAATTGATACCGCCCCCGCTTATGGCGATGCAGAAATGTATGTGGGGGAAGCGCTTCGTTTGTGGCCCGGCGAAAAACCGCAGCTCAGTACTAAAGTGGGCAGGCTTAAGTGTTATGCAACAGATGAGGGGCGATACGACTATAGCCATGCCGGTATGCAACGTAGTGTAGAACAAAGCTTAGAAACACTGGGCGTATCGCAATTGGATGTTTTATTTCTGCACGACCCTGATGCAATAAATCCTGCTGAAGTTGGAAGGATAATTGAATCCTTACAAACATTTAAAACAAAAGGTTACACCCGGAAGATAGGAGTAGGCGGCAATCCTCCGCTATGGTTATTGCCCTACCTGAAACCGCAAATATTTGATGTGTTGATGGAATTTAATAAACTCAACGCATGCTCCGTTGTCGCATTAGAAGAAAATCTTCCGTTCTGTATCAACAATAAAATCACCTATTTCGCTGCAAGTCCTTTGAATATGGGATTACTTGGCGGCAACTATGAAACGTTTACATCCAATAGACCAACATGGCTTCATGTAAAATTTGTTGAGGCGGCTATAAAGATGAAAAATATTGCCTACCGGCACGGTATGGCCTTGCACACACTTGCGCACAGGTTTTTATTATCGATCCCACAGTCGTTTTGTATAGTGATCGGGGCATCCAACCGGGAACAACTAAAAGATACGCTCAGTGATTTTGACAACGGGCCATTACCGAATACTCTGTTTTTGGAAATAATGAATAGTCTTAATAAAAAGGAGATACATGTGTAAAATAGACAATGAAATTTTTAATATAATTAGGGCGAGGATTCGCATCCTGGAACCTACTAAAGCGATTATTCCATTTGAAGATGCTTCGATGGGACCTTTTCACAGTTTTGGTATTGCAATCCTCACCCTTGAAGATGAAGAGGGCTTTATTGGCGAAGCTCCGGTATTTCATTCTTACAATAATATTTTTGAAAACTGTTTGCTGCCAATTTTGTTTCATAACAACAATGCTTCTTATCAAACTATGTATCATCGCATGTATTGGTCGATACGTAATGAAGGCTTTCGTGGGCCAGCAGCAGCATTGTTAGGACAAATAGATATAGCCCTCCACGATTTAGCAGCAAGACGAAATGCGTTGCCGCTTCATCAATATCTTAATTCTACAAGGAATCAAGTAAAAGTTTATGGTAGTGGAGGTGGTGCTAATTATTCGCTGAAGGAACTGGAAGCTGAAGTGAGTTTCTTTCTGAATGCCGGAGTTGATTGTTATAAGATGAAAGTAGGGAAGGATTTCGGAACGAGAATGCAAGAAGATGCAGAGCGTGTAAGATTTGCAAGAAGCCTCCTGGGTAAGAACATCAAACTTGCAATAGACGCCAACCAAATATGGAATTACGAACAGGCATTACGATTTATTGATCTTACTGGTAATGAAGATATAGCCTGGTTTGAAGAACCTGTGCATTCTGCAGCACTCGACCAGATCGAACAACTGTGTAAAAGCACCGCACTAAAAATATCGTATGGAGAGTCGGAGCGTTCTGCTTTGGTGTTTCCTGCTTTAGTGAGAGCAGGGGTGCGTCATTTACAACCGATACCAACACAAATAAGTGGGGTGAACGAATGGATACGGGTTCGGGATCTTGCTGCTAAAGAGGAGATAGAGTTCTCATCCGGAGGATACCCATTTTTTACTGCTCCCTTTATTGCTTCTGCAGCAGAAGACTGTCAGGTTGAATTTTTGTATTCACTACATGCAGGATTGGAAGATTATTTCTATGTTCGCCCGGAATGGAAACAAGGGATGCTTCATTTTCCCGCTATCGAAGGAGTGCCTCTTCGTGTTGACTGGGATTATTGCCAGAAAAAAAATCTGATTGCAGGTTCTCAATGCTGGCAAAATAATCAGGTGGCTCAATACCGCCCGGTAGTGATCATGTAATCCTTAATCTTATTATAGTGAACGTAACGATTGCTTCTGTAGATTATCTTGTATTGCTTGTGTATGTTATTTTGCTTTTGGCTTTTGGTTTTTACATCAAAAAGCAAAGTGGCGATATTTTTTTAGGAGGAAGATCACTGAAATGGTGGCAGATCGGTTTTTCGCTATTTAGCGCCAATGCAGGTCCCATGATGTTGATTGGTTTTGCAAGCATTGGTTTTTCGCAAGGCGTAGTGGGCAGTAATTTCGAATGGCTGGCCTGGATATTTTTGATGTTGCTGGCCATGTTTTTCCTGCCGCATTACATGGCAACCAAAGTAACTACTGTACCACAATTTCTGTTGCTTCGTTTTGGAAAACGGTCGTATAATTTTCTTATCATTTATAGTTTAATTTCCATTCTGTTTGTATGGCTGGGCAGTGCCATGTATGCCGGTGGACTCATCATTTCCCAAATATTTCAATGGCCGTTGATGAAATCTGTCATCATCGTCGCCGTGATTGCTGCAAGCTTCACTTCCATTGGCGGATTAAAAGCAGTAGTACGTACTGGTATTTTTCAATCGCTGATTATTATTTTCTCTTCCATTATTCTTACGTACTTGGCATTGGAAAAGATCGGAGGTGTACAGGCCTTCGTAAAGGCGGTGCCGGCTAATTACTGGAAGTTGTTTCGCCCGGCATCCGATCCGGAGTATTCATGGATCGCCATACTGGCAGGTTATCCTGTTGTTGCCATTTACTATTGGTGCGCCGACCAAACCATCGTACAAAAAGTATTGGCCGCAAAAGATTTAAAAGAAGGGCAATATGGCGCCATGTTTATTGCGGCACTCAAAATAATCATGCCGCTCATTTTTATTTTTCCCGGCATCATGTGCTTTGTATTGTTTAAAGAAACGGCCCAACCCGACAATGCCTACATCACGCTTGTAACACAGTTGATGCCGCATGGTCTGCTCGGCTTGTGTATCGCTGCGCTGATTGCCGCATTGATTGATACTGTGTCATCCGGGCTTAATTCATTCAGCACCGTTTTTACGCTTGATGTGGTAGCACAATTTAAGGACATGAGTGAGGAGCGTAAACGACAAATGGGCAAATGGCTAACCTGGGTTGCTGCTGTACTGGCGGTTTGTATTGCTTACCTGTACTCTCATTCGGGAAAAGGTTTTTTTGAATTAAGCCAGGGTTTGGTTTCGATACTGGCGCCTCCTTTATCGGTTGTTTTTTTAGCAGGTATTATGTGGAAACGTGTTAACAGCATTGCTGCAGAAGCGGTTTTGTATGGTGGCGGTTTGGTTTCGCTTATTGTGGGCTTATGTCATGTGTTGGGTTATCCGTACAAAGGTTTCTGGCCTCATTTTTTGCTTTTGTCTGTTTATTTATTTTTAGTGTTTTCAATAGTAATCGTATTGGTAACATTATTTACGAAGCCAAATGAACGGCAGTCTCTTCCGTCGTTGGTAGAAACCAATAGAAAGGCCGGGCATCAACCCAAAGCAGTATGGATAAGGTGGGCTTTACTGGCTGTTGTAATGGGGGCGATTTATTTTGTTTTTCGTTAAGTGATTGCCGATATCTTGTCGTGAAGAACAACCGGCATATAATATGAAAACATTTTTTAACAATAGGCAATTTGGTGGACAGCCACATCTGGTGAACTACAAAAAAAAAATAAACAATGAAAAAAATATTTTCTTATGCAATTGTTATTGCTGTATTATATGCAAATGTGATGTTGACCGGTTGCTCTGAAAAACAAAATGAAACAAAAGCGCAACAACAGCCGGAAGAAAAAATATTTGTTGTAAACCTTGTGCATGATTCATTAAAATTAAAAGAGTATCTCGATTATCACAAACAAGTGTGGCCGCAGGTGGAAGCTGGATTTAAAAAAGCCGGGTACAAAAAAATTGTGCTCTATCGGTACGACTATTTAATAGTGATGAAGGTTACAGTTCCCGTTGGCGCTGATTTAGCTGAAATGGGTAGGCTGGCCGAATCACATGATCCACGTTGTGCAGAATGGAACAGGTTGATGAATGCGTATCAAAGAGGAGTAGAGGGAACGTTACCCGGGCAAACATGGGTGGAAGCTATGCCTTTTTATCAGTTCAGTAATCAATAAATCACCAGGCATTGTATAAGTGCCAATCATTGTTTCAAATCGATTAATAATTATTTACTTACATGAGAATCTTTTTCGGTGTGCTATTTGGCGGGATCAGTCTTGGTATTTGCGCACAAAATAGTTTTGTCAGTAAAACAAGTCTGGTTATAAAGAATATCATGTGTCGGTAATCTCCTTAAGAAAAATCTTTTTAATCATTACAGAAAATACATAAAAATGATTCAGTATAGAATCCCGAAAATCCTGGTTGGTTTGTTAGTTATACTTTTCTGCAGTTTTGTTACAAATGCACAAATCTCTTTTCAAACGAAAACTTTCAGGCTTGGTTTTAATGGGTCTGGCCAGTTAGTTGAAGCTCTTGCCTTGCCTTTCAACAAAAACTATTTACCTGCGAATGAAACTTCCTTTTTGTTAAGTGTAAAACGCAATGGTAAAATCATTAACCCGGATCGGTTGGAATGGAAGAAAAAATCGTCAGAGATTACTTTATATTATCCCGATAAAAACACGGCTGTTGTTAAAACAAGTCAAAATGCCGGTTATATCAGTTTCGAATTAATGCAACTATCCAATGCATCAAATGCTGAATTGATCCTGTGGGGGCCTTATCCTACAACGATCGGGGATACAATTGGTGAAGTAGCAGGAGTTGTACGAAATAAAGATTTTGCAATAGGTATACAAGCATTAAATATAAAAACACTTGGCGGATACCCATCAGCAGAAAGCGACATTCAGCCTTCCTATGATGTATTTGCCGAAGGTAATAAAGTAGATGTAGTAAAAGATGATTTATCGAAGCAACTGTTCCGGGGCGATGTGGCGAGACCAATGCCCTATGGAAGTTCGTTGCAGGCATATTGTCGCAATAGAAGTAAGGAAAGGATTATAGAAAATTGGAGTCATGATCGCTACCTCTCACCAGCTTATCGGGAAGACGGTGGTGTTGTCGGAAGCAAGATAGCCCTATTCGGTGTTCCGGCTTTGGAAGTTCTGTCTGCTATTGCAACTATCGAATTAAAAGAAAATTTGCCTCATCCGATGCTCGATGGTGTATGGGGTAAGCAAGCTCGTCACGCTTCCGAGTCTTACTTAATTATGGATTTTGGCGAAAACAACCTGAAGGAAGCTATGGGTCTTACCAGCCAGGCTGGTTTGCGCTATCTATATCACGGTGATCCTTTTGAAACCTGGGGACACTTCAAATTAAAGAGCAAGGAATTTCCCAACAATTGGCAAAGTTTGAAGGCTTGCATTGACAAAGCGAAAACGCAAAACATCCGCATCGGGCTACATACACTTTCAAACTTCATTACTACTAACGATGCTTATGTGACGCCGGTTCCCGATGCACGATTGGCAAAAGTGGGTTATTCGCAACTGGCCGAAAACATAGATGCAACTACAAAAGATATTTCCATCAAAGACATTTCCTTTTTTAACCAGTTTAAGAATAACACGTTGAAGGCTGCAGTAATAGGAGAGGAGATTATCCGTTATGGAACTGTTTCAACTTCGGCTCCATGGAAACTGCTTAATTGCCAGCGGGGGGCTTTTAATACAAAGGCATCGGCACATTCTATAAACGACAGTATTGGCAAGTTAATGGATCATCCTTACCAGGTTTTCTTAGGCAACCACGAATTAGACCAGGAGATAGCGAAAACAATTGCCCGCTTGTTTAACGAAACAGGTTTAATGCAAGTCTCGTTTGATGGCCTGGAAGGGTGTTGGAGTGAAGGCATGGGTGATTATGGGAAACAATTATTCACCCAGGCCTGGTTCGATAACCTGAAGCCAGCATTAAAGGGTAAGGTAATTAACGATGCAAGTAACCCGGGTCATTTCTTCTGGCATGTTTATACCCGTATGAATTGGGGCGAGCCCTGGTATGCTGGCTTTCGCGAAAGTCATTTGCAATTACGCCTGAAGAACCAACAATTCTTTCGTCGCAATCTTATGCCTTCGATGCTTGGTTGGTTTAGTCTGAAGGCTGAAACTTCGTTGGAGGACATTGAATGGATGTTAGCCAGGGGTGCTGGTTTTAATGCAGGTTTTGCCCTGGCTACAAGCATTGAGACTTTGAATAAGCACGGACGAAAAGATGAAATATTACGGACGATAAGAATATGGGAGACTGCAAGGCTGCAAGGACTGTTTACGGAATCGCAACAGCAAAAAATGCAGGATATTAATAGAGAATTTCACCTGCAAGTAACAAGTAGTGGCGAGTACCAATTACAGCCAGTTTATAATGCTTATCTGGTACATGATCAAAAAATAAAACAGCCCGGCGAACCAACTTATTCCTCTTTTCAATTCAACAATCCTGCTACTTCTCAAGCTGCGTCATTTATTATTAATCTTGCTCCAACAAAGGAAAGCGATCCCGATGTGACCTTTGATAACCCGAGCATTTCGATCAATCAGCAAGATGCCCTGCAATTACCGATATCTTTAAAGCGTAACCAATTTTTGTTTTGCGACGGGCAATCGATAAAACTTTACGACAAGCAGTGGCAACTCTTACAAACCATTACATTGTCTAAACCCTTACCACAATTGATAAATGGAGAGAATCACATTGTTTTAGATGGCAAATATTCAGGCGAAAACGGCGCTGATGTCAAACTGGAGCTTCGGACAAAAGGTGAGTCTGAACCATTGTCGCGGAAGCCTATATGATACAAAAGGAAAATACAAAGAATTTTCTTCAGCCTGGCCATATACGTTCATCAAAAAAACAATAGAATAAGTAAACGTGTTAAAACCGGATACGACCCTGCCTGATAAAAAAAAGTGGCAACCTTAAAAAAATATGAATAAACTTATTTTATCGCTTACCTCTTTTATTCTTTATGTACAACTGTCTGCACAATCCGGACAACAACTTACCTCACCCGATGGAAAACTAAAGTTTTCATTTGAAGTAAATGCCGAAGGCGCTCCGTTATACGATATAACTTATCAACAAACACTTGTTGTGCGTTCATCTGTATTAGGGTTAGGTGGATGGGAAAAAGGATTTATCGTGGCTGATGTTGTTAGAGGAAAAAAAGATACGATGTGGAAACCCGTGTACGGCGAACGTAGTATGGTAAAAGATCATTATGAAGAAATGACCGCTACGTTATTGCGTGGAAATGCAAAACAGAAATTTCAAATACAGGTAAGAGCTTATAACGAAGGCATCGCATTTCGTTATTTGTTGCCGGAAGATCCGAACGGAGGAATGGACATCAGTATAACAAATGAACACACTGAATTTTCAATGCCTGAAGGAACAAAAGCTTGGTTCGCATCAAGAGCGCAGAGCACTTATAGTTTGTTACTATTAAAAGACTGGCCGGGTGAAAGTGAGCGACCACTTGCTTTAGAACTGGCCAATGGTTTATATGTTAGCTTGGCCGAAGCTGAAATGGTAAACTACTCACGTACAAAATTTATACTCCATCCCACAAAAGCAAATACTATTCAAACATCAATGTATGGAGCGGTTGATTATTTCACACCTTTCTCCACGCCATGGCGTGTCGTAATGGTGGCAAAACGCCCTGTCGATCTGTTGGCAAACAACGATCTGCTGTTGAATCTTAATCCACCTTGTGCCATCGAAAATACATCATGGATAAAACCGGGTAAAATTATGCGTGAAATATCGCTTACGATGAAAGGTTCAAAGGAGTTGATTGATTTTGCGGTAAAACGTAAACTTCAATACATCCATTTCGATGCAGGCTGGTATGGTTATGAATATGTCGTGGCTTCCGATGCGACCCATGTAAATGTAGATCCACGTCGCAATCCCAACAGCGATCTGGATTTGCAGGAAGTAATAAAGTATGCCAATGAAAAAGGCATCGGCGTGTTTTTATATGTCAATCAAAGAGCATTATATCAACAATTAGATGAATTACTTCCGCTGTATCAAAAGTGGGGAGTAAAAGGTATTAAATTTGGTTTTGTGGAAGTAGGATCGCATAAATGGACAACCTGGCTGCATGATGCCATAAAGGAATGCGCCAAAAATAATTTGATGGTGGATATTCATGATGAATATCGTCCTACGGGTTTTACCAGAACGTACCCCAACCTGCTGACACAAGAAGGAATACATGGCAATGAAGAAATGCCCGATGCGACTAACAGCACCGTTCAGCCTTTTACACGCTACATTGCAGGAGCAGCCGATCATACCATTTGTTACTATCATCGTCCTCAACTAAAGACGCGATTGGCAGAGACACAAAATGCCAGGGTTATGAAAACTACATCGGGCCATCAGTTAGCGCTTTCAGTTGTGCTCTATAGTCCTTTACAGTTTTTGTATTGGTACGATACACCGGAAGATGTACAAGACGAACCTGAATTGGAGTTTTTCGACAATGTATCTACTGTGTGGGACGATACAAAAGTTGTGGATGGTGAAATTGGTAAACACATTACCATTGCCCGTCGTACAGGCAACGACTGGTTTGTAGGTAGCATTACCAATACAGAGAAAAGAGACCTGAAGATTCCTTTAACATTTCTTACTCCCGGAAAAAAATACCAGGCAAGTATTTATTATGACGATCCTGCTTCTAAAGTAAGAACAAAAGTTTCCAGCAAAAGAATAAATGTGAGTTCAATATCTGTATTGGAGGCAAAACTGATTCCCTCGGGCGGACAGGCTGTTTGGATAAAGCAGTTATAAAAAACCTCATATTCCCTGAATAGTCTATTTCCTGCGTGATAAAATTGACATGCTTCCAGCTAATCTTGTTTGATCAGCGAAAAAAATATCTCAGGAAGAAGTTTTTGCCGGCGATTCAGCAGCTGTCTCGTATTGTTTCATAAAATCTCTTGGCG
Organism: Terrimonas alba; assembly: GCF_042434975.1. Taxonomy (NCBI): domain Bacteria; kingdom Pseudomonadati; phylum Bacteroidota; class Chitinophagia; order Chitinophagales; family Chitinophagaceae; genus Terrimonas; species Terrimonas alba. Next base: position 837,475 of record NZ_JBHMQM010000002.1, read on the forward strand.
ATAATCCTTTTACTTCCTTAAAATGCTTGTTGAAATTGGAAATATTATTGTACCCACTTTCATAACAGGCTTCTGTAACATTATGGACTCCTTCCAGCAATAGTTTAGCGGCATGTCCAATGCGCACTTCTTTTACAAAATCAATTAGGGTCCTGTTTGTTTTTTGTTTAAAGAAGCGACAGAAAGCAGCAGTGGACATAGGAATAATGCCGGCCACATCCTGCAATGCAATGTCTTCTTTAAAATTTCGGAATATATAATCAAAGACCTTGTTTATTTTTTGTGCTTCGCCTGATGTTTCAACGGCATTATAATAAGGAGAAGATAAAACTTGAGCTGATGTTGATTGTGCCAGGATATCGAGCAGCCGTAACATCAGCGCTGCGCGGCCAAGCCCTTTTTCAAACAACATTTGTTGCATTACCATTTTTGCCCGCTGAACTGTTTGTCCGGTAAACAATACGCCTTTCGCTGCTTTTGCAAAGAGTTCATTTAACTGTTTGGCCTCCGGCTTTTCGAGTAGCTGTTTTCCCAAAAAATCAGGAAAGAAATGAATAACGATAGCCTGCGGTTGTATCATAGGATCAATGGCCTGGTAATATTGCCAGCAATGTGGCAGATAGCTGCCAAGCAACACTAACTCTGTGTCTTCAAAGTCTTCAATATGATCTCCGATAAAACGTTTGCCGGAACAGTTTTCCAGCAATGCAATTTCAAAGTTCACATGGCTTTTTAGCGTCGTGTATTTTTTTAATTCCAGCATATCAGACCGCACGGTAAACGACTGATCGGGGGGAAATGTAAAATTCTCATACAGATACTGCATGGCTTTTTGAAATTGTAGTTGAAAAAGGAAACACCAAATTAATTGAAAATTTTGGATGACCCCGTTTCCGTTTCGGGTGCATCCGCTTCGGGTGCAAACACAAACTATCAACATAGCAAAATAGCATTAGTAACAATCAAATTAGTGGTGGTTTAAAAATGCTTATTAAGTGAATTTTATCCGCGAAATGCGCTTTCAATCTGGACTGAAAGACTAATTGTTAATTCTAATTGCTTGTTTATGAGGAAAAAAACAAAATCACTTCAATGCCTTTTAGGCATTTTCTGTCTCCTCCTGGTTACCCAAGTCTCGTTTGCACAAAACACGATTAAGGCTACAGGAAAAATTATTGATTCAAAAGATAATTCGGTGTTGGGTGGCGCTACAGTTTCCCGTGTGGGAGGTAAGGAAAGCACCGTTGCTAACGACCAGGGACAATTTGAAATAACCGTACCCGCCGGAAGCACTTTGAAGATTACGGTAACCGGATATGAGCCCGTTACGGTCAAAGCAGCCGCTAACATCAGTCTTTCGATGACCACGTTATCAACAACGCTGGAAGACGTGGTTGTTGTGGGATATGGTACACAGAAGCGGGCTAAAATGACTTCTGCTGTTTCATCAATTAATGCAAAGGACATAGAGCTTATTCCTACTTCCAATTTGTCAAATGTGTTGGCTGGCCGGTTGTCCGGTACGTTTATCAGTTCACAAACAGGTACGCCTGGTGTTTCTTCTAATATCAAGGTGCGTTCCCGTTCATCTTTTAGCGGCACATACGATCCGGTATTTGTTATTGACGGAGTAGTACGGGATAAAACCAGTTTTGATGCTTTAGATCCCAATGAGGTTGCTGATATTTCGATTTTAAAAGACGCAGCTTCAGCTGCTATTTATGGTTCCCGTTCCTCCAATGGAGTTGTTCTTGTAACTACAAAAACGGGGAAAAGCGGAAAATCTGTTATACAATATAACAGCACATTCAATTCGCAAAGTACAGGTAAGCTACCGGAATATATGCCGGTTAGAGATGGATTGAACCTGTCAAAAGCTGTTAATGGCGGGTTGAGCGATGAAGAAATTGACTGGGTAATGAAAAATAATCCCAATGGAGAAAACTATTATGATGCTGCGTATACTGATCCTACGAGTCAACGCCATGCCTTAAGTGCATCCGGAGGGACTGATAAAATTAAAATGTATCTCGGTGGTTCGTTCTTTAAGGAAAAGGGTTTTTTACCACAGGTCTGGTATAAAAAATACAACCTGCGGGCCAATGTTCAGGCCAACCTGGTGAAAAACCTCACGCTTGGTTTGAACTTAAGCAGTAGTTATGGTACCCGCAACCGTTTCAATTTTACTTATGATTACGGCTCAATCGACATGAATAACCTTTGGGGTAAATTATTATACTGGGATGTTTTTGCAAGCCCCTATATAAATGGTAAGCCCAATAATCCCGGTTGGTTAGGTAATCCTGTGGAGATGATGAAAAATGGCGGTTATTGGCGTAACAACAATCAGCAGGTAGATGCTTTGCTGACGGCTGAATATAAAATTCCTTTCGTGCAGGGGTTGAGTGTGAAGGCAACGTATAGCAAAAATTTTGATAACAATTACATAAAGACCTTTGCAAAAAAACAGCTCCTATATGATTTCAAGAAGACCGGGCCCAATAATTTAATATACACTGATGAATTAATCGGTTCGGTAAAAAGCGGGGATCCGGGATCGGAATACTTGGGAAATGAATACAGAAAATGGAATGCCTATCAGTTTAATGGGCAGGTTAATTACGACCACACATTTGGAAAACACACAATAGGAGTCCTGGCTGCTTACGAACAGTATGAGCAGGACTTTAATTTCTTTTCCATGTATCGGTATAATTTCCCATTATTTCCATCAGATCAGTTTTTTGCTGCCAGCGCCAATAATGCTGATTGGTCAACAAGTGGAAATGAAAGCCAGGATGGACGGTTGTCGTATATCGGGAGAATCAATTATGATTATGATTCCAAATACCTTTTCTCAGCATCAGTGCGCAGGGATGGCTCTGTAAAATTTGCTCCAAACAAGCGATGGGGATGGTTCCCTTCTGTTTCAGCAGGATGGGTGATTTCTAATGAAGATTTTTTCGAGGCATCCAAACTGGGCGGTTCAATTAATTTTCTGAAGTTAAGGGCTTCCTATGCTACAACGGGTAATGATGCTATCGGTGGCTGGCAATGGCTCGAACAATATAACATTCAAAACAGTACATATTATCTTGGAAGCTCAGGTACTACAGCGCCACGTTTAGGTTATGGCGGTATTCCTAACAGTAATTTAACCTGGGAAAAATCGAACTCTGCAAATATTGGAATGGATGTGACTGCTTTAAAAAACATCAGGTTCTCCGCTGATTACTGGAAACGTCATACCTATGATATATTAGGTGCCCGAATCCTGGCCATTCCTGCTGAGTTTGGAGGTTCCTTACCGGCAGAAAATTATGGAGAAGTTAATTCTCATGGTATTGAAATAGAGTTGGGTTATAATAATAGAATTGGCAAAGATTTTAGCTATGACGTAAAAGGAATATTTAGTTATGCCACTAATAAAGTTATTAAAAGAGACGTGGCTGCCAATACCCAGGATTATGCCAACCCTAACGGAAAAACTATGGCTTACGGCGCTGGCTACAAAGCGTTGGGTATATTGCGTACACAGGAAGATTTGAATAAGCTGCCAGCTGGATTTACGATCAATGGTATTGCACCGGCCTTAGGCGATATGCTATTAGAAGATATCAGTGGCCCGGATAAAAAGCCCGATAATAAAGTAGACGGTTACGATCAGGTTGTGCTTGGAAACTATTTTGGAGCCGAAAATGCACCGGTTTCCTACGGTTTGAATATTTCATTATCGTATAAAGGGTTTAGTTTAGAAACATTGCTTTCAGGCCTGGCAGGATTCAAAGTAAGTTACAATGATCCCTGGGGCAGAAACTTTGGCGGTGGCGGTAAAGTACCAAAATATCACGCCGATTCATGGAGTACTGAGAACCCCAATGGTTCTACACCCAAAATATATCCCTGGGGAAATCCACATTCATACGGTTATACATGGACATCCACATTTAATGTGTATAACGGAAGTCTCCTGCGGATGAAATATTTGAATTTGAATTATAAACTACCCGAATTAATAGTAAGTAAATTATCAATTAAGGACGCCCGGATTTTTGCAGCGGCAACGAATTTGTTCTATCGGTCGAAGTTTAAGTTTTATGATCCCGAGTTGTATCAATTTATGAGTTATCCAACCATGAAAACCTATACAATCGGGATTGATATAAGATTGTAACAATAAGATGCAGTTTAAACTAAAAAGTAAGAAAATGAAATGAGTCCCGACGTTTACTGTCGGGATGAATTCCATCTGACTAAAAACAGTAAAAAATATACAGATGAAAAGTAATCTTAAAATAGCAATACTCATATTTTTCACTCCTTTGGGAATGATGAGCTGCAGCAAAGTGCTTGATAAAACGAATCTTGCTGCAGTAAATCCTGGCGCAGTCTGGTCGGATGCAAGCATAGCCACGGCGTATCTGAATAATGTCTATGCCGCGATGATGCCGGGGAACCCAAATGGTAGCGCCAATGGAACAGATGAAGGGGTGGCATATCAAAAGCAAACAAATACCTGGTTAAGAGGTACAGCCACTTTTGATTCAAGGAATAATTTCGGGCAGTATAACAATATCCGCACCATCAATATTTTGCTGGGCAATATCGATAACGCTACTTTTAATCAAACCGATAAAGATAAAATTAAAGGTCAGGCATTGTTTTGGAGAGCATGGGCTTATCATAACCTGGTAAGCGACTATGGTGGAGTGCCATTAATACTAGAGGCGCAGCAACCAACCACCGATTTAACACAATTGCAAAGGCCACGTAATAAAACGTCGGAATGTGTAACGCAAATCTTAAAGGATCTGGAAGATGCGATTGCCTTACTGCCTGATGCATTTACGGACAATGACCTGGGCAGGATTGATAAAGGCGCGGCTATGGCTTTTAAGGGAAGGGTATTGTTATTTTATGCAAGCCCTTTGTTTAACGGCCTTGGTGGCGTAGCCACATGGCAAAAAGCGTATGATGCAAATAAAGCAGCAAAAGATTTTTTAGATGCACGTGGCAAAGGCTTGCATAGCCCTTACAGCAAAATTTGGGATGATGAGTTAAACAAGGAAGTGGTGATGGTTCGCAGGTATAATTATCCGCAGGCTACTTATTTCCAGGGGGGATTGATGCCTTTAAAATGGTCTAAGGATGATGTAGGTTACGATCGTCCATCTTTAGAATTGGTAAATGCTTTTCCGATGAAGGACGGTTCTTCCTGGGAATCGCAAACAAGAAGTTATGATACTTTATTCCGGAACAGGGATGACAGGTTTTATGCCAATATTTATTATAATGGTTCTCCCAATCAGTATTTAAAAGGAATGCGGGATGATAAAACTTATTTGTGGACCTATTTTACAAGCATTAGTAATTACAATGGTGCTACAGGACTTGAGGGTACACACAACCAGGTAACCGAAGATCCATTGTGGTCCAATTCAAGTTTTTACCGAATAAAAGCTATTGATAAAAATATCGACAAGGGTACAGTTTATAATGGAGCCGTGGATTGGATTGAGATCCGTTATGCCGAAGTATTAATGAATTATGGAGAATGTGCGAACGAACTGGGCAAATCAACTGAAGCATTAGATGTTTTGAAACAAATACGTAGCCGGGCAGGTGTTTTACCCGGTGTAACTGGTGATTATGGAATTACTGCACTGACGATGGCTGATATGAGAGCTGCATATCGGAAAGAGCGTTTTGTTGAGTTTTCTTTTGAAAATAAACGCTGGAATGATTTGCGCCGTTGGAAAATGTTTGATTACCTGCGAGGTTTACCGCAACGACACGGAATAGCAGTATTGCTGAAGCCGGGTGAATCAAATGTAACTCCGCTGACAGATATAAACACGGCATGGGAAAAATTTACTTCTACAGTTATTGAGACCGACGCCGTTAACATAGCAGTGCAAGACCAGTATTATATTTATGGAATTCCTAAATCAATTTTAGATCGGAATCCATTGTTAAAACAAAATAACAATTGGGGAGGCGACTTCGATCCCCTGCAATAGTTCTCTTAAGCAGCAGTTTTTGTTAGTTACGCAACAGGGGACTTTTTGGTCCCCTTCGCATTTTATCCTTCTGAAAAAAGAAATCCTGGTCTCTTTCAGGTATAATCATAACGCGAATTAATGAACGGTAAAAATAGCATTGACATTTGTCAATATGACGGAATAGTGATCGCTATACATAAGATAATTTTATTCGTTTAATGCTGAAAGAAGATCAGCTTGTTTTCATAGACGCTATCTCAAAAATGTAAGATGTATGGAACACAAGGGTCGCAAAGAATACACCAGGAACGCAACCCGTTGTAAGCAAATTGCAAACACATTGTGTCCATCGTGGGCCGTAGTGTTCGTTGTGTTACTTTATGCTTTTGAGAAGCTTGACGGAATGGCTATTTATCGAAGTGGAATTATCAACAAAAATATTCATCAAACTTTATAAGTAACAAATACAGGAAACGTCCATGATAAAATTTTCATTATATCACACAGGGGTCCGCCGCGGCGGATTATCATGGTAAGTTCCATCTGACCAAAAACAATAAAAAATATACAGATGAAACAATTAGGTTTACAGGTTGTTCGCATCAACGTTTGCATAGCATTCGTTTTATTGTGTATAAGCACAATACAGGCACAGTCATTCCACCTGCAATCACAATATGCAAAGATCGGCATCAATAGCAAAGGGTTTATTACATCCATAAAAGATAAGAAAACGGGAGTCGAGTATTGTCCTAAGGGTATGTCATCGGCATTGATGAGCCTGGAAGCAAACAAAAAATATATCCTTCCGGTAAAAGCAGTTTACAATTTAGCAAAGAAAGAAATTGTTTTAACCTATTCAAATGGAGCTATAGCCAGCATTAAAGCTGAACAAAAACAGCAATACCTGCGCCTGCAATTACTATCGTTAACAAAGCAAAGTGAAGTGGATAATATCGTGTGGGGTCCTTATAAAACCAATATCTCCAAAATTATTGGTGATGTTATTGGTGTTGTACGCAACGATGATTTTGCCATTGGATTGTTGGGGTTGGATGATAATACAACCAGCGGTCCGCCTACTGATGGTGATATGTCGTTCATGTATTATTTTATTCATTCTCCTGATCCGAAGAAATATCCATTGCCACCGCATTTGAAAGAAGGGCAAGTGTTCAGCATTGGCGGTGATGGTATCAGCGACGTGGCTTTTTATTCGCAGCCCGAAGAATACTTCCGCATGAATTATGGAAATGGTGCAATACTGGAACCGGCTTTTGGCTCTTCCATCAGCATGCATGCAAGGGATCGAAGAAAAGAACAAATAATTCGTTTCCCTGCCTATCCCGAAGGATTGGATGGTAAAGCCAATTCATCACGTTACCAGTTAGTGGTTCCTGCCAATGCACATTTTGTCGGTTCGACTGTTGCTTTCTATGCGTGTCCCGATTCATTGGGATTAAAAACAATTGAAAAAATTGTGTTGAATGAAGGGTTGCCACATCCGGAAATAGATGGTAAATGGATCAAAGATCCCGGTGCCTATCGTCCGGATATTGCCTGGTGGGGCGCACACGATAGTTTAGTTAGCTATGCAAAGCAACTCAACATGAAAGGAGTGCAGGATGAAGGTTATGGTGAGTATTATCCAAACCCTGCCGATCGTTGGGGTAAGCGTAAGATCAACTTCCGTGGTTCGGCTTCGCTTACTGTTCCTCAATATGGAGCTATCATGCAGAAGGAAGGCATTCGTTATGGATTGCATACACTTTGCGAATTTCTACAACCAGGTACCAGTGATGTATCGCCGGTGCCAAGTGATAGTTTGGCCATTATGCAACGCACTATCCTTACAAAAGATTTATCGGAAACTGATACGATTATTACCGTGGCAGATACGGCATACTTCAACGAGTTTGGCGGATGGGAAGGCAATCATACCAATGTGTTGAAGATCGGAAAGGAGCTGATTGAATACAATGGAATCAGCACGACTAAACCGTATAGATTTTTAAATGTAAAAAGAGGATTTCACAATACTGCACGTGCAGCATATAAAGCAGGCATAACGATTGTAAAACTACAACCCAACTGTTACCGTGGCTTTGCACCCGATATGAACCTGCAGGAAGTGTATGCCGATTATTACGGCAAATGGTTAATCGAAGGCGGAATGGATTATATTGATTTCGATGGACTGGAAAGCTGCATGTACCAGGGACATGGACAATATTCGTTTAAACGTTTTTTCAGAAAATTGTTTGACAGTTATAAAAAGAATGGTGGCAAATACCTGCGGGTAATGGGTAGTGCAGTTGGTGAAGGCAGTTGGCATTATATGAGTGTTTGCAATGTGGGTGGCGGCGATCATATGTTTAGCCCGGTACTTAATAAATGGGGTATCGAAGGCAAAGACATGCGTTATGTTTTCGAAAGCAGTTATTTGCCTGCCACCTTTGGTATACAGAGTTACCAGGTAGACTGGAGTGTGTATGATGCGGAAAACCTGCAGGCAAAATCAATAGGATGGGATGCATTGTACATGCTGGGGCTTAGCCAGCAAACAGTAGAAGCAAGTGCAGAGAAGGAAACAATCTTCAAGGCTTTGCGTGCATGGGAAGATGCCCGTGTTGCACAGGTATTTACCAAAGCGCATAAAGAAAGATTGAAAGACCTGGATTATAAGTTTCATCTGGAACAAACCGGTGCAAGATCATTTAACCTTTACCCGCTAAAAGAAAATCGTTTCAGGGATATGCCTTACAGTGCTGCCGGTATGCAGGTGCAGTTGCATAACGAATTTGATGAACAGGCATTGGAATTTGCTGTTAAAGTGTACGCACCTAAAGACTCAAGTATTACCGGTTTAAAGATAATCACAGGGAGCGGTGCGGAAATTATCATTGATAGAAAAATAGCAGCAGGACAATATGTGATCTACAAGAATGGCAAACTGTATGTGACTAATCAGGGACGGAAAATGCTGGAACAAATTCCCCTGGCACAGCAATTAAAAATAAGCAAAGGACAAAGCAGTTTCAAGGTGCAGGCTTTACATACAGGAAATGAAAAAGTGAAACTGGAACTGGTAGTACCGGTAATTGGCAAAGCAGAAAAAATATAACAAAGAGTGGTTGTTAAGATCATTAATATAAAAATGGTAAGAATGTATAAATTTTTATTGCTTGTTTTGTCCTGCAGTTTTATTTCGCAGGTTGTATATGCTCAGTCTTTTAACGAAGTTAACAACGCATTAAAAGCTATCAGCGGAACCATTCAGTTAGGAGTAAGAAAATACGAAGGCATTAATCCTGAAGATAAATTTGTTCTTGCGAAAAATGCTCCACAGCTCACATTCGATAACTGGAACATGCAATTGCATGCAAAAGCCGTTGCCAGCCATCCGGAGGCCCTTGATGTAACGGCAAGTTTTAAATTAACAGAAGGCGTTTCACTTTCTACTGTCTTGTCCGTTTCTTTTGATTTCAGTAAATGGAGCAGGGATAATTATGTAATGGTGCCTGCTATTGTGTATAATGGAAACCGTTATCATTCCATTGGGACGTCGTACAATCCTGCTTACACAAAGGATATGTACTATAATCCAAAAGTGCCGCTTACCATTTCCAACAATCCACGCCTTGCAATTGAACAGGGCAAAGCATCGTTGGTGGAATTACAAACAGGCAATGCTGCTACACCCGCCATGTGCTTTTATTCACCTGCTGCAAAAAAAGGATTTATTGTATTGACAGATCAGCAGTCGAAATGGGGCAACCATGGAATGACAATAACAGAAAATGCAGCGCAGGATAGTTGCAGCTTTTCCCTATCGGTACCGGCTATGCGAAAACTGGCACCTGGATTTGGCGATTTTCACAAGAGTGGTGACAAGGCAGTTGATTGGAAAGCAGGTGATGAAGTAAACTTGAAATTCAGGATATATGTGTCGGATGCAAAAAACATTCCTGATCTGCTTACAAAATTTATGAAGGTTCGAAAAGGATTTATGGGCTCCAACCAACCACGTAACCAGTTGCCGATGAGTAAGCAGTTGGAACTGGCAACCACTATTTGCAGCAATAATTTTGTAACCGTTCCGGTGGGCAGCTATTACACACCCGAAAACAATAAAGATTTTCAATTGGGCTGGGTAAGTGGCATGATGAACAGTTATCCCATGCTGGCGCTTAATAACGAAAAAGAGCGCAATCGTGTGAGCGCCGAACTTGATTTCGTAGTAAGTAAATTACAGGGAAAGAGCGGATATTTTTATGGCGGCATTACGGCAAATGGTGAATTGCGTCCGGAAGAAATGCATCCCGATTTTCCGGCCTTGCAGGCTATGGTGCGAAAAAACAGCGATGCGTTGCTTTGGTTAATGAAACATTTGTTGCTCTTCAAAGCGCAAGGGTATGGCAATATGATAAAACCGGAATGGGAAGATGCTGCAAAAAAACTGGCAACAGCTTTTGCTAACACCTGGAAAAAGCATGGTGAGTTTGGACAGTTTATTGCACCCGAAACTGGTGAAATAGCCGTATTCAATTCAACAGCAGGAGCTATTGCACCCGCAGGCTTGGCGATTGCATCTAACTATTTTAAACAACCGAAATGGTTGCAGACAGCAAAAGATGCCGCTAACTATTATTACACTAGAGATGTGGTAAAGCAGGGACTCACCGGTGGCGATTGTGGTGATATTTCGATGGATGCAAATTCAGAATCGGCTTTTGGATTTTTAGAATCATTAATGGCACTGTACTATTATACAAACGATAGAACCTGGTTACAAAAAGCAGAAGTGCAGGCAGCGCTTTGCGCTACATGGACGATTTCCTACGATCCTGTTTTTCCTGCCAATAGCCAGATTGGAAAACTGCAAAGTAAAATGGCTGGTGCCGTTTGGGCAAGTATTCAAAACAAACATGCAGCACCGGGCATCTGTACAGCATCAGGCGATTATTTGTTTAAACTCTATCGGGCAACAGGTAATCAATTGTATGCCGATTTAATAAGGGATATTCAGCATGCACACGCAGAAGCGGTAAACATACCGCCGCATCATATAACAACGAATAATCTTGTTGGCTCGAGTATGGAACGTATACAACCCAGCGATGCAGAAGGAAAAGAAAGCATTGGCAATTTCATTAACACCCGCAACTCATGGACGGAAACCAATGGTATGCTCATGGGATTGGAACTACCGGGTATATATGTACAAACCGACAAGAAAAAAGTATATGTGTTTGACCATGTAGAAGCAAAACTGGTAAAGCAGGATGCGAAAGGAATGACGCTGTTGCTGAAAAACCCAACACAGTTTGAGGCAAGTGTTTCTGTTTTTGCTGAAACAAGTCGTCAAGCATTAAAAGCACTCGATTACACAGCCTTTATACGTTGGCCGAAAGTAAACGTGAAAGCCGGTGAAACAAGACGGGTTTATATTACTGCAAGTGGAAAAATAAAACAGCAATAGAAAATTTTTCCGTCCCCTGAGATTCCTAACGATTATTTATATCATGATAAAAACCAGAAACTTCCGGCAAGCATTGTTCATGATCATTTGCCAAATAGCTGTAGTAGTCACAGGCATTGCACAATCAGCAATTAATCCAACTCCGTTTGTTATTCCTGCTTTACGGGAGTGGCATGGTACAACAGGAACGTTCATCTTGAAGAACAAAACAGGTTTGGTGGTAGACCCGTCTTTCACTGGCGAATTGTTGCCGGTAGCAAAAACATTTCTGGAAGACCTGAAGTTAGTGCGACCTAATCAGCAGTTTGCAGTAAGAACTGGTAGGCCAAACATTGGTGATATTTACTTTACACTTCATACAAAAGATACCACCCGTCACAAAGAGGGGTATAGCCTGACCGTTAACGATATAATTACCATTGATGCAAGGGAAGCAACAGGTGCTTTCTGGGCCACACGAACGTTGTTGCAAATATTGGAACAGGATAAAGAACACAGGGCTATTCCCAAAGGGAATTGCAACGATTATCCTCAATATGCAGTGAGGGGATTTGTACTTGATTGCGGTCGAAAGTTTTTTTCAATGGATTTCTTAAGGAATTATGTAAAGTTCATGTCTTATTACAAGATGAACGATTTTCATATTCATTTAAACGATAATGGCTTTAAAGGTTTTTTTGGCGATAACTGGGATAGTACTTACGGTGCGTTTCGTCTTGAAAACAAAACCTATCCCAATCTTACAGCTAAAGACGGCAGCTATAGTAAAAATGAATTTATTGCGTTGCAGCAGATGGCGAAACTGTATGGCGTTAACATCATTCCTGAAATAGATGTGCCTGCCCACTCGCTGGCGTTCAGTAAGGCGGTGCCCGGAATTGGTAGTAAAGATTACGGAATGGATCATCTCGACCTGTACAATCCGCTTACTTATACCGTTATTGACAACGTGTTTAAAGAATACCTCGAAGGACCCAACCCGGTGTTTATTGGAAAAGAAGTACATATTGGAACAGATGAGTATGCAAAAAAAGAAGCAGAGAAATTCAGGGCCTTTACTGATCATTATATTCGCTTTGTGGAGCGTTATGGCAAGAAAGTACGAATGTGGGGGGCTCTTACACATGCACAGGGAACCACTCCCGTAAAATCTGAAAACGTAACGATGAATTGGTGGTACAATGGCTATGCAGAACCAAAGGAAATGGCAAAACTGGGCTACGATGGTATCAGTACACCCGATGGCTGGTTGTATCTAGTACCTGCCGCAGGTTATTACTACGATTATCTTAACACAAAAAAAATTTATCAGCAATGGACACCCAATATGGTTGGGAAAGACACATTTGCCGCCGATGATCCAAAAATCAGAGGCGGTTCGTTTGCAGTATGGAACGATCATGTAGGCAATGGTATTACGGAGAAAGATGTGCATCACCGGGTGTTTCCTGCTATGCAGGTATTGTCGCAAAAAATGTGGGGTGGGGCAGATACGGTATTGTCGTATGAAACATTTATTGATCGAAGCAAAAGTTTGGGAGAAGGGCCCGGGTTGAATATGATGGGAAAGATCAACGGCAAAGACTCACTTGTATTGAATTATAACTTTGACGAACACAACAAAAAAATAGAAGCAAAGAATATCCTTGCATTCAGTAATGCAAACATTGATGTTTCAAAACAGGCGCTTCAGTTAAAGGGTGGAAATAGTTTTATCCAAACACCTTTTATTGGTATTGGGTATGGTTATACAATCAGTTTTTCCCTCTTCCCATCTGCAAACAATGCTGATGATGCTGTACTGTTTTCATCGAAAGATGCCGTGGTAAAATTAAAACAGCAAAATACCGGTATGCTCGGTTTTTCAAGAGAAGGTTATCACTACAAATTCGATTATAAAGTACCCGAAATGCAATGGAGCCATATTGTTATTACCGGCGATAACAAAGGCACCAGTTTATATGTAAACGGCCTGTTGAAAGAACGTTTGGCTGGAGCGAAACGCAGCTTTGCAAATGGAAAACAAACAGCAAAAGTGCAAACCCTGTTTTTCCCGCTTCAGTTTATCGGCGATAAGAAAAATGCATTTAAAGGATATATCGACCAGGTAAAAGTGTTCAATTGTATTTTACCTAATGATAAAATTCAGACGCTGGTACCATAGGCGGCATCTGGTTTTAGCATCAAAATTTTATAATCGCATTCATTAATAAGTCAGTAGTGGTCCCTAAATTTCGGAGTTCAAAAAAAAAGAAATGATAAGAAATAAGCAATTACTTTTCGCCTTATTGGTTACAAGTCTCCATATTACGGCCTATGCGCAGCAACGGCCCAATATCGTCATCATCGTTTCAGATGACCATGCTTACCAGGCCATCAGCGCCTATGGCAGTAAGTTGATGCAAACCCCCAACATTGACCGTATTGCCAATGAAGGGGTGCTTTTTAAAAAAGCTTATGTCACGAATTCCATTTGCGGGCCCAGTCGTGCAGTACTATTAACCGGAAAGTACAGCCATAAAAATGGATTTAAAGACAATGAAAGCTCACGCTTCGATGGTTCGCAGAATACATTTATCAAAGAATTGAGCAATGCAGGCTATCAAACCGCCTGGATTGGCAAATGGCATTTGGAAACACAGCCCCGGGGTTTTTCTTATTGGCAAATACTGCCTGGGCAAGGCAGCTATTACAACCCTGATTTTTTGATGATGGATGGAAGCCGGAAAAAATTTGAAGGATATGTTGCCAATGTAGTGGAAGATGTAGCAGAAAACTGGTTGGATAAAAGAGATCCGTCCAAACCTTTTTGCCTGGTAGTTGGTCATAAAAACACCCACCGTACCTGGATGCCTGATACAACATACATGGGGCTGTTCGATAACACAACTTTTTCCTTGCCCGAAAATTTTTACGACAACTACAACGGCAGGGAAGCCGCTGCCGTGCAGGATATGACCATTGCCAAAACCATGCGAATGGGTTATGATTTAAAAATGTTTGATGGCGAAATAAAAGATGGCAACATTACAAGAATGAATGCAGCGCAAAGAGCAAAATTTGACGCCTGCTACCAACCCATTTATGAGGATTTGAAAAAGCGCAACCTCAGTGGCAAAGCGCTTGACGAATGGAAATACCAGCGTTACATTCGGGATTATTTAGCTACGGCAACATCACTCGATAGAAATATTGGCCGCACACTTGATTATCTCGATAAACATAAGCTGACCAATAATACGATTGTAATCTATGTTTCCGACCAGGGTTTTTACATGGGCGAGCATGGCTGGTTCGACAAACGTTTTATGTACGAAGAATCATTCCGTACGCCAATGATCATGAGGTATCCAGGCGTGGTGAAACCCGGTACCGTGAATATCAACATGGTGATGAACCTCGATATAGCGCCCACTATACTGGATGCAGCCGGCGTAAACATTCCAAAAGATATCCAGGGCAAATCCTTTCTTCCTCAATTTACAGGTAAAAAGGCAAAAGGAAGAAAGGCGCTCTATTATCATTATTATGAAAATGGCGAGCATGCTGTGTCTCCTCATTTCGGCATCAGCACCGGCAGGTACAAACTCATCCGGTTTTATAAAAGGGTGGAAAGTTGGGAACTCTACGATTTGCAGCAGGACCCCGCTGAAATGAGGAATGTATTTGGCGGAAAAGGCTATGAAAAAATAACAAACAAGCTAACAAAGCAATTGGCTGAACTGGTGAACCAATACGAAGACACCGAGGCGGCGAAAATCCTGCAACAACCTGTAGCGAAAAAAGCATTTTGAAAAAGTTTTCTAACCATAGGTGAAATATGCCTGCATAGGAATACAAAATGGGAGCACTAAATAAAATAGAAGAGTATCGTCAAATCTAAACTTAGTATCATATGTTGCAATTTTTCCGATTTTTAGTAAGACCGGTCCTTTGTATAGCTGCTGTTTTTTTGTCTTTGTCCTTATGGGGACAGCACCAGGTGATATTGCATTACAACTTTGGTCGGGCCGGTGCGGTAACATATGCTAATGGCCCGGATAAAATATTCAGTGTAAACGGAACGAATCAATTAAAAAAATCGGGCCAGCCTGTTTTCTTTGCTGATGCTCCTGCCGATGAGAAATTAAATGGGGAAGGATCCATTCTGTTAAAAGACAACGCTGCTTATACATCGAAGGATAGTTTTGCGATTGCGGATTCTCCTTTTATACTGGAGCTGTGGCTGCAGGCCAACGCAAGACAGGGCGCCAATGATCCGGCGCCTGTGTTTGCTACAGTAGCAACGCTCGGCAATGGAAAAAAGGGGTTCCAACTTGCACAAAAAGGATTTAACTGGGTATTGCTTGTTGACGGTGTTGAAGTAACAACTCCTCTTGCAGCGATACAGCCTGGTGAATGGACACATATCGCATTGGTTAGTGATGGTAAGAGCGGTACGGTCTACATAAACGGCCAGAAGAAAAATGTATTTAAGCCATCAGGGGAGAACGTTGCTGGATTTTCGATTGGTGCTGCAGGCAGAGTCAATTCGTTTCGTGGATTAGTATATGAAGTGCGCCTGAGCAACTGGAAGGCTACAAAGTTTGATGCAGCCAGGTTTCTCTTGTACAATCCGAAACAGATTGCTCAAAAACAACAGCAGGCTACGGAGCAACAGAAAGCATTGCTTGCTTCATTACTGAAGAATCAACAAATAAAGCAAGTAACACAATTCCCTGCAACAGGTACTGCTCCCGATTGGCTTATTAATAAAGTGAACACAGCAGTACAGGCACTTTTACAACCCGGTGCTGACGGACTTACTGCAAAACTTTTACTCACCAACGGTTTGATAAGCCGTGAATTTTATATAGCCGATAACCTGGCTTGTGTAAGTTTTAAAAATCATTTGGACGATGCTGAATTTTTGCGTGCTATTAAACCTGAGGCAAGAGTAATGATTGACAGTACATGGTATAATGTTGGTGGACTTAGCGGCCAACCGGAAAAATCGTACCTGCTTGAAGGCTGGTATAAAGATATGATGGCAGAACCATCGGCGTTTCGTTTTGCCGGACTTGAATTGAAAAAACCGCAGGCCCGTTATCCCTGGCAGCAGAAATACAATGCAGTACATATCGAGTGGCCACCTAAAGGTCTTCACATGGTTATGCATTACCAGGCACCCCTAAGCAAAGGCGATTGGAAAAACACCGTATCAATCGATATTCATTATGAGTTGTATGAAGGCATGCCGGTTATTGCGAAATGGATGACGGTTGATAACAAATCAAACCAGGCATTTGTAGTGCGTGAAACGGAATGTGAAGTGCTGGCTGTTAACCAGGACCAGGTAAAACGCATACATGTTGAAAGCGATTATTCATTTGCGTTAGCGAATGCCGATGTTGAAGGCAGTGCGTTGATGCATTACAAAGGCACCCCGCCTGCTTACCAGGTAGGAAGTTCTACAACTACTTGGCGGGTAGATGCGGAATACAATACATGGGCATCGCACAACCAGGCCGAAGATAAGTTCCTCGGTTTCCCTCATCACAGCTTATTGGTAAGCCGTGTGCCAATGGGGCCATCAGAAACGGTGCTACCGAATGGAACCTTTACTTCTTTCACCACTTTTGAATTGCTGCAGGATAGCGATGATCGTGAGCGGCAAAGTTTGGCACATCGCCGGATGTACCGTAAGCTGGCACCACAGGTAACAGAGTCGTTGATTACAGGCGGCATTACTTCTCATGATCGTACAGAGTTGAAAAATTTTATTACCCAAATGGGCGAACTTGGTTTTGAACGTTTGGATATCCAGGCATGGCCGGGTATTTCACATGATAACCTTGATACAGCGTATGTGTCGCTCTGGAAAGAGATTGCAGGCTTTGCAAAAACAAAGGGCATTGTACTGGGTGGATATGAATTGCAGGTGGCATCACGGGGAAGAGGTGCTGAGTATGATTGTATTGATCCGCTTACCGATAAACCCGGAAGTTTGTTTGGTCAGAGTGTATGTATTGCCAGCAGGTGGAAGGATGTTTATTATCCGAAGATGTGGAAGTTCTTTGATGCAACCGGTTTGATGACCTATAATATGGATGGCCCTTATCATGGTGATGTTTGTGCTGCAACCAATCATGCGCATCATAAGGGGATGTTCGATTCGCAATGGGAACAATGGAAAACACAGGTAGAAGTTTTGCATGAACTGCAAAGAAGAAATATGTATGTACCAATTCCCGACTGGTATTTTTTAAACGGTCAGGCTGCTACGGGTATGGGTTATCGTGAGGCCAGCGCCAACCTTACGCCGCAACAACAATTATTATTGGGCCGGCAGTATATTTATGATGGCACCTGGCACAAAACGCCAACAATGGGTTGGATGAGTTTGCAACTGGTTGGCTTCTATACCAATGACCCAAGGGTGGGGTTGGAGCCGCTTAATAAAAATATTGATCGCTATGAAGTGGGGTTGTTTCAGCATTTGGCAAGTGGTTGCCAGTTTACATTAAGAGGACGCAGGTTGTATGATACTCCTGAAACAAAAGCGATGGTTGATAAATGGATTAAGTGGTTCAAGCAGCACCGGGCCATTCTTACCTCCGATATTATTCATATCGCAAGACCAACCGGTCGTGATTTGGATGCAATGTTTCATGTTAACCCATTTATTGAAGAAAAAGGGATGCTGATTATTTTTAATCCAACGGAAAAAACAATCAGCAAGCAGTTTAAACTGCCGTTATATTACACGGGTATAAAAAATAAGGCGAAACTCATCAATGAAAAAGGAGAGATCAAACAATATGAGTTAAATAATCAGCAGGAGATCATGCTCGATGTAACTATTCCGGCAGAAGGATTCTCCTGGTTTGTGGTGAACGGGTAAAAAATTGTTTCGATGGCAAGCCTTCCTGTTTGCTTTTGAGTAAGCTATTAAAAATGTTTATAAAATCATGTGGTCAATAAGAAAGTACATAGTGCTGTTTTTTCTGCTTACAACGGTAGCAAGTGCTTTGAGTCAAACAATCATACATGCAGCTGATTATGGCGTAAAAGCAAATAGTTTTGAAAATGCAGCAACTGCACTGGAAAAAGCCATTGCAGCTTGTAAAGCAAAGGATGATGTTGTTCTGTTATTGCCCGGAGGACGCATTGATATTTGGCCGGAAGGGTCGGTGAAGCGGGAACTTTACATTTCCAATTCTACCGAGGATGATACATTGTCGAAAGTAAAGAACATTGCATTGCTCTTTGAAGATTGTAGAAACTTAACACTCGATGGTAATAATACACTGGTCGTTCTTCACGGCAAGATGATTTCATTTGCCATACTCAACAGCAGCAATGTTAAGATCAGGAATATCCGGTTCGATTATGAACGGCCCACCATGTCAGAGCTGACCATTAAATCAGTTGCAGATAACATTGTTGAAACAGAAATACATCCCGATTCAAAATATGCGATCGACAATGGACGGATAATTTTTTATGGAGAAGGTTGGAAAACCATATCACATCATACCATTCTTTTTAAACCGGGGAACAACACGCTTCATTACAGCAGCTTCAAACCATTTCTTGAAAGCAAGGCTGTTCAGCTCAGCCCTTTTCGTGTACGTTTCGAAGGGGATTTTTCAAAGAATAAGTTTAGTCCGGGTGATATACTTACGGTAAGAGATCCTTACAGGGATAATTGCGGAGGTTTTATTCATCTCAGTAAAAACATTCAGCTTGAAAATATAAACATGCATTTCATGCACGGGTTGGGAATTGTTTCGCAGTTTTCGGAAAACATTTCTTTGTTGAAAGTGACGGTAGCACCCCGTGAAAATTCAGGACGCATCATTGCAGCTTTTGCCGATTGTTTTCATTTCTCGGGATGCAGGGGATTGGTTAAGATCGATAGTTGTTTTACATCGGGTTCACATGATGACCCTGTGAATGTACATGGCACCCATTTACAAATAACAGCAGTTGATGCGCAAAAATTGAAAGTTCGTTTCATGCATCATCAAACCTATGGCTTCGATGCTTTTTTTGCCGGCGACAGTATTGCATTTGTTAACCCTAAAACATTGATGCCTTTAGGAACTGCAAAACTGAAATCGGCAAAACTCGTTAACAGGCGGGAAATGGAAATTGAAGTAGACGGAACAATGCCTTCATTTGTGAATGCCGGTCTTTGTATTGAAAACCTGGCATGGACACCCGAAGTAATTATCCGGAACAGCAGATTTGAACGAACGAATACAAGGGGATTGCTTCTTACCACCCGCAGAAAAGCGCTTATACAAAACAATACATTTTATCGGACCGGCATGTATCCCATTTTAATTGCCAACGATGCGGCAAGCTGGTTCGAATCAGGAGCTGTGCAGGATGTAACCATTCGGAATAATACATTTGAAGAATGTGGTTATAATTCAGGCAGTGGTGCCATTCAAATTGTTCCCGAAAATCATGAACTGCTCAAAGGATATTTTGTACATAAAAACATACGCATTGAAAACAATTTGTTTAAAGTGTATGCCATGCCGTTGTTAACAGCCCGCAGCACAGAGGGGCTGGTATTCGCAAACAATACCATTGTGCCCACCAACTTCACAGGCGCAGTAACTTCAAAACCTGTTGTTCAGTTAACGGCCTGCAAAAAAGTAATTATAAAACACAATGCGATGGAAGGTTTAGGACGGCCTGTAATCAAGTTAAATCAAATGCCGGTGTCGGCGGTTAAAACGGATGCAAAGATTATTGAAGATATTTTCTTACCCGGGTAACGATGGCATCCCAAATAATAGAACAGCCAAACATAAAAAGACAAATCAGAAATCACCAATCAATACTTCAGTATTAAACTAAATAAAAGTGATGACCCACCATTTCCTTAGCGCATCAACATCACCTGGTTAATTAGGAAATAAATATCACGCTGTCATAATAAGTTATAATTTTCAAGTTTTTATAGTAAACAAAACACGATGATAAAATATACGCTCATATTCGCCTCTGCGTTCCTGTTATTAGCTGGCTGTAAGAATAGCATGCAGCGTTGTGAACCCGCCAAACCAACAATATCCATTGATTCCATTGGTAAATCCCTCAACTGGCCGGAAGAGTTAAAGGTGACCGCCTTTGCGGGACCTCAGCTTGTACCCAGCCCCGCTTGTCTTGCAGTAGCAGCCACAGGAGAAGTGTATGTCGGAGTAGATATGATGGGTTCCCTGGGCAAAAAGCCCGGCAAAGGAATGATCGTAAAGTTATCGGATTGTAATAACGATGGTATCGCAGATAGCCATACGGAATATGCCGCGGTAGATAATCCCCGCGGTCTGTTGCCAATCGGTGACAAATTGTATGTTTTGCATACGGTGTTCACCGATACCCTGGCTACCGGTATGAACCTGGTTGTTTTTGAAGATAAAAATCAGGACGGTGTTGCTGACGGCCCGTCCAGTCCATTGATCGAGCATATTAGTAACCCGGTTTACCTCCAGAGCCGCGGTACTGACCACGCCACTAATGGTATCCGCATGGGTATTGATGGCTGGATCTATATTGCGGTTGGAGACTTTGGTTTTCATCAGGCAGTGGATCGTGACGGAAAAAAATTAACCATGCATGGAGGAGGTATAGTAAGAGTAAGGCCGGATGGAACGGAGATGGAAATCTTTTCACACGGTACAAGAAATATTTATGACGTGGCGATTGATCCGTACATGAACATTTTCACACGGGATAATACCAATGACGGTGGTGGATGGAATATCCGGTTCTCTCATCATATACAGTCCGGTGAATATGGTTACCCGGTTTTATTTAAACATTTCACGGAAGAAATTATTCCTGCGATGGTTGATTTAGGAGGCGGTTCAGGAACAGGGTCATTATTTATGGATGATCCATCATGGCCTGAAAAATTCAATCATGTTCCGATGATGGCGGATTGGGGACGAAATGAAGTGTATATTCACCGGGTCACTCCTTCCCGTGGAAGCTTTATACAGAAAGAGGAAGACTTTTTCAAACTGCCACAGGTAACCGACCTGGACGTGGATGGTTCTGGCCGGCTATACCTTTCCGCCTGGGATGGCGCTGGTTATTCAGGCGATCCGGGCAAAGGTTTTGTCGTTCGGGCTGTACCCAAAAATTGGCAGTATCAGCAGTTCCCCGATTTGAAATCTTCATCTGTTAAAGAATTAGCCGCTTTATTAAAAGCTGAAGGCGCTGTAGCCAGGCTGAGTGCGCAACAGGAATTACTTACCCGTCCTGCCAAAAAAGTGGCGACCGCTGCATGGAATGTAGCGACAGATAAAGACATTCCTTTGTTTGCCCGTGTGGCAGCTATCTATACGTATGCCCAGGTCACAGGAAAGGAAGGGATTAAAAATCTTGTTCAACTCTGTACCGATGAACCGGTAAAAGAATTTGCATTACGTGCATTGGCGGATCGAAAACCATTTTCAGCCGCGGTACCTGTTGAGCCTTTTATCCGGGGCTTGAAAGACACGGCCTCATCACGGGTGCAGGTGGCCTCCATTATTGGGCTGGGAAGACTTGGCCGGATGGAAGCAGCGAAAGAATTGTTGCAGGTGCAGGTGCCTGCATCCTTCGTTGCTCCTCCCAAAGGAACAGAAGGACCGCATGCAACGCCGAATACAGAAATTATTCCGGCGCACCTGGCTGTAAAGGCGTTGGTACAATTGAATGCTGTAGATGAATGTGTCGCTGCTATCAATTCTCCCAATTCAACACTGGCACTATGGGCGTTGCGGTATATGTATGATCAGAAGGCAGTAGAAGGTTTAATGGCGGCTTACAATCAATCCCCGGATAAAGAATTAAAAACTAAAATTCTTGCTACGCTGGGGCGATTGTACAATAGGGAAACGCCGTATGATGGCTCTACCTGGTGGAGTACAAGACCGGATGGTCATGGACCTTTTTACAAACCTGCAACATGGGCGGCATCGGGAATGATAAAATCATTCCTGGAACAGGAATGGAATAAATCAAATGCAGCAGGCAAACAATTCTTTGCCGGCCTGAATGGTAAACTGCGCATGGGCATCGCCCAATTTGGCGGTGAAGACAAAGAAGAAAATCCGGCGGAGGATGAAGCTAAGGTTGACTTTGAAAAAATTAAAAGCAAAAAAGGGCAGATCGGGCAATCTTCTATCGAGGATATTATGCTGGCGATGGATAAGATAAAGGGCGATCCGGCTATCGGGAAAAATTTGTTTGTTCAGCAGGGCTGCATCGCTTGCCATAGTATAAAAAAGGAGGAAACACTGAAAGGTCCTTTTATGGGACAAGTGGGTTCGATTATGAACCGGAAGCAAATCGCTGAATCTATTCTTAAACCGAATGCCTCGATATCCCAGGGTTTTGCAACGGTAGTTATTACTACCAAAGATGCTAAAACGGTAACCGGCTTTGTTACGGATGAATCAGCCGGCAGAATCATGTTGCGCGACATTGCAGGGAAAGTTCATGCGATCAATACAAAAGATATACAGGCACGTAAAGAGTTGCCGGCTTCAATGATGCCGGCCGGTTTGGCCAATGCATTGTCGTACGAGGAATTTGGGTCATTGATAACCTGGCTATCACAACAAAAGAAATAAGCATGGTCTCGCCAGGGGGAGTAGCTGTGCTGAATGCACCTGGAGGCATCGGGATGAAGTTTTCCGCCTTGTGGCTGCAGCACCGGGGCAAATCTTTTGAAGAGGTATGAATCCATTACTTATTATATATCAACCAATTAGAGGTTTTTAACAAATCGCTAGGACTTCGGGAATGAAAAGACCTGCTGATATTTATTGGCAGGTCTTTGTTTTTTATAAGAGTTTTTATTTAACCAGCTGCATTGCTGCCCTGAGCGAAGTCGAAGGATCATCGCCTGTTGCAGTTTACCCTGAGCTTGACGAAGGGCACTCTTCAGGGTCTGTTCGCTACTGAGCTCTGAGCTTGTCGAAGAGTCGAAGTATCGGCATATTTCGAAAATCTTCCTTGTCCCATCGGGACATCTTGTTGGTAGCACCATAAGAACAAACATTTCCCAACGTTCCATCGGAACGTTTTGTGCCATCATCAAAATTCTTAATACAAGCACAAGGCGTTCCTACGGAACGCCGCCCAACCCCTGAATGCTATTCTACCCACAAGGTGTTCCGCGGGAACATACCATTGATGAAATATCTACTATCGGTTTTCAACACCTTTTTAAAATATGTACTCGGTTATTCTGTTCAGCTTTACTTATTTTGTGGGTATAATTAATTGTTATGGATAGCATAGAAGCAATTACTTCAGCGATAACTAAGTTCAGGGATGAAAGAGATTGGGAACAGTTTCATAACTCAAAGGATCTTGCTTTAGCAATATCCATTGAAGCGGCGGAGTTGAACGAACTTTTTCTTTGGAAAAATGCTGAAGAGGTAAATGTTGAAAAAGTAAAACAAGAGTTGGCCGATGTTTTCACTTTTGCTTTTTTGTTAGCACATAAACACCAGTTCAATGTAAAAGAGATAGTTTTAGAAAAGCTAAATACAAATGCCGTAAAATATCCGGTTGACAAAGCAAAAGGCAACGCAAAAAAATATAACGAACTCTAGCTCATGATTGTTTATCACGCCACCAAGTCTGATTTCAGGGATGATGTTTTTGAAGATAGGATCGAAACCAAAATTTTAGACTTTTTTAAAAAGCACCTCAATAGATCAACGGCCGCAAATGAAATCAGTTCCTGGCGGGAATCCATGCAATACATGGAAAGAGTATTGCGGGATGATGGAATACCGGACAATTGCGGCGTTGCCATAGAATACCAACTTCCCCAATCAGGAAAACGAGTCGATTTCATTTTAACCGGCAGCGGCGAGAATAATATAGAATATTGCGTCATCGTCGAACTAAAACGCTGGTCCGAGGCCACTCTTTCTACCAAAGATGCTATTGTAAATACCCGGGTCGGGAAACATTTTGGAGAGTTTACCCACCCGTCTTATCAAGCCTGGTCATATGCAAGCCTTTTATATAATTTTAATGCAACAGTAGCGGAAGATAAGATCAATCTTCAGCCCTGTGCTTATCTCCATAACTATGTACCTGATGATGTAATGACCAATGATCATTACAAGGAACACATTCAAAAAGCGCCGGTTTTTTTAAAAGGCGACGCTGCTAAATTGAGGGATTTTATTAAGCAGTATGTGAAATATGGCGACACGAGCAAAATACTTTATCGTATCGAGAATGGAAAAATCCGTCCTTCAAAAATGCTTGCCGATAGTATGGTCTCGATGTTGAAGGGTAATACGGAATTTGTAATGATTGATGACCAGAAAATAGTCTACGAAACTGCGTTAGCTCTCTCACAAAAGGCCACATCGAATAAGAAAAAAGTACTTATTGTAAACGGAGGACCGGGCACAGGCAAATCGGTAGTTGCGGTTAATTTACTGGTTGAACTTACAAAAAGAGGCTTAGTGGTGCAATATGTTTCCAAAAATGCCGCTCCCCGGGCAGTGTATGAAAGTAAGCTGACAGGCTCACTCAAAAAGGGTGAGATATCCAACTTGTTTAAAGGTTCGGGTGGATTCGTTAATACAAAGCCCAATACATTTGATACATTAATAGTGGATGAGGCACACCGGTTAAATGCGAAGTCAGGACTTTATAGTAACCTGGGAGAAAACCAAATTAAGGAACTGGTAAGTGCGGCACGCTGTACTGTATTTTTTATTGACGAGGACCAGCGGGTCACATTAAATGATATCGGTACATTACAGGAAATCAAAAAATGGGCGGGTAGGGCAGATGTTGAGGTTTACGAAACAGAACTCAGTTCGCAGTTTCGTTGTAATGGATCAGATGGTTATCTTGCCTGGCTCGACCATACGTTGCAGATTAGGGACACGGCGAATCCGACATTGGAAGGAATCGATTATGATTTCAGGATTTTTTCCTCCCCGGTGGAATTGAGAGACGCAATCGTTGAAAAAAATAAGATCAACAATAAATCCCGGATGGTTGCAGGCTATTGCTGGGAGTGGAACAGTAAAAAAGACTCACGTCTTTATGATGTGGTGATTCCTGAATTTGATTTTAAAATGAAGTGGAATCTTACCGCGGATGGCAGTCTCTGGATAATAAGTCCCGAATCAGTAAATGAAATTGGCTGTATCCATACTTGCCAGGGGTTGGAAGTGGATTATATAGGTGTAATTGTTGGTGCAGATCTCATTGTGAGGGATAACAAGGTGCTGACTCATCCGGCAGCAAGAGCAAAATCAGACAAATCTGTTTTTGGATATAAGAAGCTGATTGAAAAAAATCCTGAAGAAGCTAAAGCGACTCTTCGATCGATAATTAAAAATACATATAGAACGCTGATGACAAGAGGGATGAAAGGTTGCTATGTTTATTTCGCAGACAAAGAGGCAGAAGAGTTTTTTAAATCGAATATTTAATAATTGGCTAAACCATTCTTTTGGATTGACTACCAACTAACCCCTGCTGTCGTGATAGGACAGCTTCGTTGAAGCTGAATAGCATCCTATAATTTTGTTTGTCCTAACGGTGAGTAAAGGCCGAAGACTCAAGAGAACGGGGGTATCGTTTCTTCATAAATGATTCAAATTATCTGGCTATAAATATTTTTTGACTAATTCGCTTGGAAACCCCTGTATAGCTAGTTCAAGCTGATTAATTAGTGAACAAAGCTTATAATTCTGCCCTTCATTTAATAGATTCAAAACATCCGTTTCAAGCACCGAGCCTTTGGCGACGATCAAATCCTGATGATTCAAAATGAAATTTGCGTTTTTTATGTCTTTGATACGGATCGAACCAGCCCAATCATGACCACGAGTAAAGCCGAGGAAGTGTGAATTCTTTTGCAAGAAATCGACCTGTTGAAGATGTAAAACTGAAACATGCATTTGTCGGACAGCACCATTTACTCTAACGTCGATTATTCTTTCAAGATACCCGTCCGGTTGATGTGCATCGAGAATATTAAAATGGCCTGACTCGCTAATTAAGTACATCCCCTGGAATTTGTCAATTGGTTTTACTATATCGTAAATCATGCTTGCTTTTTGATCATGCTTCACATTCCTGGGTAAGAAATCTAAAGATGTACTAGCAGTTATAACAAATTTGTCTTGTCGATGTATATTATTTAAATCATAGAATGAAACTTCGCAATTTTCAAATGATTTATTTCGATCGATCTTGTACAGTTTAAAAACAATTAACTCCGGAAAGTTCTTCAAAAACAATGGCAGGTCATTCGCGTTAAATGTTGTAGTGAGGTCGCCGGATTGTGTATGAGATTCTTTATTGAGTCTGTAGATTTCTTCAATCGAATACGAATTCACCGATTTCAAAAACGTTATATATCCTTTATGCATCTCCGTAAATAAATGTTTGGAAAATGCGATACTTTCAGGGCTCTCCATAATAGAATTTCGATTTAATGTGAAGGAGATGCCTTTAGGATCCTTTTTGTTAGCCTTGTAGCCCCCAATATTTGTAACCCCAAAACAAAAACTGTTCGGTCCGAAGTTCGATAAAAAGCCACATACCCCCACTCTGTTATGCTCAGGATTTCTTGGGTGGCCAAGTTGACTTATAGATATTTGGTTATGGCTATCTGTAAGGAAGGTTGCTTTTTTGTCGAGGCGGTACATAAGTAACAGCTTCAAATCAACATCTTCATAGTCTGAAGCATATTTAAACGCTTGAATCCCAAATTGACGAACCAACTCCATTTTATTGGGGAAATAATTTTTTATGTCCGGGGCAACGACTTCTCGAGGCAAACTGAATGACTCATGATCACTTTCTATCACGATAGGTATATCGGAGTTCGAAATATAGTAGGTGAGTCTTGGTGGAATATCTTTTACCGAAATTTCGTCCTTGATTCGTAACACTATAGATGTACCAGGTGATTTCTTGATAGAGGTAAATACTGTGTAATCCTTAAATTGGTTAATCGACACTTCAAATCTTAAACCGTCTACTTCTGACACAATTTGATTTCTTAGATATTCAAATGGACCGGTTTCAATAATTGCCTCATTGGCTATAGTGAATACGGACCAAAAGCCTATCCCAAAGCGGGACAAACTGTGAAACCCTTCTGACGCGTACCCTGGCTCGAAAGAGCGGCTATTGCCAACCGTCAAGAAATTATTCAATATGACACTTCGGGTCATGCCGCATCCATTATCGGTTATGCGGATAGTTTTTTGTTGCCGGTTAAAGCTCACTAGTATTTCTGGTCGGTAATTATCTCTCGCGGAGGAGTTAAATTGACGATACCGGCAAGCTTCCACCGAGTTTTGCAATAACTCTCGAACAACCAGAGCAGGGTCGTTTTTCCATGTTGCGTTGGAAGATATGAGGTTAATAATGTTCTCTTTTTTTATTCTGATGCCAATCCGAACAAAGTCATCGGTAAAATTGAAAGAGCGAACTATCATATCACTTCTTAATTTTAACCTTCGTACGGGAGCCTGATAGTCAATATCGCAATAATCCCTTATCCAGTTCTCAATCAAGTCGACGGTTTGATGCGCTAGATGAAGCGTATCTGCATTCTTAAATGTTCCTGAAAAAATTATTTGGCCATCTTTTTGGGACACCGCCACATTATCGCCAATACAAACGTGCTTCATATTCTCGTGGTAAGACTCCAATATTGATTTCTCATCTGAGGAAGTTTGAATTTTTTCCGTCAGTGTTTTTAAAACACCGTCAACGACTCTGGTATCACTGAATTCAAGAGAGTCGGCTATGCATAAAATACAGGCAAGTTGCAAAAGATCGATTTCCTGACTGGCTGCTGCTTGTCTTTTATGATGGCCCAACATACTTTCCAGCTCATTTATTGATAAATTGTGTGCCATCATTAGTTTATCTACGTGTCCCACCAAGCTTAACGGAATTTGTAGTTTTTCATTGTTAGATGAAAGATAATTGCCACCTCGTCGGGAGTGATTTTTACGCAAAAAAAGCTGGAGTGCAGGAGCTGTTTCCCAATTCGCTTTGTTTTCAAGCCCAAATTGTCTTTTTATCTCTTCCTCCTCTCCCGGAAAGACGGTCATCCCTAAATCATGACCGTATGCACTACAAATAAGTAAGAATAGCTCTACCGGGGAAAGGGTTTCTTTCATCTGACTTTGAAAGCATCGATGATCTAAAATTTGTTCCATTCGAAGAAGTACCTCGTAACTGTGATGCGCATCGTGTCTTGTGTAATAAGGAAAATGAACTTTAATATTTTTGAGAAGTGGTGCTATTTGATCCAAAAAGTTAACTGATTGCTCGGCAAGTTTGGGATTAAGTTCATTCAAACATTTCCACATTCTTGTGCTTTTTAATTCTGTTACAGCATCTTGAGCGTTCATGATAACTTTATTATTTAAGGTAAAAAGTTGAAAGGTTTCGACTATATCATGGAAAATTATGTAAAGGTCGGCATAAAAATAAAAAGTAGTAAGGGGCCTTAGATGAGGAAGGGCTAGCTGGTCAACCAAAAAATTATAAATTTACCAAGCTACAAGTTTCGAAGGACCCGATTAATAAATTAGTATACAAGGAACGAAAACTAAAATGAAGATTCAACTGCTAACAATGGGTTTCACTGAATGGCTGGCAATAGGTGGGCTGATTGTTGCTATTCTTGCCTTACCCATAAGTAAATGGTGGAAAGCTTTAAGAGTTCCAAGAAAAATAAGAAAGCTGAAAGAAGGTGAACTCAGGATGGAGGAAATAAGGCCAAATTTCCAAATTTATAAATCTCCAAATGATTGTGGAGGTAAAGCGATTTTGCTTAAAAATGAAGGTTCAAAGGCCTTTGGTATTATTTTAGGTGGACTGCAAACGCATATTCCTTATACGTTAAATATGAGTAAGCAAGAAGCAGAAAAGGGTGAAGTTATAAGTATCTTTTTGGGTAACAACTTTCACCTCATGGCTAATGAGAAAATGCATATTGTTATTGGCTATGCAGATATTGAGGGACGTAGGTATCAACAATCATATTCCCGAACTGGCAATGCGACGGATATATCGTCTCCACAATTACTAAAATCATAATCGTTATTTGAACCCAGCGAATTTTTTTATAAAAAGTTTAATCACCCATAGGTAAGTGTGTAAAAATTACTTACATTAGCAAGAGAAAAGAAACAATAACTAAAAAGGTTTCTTCGGAAGAAATTCCTGGGGACTGCACTTTAATATTTTGGCAAGGTCATTTAAGTGTTTGAGATTATAGTGGGCCGGGTACTTGTTGCTTTCAACCTTTCCGATAAAACCAACTGACATGCCTAACTCATAGGCGAGGTCAGCCTGCGAGAGGTTTTTTTCAAGTCTTTTTTCTTTGACCCTGTCAATAACATATGTGTCAATCTTAGTTTTCAATACTTGCCTATGAGTAAGCAGTAAAATTGGACAATGATTGTATGCGGCACAATCACCCATAGGTAAGTGTTTGATCTTATTATAAAACCGGTTGTAACTATGAAAGTTCATTACCTCCAAAAAGAATTACACCTTCTCAAAACCCAGTGGGCCAAAAAGCCGCGCAACCCGGTATAAGCTGGTTTCATAGTCCTTCTTTCCAATTCACAGCTCTCATTTCATCATTGCTGTTGCCTGCAAAAAAAGTAGCGGGCAGCGGCCCAAACCTCTTTTGCCTTGCCCGTTCAGCTTCCTATACCCGCATATCCCTTTTATACCATTACCCCGCAGGGACAGGTGTTTTATAAAGGACAATTAAAAAAACATAGCTGCAAACCTGGCCGGTCTGTCAAAATCAGGATTAAAATAAACGGAGTCACGAGGGAGCTCGGCCTGGCTAAACTGCTGGCAGAAACCTTCCTGCCAAATCCTAATGGCCACACCCGCATTATATTTAAAGACGGTAATCATCACCATTGCTCAGTGGATAATATTGGCTGGGTCAGCAACCGGCAGTATGTCCGTCACAATCTTTTCCCCGGCAAATCACTGGAGATAAAAGCAAAACCACCAAAGCCAAAAGGCAGCATACCGTTCTCAGCTGTTCCCGCCGATCCTGCTGCCGTTGCAGTGCCGGGCTTTCCCGGTTATTACATTACGCCGCAGGGCCATTGTTATCACCACGGCCGCCTGCTAAAACCCTATGATCTCTCTGGAAAAAAATCACTCTGCATCATGCTGAAAAATAAGGAGGGTAAAAAATATCTCGGCCTCGCCAAACTGCTCGCCACTATTTTCATCCCCAATCCCTGTGGCCATGGCCGCATTATCTTCAGGGGCGGGGATAACCGTAATTGCACCGTAGCCAATATTGCCTGGGTAAGCGATAAAGAATACAATCATTATACATGCCGCTCCCGGTCGGCTAATTTGCCGGGTACTGCCGTGGAAAAGATAGACGATGACGCAAAGCCCATTCCCGGCTATCCCGGTTATGCCATCACACCTGCCGCTAACGTGTATTATCAGAACAGGTTGCTTTCAACACTTAAAAGCCACAACCGCTGCGCCAGGGTAAAACTTAGGAATGAACAGGACAAACAGGTTCGGGTGGCCGTCGCCAAACTCATGGCCCTCGTCTTTATACCCAACCCGCATCAGCATCCAAAGATTATTTTTAAAGACCGGGATTGTAACAACTGCAGTGTTGAGAACATTCAATGGGTAAGCGTTGCTGACTGGTGCCGTTTTGTAAACCGCTCGGTAGAAAATGCGGACCTGCTCGGTCAGCCCAAACCAAAAAAAGAAAAACGGTATGTGTGGATTGATCCGGAAAGAATAGAAATGCCCGACTTTCCAGGTCATTATATTTCACCCGCCGGCATCGTGTACCGCGGCGACAGGATTATCAAACCCAACTGCAGGAGCGGGCATGCACCCACTATCCGGATGAGAACAAGTGGCCTTCGCAGGTACTTCGGTTTAGCTACACTGGTAGCCGAACATTTTGTGCCCAATCCGCGCCATTACAAACGCATCATCTTTAAAGACCGGGACAAACAGAATTGCAAAGCCTCCAATATCGCCTGGGTGGACCAGGAAACTTATACCTATTACTGCACCGCACACAAAGGAGGAAAAAAATTGGTCATCGACCGGCAGGAAGCCATCCGGCGCTGCACCGATGAGCATGTGAAAATGTATTACAAAACCCTCGATGAGTACTGGCTGCATGAATGCTGGAACGAAGTCGAAAAAAAGATGCTGTTACCCGGTTGGGAAGAATTTCGTTCCGATTGTTATCTCTATTTCCTCGACCGGGCCCAGCGTTTTTCCATTCTCCGGAACCCGGCCGGCATGCTCGCCATGCATATAAAAGGCCTTCGTGAAAAGCTCCGCAAAGAAATAAGTCCCCACATGCCCCTCAAGCTTCTCCGCTCCACCGACGAATCCATGCGCTGCATCGGCGATTATGAATAAACATAACCCGCATTGCCATACTGAGCCTGCCTGTCGGCAGACAGGCCTGTCGAAGTATGAGCCTGCCTGTCGGCAGAAAGGCTTGCCGAAGTGTGAGTTCATTGTCATACTGAGCCTGCCTGTCGGCAGACAGGCTTGTCGAAGTATGACGTAACGCAAACTCATTGTCATATTGAGCCCGTCGCAGTATGACATTTTCCTCAACCCTACACAAAACACGAAACTTCCGGCGCCTCTTTTTTTCGAAATCCCCTACGGAGGAAAGTCCTTCCGCCGCGGCGGAGAGGATTTAGGAGGGGGCCGCCTCCCGTTGTTCCGCATAACACGATTCAGAGTCTTTGTCCTTCCACTCCGAAAACAAGAACGACTTACAATCCATTAGGGTCTCCATGTGCGTTGGCCGGACAAACAGCGGAGCATTTGTTTTTCCTTGACTTTTTTGTTACTCCTGAGCCTGCCGAAGGATTGTTAAGAAAAAAAGTAAATAAGAAAAAATCACGGCGGTATTTCTTCCGGATAATAAAAATCTTTTTTTCCAATCGTTACTTCCCCAAACATCTCCAACAATACCTTCTCTGCAAACAAAATTCCCGCACCGATATACTCCTTTGCTGAAACCACAATAGGAATATCCTCAACCCACTGTCGTTGCAACAA
Source organism: Terrimonas alba (assembly GCF_042434975.1). Taxonomy (NCBI): domain Bacteria; kingdom Pseudomonadati; phylum Bacteroidota; class Chitinophagia; order Chitinophagales; family Chitinophagaceae; genus Terrimonas; species Terrimonas alba. The sequence goes on from NZ_JBHMQM010000002.1 coordinate 870,070, forward strand.
CTCCCTCACTTCCTCCTCCGTTTTATTTTCTTTCAGCAACCGCATCGCTTGCCCGGTAAGTTGACGATACGAAATCAAACCCTTCTTGTCTTTGTTCAAATGCTTATAGATAAAAGAAGCAATTGTAGCCGCTTTACCCAGCAAACCTGCATACCGCATCGTTTCCCGGAAAGCCGGGTCCTGCGTCACTCTCTTCCTGTCCAAACTACTTTTTGCCCGGGCATAATATATCCCATCCATTTTATAAAAACAGATGCCGCCGATTGTACCCCTGATAAAAAAAGGACCCAATTGTTTTGCCATGCATCCAAACTACAAACCTGTCGCAGCAAATCATAGCGGCCAATATCCGTATAGGCCATTTATGCCGTTTATGCCACTTTTGACCGGCATGCTGCCGGTCAAAGAACAGTTTCAATGATAGATGCTATATGGATACTCCCTGTCATCCCTTGGGTAAAAGCGCAAAAGATAAGAGCCAGCAAAGTGGTTGGTACTACTTAAATGAATTCCGGGAGTCTTGTTCAGTACGGATAAAGATTAGCGGTCATTGTTACACTACCTGCTGACCGGCATCATACATGATTGATGGATTTTATTTTAATTAACACAATGCTACCGGCCTCGGTATGTGTCTCCGCATTGGCAGGTGTTAGCCGAAAAAAGTACTCACGCCACGGCGTAAGAGACATTCAATTTTTAGTTAGAGGTCGTCAAGTTTATCCATATCACAATTGTTATGCAGACATTTGTTGTTCTTCGGATGAACCGGCACGATGATTCCATAAGAAATTGAGACGTTCGAATCTGATAGTCACTTCCCAGAATTCAGATAATTGCTTTGCTATGCATAAGTTCGGCCCTTCGTTCTACCCATCTGTTTTGTAGTGTTCATCACACTCGCATTGCGGAGATGGGAATTTTCAGAAACGACTAATTTATAATTCCGGTTAATAACCGTGAGTAATTTAAGTGGCCAAGGACCGCTCAGCTTTTATTTAAAAGTGGACCAACTATTCAATCCGCCAGGGTTTACAATACTTGACCCGTCCGTTTTAAACCGTTTAAACAAATACTATTATATAAAAGACCTTGCTATAGGCACCCCTCAAAGTTTTGAAGATACAATTCATGTATCCTATCCATTCCCTGGCAAAAGGCTTAACGGACAACGAAAATATTTAAAGATTCCTGTGGATATTACCACGACAATTGCTGGCTCCGGGTTTAGAAGCCAAACCACGCCGGTGATACTTACGGATCCACGGTTACCCAATAACTCAGCCAAAATTACAGTCATCAGCCCTACGCCATTAATTTATGTAAAGCCTAATACCAACTAAACAATGTGCCCGGGAACTAGCGGTGGTGACCTTAAGTGAGGTGGTTTGGGTCATTGGTTTCTCAGGTGGGAGCAAACTCTTGGAAGTTGACAATAAAAAGAAGAATAAATTGTTTTTATATGCTTGTGGCATTAAGGAACTTCTGCCGGCAAGATAAATCTGAAGTATTCGTCATCTATACTACATCAGATCAACAGATATTTGACAATAATGTCATGTTTATGAATTCAGTTATTTCTCATGCTTTACCCGCTTTTTTTGTCAGTCATCTCCTTGCTGTTTTTTAGTTAACTTGGTCTCCGGATTGACAAAGCCTGTCGAACACTACGATTAAATTTTATACATTTTTCTTTTGCCCATACAGGGCAAACGTCTTTTCAATCAACAGTCTTATGAAAATTTTCCATGAGCTGTACCCGGGCAACGACCAATAAAACTTACACTATGCCCATTGAATTTGACAAAGGTCCTTCGCCTTCCATGGCCAGGCTATTGCAGCAGCATCCTGATTATAGTCCCGTCAAAGAATTGTTTTGGTTTAACTGGGGACCTGTTTTTTACCGTGGCCGCCTGGATAAGTCAGCAAAGATTCTATGTGTCGCTTCGGACCCCGGACCTACCGAACGAATAGGTGGGCGAGCACTAATCGGTAATGCCGGCCAGCGGGTGCAGGGTTTCCTGTCCAAAATTGGAATTACCCGTTCCTATGTTTGCCTGAATGGATTTGTTTATTCGCTTCATCCTTCCAATTTATCCGATGGCCTCGATCTGCTGGTTGATCCTGCTCATACCCGTTGGCGAAATAAAGTATTTACTAAAGCAACAGGTCCGGCCCTACGGGCCATTGTTGCCTTTGGTGAGATAGCGAAGCAAACTATTCGTCTTTGGCCGGGCAAAGGCGATACACCGGTGTTTGAGACGTATCACCCCAGTTATAGTCATGATGAAGCGAAGCTAACTGCAGATTGGAACCGGCTTGTAAGTGCCCTGAGAAATATCGTAACCAAAGACGAAGATGGTGACACCGATGGCGCCTTGTACGGCACACGATTTACGGAGGCTGACTATGCACCTGTTCCACGACGTGATTTGCCCTTTGGCGCTCCTGCATTTTTAGGTGATGACAGTTGGCTGCGCACTACCGGAAGAGGAAGGATGAACAGTGTGAGCCGGCCATCTGGTGATGATCTCACACTTACCTGGAAAGCGCCTGATCTATAAAATAACACTATGGCAGTTATAGCAAGAGATCCCATGGATGGCCCGCAATATGCATTGCGTGGCAGAATCGTTACCATGAACAATCGCAGAACGGTGATCGATGACGGCATCGTTTATATTGATAAAGGCAATATCATTGCCGTGAAAAAAAGTACGGCGCGGCCGCCAGCAGGTTTCAGGCATATCGATCCAATTAACACGGAAGGTATTATCTATCCCGGCCTCATCGAGTTGCACAATCATCTTAGCTATAATATCCTTCGTCTTTGGCAGGTACCGAAACAGTATACCAACCGGGATCAATGGGCGGGCACAGCAGAGTACCGGAAAATTATCAGCGGTCCTATGAATGTGCTGGGTAAAACACCCGGCTATGTTGAAGCGATTGTGCGATACGTTGAATGCAAATGCCTGTTGGGCGGAGTTACCACTTCACAGGGCATCGCACTCTTCAGCAACAATGGTATTCAAAAGTATTATCGTGGCGTAGTCAGAAATGTAGAGAATACAGATGATGCGGAATTACCCGAAGCACTGGCTAAAATTTCCGATGTTGAATCGGCATCGATCCAGGCCTTTTACCAGCGGTTGAAAAAACAACATTGTTTATTGCTGCACCTGAGTGAAGGCACCGATCCCGAGGCGCTGCAACATTTTAACGACCTGAAACTGCCGGATGGCAATTGGGCCATAACAGAAGCATTGAGTGGAATTCATTGTGTAGCATTGAAAGCAACAGAGTTTAAAAAAATGGCAGCGAACAAAGCATCTATGGTGTGGTCGCCATTGAGTAATTTATTGTTGTATGGACAAACAGCCGACATTGTCTCAGCTGTTAAAAACAAGTTGCTGATAGGCATTGGTTCAGATTGGTCAGCATCCGGCAGCAAAAACCTCTTCGGCGAATTGAAAGTAGCCAGGCTCGTCAGTCGCGAATTAGGAGTGATGAAAAAAGATGCGGATATCCTCGCAATGGCTACCATCAACGCAGCCCGAATGTTAAAATGGGACAAGGTAATGGGAAGTATTGAAGCAGGTAAAAGGGCCGACCTGCTGGTGATGACAGGAACTACCGGTGATCCCTATCATGCTTTTTTGAACCGCTCAGAGACCGCTATTTCACTGGTAGTAATCAATGGTATTGCCCGCTATGGACATGAACAGCTTATGAATCATTGGCAGGTTCCCAAAGAAGCTGTTATGGTGGGCTCAAAAAAATACCAGCTTCACTTAACGCAGCCATCCGGTGACCCGGTGGTGAATAATTTAAAATTGAGTGATGCTATAAAAAAATTAAAGACTGGCTTACAAAACTTGCCACAGTTGGCAAAAGACCTGGAAACCCATCCGCATCGCAGTCTTTCTATTGCCAATGCTGCCAGCGATCCCCAATGGTTTTTAGTGTTGGATCACAATGATGAGATAGCAGGGGAGAAGTTGCGGCTTGCCGGTGAGGTAGTTCCACAACCAAGGGGAGTGCCGCAGCCTTTGTCCGCCATAGTTGAAAAAATGAAGTTGGATGAAATGACGGTAGCCGATGATAGAGATTTTCTCAACGCTATTCAGTTACAAAACAACTTGCCGTTGTATATCAAGAAAGGCTTGCGGGTAATGTATGGCTGACTGGTGCGTAGACACGAACCAGGGCACAGGTTATTCTCCTGTTAACATCGGATCTCCCGCCGCCTCGGTTAGTGTCCGTAAAAAAAAAGAAAGCCCCTATACGTGTCTCCACGCATCGGAATTTTTCGAACTAAGGCAATGCATGAAGGGCATAAAACAGCTTCAGCAAAACGATGCTTCATTTGATGCCACAAAATGATGCGTGGAGCGACATCATGGCATCGAATTATTTTCCGAATCTCCCATTTTTCAAAGACGATGTCCCGGCAGGAAATATTTAGTATTAAAGAAATTTAACGGCCGTGCTACGGAGAAAAAGTTGAATGACGACGAGTTCGCCAATACACATATCCGCCCGTAAAACTCGTCTGCGAAACAGGTTATTTTATCGCCGACCTTATTTATCTGTTGCTATTGATTGGCATGAGCCGTAATGCTCCGGCACGTTTGAATTATTGAGTAGTGACATTAGCTTTCTCTTTGGCTTTCCAATTATCAAATTTTTGACGCAGCGCTTCAACAGCATTGGTATGTTCGTCGCCCTGGTTAACAATTAAACTAAGCCAATATTCGTCAACATCGCCGGGTTTGGCAACGATTACAAAGGCGCTGGATGCTTTTCGTTCCCCGCATCTTTTGTCACCGCCTGATTTTGCACCTGCTTCCAATGCAAGCATTAATATTTCCTGGATAGGCAGAGAATCTTTCTGCGCTTTAACGGCAACATCGAAAATTGCCTGCAATTCATCACGATTGGTTAACATGTTGCCCTGCACAGAAATGCCATATCCAGTCAATGTGCCTGCATGGGCTATGGTCTTTGTGCCTGTATAGGTTGCAGGCTGGTTAATATCATTCATAGACATGATGGCGTACTGCTGCTGTTCAGGATCGTACTGCGGCTGCCTGAGCTCTGCGAGTATAGCTGAAGGTTCAGCACCATTCATGAGCATTTTGAATCCCTGCAATCTTGCGAACGGATTGCCATTGGCTTGCACCACAATGGCGCCCTTGCCGGGTAATATGAGGCCGATGCCATAAACGCTGACCGTACAGGAAGCTCCTGCTATTCCTATCTTTTTTGTTTTGGGGTCGATCACAATGATTGACCATGTGGCGAAAGAGGGAAGATAAAAAACGGTAAGTAAAAGAATGGAGAAGCAAAGTTGCCTTGTTGTTTTCATATACAATCTTTAGATGAAGATCAGAATATGGTGTATGTATAAATATACAATTCCTTCCCGGGTGTCCCTTATGAAATTTTAATTCCTTCCCGGGGTTCCCATTTTTCAAAGGCGATCCCGGCTGGCAGTATTTAGCATTAAAAGAATTTACCTGCCGGACCTTGCTTACCTCCTGCCTGTCCGGTAGGCAGGGCAGGCAGGATCGCAGTATTACGGAGAAATAAATTGAATGACGACGAGTTCGCCAATGCACAATCCATTGTAAACTCCTCTGCGAAACAAGATAGACGGTCGAACTTTATCTTCAACCGTTCGTTATACCATCGATAAAACCAATTATTTAATAAGCAATGGAAAGACAGTTTGACAAAGTAAGAAGAACCGACCGGGAGGAGACGGATAGCACATTTCTTCATAAGATACTGGAAAACTCAGTTTCATGCACGGTTGCTGTAGCTACCGAAGAATATCCGTTAATTCAAGCTACCTTTTTTGCCTTTGACAAAACGAACAATGAAGTTGTTTTTCATTTTTCAAAGTATGGATTCTCCGGACAGCAAATCGTATCGGATAAAAATATAACTATCTCTGTCTACAAATACGGAAAGTTATATACGGCTGAAAAGGCAGTTGATTTCGGAGGCGAGTATCAAAGTGTCATTATCTATGGTAAAATCAGGATTGTTGATAATGAAGCAGAGAAAATGCAGGCTATGCAATTCTTCTTCGATAAATTCTTCGGACATATACCCGAATCAGATTACAAGCAATTCACTGTAACGGAAGCCAACCCTATTCACGTTGTAAAAGTGAAGATTGACAAATGGATTGGGAAGCAACATCTGTTACCACCAACTGCGATTCAATCTTTTTATCCGGAGCTTAGCCCGGTGATTTAACGCACTTCCTTCTCGACTCTCCCTTCTGAAGCTTTTCAAGCCGATGTCTCATAGCGTTGTTTTGTGTATAGCATGGCGCCAATCATAAACGGCTTTTCGTCACAAAAGATACTTATTAAATATGTCGCCTCTCCGGGGATCAAACCCAATTTGATCATTTTTTTCTACTAACATATCGCCCCGCCGGGGTTAACAGTCCTTTCATCATTCTTCAACTTAAGAGAAAATCAAAAAGAAATCAACAACGTTCTTTCAAACAGATTGCGTCGGTCTGCCACAGACAACTTATAATATTCAACAATCATAAGGCAGCCCTCGCAATGACGAGGAACAAAGGAGCATTCAATAATAAAAACACTTATCAATCACCAACCCTCACAAAGAAGCTTTCGGCGCCTCTTTTTCGCCCTGCGTAAAACATTTTAATTCTTTGCCGGGGAGTCCCCAACCTTCACGGAAGAGCTGATCAACTTCCAAAGGCTCTTGGAAAAACAAGTTGTGTCGATTAGACTAGTATCCCGGAGAAAAAATGAGAATTAAAGACATTCATATAAAGTTGACGCTTGTTGTAATGTTTGCTTCGCAGGGCATATCAAACGCACAAAAAATTACAGATACTATTTTTTATAACAGAGCCTGGCAGATATGTGAAAAACCAATAGCAGTCTATTACCGCATTGGCACACTCATGATAGATTCTTTCTGGTATTACACTGGAAAACAAATGGATTTTGATATGAATGGACAATTGCTCACGGAAGCAGAATATAGCAGCGATGGGAAAAGAGATGGGTTATTCAGGTTTTACTACCCTGATGGAAAATTAATGTTGTCCGGGAAATACTGGGAAGGTTTAATGATTGGAGATTGGTACTGGTATTATTCAAATGATAGTCTTAAAGCAATTATCAATTTTGATGGGCCTTCCGATGATTTTAAAGTTATCCAATACAAGTTGCCTGACGGAACATCTATGCTCGAAAATGGAACAGGTAAGTTTGAATGGCACACAAATCCATATTTATCCATGTTGCCAAACCTGAAAGTGTATGGGTCTTTTTCTGCAGGCAAAAGATCAGGCGGCTGGAGATATTATTTGGTAAGAGATGACGGTGAAGAGTCTTTAAGATTTGAAGAGAAATATGACAAGGAAGGTAAATTTAAAAGAGCCTCCGCAAGCGGTAGTTATTATGGAGAAAACCCGAAAGATCGTTACACTGACTATATCTTCATTCCGCCAAAGATGTTGATAACAGAGCAAATACAATACGATAACTTTTTTCGGAGAGATACGGCGGGAGGAACTGCTTTATTAAATTATTTGCTAAACAGAAGATCATCGGAGATCATTGTTAAAAATAAAAAAGTAGAGAATGCCTTATTGCAAATCATCCGGTCATTAGAAAGTAATCGCGGCCGGTTAGAATATCAGCAAAAAGAAATTGACGGAAGCATTGAATTTAAGATAGGAGAAAAAGGATACCCGGAAGAGATTACAGTTACGGGAAAAGGTATCACTGAAAAAGAAAAGGAATTTATTATTTTCCTGGTAAGTAAATTCAGGGATATTGAAATGCCTGGCGTTGAGTCTGTCGCAATTGAAAGCTATTATACTATTAACCTCTATTCAATCAATATGAAAGAATTTATGCCCGTCTCCATTCGAGACCAGGTTAATAATGAGATGTTCTTTACTACATTGCCAAAAGAAAAATTCTTAATACTGCTGAAATCAGCTAAGAAAAAGATTAAGAAATATGCCAGGGAAGCATTTCAATTCTATTGGTAATTGTTTGACAAAATTTCAATTGCTTCCCGAGTCCGATTTTGTCTGAATTGTTCAATAAAATATACATCTTTCAACGGTTATCCTGAAGTCTGCAAATATTATGCGATAATAAGATGACTGCAATAATTTTGATAATTTTAAATATGGTTGCCATTTGTTATTATACTTTCGATAGCTATAAGGAGTTAAAAAGAGTGGCGGAAGATAAAGAAGCCTTATGCGACACTTATGCTGATTGGATGGTAGAATTTACTAAAGCTGTTAATGGATTAAGAGAACAGGGGATGGAGGTAGTGCCTGTCAGCATTAACATAGAAGAATTGGAGGCATGGTGTAAACGAAACAAATTGAGAAATGTAAGTTCTTCCAGGTCAAAATACGTTGCTGAAACAGCCAGGTTGTCGCAACCCGGAATGAATTTTAATAAAAATTAAAACAAGTAGTGCTTCCCCAGAGAGATTTTCAGGGCGATGTCTCATGTCGTTGCTTTGTGTGATGTATGGAGCCGATAACTATCGGCTCGGCGTCAATCATAAATGGTCTTCGTCACAAAAGATGCTTATTAAAAATGTCGCCCCTCCGGGGCTCAAACCCAATTTGATCATTTTTTTCTACTAACATATCGCCCCGCTGGGGCTAACAGTCCTTTCATCATTCTTCACCTTAAGAGAAAATCAAAGAAAATAAATCAACGACATCCTTTCAAGCAGATTGCATCTATCTGCCACTATCAACTTTTACAATTCAACAACCATAAGGCAGCCCTCGCAATGACGGGGAACAATGGAGCACTCAATAATAAAAACACTTACCAATCACCACCATCACAAAGAAGCTTTCGGCGCCTCTTTTTCGCCCTGCGTAAGAACGGTTATTGCTATGGAGACAAGTCCTTCCGCCGCGGCGGAGAGGATTTAGGTGGGGGCCGCCTCTCGTTGCTTCGCATAACACGCAGCGGAGTCTTAGGCCTTAAGCTCTTCGACAATAAAGATTTTCCCGTCGCCGATTCAAACCAGGAGTCTTCGATTTAAGAAATTACCGCATCGAATCGGCTTGATTTTGGCGCCTGTCCCGATGCATATCGGGATTACTTTTTTTATCAAGAAAAAAAGTAAGTAAAGATGAAAAAAGTAAGACATGATGAAACTAAAGAATCATCACCGGAAACAGATTGCTTCGGGATGCCATCAACAATCTCTATGTTTCAACAAACAAAAGGCATCCCTCACAATGGCGAGAGTCCGGAGTATGGATCGTCTTTAATACTATTATTCGTATTCAACACTCCGCTATCCGTGTCTTCCATATTTAAAAGAAAATTCAACGGTCGTCGTGGCGTCTTCAATTCAACACCGGATTTACATTTAGACAAAACATCAAATTTTAAATCAACCGGCATCTCTTCACACAAAGTTCAGATGATTAAATAAAATCATTATATGGTGTAGGATTTAAAAAATATTAATTGTATTTTTCTAATCCAATAAAACCCAACCACATGAAAAGCTGCCACCAAAGCTGCCTCGCATCTTTATTTGTATTTTTTCTTTTCTCATCTTCATTTGCACAAAACCTTAGAACTTTTAATCAGAATACTGCCGGGAGTAACAGCAGGCTTAGTATTTCTTTTTCCCCTGTTTATTCTACCGGCATTGAGCGTAAGAATGATTCCTTACTGTTTCGGGGCGATGGTGCAGGCTTCCGGTTTGGAGCTGAATATTTTTTTGGCAAAGCCGGTTTTGGGTTCAGTTCCGGCTTTGGCTCTTCATCACCCGATGAAACATCTATCAATAAATTTATAAGCCGTACTTCTTTTCCGCCTGATCAGCTGATCATCTCAAAAGCAAAACAGCAAAACATGTACCTGCTGTTTGGCCCGGCCATCCGGTTTGGAAAAACAATAGAGCTCTTTGCACATGCAAAAGGTGGCTTATTCATTAACAACAGCGGGTTGATCAGCATTCAACAAAAAGGTGCGCAAAGATCTCTCTATCGCAATGAATCAACAGCAAAAAGTATTTATCCGGGTTTCTTAAGCGGGTTGGGTGTACAGTATAAAACCAGGTCGGATATATGGTCGTTTGGCATTGGGCTCGATTATATGAGCACAAGGTCACAAGTTAATAATTATGATGCCCGCCGCGGCGGTGGTATTGAAGCATTAAAGTTGTCACGCAACATTGCAGACCTTGTTACGGGCATCACGGTTCGTTATAATATTCCGTCGTCACGGGATCATGCAAGCGGGCAGGCTTCGGGAAAAAGAAATGCAGGTGATGGTAACAGTGTTGACCAAACTATGTCAAGAGAAGCAGGCAGTGGGTTAGCTACCGGCAAAAGGACTTACAAACCCGGCCAGCCTGTATATGGAAATATAAATAGCGAAGGAACAGCGAATGTAAATTGCGGCGCTGTAAAGCAAACAATCACCAATGCCGACGGCACTACCGGGGAAATGACTTTTGCCTGCCCTGCTGATGCGGCCGACTACAATAATAAAATGAAAATTGATGGTGGCATGCCAAACAGGATATCAATGAATGTAACCGTTCCCAGGCAAACACAGGGAGCCACCTTTGGTGAAAAAGTAAATGCAGGCTTACATGCTGCCGGTGGAGCAATGGTGCAGGAAGTACCCAGCCGTGGCGTCATTCACCGCGATGTTGCTGCAAGAAATATTATTTCCGGCAGGCTCACCTGGACATCAGGCAGCAGTACCGGTATTATAACTAATCAAACCATTGCAGAACGTTCAGTAAGCAATCTAAGTGGCGGTGGCAGTGGTGCTGCTGCTGCCTCATATGCTGCTACCGGAAGAATGACCAATAATGCACCGGGAGTTGTAACTACGCTTTATGCAAGAGAAGCAGGCAGCGGCATGGCCAGTGGTAAAAGATCAAGGGAAAGAGGAAGCGGTTTGTCAACAGGTCGTCGCCAATATGAACCTGTTTTTGCAGAAGGGCAGGGCGTCGTTTGCAATCCTTGTATTGCCGTTGCAAAAATGGCGTCCATAAATAACAACCCACTTTACAATGACAAGGGTCAGCAGGGCAATAATCCATTGTATGAAGGAAAAACAACTGCAGGCGGTAGCGATGATGACAGCGATGGCATTTCCGGCATAATGGTCTCGCTGGCAGATTCAGAAAGCGGGGTGGTAGTGGCCAAAACAATAACAGAACCTGGCGGTGATTTCTTTTTTGCCAATGTACCTGACGGAGACTATGTGGTTAAGCTGAATGGAAGATATATAAGTAAGAAGGGCTATGATTATTATGCTGCAAACTCGAAAACTGACCTGCTGGGAAAAATTGAACTGGGAGATGGTTCCATGCAATTAATCATCAACACCGGGAACGTTAATGATGCTATGACACAAAAAGCAGGCATCAGTACATCAAGGTCAAATATCAGGAGCAAGACATTAACAATTATTGAAGCCGACCTGGATGGTGACGGTGAATTTGAATCACTCAGCGCAACCGGAACATTCAGCGATGGTTCATCACAGGATATTTCATCCGCTGCGCGACAAACTATTTCAAATGCTTCCGGCACAAAAGGAATAGTGCTTGACGGAAATACTATGCAAATGACAAGAAGAAGAGTGGAAGTGTTGAAATCAAACAAGCAGGGCGACGCTGGTGCAAATCGTATTACATCTGTCTCTGTACTCAAAAGTGCCGGCAGACTCATTGCTACCGGAACATTTTCGGATGGCAGTACCCGTGATGTAACAGAAGGCCTTGAAGTGAATACAGATCATGCCAGGGTAAAACAGTACACTATTACGATAAGCGACCTCGATGATGATGGTATGGCAGATGCGGTTGTGAAAACAAAAACAAAATCAAATCAATCAAACGACAGGAAAGCTAATGGCGACACAGATGATGATGGCGCAACAGAAGCAGTCATTAAAACAAAGACTAAATCAAACCAGTCAAATGACAGAATGGCCACAGGCAACGCAGATAATGAAGAAGTATGGAGCCCACGTTCTAATATTAAGTTATTAAAACTGGCAACCGGCGATGTGGATGGAGACGGAATACAGGAAATGTTTGTGGCAGCGCCATTCGTACCCGGAGGTTCCGTTGTTACTGCAGCTATGCGTCCCGGAAGTCCTATTGGCGGGCTTGCTATTAAAGGCGGAAAAAATCCCGGTGGCAATCTCAGAACAACACAAACCAATGAGAACGGTGAATTTGAATTTACCGGTCTGGAAGCAGGTGATTATACTTTCACTGTTGAACAAAAAATATTTATTGACGATGAAATTCCTGTTACACTCGGAGGCAACAACACGAGGGTGCAGGATCATAATTCATCAAGGTCAAACAAGTCATCAACTATTATTGCCGGCGGCAGTGACAACGGAAATATGAAAGTGCAGGATCATAATTCATCACGATCAAATAAAACAGCAAGCATCTTTGCAGGCGATTCTGATAATGATAATATGAAAGTGCAGGATCATAATTCATCCCGTTCTAATAAAACAGCAAGCAGTCTTGCAGATGATCCGGATTATGAAAACAATGACAACAAGAAAGAAAATGCCGGGCCTGTAAAATGGATGGCGCCGGAATCATTAAAGCAAAGAGTGAATACAAGCCGCAGTAACATCCGGAATATAATTTCGTCATTAGATGATCTTGAAAAGCAGTTAGGCATTGATGCGTCAAATGAAAAGAGGTTGGTCAATACGAGCCGGAGCAATATAAAAAATCAGCGCATGGTGATGTCAGAGCTGCAGGAAACATTGGCCGGTATGGAATACATGGATAAAGAAACGGCCATGCATGAAGTAAACAGGAAAATGAAAGAAATGAACACACAGTTCCAAACCCTGCAGCAATCAATAGCTGCGCTTGGTGGTCAATACAGCAGCATTTCAAATGTTTTGAAAACACGTCATGATATTGCGATGAATTCAATTAGAAATATGAAATAAGCATTACCGGAAAATCATCTTCAAAGCAGATTGCGTCGGAATGCCATCAGCAATCATTAAACTTCAAGATCAAAAAGGCATTCCTCGCAAAGACGGGAATCCGTGGAAGGAAGTGTCTATCGCTTCTTGTCAAACTAAAGAATCTTCCTTCGCCTGCGTTAGTGTCCGTAGTAAATAAAAAAACCCCGGCACGTGTCTCACGAGCCGGAATCATCTACATTAGGTAGCTTTGAAAAACGGGGGAAGATATATTTAAGCAAAAACGAAAATCATATATTGAGATTGGCGAAGTGTTTTTTTGGACAGCTACCATCAATCAATGGCAAAAGCTTTTATGGGAGGATAATTATAAAGATGTTATTCTTAGTTCTTTCGAATATCTGACCAACGAAGGAAAAATTGATGTGTTTGCTTTTGTCCTTATGCCAAACCATATTCATGTTATATGGCGGACAAAAGAATTGAATGGGAAAGAAACGGCACAGGGTTCTTTTTTGAAATATACGGCTCATGAATTCAGAAGGATGCTGTTAAAAGAGGGCGGCGAAAAATTAGCCTTATATAAAGTGGATGCTGAAAACAAGAAACATGAATTTTGGCAAAGGGATTCATTAGCTATTCATCTTTATAGCCGGGAAGTAGCTTTTCAAAAGTTGAAGTATATTCATAATAACCCTTTGGCGGAGCACTGGCAACTGGCTAAACACCCATGTGATTATAAATATTCCTCGGCGAAGTATTATGAATTAAATGAGAAAAATTTTTCTTTCCTGAAAGATTTGTGGGAAGTGTTTTAGCATGACTGGTTCGTGAGACACGAACCAGGGCACAGGTTATTCTCCTGTTAACATCGGATCTTTTCCGATGCGGCATGACTTATTTTATCCCCGCATAGTCTTCCTTTTCCTTGAGTTTTGGCTTTTTTTTGCCGAGATATTCCACTTTTACCTGTGTGAGACCATGACCGGTGTATTTGAGTTGTTTGGCTGCCGCAAGGCTAAGATCGATCAGCCTTTTGTTTTTGTGATGCATACGGTCGTTGATGCGCAGGATCACCGATTTTTTGTTTCTTGTATTGGTAACTTTTACCCAGCTGTTGAGGGGTAGGGTATTGCAGGCAGCCGTCATTTTTTGCTGGCTGAAAATTTCACCATTAGCCGTTTTCCTGTTTTCAAATTTATTGTGGTAATAACTGGCAACACCATATTGTACAGCAGATGCCTTTTTATTTTTTCCAATGGCCACGCTGTCGGGTAGTGTTTGACAACAAGCCCAGGCAGGAATAGCCAATAAAAAAAGAAGCCATACATGTTTGTTCATAAAGCAGGATTTTGCTGTTGCAAAAAAGTCGATCATGCATCACCGTTCTATACATCACCCAGGTATAGAATCAAAATAGCGCATTCTGTTCGCATTCGGTAAAACAATGGACTGAAGTTGTTGTAAAACCGGCAACAGTTGGGGATTTTACGATCGCCGGATTGCAGTGAATACTATAAACCCCCTCTGCCATTGTGTGTGTCCGTAAGAAAAGAAATCCAGGGCACTGCGAAACGTGGTCAGTGTCTTCCGTGTTTTGGTTTCAATTACTTCAGCATTCTCTCAAAGAATTTTCTCAACTCGCCTGCCTGCTGCAATTCCGCTATATAATCTTCTTCAGAGCCTTCTGCTTTTAATGCAAACAACTTTTTGAGTATCTTTTTTAATCCGCTGTTACGTAGCAATTCTTGCCTGCCTGTCCGGTAGGCAGGTTCGTTGCGGAAAAGGAGAACACACCAGTTCTTCAAAATGAATTGAAGCTTCTCTTCGTCATGATTTTTTAACTGCAGCCATTCAACCAATTTTGTGAAGCAGTGTTCTTCAGCCAGTTTCCGGTTATTGTTGTATTGATCTTTCAGTATCCTGGCATATACCAGGCTCAGGTCAGTTGCATCAAATCTCACTGCGTTTTTTTTCAATAGTATTTCCAGTCTTGAATCAGCCAGCTTTTTTAAAACTGAAGCCGGGCTCCGGTAGCCTTTGATGGATTTTATTTTCAGTGCTTCTGCTTCAGCTAATTGTTTTTGTTCTTCACCCATAGGACGAAACCCCGCCCGGTAATAGATCCAGAATGCTCCCGATTGAATGGCATCGCTGTTTTCTTTTCCTACCTGGTAGGGATCAACACTGAAACGGTTTAACTGATAAACTTCGCTGTGCAACTTCAGCACCTGTTCAAAAATGTATTGGGATTCACCGCCACGGTAAGCAGGAAAAACATTGAGCCCGATGCGGCCACTGTCAAACAAGATCCACGAACCTGCATAAGCCAGGGGCAATCCATTTTTAAAAACCACGTATCCCATATAGCTGTCAATAGGACTTCTTCGTTCAGCAACCATACCCATCAGCGCTATCGAAAGACCACGGGCCAGGCGGTAATACGAAACAAGGCGGCTGGACGTAAACGTGATGGGATCAATTTCGCGGAGCTGGCGCACCAGTATCATCCTGCTGCATTCAATAATATATTCGGCTTCCTGTTCATCAAGGCTTACCCGGATGGGTTTTGCATCGTGCCGCGGTTGGGTGAAATTCTTTTTTATAAGTGAACGATGATAGTAAGGAACAATTAAAGACCCCGGAAGACAATGATGAGACGGGAAATCAATTTCTACATTTATCCCGATAGCCACCCAAAGCTCATCCCTGACACTTGGACGAATATCCGTCTCTTCAAAAACAGCGATCAGCCGGTCCAGCATATCTTCTCCTTCTTTCAATGATTGTTGAAGCCATGATCGCCATGCGCCATGGGTATCCAGCAATATTTCTGACTCTACCCTGGGCATGACAACCGCCAGGATGGATTGGATTTGTCCGTCATCAGCTTCAAACGAATGGAACCGGATATCTTTTGGATGCTTATTTCTCAGCCATTTTACGATCTCAAAACTGAAGGCGGCGCAAAGCCGTGTATTCGTGATGCCGGAATTATATAATCTTGCCTTTATAGTTTCATGCGATTGAATGTACAATTGCAATTGCTGCAATGATTGATTCGCCAGTTGGTAAATGGATCGGTTATCTGGATATGCCAGGAGGTAAAGTAAACTGTCATAGTAAGATTGCAATGCCTTTTTGCTTGTAACCTTTTCCCTGCCCAGCGCATGCAGCAAATTCAATTTTTGAGATGAAAATTCCTTCCCATACCGGTTGCGTATAGAAAACAGTTGAGATATCAGCGACCCGGATTTATTCATTCATCGCTTTGATATTTTACAGGAAGGCGATCCGTTAGCGAAACGAAAGTAAACCTATTTATTTTTTGATCATTATTCAACCTGAAGGAGTTGTGCTGTATATTTCGCCCTGGCAGGTGTTCGCCGAAAAAAGTACGCCGTGGCCGTTTTCCTGATCAGCGTCATTGCGGGCAAAGCGAAGCAGGAAGCAAGCGAAGGATCTTCACCAACCACACGAATGAAGAATCCTATCTTAATTAATTTGATCATCATCAAATCAGATTACGTCGGTCTGCTATCAGAATTCGTTATACGGCGGTTTTCATGTACGCATCCCTCGCAATGACGGAGACTCCTATAATACAAAAAACAGCAAAGCTCCGGAGTCTCCGTCATTGCTGTAGAAGTCAGATAACTTTCCGAAAGGATTGGAAAATTAAATTGTGAGGATAAAATAAGAACAGGGATAAATATTTTATCATTTGAAATATGATTCGTGTTTCGCTTTAGGTGAAATTTTTTTTATCATGCTGATGAATGTAATAATCTAAAAAGTAATTTGTCATTAGTTTAATAAGCCCCATTTTTCACTCGTATCAATTTACCATTCAGCTCATCAGAAAGTATATACAATTTACCCATTGGACTTTGTACTACTTTCCGTATTCTCAACCGGTCGTCTGTAAATAGTTCCTCGGCACTTTTTATAGTTTCACCCTCTATAACCATCCGCCATAAACTGCCCCTTGATAATCCACCAACGAGTAAGTTTCGGTTCCAGGCAGCAAATTCGTTGCCTGAGTAAAAATGCAGACCAGTGGGCGCTACGGTGTGTAGCCACGACCAAACAGGCTCTGTGTAGCTATTTCCGGGGATGGGTGTTGGTGCAAACTCTGCAAAACGATATTTGCCCGTTGTCTTCATGGGCCAACCGTAATTGGCCGCTGCCTTCAGCACATTGATTTCATCTCCCTGCTGTGTACCATGCTCGCTGAACCATATTTTGTTGGTAGTGGTTTCAAGTGTTAAGCCTTGTGCTGCCCTGATACCGGTAGCATATAATCCCGGAGTTGCTTTATCTCCAAAATCCGGGTTATCTTTTGGGATCGTTCCATCGGCGTTTATCCGATAAATTTTCCCTCTTTTATCTTCAATATTTTGAGCTATGGGAATAGCCGGTTCATCTTTTTCGGTAAATAGCCGTTCGCCTATTGTAAAATACAATTTGCCATCATTTCCAAAGATCATTCCTCCTCCATAATGAACCCGCTCATAGGTATAAGGTTCCGCCACAAAAAGCACTTTGATCTGCTGCAAGGATTCATTTTCCAGTACGGCCCTGATAATTTTGGTAGTTCTTCCCCTGGATGCTTTGGCAGCATAAGACAGGTATATGTATTTGTTGTTTTTAAAATCGGGGTCAAGCAAAACTTCGAATTTACCGGTGTTATCTCCAAAGCCGCCCAGGCTATCTTCCAGGTCGGTTGGAAAGCCTTGTATCCTGGTTTTTTCTTTTTTCGATAGATTGTATTTTACCAGGTCACCTTCTTTCTCCGAGATCAGCACTTCATCTTCTGATAGAAAAACCATGCTCCAGGGACGTTTCAGACCTTCCAGGATCGTTTCTTTCTCGGGACGGATGGCATTTACGTCAACGATTTTATGAGGCGTCCGGGTAGATACTTTATCGGCTATCACCCAGCCTTCACTGGTTTTCATAAGGTTGAAATAGTCGGTAAACAGATCCTTTGTCGTGCTGATCTCCACTTTGGCACTACCCATATTGTTTGTAATATCCATAGCAACGATGCGGGTGGTTAGGTTTTTAGGTCTCTCATGGGGTTTGAATAAACTGAGGTAGTGGTTTCTCGAAAATTGGGTGAATTTCCCATCCCCGTAATTTTTTAAATAACAGGAAGCATGCATGGCCTTGCCCAATTTTACAGTATCTCCTGTTGCCCAACCATCAAAATACAGCTGGATGGTATTTTCTATCAATTGTCTTTCAGTGGGAGTGCTTTGAGAAAATGCCGGAAAAAAACCGGCCAATAAGCCTAACAATAAGGTTATCTTTTTCATTTAAAAGTATTTTCTCAAATGTCCGGGATACTTTTTTTGGCAAGGTCTGATAACCTGAATTCAGTAGTACGGGTTTATAAATCCGGAGTAACCGATTGTTGGAAAGTGCTGGGAGTCATTCCTTTAAGTTTTTTGAAAGTGGCGAAGAAAGTAGACTTGGAATTGAATCCCACCTCCAAAGAGACAGCATCTATCGTAAAATTGCTGTCTCCTGATAATATCTTACAGGCTTCGTTGATCCGGTATTCGTTGACAAATAGCGTAAAATTCTTCGATAGATTATTATTCAACAATTGGGATAACTGATGCCCGGAAACATTGATTTCCCTGGCCACATCATTGACCTTGAGATTGGGATTTTTGAAAAGCTCTTTTTCCGTCATAACCCTTTCCAGCTTGCTTAAAATGTATTTTGCCTCCTGCTCCTGCAATTTTTTGTCGCCATTTTTCTGCGTAGAAAAGGAAGACAGATCATTTGCTTTTTTGCGGTATAGTAAGGCAAACACGACCAAATAAATGATCAGCGAGAAATATAAGGGGCCGATAATGTAGCTGCCTTTAGTAATGTTTAAAAATGCCCAAACGTATGCTACAAATATTATCGATACAGCTCCGCCGATGGTCAACATCCATTTTTCAAACGGTTTCAACTTTTCTTTCCGGATTTTTTTTAGAAGAGGTATTAATAGTGAAATCGAAAAAGCTATATAACAACCCCACTGCAGATAAATGAGAGGGATAATAACATTTCCCCATAAAGAAGGATAACGTTCATAAGGATAAACGACACCCACGGCTAAAATTAATAAGAGCCAACCTGCCAATTGTTTCATCCATGGTTTTGGCAGCTTCCCGGTTTGATTTAATTCTGATTTTATGAAGAAATACAAGAATGGTCCAATGAAGGTACAGGCTGTCAATCCAATTTGTAAAATTGTCCTCGGTACATTATATTCAAAAAAAAAGGCTACCGATTTTCCTATCCTGATGCTCAGTGCCAGTATTAAAGCACCTAAAAAATAATTGGACAAGTGTTTTTTAGCTGTGAAAAAAATAAAATAAATACCTAAAATAAGACCGTTAAACGCTCCCAACGAACTAAAAAAGAAAAGTACTTTAGTGCCAAAGCCCATTGTAAGTTTTTTATGAGTGATTCCAAATATACAATGAATGTATATGCCAAAACGTCTTCAACAGCCAGGATGCAGCGGCGGCAGACCATATTTTTTACAAGCAGTACTTCCGGCATCTTATAGAATAGAATTATAAGGTAAACAAGCCAAAGTAATTTGGGCTATATTGAATTTGCTTTCATTGAGGATCGTTATGTTCTGTTGTATAAATTTCGAGACATTTCCGGGAACAAAAATAGTGATCACTTTTAGTTGGATGTGCGATTGCATTTTTGGGATCCAGTATCAGCATCCGGCAGACGGGGTCAATATAAAATGTCTTTTTATCTTCAACGCACAATTCAAATACTTCCTTTTCTTTGCTGACATTTTTAAAAAGATGATTTCCCTTTGAAGTCAACGTCAACACAGATTTGTCTGATACTGCATTCACAAATTCTTCAGAGCACCAAAACGTTCCGGGCTTTGCTTTAGCGGCGATCCTGGACGTTAGATTAATCGCAGATCCAAAATAACTGTTGGCTCTCTTTAAGACTTTTCCATAATGTAATCCTCCATGCACCTGGAGAAAATTCTCTTCATTTTCTGTATTCTTACTGATCATTACTGCAGTTGCAAGTAGAAAATCCGGGGAAGTAGATATTATCATAATTTCATCACCGGTACGTTCATGAATCTTGCTATCTCCAACCAGGGAATTCTCTACAATTCCAATGTACTTGTCGATTAAATCTGCGGCTGCGACAGAACCATGCGTTTCTGTAAGTGCAGTATAACCTGACAAATCAGCCATTAGTATTGCGATATTCTCTTCCATAGTGGAATTTGTTTACATTGAAGCAAAGCTACGATTATGCAAAATTCAACAAGTCCTGGTATTATAATGAGAGCACTTTTTAAACTTTTCAATGACTTAATAGGGCTTCAGCAAAATTCAGTCTACCAAAAGGCTGATTTCCATGGCGATCACTTTTACGATGAGGTATATGTTTGATCGTTGGTAGTACTTAAATAAGTTCCGGAGTCTTGTGCCGAACAGATATGATTAGCGGTCATTATTACACTACCTGCTGACCGGCTCACGATTGAACTACAGATCCCTGCCTGCCGGCAGGAATAGCGGGTGGAGATACTTCGACTCTTCGTGAGGTTAAGAGCTCAGTACACACGTGACGGCGTAAAAGATTGCCTGTTTCTTTTTAAAAGGTTGCAGTATTTTGGACTGCTTCTTCCGGAGTTTGTCCTATTTCATTACTAAATAGAACATGTTCACCGAAACGCTGATTGTTGTCATACTTGGTAATCACCACTCTTTTGTTGCGGCCTTCAATGATCTCTTTAAGTGTACAGGGATAAGCTATGTTGTTACCAAAGCAAACATAATAATCGGCGCCTGGTGTTAGTACCGGCTCTGTTCTTTTTGTGTAATGAATGGGAGTTATTTCTTTATCAACCTTGATGATATGTCTTTCACTTGTCATAACACCTGGTTTTCTGTACAAATTTACGAAGTTCTATCGCTTCCATGTTGCCACATATAATCACTCCAACCTTGATTTCATTGGTGCGGAAAGTTGGTTCTTGAAATAAGTGAAATTTGAAGTGACAAAAAATCAACCTGAACTTATCTATGCATCATGATGTTCGATCATATAGCCTACTTTTTTGGATAGTTCTGTCACGCCATGTTCCTCTTCAATCCAGCCAAGATCAGGGGTATGAATTAAAAAGGTTGATTTATCATCCAGGGTCACCCGGTACCTGCCGGTATGTTCTGAGTCAACATCAAAGGCCGCTTCGACCAAGATATGATGAGTCTTCTTATCGTCCTCAATGGTTGTCTCGAGTATGTGTGTATAATAATCAGGCATAAACAATAGTTGACCAGTGGTGTACACGACAAATGAAGATGTTCATTTGTAAGTTACAAAAACTAATTAGCTCAGCATTCGTCATACTTCGGCGGCTTTCATGAACACATCCCCCGCAATGACACAGACTCCGGGGCGTTGATCGGTTCTTCTTTTATTATCGGGGGTGGCCGCCATTCCGCGTGGCGGGTGAAAGAAAAAATACCTAACTTTAAAAGACCTTGTTTTTTTATCCTTAGTTAATTTTCAACAAAAGACTTCGTATGAAACTTATTCTTTTGTTCCTGGCAGTGATCAGTGTTTGCTACGGATGTAATTCTAAAAAAGAAACACCCGCTTCTAAAAATGATCTGCCCTCAGCAGCCATTCAAATAAAAGCTGCATTATTAGCAGCTCCCCAGGAAAAGAGAGATAGTTGCACCGTTTATGGCTATTCGGCCGATACACAACTCGTCCTTTTAAGAAAAGGCACGAATGAATTGATTTGTCTTGCAGACGATCCTAAATCACCCGACTTTTCTGTGGCGTGTTATGCCAGGGATCTGGAACCCTTTATGCAAAGGGGACGTGAACTGAGAAAGCAGGGCATTCAAGGTCAACAGGTATTTGCTGAGCGGGAGAAAGAAGTAAAGGCCGGCACCCTGCAAATGCCCAAACAACCTGCAACACTGTATGTTTATTCAGCAAAAGATAAAGATTTTGATCGGGCAACCGGTGAAGTGAAGAATGGTTACCTGCGGTATGTAATTTATATTCCTTATGCAACTGCTGCAAGTACAGGTTTGCCGGAAAAACCATCCGCCGATGGTATGCCATGGATCATGGATCCCGGAACACACGGGGCGCATATTATGATCAATCCCTAGCAATCTGCTAAGTCACACTTCGCCGGGCTCAGCGCTCAGTACACCCGCCACGGCGTAATAGCATTACTTTTTAATAAACACCGTATCTGTTGAATGGATCACGCCATTTGTAATTCGCTGTTGGCGTATTTCGATTGGGCTGCCATCAACATTTACCCGGCCATCTTTTACTTCTACCAGCAATTCCTTGCCATTTAAGGTGGTCAGTTTGTCGCCATCCTTCAGGTTTTGAAAACTGATCATGCCACTCACAATATGGCTATGCAGCAGGTCAGTTAAGGCAGGCTTATTGGCTACTGTTAAAAAGTCTTCCATATAGTTGTTTCCCTGTTTTTCAAACGCAATATCAGAAGGGGCGAAAAAGGTAAAGGGACCGCTGCTGCTGAGCAACTGGTCAAGATCAGAATAATGAAGGCCTTTCTTTAAGGTTTTCATATTCTTGTCTGAATTAACAATCTGCGTAATATTTGCCATGTAGTTGATTTAAGTGCCGGTAGAATTACCAGCAGCCGCAAAAGGTACGCTTTAATAAACGATTCTGCGGTAATATTACTGGCGGAGGCGAAGAGTTGCAGAATGATTGCTCAGTTATGATCTGAAAAAATAGTATTGTGCATACTTCAATTCATCCGGAAGAACAAAGACCGGCACTGCCGGTCTTTGTTTCATTGTGTTCACTTACGAAACCAGTAATAAGTCCTGCTTTTTTAATAATTTTTCAAACAGGTGATCGTCCAGTAAATCCTTTATGGAGTTGATAATAAAATCAGGCGCATAACCAAATTTGTCAAGGTCTTCATTTTTAGTGACACCCGACAAGGTGAGTACCGTTGTAAATCCCATTGAGCCAGCGCCTAAAATATCAGTGCCCATTGTGTCACCAATCATGATCGTTTCGTCCGTCGCGAGGCCAAGTATTTTGCGGGCCATACGCATCATCACCGGGCTGGGTTTACCTACACTGAAAGCCTGTTTTCCTGTGGCAAATTCGAGCATTGCCACAAAAGCTCCGCATCCTGCGCGGTATTTGCCGCTGCCAACCGGGCAATTGGGATCCAGGTTGGTGGCAATCAATTTGGCGCCGTTCATAATCATGTTGATGGCTTTGTCTACGGATTCCAGCATGATAGTACGACCCTCCCCAATAACGACATAGTCGGGGTGATCATCTACGATCGAATATCCGACTCCATACAATTCTGTGAGCAGCCCGCCTTCACCTATCACATAAGCTGTACCGCCTTCTTTTTTGGAAGCTAAATAGCGGGCTGTTGCCATGGCACAGGTAAAAATATCTTCATCCTGTACCTCAAAGCCCATTTTGCGAAGTTTGTAACATACATCCCGGCTTGTCCGCTGGCTGTTGTTGGTCAAAAAAAGAAAAGGATGTTGCTGCTGTTTCAAACGATGAATAAATTCTACCGCTCCGGGGATGGGTTCATTGCCTTTATAGATCACACCATCCATGTCAATCAAAAAGCCCTTTTTTTCCATAAGGTATTTTTTTTAGGTTATTTCAATTTTTTAAAAGGGCAAGCCTTCCTGGCAAGGCTGTTATACAAGGGCAAGAACGTTATAAAAAGAAAAGCCTGCTTTGCAACAAAGCAGGCGATCGGTTTGCAGGCAGTAAAGATAAGGGTTCCTGTTTGTTTTGCAAGAATGAAAATGATTTGCGCAAGTAAGTACTTTAAAAAATAATTTAATGCAGTTGTATATCACCGTCGAAGTTGCAATGCCTGGCGCCGTAGCCAGGAAGCCGTTTTAGGCAATGCGGATAGCCTGTCCGGGTCTCCGTTCAGAACGGACAGTGATAAGCGTCATTGTTACGTTACCTGCTGACCGGCATCATGCACGATTGATGGATTTTATTTTAATTTAGGCAATGCTTCAAACCTCCGGCCTGTTCAGGGCTGTTTTATTTTTACTGTTGGTTTTCCTGGTAGTTGCAGGACTCTATTTTGCAAAGCCTTTTTTGGTACCCCTTTGTTTTGGGGCGTTATTAGCTATGTTGTTCTTACCCCTGGGCCGCTGGCTGGAAAGAAAACATATTCCAAAGGGACTTGCCATACTGATTTGCATATTGGTATTACTCAGCATTATCACCATCGTTGTCCTGTTAATAAGCTGGCAGGTTACCGATCTTACCGGTGAGGTAAGTAATATTGAAAACCGGCTGCGACAAATGCTGAGTGATGTGGAACAATATATCAGCACTCATTTTGGGATACCGGTAACACAGCAGGAAAAATTATTGCAGCAGCAGGCTCAAAACAGTGCAGTCAACGGAGTGTTAGCCAATATGGGACCTGCGCTGTTGGGCCTGTTGGTTGATTTTATCTTATGCCTGGTATACATTTTTCTTTTTATGTACTATCGCAGCAGGATCAAAAAGTTTATCCTGCAGTTGATATCCGGCCGGCAGAAGGAAAATGCACAACAGATCCTTCACGATATACAAAAAGTGACGCAGCTATACCTCACCGGCATCGGCCTGATGATCCTCTGTCTTTGGGTGATGTACAGTATTGGCTTTTCTATTGTGGGTGTGAGATATGCAGTGTTCTTTGCCATTCTTTGTGGATTGCTGGAAATAGTTCCGTTTGTCGGGAACTTTACCGGTAACATGCTGGCCATCGTTATGGTGATCATACAGGGCGGGGGTACAGCCATGATTCTCGCCGTTCTGTTAACCTATGCCATCGTTCAATTTTTACAAACTTACCTGCTGGAACCACTCGTTGTAGGCGCCGAGGTAAACATCAATCCTTTATTTACGATCATCATCCTGGTGCTGGGCGAATTGATTTGGGGCATACCAGGGATGATCCTGGCTATACCATTACTCGGCATTGTAAAGATCGTGTGCGATCATATCGAACCCCTAAAGCCCTATGGATTTTTAATCGGGCATGAGAGGAAAAAGAAAAAGCCATTGAAGCAGCAACAATAATATCCGTTGTTGCTATTCGCTATCGATCCGAATATTTCTGCCCTGTCAGCGTACACCGAAAATTATACGCCGTAGTTGTTGAAGTTTCTCCATCGACCAACACGAGTGCTTGAAGTTGACACTTTCGTTCAAGATTCAGATTTTTTCGATACAAGCGCAAGGGAATAGAATTGTTTAGCTGAAGTCACAGTAGTACAGCAGCTTAATCAGGGCGTTCCCGAAAACGGGCTGTAAATCGTTTTTCGGGTGGCTTTTTTGTTACTTTTTTCCATAAAAAAAGTAAGAAGAACTTTTATAGTTATTGGTTATTGGCTGGCCGGCAACATATTTCTGATTGCACTGATTTTCCAGGCTTTCTTTTCCTGCACAACAATGAACGTACTCCAAAGATTCAGATTTTTCCGATACAAGCGCAAGGGAATAGAATTGTTTAGCTGAAGTCACAGTAGTACAGCAGCTTAATCAGGGCGTTCCCGAAAACGGGCTGTAAATCGTTTTTCGGGTGGCTTTTTTGTTACTTTTTTCCATAAAAAAAGTAAGAAGAACTTTTATAGTTATTGGTTATTGGCTGGCCGGCAACATATTTCTGATTGCACTGATTTTCCAGGCTTTCTTTTCCTGCACAACAATGAACGTACTCCACATTCGCCGCCCGCTGCTGTCTGTATGTTGTATTTCATATCTACAATCAACGATGGCAGTCGTTGGATTCAGCATTCGTATTTTATTAACCTGCAGCGTTCTTGTTCCGGGGCTATTGGCGGAGCTTTTCAACATGCCCTGTACAGCTATGCCGATACCAGTTCTCCATTCGCCGGTGGAAACCAATTGATCTACATCGGTTGTTAAAATAGTTTTCAATAACACCGTATCACTTTTTTCCCTGGCTTGCGAATATTGATCAATTAAAAAACTGATCGCTTTGCGTTGCTGAGCTGCAGGACTATCGTGTTGGGCATATAGAAAAATTATGCTGACTGAATTCAATAAAAGGAATAGGACAATTTTTTTCATACTAATAATTTTTTACGGCGCTATTGGCTGAGATTATTTTAGTCAAACCCATTTTCATTTGTCACTATCAGCTAACCAGCGGACCGAACGTCGATTGGATATATCGGGATAATCGAATCTTTATTTTAGCAACTGTTGCACACAATGTTGAATTTTTTCCGTGTTGCCTTCGCGGCAATCGATGTAGCTGTAAATACCCATGATAAGTGGCAGCTCCGTTTGTTTATGTCCATACAGGTACACGGTTTGGATGATGCTTTTCTTCCGGTTATACTCCATGAGTTTGGCGCACTGAAATTCATCCCAGCATACGGGTGAATTATCATAGTCTGGTGAAAGGAAGACCAGCACTTTATCAGCCCGCTGGATGGCCGCTGAAATTTGCTGTATCCAGAGCCCGCCGGGTGGGATGCTGTCCTTATCATAAAAAATTGTAAGCTTGTTGTTTTTCGATTTCAGTTGCTCTACGAAAAACTCGATTTCTTTGGCATGCACATGAGCATAGCTGAGAAAATAATCATAAGCTTTTTTTGTTGATGGAGCGGTTGGTGGTTTAATGGGTTCAGTTGACGGCGTTTCACCGGTTACAATGATTTCTGCCGGGGATGAAGGGGGCAGGGGTGGTAATTTTTCCGCCGGGCGAAAGGGTTGTTCTGTCGTTTCCTTATTTGACCTGTTTGCAAATTTGTTGAAAATGGTCAATGCCTCCTGCGCCTTCACCTCGTTGTGCACAACTAATTTAATACACTGCAGGGGCAATCCACTTTGCAGCCAGAAAGTAGCAGCAACTAACAAGGCCGGTAGCATTTTGTCAACGGGAACCTGCTGGTAACCGGTACCGATAAGCGGCATCGCCACCACGTTATTGTCGTCTTCAAAAACAAAGTTGTTGATGCAGCGAAAAATATCATTGACCGAAGTTTGCGGATCTTTTATTTTTTCACCAGGTTCAAAACAAAGTATCCGTTTGAAATTGAACTGCTGTTGTTCGGTTGTTGAAAGTGGTTGGCTTAGCCAGCAATGTAACTGGCTGCGTAGGTCGGTTTCTTTATTCTGTGCCAGTGCCTGCACACTTAACCCTTTTTCCTGTAAGGCATAAATCAGGCTGCCTTTTAACGCAATATAATTACCGGGAAAAGCGGCCATCACCAGTATATCGGTGGCATGCCGGGCAGGTATAGCACTGAGGTCGCCCTGCAACAACTGTATCATAGCCGGCCCCTGATCACGGTCTATATTTATTTGCGAAAGCAATTGCATAGCGCTTCAGTTAATAATAGGCTATTGAACAGCTATTGATTAATAATACAGGATGATACAAGTTAAAACTTATTTACCGGGTGCAACCAGGTGTCTGCAGTGGGTGAATGGAAAAGATGCGTTTATCAGAATGGGGCAGCAAAAAATGTACGGAAGGCGTCACCTCATCAAAATGGGCCACATAAAAATAATCAGGAACTACAACAGGACATATTCCCTTAAGTGTAAACACTAACATCTGGCTGATTTAAAGATAATTATCTCTAACTTATACTGATAATTTGTACATTTAGTTACAGGAGATGACTTTCTTGGTTCTCCTGTACATTGGTTGCGGCTCTATTGGTATCAGTAAGATCTAATCCATCTATTCATCAGATCCCAATAATATGAATCCTGGAAACAAGGGACAGGCTCACTGCTATCTGTTCTTTTTGGCCGTACTATTGAACGTTGTCCTGGCGCTACTGCCCCGGTTAAGTTGGGGCCAGGTAAGCGATAGCCTGCTCTCTGTACACTCCTTAAAAAAATTAAGCCTCGAAGAATTAATGGATATTGAAGTGATGTCGGTTTCAAAACGACCAGAGAAACTAACAGAGGTGGCTTCGGCCATCCAGGTAATAACCCAGAAAGATATTCGTGCATCAGGCGCCAGAACATTAACGGAGGCACTGCGGCTGGCACCCAACTTGCAGGTGGCACAGGCTAATTCGAGTGAATGGGCCATCAGTGCCCGCGGCTTCAATAACGTGCTGGCCAATAAATTACTGGTATTGATTGACGGCCGCACGATATATACACCGCTATATGCCGGGGTATTCTGGGACGTACAAAATCTGCTGTTGGAAGATGTGGACAGGATAGAAGTCATCAGCGGACCCGGGGGAACATTATGGGGGGCCAATGCGGTGAATGGGGTGATCAATATCATTACAAAGAACGCAGCGGATACAAAAGGTTTATTTGCTGAGGCGGCCGCGGGCAGCAATCTTCCGGGCCTGGGGAGCCTTCGCTATGGAGGAAAATTTGGTAAGAATCTCTCTTACCGGGTATTTGGAACAGGGTTTAAAATGGGTAGCGTACTTGATTCGAATGCAGCAAAGGCAAATGATGAATGGACCATGTTTAAAGTTGGCTCCCGGTTTGACTGGGAGGCGTCCGAAAAAGACAAACTGTCAATGCAGGTTAGTTGGTACACGGGCAAGCCTAACCCGGATGCCAGTGATACGGCAGTTATCACAAGGGGCGACAATATCCTGGCCAGGTGGAATCATGCGCTGAATGCGAACGCAGCTTTTCAGCTTCAGGTATATTATGACCATACGTTTCGTGACTTTGGAGATGAATTCACAGAAGGTCTGAAAACATTTGATATAGATTGGCAGAACCGGTACCAATTGGGTAAAAAACATACGTTAACCTATGGGCTGGGTTTCCGGCTAATGGATCACACCGTTACCAACCGTGAATTGCTGGCTTTTCTGCCGGCCCGTAAAAACCTTTACTTGTATAATATTTTCGTGCAGGACGAAATGCTTATCAACAATTTTTTGCGATTGACAATCGGTTCCAAGATTGAACACAATAGCTACACCGGATTTGAATACCAACCCAATGGCCGGCTCACCTGGACTCCCACAAGCAATCAGACTCTTTGGGCGGCAGTATCACGGGCCGTCAGAACACCAGCCCGGATCGACCGCGAATTCTTTATATATTTAGCTCCGAACGTTCCGCTGATAGTGACCGATGACAAGTTCGTATCGGAAACGATGATCGCTTATGAGCTGGGATGGCGTTCGCAGCCCATCCAGAACCTTTCTTTCTCTTTAGCGACATTCTACAATACCTATGATAAAATACGAAGTATTGAGCCGGGTCCTCCACCCTCCAACTTTCCCGTCACCCTTGGGAATGGTGTGAAAGGAAAAAGTTTTGGTGCTGAGGTATCGGCCACTTACCAGTTGATGGATTGGTGGAGCCTGCGGGGTGGTTATACTTTTTTGAAAAAAGAGTTGTCGGTGAAAGCCGGCAGCAAGGACCTGAACAAAGCATCGGCTGAAAGTAATGATCCCCGGCACCAGTTTTTGATTCAATCATCCATGGATCTTCCGGGCAGGATCGAAGCAGGGGTTGTCATCCGTTATGTTGACAAATTGACTACACGTCATGTACCGGGCTATACGGGCCTGGACCTGCGAATCGGCTGGAAATTGAGCAAAGCGATCGAACTAAGTGTGGTAGGACAAAATTTGCTTGACAAACACCACCCTGAATTTATCGCTTCACCGGGCCGCCAAATTGAACGAAACGTATACGGAAAGATCCTATGCCGATTTTAAAAATTATATCGCGGTTGCGAAAATCGTGTGTCAACAATTCGCCGGTTACCCGGTTGATCATGGCTGTGCCTTTGTTGATAAACCTGTTGATCATATCAGCTCCAACACAACCTTCCCGTGAGTACCAGTTAAAGGCCGTTTTTCTTTTCAACTTTACACAATTTGTGGAGTGGCCCGCCAATTCATTTTCTTCCGACCAGGCACCCATGGTTATCGGGATTGTAGGCTCCAACCCATTTGGCTCTTACCTGGAAGAAACAGTACACGGCGAAAAAATTAATGGCCGTCCTTTACTTATACAGTACTACGATACGATGGAGGAGGTCGGAGCGTGCCACGTATTGTTTATTAATGTAACTGAGACAAACAAAAGAGAACACATTATCGAAAAAGTAAAAGGTCGGAATATTTTGACTGTCAGTGACGCTCCTGATTTTATGCAGCAGGGGGGGATGATCAGGTTTTTTACAAAACAGGATAAAATAAAATTACAGGTCAACCTGGAAGCTACTAAAATGGCCAGCCTGGTTATGAGTTCAAAATTGCTCAGGCTGGTAGAGGTTGTTAAATCCCGTTAAAAAAGATGAGGTTATTTAAAGATATGCCGATACAAAAAAAGCTGATGAGAATCATGTTTCTGATCAGCGGGACGGTATTGTTTGTAACCTGCGTCACATTCTTTATTTATGAATTTTATGCCTTCCGGAAAACAACAACCGAAAAGCTTTCCACCATCGGAAAAATTATCGCGGCCAACAGCACGGCGGCGCTTGCCTTTGCGGACCAGGAAGACGCCAAAGAAATCCTGGCTGCATTGAAGACGGAACCCAATATCGTGGCAGCGGCCCTTTATGACAGTGAGGGAAATCTTTTTTCGCAGTACAGGGCCACTCCCGGCGAGGATACATTACCCGTCAAACCGGGGAAGAGAGGTTATCAGTTTGCGCATTCTCACCTGGAAGGTTTTCAGCCGGTCATACTGGATACAAGACACCTGGGCACCTTGTATCTCAGGTCCCACCTGGGTGAAATGTATGATCGGTTACAGCTTTATGGTATCGTAGCCGGTGTGGTGGGATTCTTGTCCTTCCTGTTGTCTTACGTGCTTTCAAGGATACTTCAGAAAAATATTTCAAAGCCGGTTCTGCATTTGGCCGAAGCTGCGAAAATGGTCTCCGGGCAGCAGGATTATTCCGTAAGAGCGGTAAAGACAGGCAACGATGAATTAGGTTCACTGACCGATGCTTTCAATAACATGCTTGACCAGATACAGGATCAGAACCGGGCCTTACAGGAATTCAGTCAGCACCTGGAAGAGAAAGTCCGCGATCGCACAGAACAACTGGAATCGGTAAACAAAGAGCTGGAAGCATTTTCTTATTCCATCTCGCATGACCTGCGGGCGCCATTGAGGGGCGTTATTGGGTTTGGTACCCTGTTGGAAGAAGACTACGGTGACAAATTAGATGATGAAGGAAGGCGGCTCCTTACTGTCATTAGAGGAAATGCATTGAAGATGGGTCACCTGATTGATGACCTGCTTGCCTTCTCCCGCATCAGGAGACAAGATATAAAAAAGACGAATATCGCCACCACAGAAATGGTCAGGGAGGTGATACAGGAATTGCTGCCTGAAGATAAGAAGTCAGCGATTCAATGTATCGTCCATGAGATGCCTGATATGAAAGGGGATATCAATGCTATGCGGCAAGTCTGGGTAAACCTGGTCTCCAATGCTTTTAAGTATTCGGCCAAAAAAGACGAGCCGGTCATTGAAATAGGACCTGCCAGCATGGATGGGCAAGCCGTTTTTTATATAAAAGATAACGGGGTGGGCTTTGATGAAAAGTACAAGAATAAATTGTTCAAAGTATTTCAACGACTGCACCGGGCGGAAGAATTTGAAGGGACCGGGGTCGGGCTTGCCATCGTAGAAAAGATAATTTCAAAACACGGCGGTAGGGTATGGGCAGAAGCCGAAGAGAACAAAGGCGCCTGCTTTTATTTTAGCCTGCCACAGGATTAATGAATTAAAAAATCAGAAATATGAATCCAGATTCAGTTGAAGTGTTGTTGGTTGAAGATAATAGTACGGATGCAGAGCTGACCATCCGCGAATTAAAAAAGCACAACATGGCTAATAACCTTGTTCACCTGAAGGATGGAGAAGAAGCGCTGGCTTTCATTTTTGCAACGGGCAAATATGCCGGCATCAAGGAAATGCATTATTTGCCCCGGGTAATATTATTGGATATACAAATGCCCAAAGTAAATGGAATAGAGGTATTGCAGGCGATAAAGGCTGATCCGCGTACCAGGTCAATACCCGTGGTGATGCTTACCTCATCCAAGGAGGATCCGGATATAAGGGTATGCTACGATCTTGGAGCCAACAGTTATATAGTGAAACCTGTAAACTTTGAAGGATTTGCTGCGGCTATCAAAAATCTGGGCTTTTATTGGCTATTGCTTAATCAACTTCCTGCATAAAATATTCGTATGAAACGTCCATATAAAGTTTTTGAAACAAAGGGGGGGCAGTTATAGGGCGTTCCTTCCGGCTAAAAAATAATAAAAAATAAACGGATGAAACCAGCATTAAAGATATTACTCCTGGAAGACAACAACGATGACGCGGAATTGATACAAAGGTTGTTGACCAGGGAGAAACTAACTTGCGAGTTCCGGCTAGCTATGAATAGAAAAGATTTCTTACAATGCCTGGATGAGTTTGGTCCCGATGTTATACTATCTGATAATTCTATGCCCCAGTTCAATTCCGCTGAAGCTTTGCAAATAACCCGGCGGCGATTCCAGCATGTTCCTTTTATATTGGTAACCGGAACCGTATCCGAAGAGTATGCGACAGAAATGATCAAGCAGGGAGCGGATGATTATATTTTAAAAGACAGGATGAAAAGACTGCCGGCTGCGATAGTGTCGTCGCTTGCACAACGCAGGGCGCTGAAAGAAATAACCGATTATAAGTATGCACTGGATCAGGCGGCTATCGTGGCCATTACGGATCAGACGGGAATCATCCTGTATGCAAATGAAAATTTTTGTAAGATATCACAATATGATGCAGGGGAACTTATTGGCCAGGATCACCGCATCATCAATTCAGGCTTTCATTCCCCTTCTTATATCAGGAATTTATGGACCACTATCGCCAGTGGAAAGATATGGCGGGGTGAGTTTCGTAACAAAGCAAAGGATGGAGCTTTCTATTGGGTGGATGCTACCATCGTCCCCTTTCTGAATGAGAAGGGCAAGCCTTACCAATATTTGTCTATCAGGACGGATATAACGGAGAAAAAGAAGCTGGAAGAAAAACTTTTTAAACAGCAAAGAGAAGAACATTTGAAGATGACTGCTATAGCGTTACATGCGCAGGAAAAGGAGCGAACACTGATTGGCCAGGAATTGCATGATAACGTGAACCAGATACTGGTTGGCACTAAATTGTTTTTATCCATAATTAAAGAGGACCCGGTGAAAAACCGGGAGCTTGTCAGTAATTGTATGGCCAGCCTGCAGCAGGCTATTGATGAAAACAGGAAACTAGCCCATGCACTGGTGGCACCTGATTTCGAGCATACTAATCTTGCGGAACAGATAACTGAACTCGCAGCAAAAATGCTGGAGGTTTCGGGACTTGATGTGCATGTAGATATTACCCAATTCGATGAGTCCCTTTTGGATGAACAGCAAAAACTGGCTATTTACCGCATAGCACAAGAGCAATCTACCAATATCATTAAATATGCCCAGGCAAGGGCGGTAACCATCATCCTCACTACGGCTAAGGACCTTTTCAGCATGACCATTACTGACGATGGAATAGGCATGGAAGCAGACACAAAAACAAAAGGCATTGGGTTAAAAAACATCATAGGTCGTCTTAGTGTCTTCAACGGAAACGTGGATATAAAAACTACACCCGGTAAAGGATTTTCGCTGATGATCACCATGCCTTTACAAAAAAGCAAAGATTGAGATTTCGTCAATCCTCACTCATTCCATCCAGGCATTTTTCAGAGCAGGACCGGGTCAATAGAGATGCTATGGAGCTGTTGTTTATTCGTCGCCGCGTGAGATTGGTTCGTCCAATATTTTATTCAAAGCAGATCGTGCTACAAAAAAAATATATTGTACTGCGGTGTGAGTATCGGAATCAGTTTTTATAGTCTAACGATAGCTGATAGTAAAGAGAAAAAATATTTATGATGATAGGGGTAATTAATTAAAATTTTATAAGTGGAACAACATAATAGTTGAAAATTTCTCTAAACTTAATATCCACTTCAATTGCAATTAATAATTAAACAAGTAACTTTCTGAAGAAATAAATTTTATTCACTGCATTAGCTCCAGCTCTTACCTATGACTGAGTATGCCGCGGATATAAAAATCTTACCTCGTAAAACAATACGGAGAAAGAGTGTCCTGCCAGCAATAAAAATACCGGCGCTTCCTGTTGTTTATCCATCCAAAAAAGTGAACGAAATAAGCAAGGCAAATAAAAAAGAAATACCATTTGAGAAATGGATCATGCCTCCCCAACCCGAAGGATACCTCAAATGTCCCGGCCATGATTTTTTTTAGCCATATGCGGCAAAGATTTTTTATTTTCTTTACCAGCAAATCCTGTCACGAGGATCATCGCAAACTCGTGTTGGTGATTAAGCCTTCTGATTAAGGCAATGCCAGGATGTGCTAAAACCTATGTACCAACCCGAGCCCAATCGCCCCATTCTGATATCCCGGCATAACGATCGTCTTCATGGGTTTGTTGTTGAATAATTTGTTTTGAATTTTTGGATAGAGCCAGTAAGCGAGTTGGGTGGAGGCAATACCGATACCGGCGCCGGCAACCACATCGCTAAACCAATGCTTGTTGTTGTGCATGCGCAAGTAACCGGTAGCAGTGGCCATAGCATAGCCGGCAACGCCGTACCAGGGCGATACATCCTTGTATTCCTGCCTTAAAAATTCGGCGCTGACGAAGGCTGCAGCGGTATGCCCACTGGGAAAGGAAAAACGATTGGAACCATCGGGCCGCCACTCGTGGGAGATCTCTTTTACCGAGAAAACAATCCCGCTCATCAGCAGGTTAGACATTAGATAGATGATGCTGCGATCACGAAAATTATGCTTGCCTTTTATGCCAAGGGCATTTAATCCATACACTGTGGCAGCAGGAGCGAAGATCAGGTAATTGTCAATTTTGACTTTTTTGGTGTTGGCGAAATACACCTCATCCTTCAACTCGCTATTGACCTTTTGAATACTCTTGCTCTCCAGGCCACCGAGACCATACATGACCATCAGCGTAGGTGCAACCAATTGCTTTACAGGAAAGGGTTTTCTTTTTTCATTCGCCCGGATGGAGAGATGCAATAAAGCCGAATCTTTTATGACCGGGTGGTTATTGAACAGGCTGTCGGCGGTTTGAGCCGGCAGGCGGAGTACGAATAGGATGGCTGCCAATAGCAGCAGGCCGCGGATTTTTATTCTATTCATCTGGTGGCTTGTTGATCAATGTTTGTGAACCGCAACTGTGCGGGATTGACCGGCATCAAGGTCGTGGCACCGGCAATGACTGCGATAAAACTGTGGTGGGCACATTTTATTTTATCGGTTTTGTTGCAGACTTGTTAAAGTAGGTGGGTATGCGCAGAGCGGGTATTTTTTCCTCAACAATCGCAGGTTGCTAGTTTAATTCCGGGATAGAGCCTGTTAAATCAATTCAATCCGATTGTTAGCAGTAAGAGGACCGCCCTGGAAACATCGATTATGCTTATTTTGCCCTTTGGAAAAATCAGAATTTTTGTGCCAGGACTAATATACCGGGTTTACGTTGTTGAGCTATCAAAGCGGGTGTTTACCGAAAATTCAAAATTTCGGGCTGCTAACCCACAATTTAATGGAGTACTCGAGTGTCTTTATGTAGGTATGACAAGTAAGACTCCATCAGAACGATTCAGGCAACATAAGACAGGATACGTTAACAAGAAAGGTCACAAACTATCAGCTTATATAGTCCAAAAATATGGCGCTTATCTGCGTCCCAGCCTTTACGATCACATCAATTTGAAACCTATGACCAGGCAGGAAGCCTTAATAATGGAAGAAAAACTTGCCTGGCATTTACGAAAGCAAGGATATGCGGTTTGGTTTAATTGAATCTTATCCGCCTGGTAGGGCAGGGTTGTTGCCAATCGATAATGGTAAATCAAAAGTGAGTTGCGATATTATCAGGAATAACACTCCGGGGAAAGATCATTTTGTGAGACAAATCAAAGAAAAATATGAATATCTTAAACTTGAAAGCAAGGTTGATGCTTTTAGCAGAATTCCCTCATATTTAGCGACTCTTAAAAACAATCATCTGAGTATTATTCCAAATCATGAGGGAAGAAAAGATTCACTCACGCAATGCGATGCGATTTCGAAATTATATCTCCCTTTTATATATCCTCCCAAGCATTTCATGCAAGTCAGGATGATTTGCTTTTAATAAGTCGGGCCGCTCAAAAAAATATTCGGAAACAACAGCAAAGAATTCTGCATGGTTAGTGGCTCCGTACATATCAATATCGGATCCATGGTTTTTCATTTGCCAAATAGTTGAATCCATTATATTCTTCCACTTGTCTATGTATTTGCGTTCTAAAATTATTTCAGGGATGCCGTCCATTGTTCCATCCATCTTATCTATCAAATGCACAAATTCATGAATAGCTGTGTTGTGGGCGTCATTGTTATTAATAAATCCCTGTCTTAATTGCCACTTGGTAATGATCATTACATGTTGCATAGCACCGGTACCAACCATGCCTGAGATATGGCGATCCGATCCCCCCTGGTCAAAATCTTCATTAAATGTTCCGGGGTATAATAAAACTTCATGCAGGTTGATATATTGCCAGTCGGGTAAAGCATAACCGGGAATAATGGCCCCGGCTGCAATTAAAAGCCGGTCAATATCTTCAACAATAGCATTTACGCCGGTTATTTGCACGGCAGATAAAAAGTGCTGAATTCTTTTTTCAAACGTTTCTTTTCCTTTCTCATCAAGTTGCTTGTAAAACTTTACGTAGTCATTAAGCAACTCCCGGTAATTCTCTGGCAGTGGCAGGGCTTCGTTTGCTCTTTTTATTTTAAATACAAACAGAATTATTAAAACAATTAATACCAGGACAAATAAAATCTGCAAAACGGTCACCATGATAGGATGAAGTTAAACAACCCTCTTTAATTTGCGGTCTGAAATGAAAGTAAGGTCATTAAATGCACCTGGTAAAGAAAAACTCCTGGAAGAAACTAACCCGTGGAACTATTAGTGTTGCTCACTTGTATAATGCTTTCTTCAAAATATCATCACCAGGCACATTCCCTCTTTCACGCAGGTAGTATGAATGTGATTGCCAACTCTTCGAAGGCCGCCGGCATTGACTTTATGTAAGACAGGGGTAAATTAGATAGCTTTCAATACCTCTTCCCCGATTGCGTCCGTTCCTAATATTTTATCAGCAGATGTTTGTGCATCGGCAATATCTTTTGTCCGGAAGCCGGCTTTTAAAACCTGGTCAACGGCATTGATAACAGTTTCTGATTCTGCTTTCATGCCAAATGAAATATCCAGCAGCAGGGCAGCCGATAAAATAGAAGCCAAAGGATTGGCTACGCCTTTGCCCGTAATATCGTGCGCCGAACCATGAATGGGCTCATATACTCCCGAGCCATCACCAATGGAGGCAGATGCTAACATCCCCATAGAACCTGCTATCTGCGAAGCTTCATCGGTAAGAATATCGCCAAACAGGTTAGCTGTTACTACCACATCAAAACGACGCGGGTCCTTTATCAGCAACATGGCGGTTGCATCTACAAACTGGTGTTCTACTTCAACATCAGGATATTCCAACGCTATTTTTTGTATTACTTCTCTCCACAATCTTGATGTTTCTATTACATTGGCTTTATCAACGGAGCACAATTTCTTTTTTCTTGTTCTCGCAGCTTCAAACGCTTTGCGGGCTATACGTTCTACTTCATAGCGGCTGTACTCAGCAACATCATAGGCTGTATCGCCATTATTCTTACGACCTTTTTCGCCAAAATAAATATCGCCTGTCAACTCGCGGAAGAATAGGATATCAGCGCCTTTTAATATTTCAGGTTTAATGCTTGAGGCTCCCAGTAGTTCATCAAATAATTTAATAGGCCGAAGATTAGCATATAATCCTAATTCCTTTCTCATCTTCAGCAAACCTTGCTCAGGCCTTACTTTAGCGGATGGATCGTTATCATATTTCGGATGGCCAACGGCTCCAAACAACACAGCATCCGATTTTTTCATCTTTTCCAATGTTTCATCAGGTAATGGATTACCTGTTGCTTCGATAGCTACATGGCCGATTAATGCTTCATCATAGATAAATGTATGTCCGAATTTCGCGGCGATCTTATCCAATACTTTTTTACCTACTGCGGTTACTTCCTGTCCTATTCCATCTCCGGGAACGATTAAGATATGTTTTGTTGCCATGTTGATTTTTGTTGGGGAGTGCTATATAAAAAATTATTGGGGCTGAATGGTATTCAGCATCTTTTGTGTTGCTTTAATTGCCGAAACAGTTTGATCACTATCCAGGCCCCGGGTTTTGAACTCTTTGTTATTATATTTCCAGGTGATAATTGTTTCGCAAAGCGCATCACTTTTTCCACCGGGTGGAATACGTACGGCGTAGTCGGTCAGCAAGGGAAGCTCCGATTTTTTTTGCTTGTATACTTTTTTCAATGCGTTCATAAAAGCGTCGTATTGCCCATCGCCTTGTGCATGCTCTTCAAATACTTCACCGTTTATACTGATCTTTATTGTAACAGACGGATTTAAATTTTTTGAATGGGTGAGCACATAATTTTCTATTCTTACTTTTTCATCAATCGTATTGCTGTCCAATATATCTGATATGATATAAGGCAGATCGGCCTGTGTTACTACTTCTTTTCTATCACCCAATTCAATGATGCGTTGTGTAACTTTTTTCAGGTCCTCGTCCGAAAGCTGGATGCCCAATTGCTGCAGATTATTTTCAATATTAGCCTTGCCACTTGTTTTGCCTAATGCATATTTGCGATCCCTGCCGAATCGTTCCGGCATCAGGTCGCTGAAATAGAGTTTATTTTTTTTATCGCCATCAGCATGTATACCTGCGGTTTGCGTAAATACATTTTCACCTACCACGGGTTTGTTGACAGGAATGCGGAAGCCTGAAAATGTTTCGACCAGTTTACTTACTCTATACAATGACTTTTCCGCTACGGCCGTTTTTACCGATGGCATAAAATCATTCAATACGGCGATGGCGCTGGCGAGGGGTGCATTGCCCGCTCTTTCACCCATCCCGTTTATGGTTAAATGTATTCCTTTGGCGCCTGCTTTTACCCCTTCCAATACATTGGCGGTACCCAAATCATAATCATTGTGCGCATGAAAATCGAAATGAATCTGCGGATAACGTTGTACTATTTCAGATATGTAATCAAATACTTCAGCCGGGGTCAATATACCCAACGTATCGGGCAGCATAATTCTTTTTACCGGCTGTTGCTGTAAAAAATCGAGGTATTGAAAAACATAGTCTTTTGAGTGACGCATGCCATTGCTCCAGTCTTCGAGATATACATTGCTTTCCAATCCCTTTTTCCTGGCCAATTCGATCACGGCCGCTACATCAGCAAAATGCTGTTCCGGTTTTTTCTTTAGCTGATGCGTTAAATGATTTAAAGAGCCTTTTGTAAGCAGGTTCATTACTTTAGCACCTGCTTTTTGCATCCACTGTACCGATACATCTCCATCTACAAATGTCAATACTTCCACTTTATTTAAAAAGCCATTCGCTTTCGCCCATTTCGTAATTTTTTTTACGGCGTCAAATTCACCCTCGGATACTCGGGCCGATGCGATTTCTATACGGTCAACTTTTACTTCGGTTAATAAAAGCTGGGCGATAGTCAGCTTTTCTAACGCCGAGAACGACACGCCGCTGGTTTGTTCACCATCGCGGAGTGTGGTATCCATTATTTCTATGTGTTGTTGCTGTGGCATTATTTTTATGTATGCTGGCTGATGCTAAATCCTTAATAGTCTTTATTTAAACTACAGGAGTCTATTGCTCCCCTTTAGGGGCTGGGGGTTTAATAAATGCTTTTAGCGGCATGCGCCTGTATATCTTCTTTCAGCGACTGCATGAAATCAATATCATCATAACCATTGATCATATTGTGTTTTTTATAACCGGTGATGCTAAAGGACTCTTTTTCCCCGGTAGCCAGGATAGTAATGGTTTGATCAGGAAGGTTGACTTCAATTGGTGTAGCCGGGTCCGCTTCAATAGCAGTAAATATTTTATTTAAAAATTCCTCACTTACCTGTACGGGCAGTATGCCAATGTTGAGTGAATTGTTTTTAAAAATGTCCGCGAAAAAGCTGGATACTACGCAACGAAACCCGTAGTCATAAATGGCCCATGCCGCATGTTCACGACTGCTGCCACTGCCAAAATTTTTTCCGGCAACCAATATTTTTCCTGAATAAAGAGGGTTATTTAAGATAAAATCTTTTTTAGGCGTATTGTCCGCGTTATATCTCCAATCGCGAAAAAGATTATCGCCAAACCCTTTACGTTCTGTAGCTTTTAAAAAACGGGCAGGTATGATTTGATCCGTATCGACATTTTCAATCGGCATCGGAACCGCCGAACTGGTAAGCACTGTAAATTTATCGTAAGCCATTGTTAAGTTTATAATTTGTTAAGGTAATACAGTCAACTGTCATTTGTCAGCCTATTAATTCTCTGGGATCAGTAACAAACCCGGTTACTGCTGCAGCGGCGGCAACCAATGGACTCGCCAGCATTGTCCTGGCGCCGGGTCCCTGCCGCCCCTCAAAATTCCTGTTGCTGGTACTTACCGCATACTTGCCGGCAGGTAT
The DNA here is from genome assembly GCF_042434975.1 of Terrimonas alba. NCBI lineage: Bacteria > Pseudomonadati > Bacteroidota > Chitinophagia > Chitinophagales > Chitinophagaceae > Terrimonas > Terrimonas alba. The sequence continues at coordinate 910,827 of NZ_JBHMQM010000002.1, forward strand.
CTTATCATCATTCATTGCCAAACAAGCGGAACAACCAGGCTGACGTAATTGAAATCCTGCTTCAGTTAATATATCCAGTATGCCTTCATCTTTTATTTGCTGTTCTACTATATGTGAACCGGGAACGATCCAGGCTGTAATATGTTCCGCTTTCTTTCTGCCCTTAACGATGGAAGCAAAAGCACGGAAGTCTTCAATGCGTCCGTTGGTGCAACTGCCAATAAAAACATAATCCACTTTTTTACCCAGCATACTGTCGTCCTCATGAAAACCCATATAGTCCAGTGATTTTTCATAACTGGCTTTACTGCTGCCGGCTTCTTTCGAAACAGGAATATGTTTGGTAATGCCGGTACCCATGCCAGGGTTTGTACCGTAAGTAATCATTGGTTCAATATCCGCAGCATCATAAGTATGTTCAACATCAAAGCTGGCACCTGCATCTGTCTTTAATGTTTTCCAGTAAGCCAATGCTTTGTCCCATGTTTCACCCTTGGGAGCTTTTTCTCTTCCTTTGATGTAAGCAAAAGTTGTTTCATCAGGAGCTACCATACCGCCACGGGCACCCATTTCAATGCTCATATTGCAAACCGTCATCCTTCCTTCCATGCTCATGTTCTCGAACACCTCGCCGGCATATTCCACGAAATAACCGGTAGCCCCCGCGGCTGTCAATTTAGCTATAATATAAAGCACTACATCTTTTGGCGTAACAGCTTTGCCCAGTTTACCATTTACATTGATGCGCATTTTTTTAGGTTTGGGCTGCATGATACATTGCGAAGAAAGTACCATTTCCACTTCGGATGTACCGATACCGAAAGCAATAGCACCAAACGCACCATGCGTGGAAGTATGGGAGTCGCCGCATACGATGGTCATACCAGGCAGCGTAATTCCGTTTTCAGGTCCAACCACGTGCACGATGCCATTCTTAGGATTGCCTAATCCCCAATGTGAAATACCATACCTGGCTGAATTGACTTCAAGTGCTTTTAATTGATTGGCAGAAAGCGGATCCTTTACCGGCAGGTGCTGGTTGATGGTTGGTGTATTATGATCAGCCGTAGCAAATGTTTTTTCTGGAAACATTACTTTAAGGCCGCGATTTTCTAATCCGAGGAACGCAACGGGGCTGGTTACTTCATGAATAAAATGGCGGTCGATAAAGAATACATCAGGGCCATCTTCTATTTTCCTGATTACATGGGAATCCCACACTTTATCAAATAATGTACTGGGTGTATTGCTCATTTGTAAATTTTTTAAAATCGCGTGCAAAATTCTTGAAAAATTGCCATATTTCTTTCTTTTGGTTGACATTTATTTAAGCTTATACCTTAAGTTTTAGATTTTTTCGCCTGTTTAGCATATGATTAGGTAAAAATTGTTTGCCGAACCGGTATCGGTCCATGGGTAAGTATCTCTAAAGTTCGGCTGCATTTGTACGAACCAATATTTTGTTATTATTCAGTCAAATGCTTTTCATACCGGTTTTTCCGACATTTTTGCTTCAGTACTAATGAGTTGGCTGAGTTAAACTAAAGATTATTCGATATGGGGACAGCCGGTGTTCAGGATGGACAACATACCCGGACCATATGCGGATCAAGAGGATAAGATAGTACAGATATAAATGGTGTTTACGAAATTCAACAGTAATAATCTATTTGCCAACAACATTCTTCTCCTTGAATGCTTTTGGCGTCATGCCAAATTTCGATTTGAAAACGGTCGAGAAATAAGCCTGTGAAGAAAAACCAACTTTAAAAGAGATTTCGGAAATGGAAAGGTTTTCATTCAGTAATAAATACTTTGCTTTTTGCATTCTTACATTCAGGATATAATCATTTACGTTGTACCCTAAAACGGCTTTTACTTTTTTATAGAGTTGAACCCGGGAGATGCCAATCTCTTTACAAATGTCATCTACCGTAAAGTTTTCGTTGGCTATATTACTTTCCACGATGGATGAAAATTCGTTCACAAATTTTCGATCAATTTTTTTGGAAGCCGATGCTCTCAATCCTTCATTGGGCAATTCACTACTGTAATGGTCTTTTAAAATCTCCCTGTTCCTGATCAGGTTTTTAATCGTTTCTTTAAGATACTCCATGTTGAATGGCTTCACGATATAAGCATCTGCTTTTAACTTCAATCCCTCAATCTGTTGTTCCATACTTGCCCTGGCGGTTAGTATGATGATCGGTATATGAGAAGTCCTGATATCATTTTTTAAGGTGTCTACGATAAACATACCATCCTTGCCGGGCATCAGGACATCGGAAATGATAATATCCGGAATAATTTCATAGGCCATGTTCAGACCGGTATTTTCATTCTCCGCTTCCATAATTTCATAGTTGTCCGACAACTGTTTTTTTAGAAAATTTCGGATCTCAGCATTGTCCTCGATGAGTAATATGGAATATTCTTTTGCCTGCGTTGAAACCACTTCAATCGGTGGCATTTTTATGGTTTCCGTATCATTGAGATAAATTTTGGCATCCTCATAGTTAAGATAATCGGGTGCGGCCTCTTTTGCTATTTCACTTTCCCTGAGATGCGCATGGCCGAGCGGCAGGCATACTTCAAATGTTGTTCCTTTCCATTTTTCGCTTTTAATAGTAATTTCTCCATGGTGGAGTGTAATCAACTCTTTGGATAAGGCCAGGCCCAATCCCGTTCCTTTATAGGTTCCCTCATTGCCCTGGTAAAAAAGATCAAAAGCATGTTCCAGTGTTTCCCGGCTCATGCCAATCCCTGAGTCTTCAACCTTGACAATTGCTTTTGAGTTGTTTTCATCTTTAGCAACAGACACTGTAATGCAGCCATGATCGTTCGTGAACTTAAACGCATTCGAAAGAAGGTTGAACAATATTTTATCCAGCATATTTACGTCGAACCATACTTTCAATTCCTTGTCTTTTGCATCTACCCTGAAAGAGATCGTTTTTTTCTTCGCTGTTTCGATAAACGCATTGGTGATGTCAGTAACGAATGCTACAAGGTTATTCTCGGTAGCTCTCAGTTTCATTTTTCCCTGCTCAATTTTGCGGAAATCCATCAGTTGATTTACTAATCGCAGCAGGCGCAATGTATTTTTCTTCACCATTTCCAGTTGCGCTTTAGCCGAATGGAGTTTTGAAGAAGAGGACATTTCTTCGATTGGCCCTAAGATCAGTGTGAGCGGGGTTCGCAGTTCGTGTGAAATATTGGTAAAGAAATTAAACTTGGCATCGGTGGCTTCTTTGGCTTTTTTTCCTAATTCAATCAGTTGGTTCCGCTGCGCCAGGATCTCTTCGTTTTGCAATGCCAGCCGGGCATTGATCTTTTTATTTTCTTTTAAAAGATAAAAAAGCACAAAACCCATGATCAGCGCAAGGGCCAATGAAATGGATATGGTATAAATAATATTGGACTGGTTTTGGGTAATGATGGCCTGATCCTCAATTTTTTTCTGGCTCCGGTCAATATCTCTTTGCTGAGCCAACAATTTTTCATTTTGAAGTTTTGTGATCCTGATATTGGTGGAATCAATAACGGTGGTGAATAATTGATTTTCCCGAAGAAACGGTTGTTGATTCAAAATGGCTGCAGCGGTGGCAATGGCTTCCTGGCCACCGGTAGGATATAATACGGTGGCAGAAATGTATTTATTCTGAACCATGTCGAGACCCCCTCCTTTCGATGGCAGTCCATCTATTCCAATAATCTTTATTTTGTTTTGTAATCCCAGCTTCTCACAAATTTTATAGATGTCAAGCGCCATGAAATCATTTTGGGCATAGACCAGGTCAATATTGTTATTTGTTTTTAAATAGGCCTCCACGGGATTATTGACGCCCGGAGTTGTAGTCAGGTAGTTGTCAAAACGTTTTACATATTTCAACAAGGGATAGCCGGAAATAATATCGATAAAGCCATTGTGCCGGTCAATAACGGGTGAAGCATCAGGTATGCCGGTTACTTCTATAATATTACCTGCTCCATTTAATATAGTAGCTGCATATCTCCCGGCATTTTGACCGACTTCATAATTGGAGGCGCCGATAAAAGAAGTATAGCTTTTGGAGTCGATTCGCCTGTCGACCACCACCACGGGAATACCTGAGTTGTACACTTTTTGAATAACAGGCGTTAGCGGTTTTACCTCGTTTGGCGAAACGATCAGAAGGTCAATTGGCTGTTTTACGAGTTCTTCAATCTGGAGAATCTGGCTATCACTATTACCGTTTGCATCCCTGTATGCCAATTCAATATTATCATGAAAGGAGAGTTCCCGTTTCATTTCGGCCAGCATCGTTTTTCGCCAGTCATCGACCCCGGTGCATTGGGAAAAGCCAACTACATATTTTTTTGCTTTTCTGTCAGAATTGCAGGATAGTAAAAATGCAGTACAGGATAATATAACCAGGGATACAATCCAGGAACTAAGAATTGATTTATTCTCTTGGTGTATATGGGAAGCAGTCACATCTGCAATTTGCATTTTTTTTCAGTAGTCCATTACTAAAAATGTTCATTTAGTTTTCAAAATCCGCTCTTCTTTAAATCAGGCCATGTATTCTATCCATTTTAAATGAACAGAATTGAAATTATTCTATACAATTTCAAAAAATAAGTCTTTTCCTCTTCATGGATGAAAAAGAGAATACATGATTTTCAATTCATTAAGTCCAACTATTCGACTTCCAAAATTTGAATACAATTCTTACAAATTCGAAATGATACCGGGGACACTCTGACCTACTTTGCATATATAACGGAATGCTATATGAATAAAAAATTGCTCTTGTGGAGTATTGCAGTAGCCCTTGGCGGATTTCTCTTTGGTTTTGATACGGCAGTTATATCAGGGGCCGAACAGGATATTAAACGGATCTGGCAACTCAGTGACCTTTTACACGGCATGGCCATCGCCATGGCATTATATGGTACGGTGATTGGCGCCATCTTCGGCGGCATACCCGCTACCAAATTTGGCAGAAAGAAAACTTTACTTTGGATCGGAATTTTTTACCTGGTATCCGCCATCGGTTCCGCCCTTGCCCCGGAGGTTTATTCCTTTATGCTTTTCCGTTTGTTGGGCGGGCTTGCCATTGGCGCATCTTCGGTAGTGGCTCCAATGTATATTACTGAAATAGCTCCTTCCAAAAACCGGGGCAAACTGGTTGCCACTTTCCAGTTCAATATCGTTTTTGGGATTGTCATCGCTTATTTATCCAACTATTTATTGCAAGGTGTCGGTGGTGAAGATAGTTGGCGATGGATGTTAGGTGTGGTTGCCATTCCTTCGGCCTTGTATTGTGTATTCATCGTTTCTGTGCCTGAAAGCCCCAGGTGGCTGATGGTGCATAAGGGAGATTATACAACTGCCCGTTCCATCCTGCAGGCCAGTGATCCTGAAGGAGTAGAGGAAGCTATTCAATCCCTTCAGCAATCTATCGAGGAAGAAAAACAAAAAGAGACCATCGCGGCTTTTCTCACCCGACGTTTTGGCACTCCTATTTTATTAGCTTTCCTGATTGCGCTTTTTAACCAACTGTCCGGTATCAATGCCATCATCTATTTTGCTCCCCGTGTATTTGAATTGGCCGGTATTGGTAAAGATGCTGCGTTTCTGCAAAGTGCGGGTATCGGATTGGTCAACCTCATATTCACCATGTTTGGTTTATACCTGATCGACAAGCTGGGCAGAAAAAAATTAATGTTGATCGGTTCGCTCGGTTATATTATTTCACTGGCAGCAGTGGCGGCGGCTTTTTACTTTGAGTACCTGGGTGGAATGATCGTACCGGTTTTGTTATTCCTGTTTATCGCATCACATGCCATTGGGCAAGGCGCCGTGATCTGGGTTTTTATCTCTGAAATTTTTCCCAATAATGTCAGGGCATATGGGCAGTCATTGGGTTGTTCTACTCACTGGATATTAGCAGCAATCATTACAACAGTGTTTCCTATACTGGCTACCAAATTTGGGCCGGCACCTTTATTCTTCTTCTTTGCTCTTATGATGGTGCTGCAATTATTCTGGGTGATTTTTAAAATGCCGGAAACAAAAGGAGTATCACTGGAAGCGATTGAAGCAAAACTGATAAAAAAATAACTGCAATAAAAATGGAGATCAACAAAAGACACCAGGTGGTTTGTTTTGGCGAGATTCTTTGGGATATTTTTCCAACTGGTGCTTTGCCAGGTGGCGCACCGATGAATGTCGCTTATCACCTGCACAAAAAGCAAAAGGCACCGGCACTGATCACCCGCATTGGTTTAGATGATAAAGGAAAAGAACTCGTCAATATTTTTTCAGGTCATGGTGTTTGTACAGATTATTTCCAGGTAGATTATGAATATGAAACCGGCAAAGTATATGCGGAGCCCGGCGATCATAACGAAATGGAGTATGATATCGTAAAACCGGCTGCATGGGATTTTATTTCCTGGGAAGACTCTTTTGCAGGGCTTGTTTCCCAAGCTGATTTTTTTGTCTTTGGAAGTTTGGCGGCCCGGAGCAGGCTATCAAAAGAAACCTTGTTCAGGTTGCTGGATTTGGCGGCTACAAAAGTGCTGGATATAAATTTAAGGGCTCCGCATTTTAATCGTCGCCTTGTAGAAGATTTATTGACAAGGGCTGACTTTGTAAAGATCAATCTTGCCGAGCTTGAGCTAATCACGGGATGGTTTTCGCAATACAATAAAACAGAGGACAGAATAAAATTAATCTGCGATCAATTCAACATTTCAAATGTAGTGGTAACCAAAGGTGGCGAAGGGGCGCTGTGGTATTCGGGTAGAAATATTTATTCTCACAATGGATATAAAGTAGAAGTGACTGACACCGTTGGAAGTGGTGATGCGTTCCTGGCTGGATTACTGGCCAAACAACTGGATAATGCTACACCCGACGATGCGCTTGATTTTGCCTGCGGCCTCGGAGCTTTTATTGCTACCCAACATGGAGCCTGCCCTGTCTATGAAATAACCGACGTCGAAAATTTAATGAATGAAAAAAAACAAACTGCTTAGTATCTCTTAAAAATTAAAACTCTGACTTATGCGAAAGTTGCTTTGCTTATGTACGCTACTGCTTGTTGCACTTTTTAGTTTTGCACAGCAGAAAATATTGTCCGGAACAATATCAGATAAAGATAAAAGACCATTGCCTTCAGTATCGGTACAAACATCTACCCGAAGTACAGTGTCGGATGAAAAAGGTCACTTTAGCATTCCGGTTTCAACTGGTGAAGTGGTTACGTTCTCCTATATAGGCAGAAAGCCTCACCAACTTATCGTCAGCGAAAGCGATGTTAATATAAATATCAATCTTGAAGAGGATCCGCAGAATTTAAACGAGGTGGTGGTGTTGGGTTATACTAGTGAAAAAAGAAAAGATCTGAAAGGTGCAGTGTCGGTTGTAAAACTGGGAGAGACCTTAAAAGAAACTAATGCCAACCTGCTTACATCATTGCAGGGAAGAATTGCCGGGGTCAACATTACAACAGATGGTGCACCGGGTTCTGGTACTATCATCAACATCAGGGGTATCTCCAGTATTCTCGGTGACATTCAACCATTGTTTGTGGTGGATGGTGTGCCGACAAAAGATATCAACGGCATCAGTCCTAACGATATTGAATCATTGCAGGTGATGAAAGATGCAGCGTCTGCAGCTATATACGGTGCCCGCGGCGCCAATGGTGTAGTAGTTATAGCTACCAAAAAAGGCAAATCAAAAAATGTACAGGTAAGTTTTGATGCTTTTTATGGGGTTAAAAAACTGCGTGGCGGGCTGGATATGTTGGATGCCATGGAATATGGTAAAGTATTGTGGCAACAAAAGATCAACGATAACCAGCCGCTTACTGATGCGATATATGGTACCGGCCCTGAACCTGTGATTCCCGAATTTTTAGATGATAATAAAACTATTCCCGCCGGCAATGTGGACTACCAGAAAGAAGTATACAAACCCGCTGCTAACATGGGTTATAATCTCGGTATTTCTAAAGCCGCTGACAGATCCAATTTTTATTTTGGAGTTAATTATAATCGGGAAGAAGGCCTTGCCAAATACACCTTCTATGACCGTTTAACTGTACGCATCAACAGTTCTTTTAAAGTTTCTAACCGGATAACTGTAGGTGAAAATCTTTCTATAGGCTATCTGACCGGCAACAGGGAAGCTGGTTCAAGAACTATCGAGTCGGCTATTTTCCAATATGCCATTATTCCTTTGAAAGATAACTTGGGCAATTGGGGTGGACCGGTAAAAAATCTTGGTGACCGGCTGAGTCCCATCGGCGAATTATACCTGAACAGGGATAATAAAAATAAAGGATGGAGAACTTTTGGGAATGTATTTACCGATATTGAAATCATTAAAGGACTTACTTACAGGGGAAGCTTTGCAGTAGATGTGATCAATAATAATTTCAAAGGCTTTTACCCCAAATACACTATGGGCCGCTTTGTGCAGGCATCCAACTCACTAACGCAAAGCAACAACAATGTGCTGAATCTTACAGCAACACATACATTGACGTATGACTGGAAAAAGAATAAGCATGAAGTGCAATTGTTGGCGGGATATGAATGGATCAATAACAAATCAGAATCGTTTTTTATTACCCGCCGTGATTTTGCTTTAGAAAGTCCCGACTATCAATATCTCAATGGCGGTACTGCATTGGCGGATGCCAACGGTGGTGCGGACGAGTATGGGCTGATCGGTACATTCGGTAAGCTTAACTATAATTATGATGGTAAATATTTAATCGCCGCTTCAATCAGGCGGGATGGTTCGTCCCGTTTTGGTCCGCTGAATCGTTATGGTGTGTTTCCTGCTGTATCAGCCGCCTGGCGTATCAGTGAAGAAAAATTCTTTACTCAGTCGGTTATGGCGAGAAATATTTCTGATCTTAAGTTGAGAGCATCATGGGGTAAGAATGGTAATGATGGTATTCCTAATTATACCTATTCCACCAACTTTGTTTCGGCGGTAGATTTTTCTTACTATGATCTTTTTGGAACCAACGGGCTTGCACAGGTAGGATATTATGCCAACCAGATCGGTAACCCAAAAGTAAAATGGGAAGCTTCCAAACAAACCAATATTGGTATCGACCTTGGCTTATTTAGTAATCGCATTTATTTGACTGCAGATTATTATGTAAAAACTACCGATGATTTGTTGTATCCCGCATTAACACCCGGAGTTATTGGTGAAGGCCGTCCTCCTTTTATAAATGTAGGTGATATAAAAAACAGTGGTATTGAATTACTGCTAAGCTATCGCAATCAAAGTTCTGGAAAACTCAAGTATAATTTCGACCTCACATTTACCAGCATTAAGAACAAAGTAGTAAGCGTAGGTCCCGACGGAAATGATATTCGTGAAACAGCTCGTGGCCGGATTATCAAAGATCAACCCTTGTTTGTTTTTTATGGGTACAAAGCTGATGGCATATTTAAATCACAAAAAGAAGTGGATGATCATGCCGCCCAGGCAGGAAAAGGACTTGGCCGTATCCGTTATAGCGATATAAACGGTGATGGAGAAATAACTCCGGATGACAGAACTTACCTCGGTAGCCCGTTTCCCAAATTTACTGTGGGCCTGAATGCCGGGTTGTCTTATGCTGATTTCGATCTGACTGTTTTCCTTGATGCCAATTCAGGCAACAAGATCTATGATGAGATCAAGATGAATACACACAATGTGTTTTTCAATTCCAATCACCATAAAGATTTATTAAATGCATGGTCGTCTATCAATACCGATTCGGATATTCCCATGCTTACTGCCAACAATACCAATGATGAGCTAAGAACTTCTTCTTTTTATATCAGCAGTGGTTCTTATGTAAGATTGAAATCGGCAGTGTTGGGATACAATTTGCCAAAAAGAATACTTGACAGAATAAAACTTTCAAAAGCGAGATTATTTGTACAGGCACAAAACCTGCTCAACTTCACCAGCTTCGAAGGCTTCGATTATGAGCCCTTTGGTTTTGAAGGCAGGCTGACACAAACCATTTATCCTCACTCAAAATCCGTCAGCGTGGGTGTCAATGTGGGATTTTAATTGCTAAATGATTTTAAAAACTAACAACATGCGTAATAAAATTTTAATAATAGCAGGTGTGCTACTACTTAGTTTTTCCTGCACCAAAATATTAGACCAGGCGCCAAAAGGAGCATTAAGTACTGAGACATTAACCAATAAAGATGGAGCAGAAGCATTGGTAGTATCAGCCTATGCTTTATTGGACCAGGTTTTTAGCGATAGCTGGTCACCCATTGCAGCCATCTTCAACCCGGCATCTAACTGGAGTTATAGCGATGTGCGTTGCGGTGATGCCTATAAAGGCGGAGGCGGAACTGGTGATATCGGCGAACTGAATAGTCTTGAACTTGGAATTGTAGAACCTACCAATTCACTGATCAATAATAAATGGCGGGTATTGTTTTACGGTGTTTCAAGATGCAATAAAGCATTGACGGTATTGAATGCATTGGGTGATGACGGGTATGATTTGAGGATGCAACGCATTGCCGAAGTAAAAGTGCTGAGAGGCATTTATTATTTTGAATTGAAAAAACATTTCCGGACATATCCTTATATCGATGAAACTATTTTAAGCGGCCAGGAAGGAACAGTTGCCAATGATCTCACTGAACAACAATTGTGGGATAAGATCAAGGAAGATCTGAGTGCAGGCATAACGATCCCATTCGATGGACAGGATATCGGCCGCATCAATAAATATGTAGCCTATTCTTATCTCGCCAAATGGAATATTTATCAAAAGAACTGGGCGGAAACAATCAGCAATTGTAATGAAGTCATCAACTCGGGGAAATTCAAATTGGTCGACAATTTGCAGGACTTGTATTCTGATCCTACAAAAGATCATGATGGCGAAAAAATATTTGCTCTTGAAACATCGGTAAAAAATGGTGGCACCGAAGGAGGAAACTATAACTGGGGCGATTTGCTGACTTCGCCTCCCGGCCCTGCTTATGGTGGCGGTGATGGCTTTCATCGTCCAACCCAGAATTTAGTAAATGCTTTTAAAGTAGATCCTGCAACAGGCTTGCCTTTATTTGACACCTACAATACTACAGATCTTGCTCCAACAGATATTACCACAGCTGTTGATCCAAGATTGGATCATGCAATTGGTCGCCCGGGTATTCCCTGGAAGGATTTTACGGGTGAAGTGTATGGCAATAACTGGATCAGGGAAGGAGTTACTTACGGTCCTTATTCCAAAAAGAAAAATATCATCCTGGTCAATTCCCCGCTCAGGGGTGCTGGTGCATTCCCCTGGGCACAGGGAGCTTTAAATTTTCCATTCATTAAATATTCAGATATTTTATTATTAAAAGCAGAAGCGATCATTGAATCTGGCGGAAGCCTGGAAGAAGCGAAAGGTTTGATCAATCAAATCCGCAACAGGGCGAAGAATGCACCGGTTGTAAAACAACTGGGTTCAGCTGTGCCTGCCGCTAATTACAAAGTAGAACTCTATCCTGCTTCACCGGCATGGGACCAGGCTACTGCAAGGAAGGCATTGCGTTTTGAAAGAAGACTGGAGCTTTGTTTGGAAGGACACCGTTTTTATGATTTGGTAAGATGGGGAGAAGCGGCATCTGTCATTAACAACTATTACCAGGTAGAGAAAACAAAAAGACCTTATTTGAATGCAGCTAATTATACTGCAACCAAACATGATTACCTGCCAATACCACAGCCAGAAATTGATATTAGCCGGGGTGGTTATAAGCAGGATCCTAACTATTAAATGAACTTGAATAGCCGCCCGGAAGTGTAAAACTTCTATGGCATAAAAAAACAGGAGTGGGTTAATTTATAAATTTTCGTAGGCAGCAAGCAGTCGTTTCATACCCACTCCTTAATTTTTTGATTGATGACCTGAATTCCCGAACAGCCGGGATGACATAAAACATAAGAAATTAAAACATGAAACGCCCATGTTAAATCTACGCACAGGGGAATGTTAGAGGCGTTCCATCTGACCTAATTAAATAAAAAAAAAATAAACAGATGAAACTATTTATCTATTCTGTTCTCTTTCTTTTCGTATTCAACAATGTTGGGTGTAATTCTTCCAACTCTTCCACTATATCCACCATTCCGAACCCTTCGATAACTGCGGATGCGTACAGGCCGACCTACCATTTTACGGCTGATTCGAACTGGATCAATGATCCCAATGGCCTTGTATATCACGATGGCGAGTACCATCTTTTTTATCAGCACAATCCATTTGCAGCTAAATGGGGACATATCAGCTGGGGACATTCAGTGAGCAAGGATCTTATTCATTGGAAAACATTGCCGGTGGCCATGTATGAAGACAAAAATCCCAACGATAATGATACCACGATGATATTTAGTGGAAGTGCGGTGATAGATAAAAATAATACCAGCGGCTTCGCCAATGGATCACAGAAGACACCCCTGGTGGCAGTGTACACTTCTTTTGTGCATAATAAGTTTAAACCAAAAGTTCAACACCAGAGTATCGCATACAGTAACGACGATGGACTCACCTGGACAAAATATGCAGGAAACCCGGTAGTGGATATACAGTCATTGGAGTTCAGGGATCCTAAAGTGTTTTGGTATGAACCGCAGCAGAAATGGGTGATGGTAGTATTGAAGGCCGAGCAACGTGAAGCGCAATTTTATTCATCTAAAAATTTAAAAGACTGGGTGCTGATAAGTACTTGGGGGAAGGTTGGCAACACCGCAAGAGTATGGGAGTGCCCCGACCTGGTAGAACTACCGGTAAAAGGCACCAATGAAAAAAAATGGGTGTTTATTGTTTCTGCGGGTCATGCACAGGATGGATATGTAGGTATGCAGTATTTTATTGGAAATTTTGACGGCACATCTTTTACTCCGGATCATGACTATAAACAACCAACCTATCTCGATTTTGGAAAAGATTTTTATGCAGCCGTTACTTATAATAATGCACCCAATGACCGGAAGATTTTGGTTGCATGGATGAATAACTGGGAATATGCGAATGAAATTCCCACAGGAAACGTTTGGCGGGGATCATATGCGATACCCAGGGAACTGAGCCTGGTTCGATATGGCAATGAAATAAAACTTATCCAGCAGCCAGTGACAGAAATGAATGCGCTGAAGCAGGAGGCTTTTGCAGTTGAGAATAAACAAGTAGAAGATAGTTTTGATCTTCCTTACAAAGGCGATGCTTACCAACTGGAGATCATCATTGATCCCGGCGAGGCAAAAGCCGCGGGTCTCAAACTATTAAAGAGTAAAAATGAAGTAACTATTATAAAGTACGATAATAACCTGAAGCAGCTTCAACTCGATCGCTCCAAATCAGGGAATGTAAATTTTCATCCAAAATTTTCCAGCGTTGAACAAGCTGATGTGTCATTAGTGGGTGGAAAAATCAAACTAAACATACTTGTAGACAAATCAGTGATAGAGGTTTTCGCCAACGATGGACTTGTTACTATTTCTGATCTCGTATTTCCATTGGAAAAAGAAGGCGGTATACAATTATTTTCTGAAGGCGGAAAGGCCAATTTTCAGTCGGTGAAAATCTGGCGCATGAAAGCTGTTAAATAAAACGGTGATGAACAATTTTAAACAGCAGAAGTATATGCTGAAATGGTTGATGACAATTGGGTTTGCTGCATTGTATATAACCGGTTCCGGTCAGAACGATACACTCATGCATTTTCCTTTTTCGGCGATGCCGGGATTGTCTGTAAAAGAAAAGATCGGCAACAGAATATATTCCATTCATACGGCAAAAAGAAAAGCGGAATATGTGAAAGCATATAAAGGCACTGGGATAAGAACAGATGGTTATTCTACCTGGATGAGTACGGCAATCCCCAATTTAAAATTACCGTTCAATGTGAGTGGTTGGTTTGCTTTGGAAACACGCCCAACTGATACGGCAGGATTTTTTGCTTTGAAAAATGATCATCAATGTATATCCGCCTGCATCAACCGGTTTGGCGTACCAATGATCGGAATTAAAGAGGCTGAGCAAATAAAATATATCAGCGCTGACACAATGATTTCTGCTTTTCAATGGCAACATGTTTCCATGAACATATTACCCAGGAAAGCAGAATTATGGATGAATGGAAAAAAGATTCTTGATGTGGAAACCGAAACCTTTGCAGCATTTGATTCGTTGATTATTGGACGTGATGAAGCGCAAAGGTCAATTATCATTTTTCCAACCAATGCTATCAATGGCATTGTCGATGAAGTGACTGTCGTCGGCCGAAGTTTGATTGAAAAAGATTTTAAAAGGATCAATTATTTCGCTATTTCAAAAATAGGGCCTGACCTCAATGTTCCTGCTTCACGATTTGAACATGATTTTAATCGTCCAAAATATCATTTGCTTCCAGCAGCTAACTGGACCAATGAAACACATGGCTTGATTTATTACAAAGGACGGTATCATATTTTCAACCAGAAAGACGGAAACAATCTGCTTCTGCGTCAAATCAACTGGGGACACTTCAGCAGTCCTGACCTGGTGAGCTGGACAGAACATCGCCCCGCTCTGTCACCGGAACCAGGGTATGATCAGTATGGAATATGGTCGGGTCATTGTATAATAGATAATGACGGCAAGCCGGTGATCATCTATACAGGCGGAACGGATGGTCCCAATGGAATCTGTCTCGCTTATCCACAAGATGATAAATTGATCGGGTGGAAAAAGTTTTCGGCCAATCCTGTTATCAAAGGAGCTCCTGCTCAATTTTCCCGACCAGATCTGCGTGATCCCTATGTTTGGAAAGAAGGTTCGCAATGGTATATGGTCATTGGTTATGGGATTACAGAAAACAACGTTGAGAAAGGCGCTGTGCTGTTGTACAAATCAAACGACCTGCATAAGTGGGAGTTCATTCATAATTTATTTGTTGGTGATCCTTTAAGAGATGACTCCGGAATTTTTTGGGAAATGCCGGTGTTTTGGAAAATGAATGACAAGTATATTTTGCTGGTCAATAAAGTGCCGCAACCTGATAAGCCTGCTGTAGCTTTTTACTGGACAGGTGATTTTGTCGAAGAAAAATTTATGCCCGATCATCTTTTACCCAAAAAGTTCGAAGTCATCAACCGCTTGTTATCGCCTTCTGTAACCCTGGATGCAGAAGGACGCACCACCGCTATCGCCATCATTCCGGATGAAAACAGTGCCAAAGCACAATATGACCAAGGCTGGGCACATTTGTACAGCATGCCAAGAACGTGGACGCTGAAGAATGGGATTATTTGTCAGCAGCCCCATCCTTCGGTGAAGTCTTTACGGGGGAGTAAAAAAGTTTTTGCAAAGAAAATGATCTCTCCCGGTAAACCATTTTTGCTAAGCAACGGGAAACACCAGCTCGAAATAGAAATGGAGATAACCGTTAAGGATACCAAACGGTTTGGATTTATTATTGGCAAACATCCCCAGCAAAAGGAGTTGACAAAAATTTTTTATGATGAGGAACGAAAACAATTTATTGCTGATCAAACAAAATCTTCATTGAATAAAAATATTCCTCTTGAAACAAGAAGCGGTGATTATCTACTCAACCCCAATGAAAAGCTGACCATTCGCTTGTTTATTGATGGCTCCGTGGTGGAAGTGTTTATCAATAACGAAGCGACTTTTACTACCAGGATTTTTCCTTTATATAAAGAAAGCAACCAGGTGGAATTATTTACTGAAGGTGGAACGGCTATCGCTGAAAAGATCACTGTATGGGAAATGCGTTCTGCGAATAACAAGAGTGATTTCTGATGAGTGATTCGAATAAAACTACTGTATGAGTAAGAAGACTTTTATTGGTTGTATAATGCTAATCTTGCTGCTGCCGGTCGGTGATATAAAAGCACAGGACACCCTGGCTTATTGGGGGCTTAATGAAAGTTCGGGTGTAGTCACAAAAGAATCAGTGGGCAATACGGATTTCACGATAAAAACAAAATGGCCTGTTATTGAAAGAGTGCCCGGTATTCGTCAACAGGCATTGCGGACAGATGGTTATACTTTTTTTGGGGAAGGCAACAGTAATGCTGTATTTCCGCAAGATTCTTTTTCCGTGAGTGCATGGATTGCGTTGGAAACCTATCCTGTAAGTACAGCCGCCATCTGGACCAATGTGGACCCGGTAACAGACAGGGGAGCGTTTATTGCCATTGATAAATTTGGCAGACTGGCTGTTCGATTTACCGTAGGAGCACAGGTTGTCAATTTTACATCCACTTCCACACTTCAACATTACAAATGGAGTTATGTTGTTGTTAACGTCAATGCTACATCGGGAACTATAACAGGTTATGTTAATGCTGTTAAATTCATCAACCAATCCTTTACTCCCGGTTCTTTATCATGGCCGTCAGCCAAAACTTTTCTCGCCAGAAGTTCGTCGAATGAAAAGCAGGATATATTTCCGCTCAATTATCTCAATGGTATTTTAGACGAAGTCATCATTCGCAAAAAAATACTTTCAGCAGAGCAGATTATCAACGAGTACAATTTGCTCAATCCTTCTACGGCTGCTGATCTTTCTGTTCCCGCTTCTCGTTTTGCATTTGATTTCCACCGCCCAAAATATCACCCTGCACCCCAGTCGTCATGGGCTAATGAATCACATGGTTTGATATTTCATAACGGAATGTATCACATGTTTTATCAAAAAAATGGGAACGGTCCTTACTTCTCGCAACAAAACTGGGGGCACCTGGTAAGCACCGATCTGGTGAACTGGCAGGAAAAACAAGTAGCACTTTGGCCGCAGCCCGGGGGATTTGAAACAGTAGGTATCTGGTCGGGTCATGCGGTAAAAGATGATGCAGGTGTGCCCACCATTTTTTATACAGCTGTTGATGGTATAAAAGCTGGCATTGGTGCTGCAACGTCGAACGATAATTTAATGACCTGGCAAAGAAATGTTGTGAATCCCTTAATACCCGCAGCACCGACTGCTTATCCCAATAAAGATTTCAGGGATCCCTATGTATTTAAAGAAGCCAATACCTGGTACATGATCATTGGTACCGGTTTGCAATCGCCACAAGCGGGCACTGTTTTTTTATACCACTCAACCGATCTTGTTTCGTGGCAATTGGATGGTCCGCTTTTTATTGACGAATCTTTTTTAAATGATCCCGGGGTGTTTTGGGAAATGCCGGTGTTCTGGAAATTTGGCAATAAGTATATGTTGCTGGTAAATAAAGTACCGGTGCCTGGTACTGCTGCCAAAGCATTTTATTGGGTAGGTGATTTTGATGGCTCTAAGTTTATTCCTACGAATCACCGTGCACAGAATCTTGAAATCATCAATTCGCTTTTATCGCCATCTGTAAATGTTGATGATCAAAACAGGGTAACGGCAATCGGAATTATTCCTGACCTGTTGCCGGGTTCGGAACAATATGAAAATGGCTGGGCCAATATTTTTAGCCTGCCAAGGGTTTGGCAAATGATCAATGATACCTTGCACCAAAGTCCGCATCCTTATCTTGAAAGGACAAGAGGTACAGCAACAGCTATTAATACTGTCACTGTGCAGCCAACTGGCTCAAACTATCTTAATGTACAGGGATGGCAAATGGAAATAAAAGCAACTATTAATCCCGGTACTGCTACACAAACCGGTTTTATTGTGGGACAAAACGATACCAAAACAGAGTTCACGAAGATCTGGTATGACTATCAAAATCAAAAAATGATAGTGGACAGAACAAAATCTTCTACCAATTCCAATACGCCGAGAGATATCCAGTCGGAATTTTTCAATTTGCCGGCCGGCCAACCTGTCGAATGGCATTTATTTATTGATGGATCGGTGATTGAAATATTTATCAATAACAGGTGGGTTTTTGCAACAAGGATCTATCCTTCGGATAATACCAGTAATAAACTGGATTTATTTAGTATAGGTGGTAATGCAACTGCAACTGCCATTCAAATATGGAACCGCGGCAATTTAGTAACAGGCATATTTGATCCGTCTCCTGAATATAAAATGACCAAAGCATGGCCCGTGCCGGCATCCGAAA
This sequence comes from Terrimonas alba, assembly GCF_042434975.1. Classification (NCBI taxonomy): domain Bacteria; kingdom Pseudomonadati; phylum Bacteroidota; class Chitinophagia; order Chitinophagales; family Chitinophagaceae; genus Terrimonas; species Terrimonas alba. The sequence continues at coordinate 928,927 of NZ_JBHMQM010000002.1, forward strand.
AATGTCATATTCAAATACCGGGCAATATAAGCGGTACCATCCATCTTCAATTTTATGATGCCGCCGGCAGAGTGGTAAAACAAATAAAACAGCAGGTGACAACATCGGAAAAGTATATTGAATGGAACTTGCATGGAGATAGTGGAGCAAAAGTGCCGGCAGGAAATTATTATTGTACCATGGCAGTCAACAATACGACCTTTTACAAAGCCAAACTTTTAGTGATAAACAAATAGTGAAACACGATGAAGAGGATAGTAGTTGGTGTTTGGATACTCATTGCTTTGTCTTCCTGCAGGCAAGGCATATTATTTAATGAAGTCAATTCATCACATTCTGGTATCAATTTCAGCAATGATATCCCCGAAAATGATTCTATTAATATCATCGACCTGGAGAATGTTTACAACGGCGGCGGCGTGGGTATTGCTGATTTCAACAAGGACGGTTTACAGGATATTTATTTTACGGGGAACAGGGTAAGTAATAAGCTATATCTCAATAAAGGCAATTTTAAATTTAAAGACATCACTACGATTGCTGGTGTTGAAGGAGAGGAGAAATGGTCGAGAGGTGTTGCTATTGTTGATATTAATAATGATGGCTGGCAGGATATTTATGTCTCTGCTACTATTTTGAAAGATTCTATTAAACGGGAGAATATTTTTTATATCAACCAGGGGTTGAACAAAGATGGAATCCCGGTATTCAGAGACATGGCAAAGGAATATGGGCTTAATGATAATTCACACACAACACAAGCCGCTTTTTTTGATTATGACAATGATGGAGACCTGGATGTTTATCTCGCCATCAATGAAATTATCAAGATTGATCACCCCAACCGTTATCGAAAAATTTTGAAAAAGGGAGAACATCCCAATACGGATAAGTTATTTCGCAATGACTGGGATTCCAGCCAACAACATCCTGTATTTACCAATGTGTCAAAAGAAGCAGGCATTACGATAGAGGGATATGCGCATTCGGTCACCGTCTGTGATCTTAACCTCGATGGCTGGAAAGATGTATATGTTGCCAATGATTATTTATCCAATAATATTTTATATATCAACAATGGCGACGGAACCTTTACCGACCGGGTGAAAGATTACTTTAAACATACAGCGGCCAATGCCATGGGGGCGGATGTGATGGATATTAATAATGATGGGTTAAGTGATGTGATCGAACTGGACATGAACCCGGAAGATAATTACCGGAAGAAAACTATGCTGGGCTCCGGTAATTATCAGAATTATCTCAACAACGATTTTTATGGTTACCAGCATCAGTATGTAAGAAATTGCCTGCAACTGAATATGGGGCAATGTCCGGGCAGTAATGATTCGCTCTCGCATCCTGTATTTGCGGAGATCGGTTTTTATAGTGGTATAGCAGAAACGGATTGGAGCTGGGCACCATTAGTGGCCGATTTTGATAACGATGGCTACAGGGATATTATCGTGACAAATGGTTTTCCAAAAGATATAACCGATCATGATTTTGTGGCTTACCGTAATTCAGCTTTTGCCATGAATTCAAAAGAGAAATTGCTGGAGAAAATTCCCGTTGTAAAAATTTCCAACTATGCTTTTCGCAATAATGGCAACCTGAAGTTTTCCAATGCGACAAAAGAATGGGGTATTGATCAACCGGGATTTTCAAATGGTGCTGCAACAGCTGACCTGGATAATGATGGCGACTGGATGTTATTATCAATAATATCAATGACAAGGCAACTGTATATGAAAATACGTTGAACAACAAAAAAGAAACCTTTCGGCATTACCTCCAAATAAAACTGCAGAGCGATACGCCGAATAAGGATGCTTTTGGTGCCTGGGTGAAAATATATACGGATAATGGTAAGGAACAGGTGTACGAAACAAACCCCGTGAGAGGCTATCTATCTTCCATACAAAATATCGCTTTTTTTGGTCTCGGAAATGCAACTACGGTTGATTCGGTTATTGTTATTTGGTCCAATCATCAACGACAAAAATTAACGAATGTAAAAGCTGACCAGCAGTTGGTAATAAAACAATCCGATGCCCGGGAGATGCATGTGTGGACACAACTACATTATAACGATAGAGCCTGGTTCAGGGAAATCAGTGATTTATTACAGTTGAATTACCTACACCAGCAAAAAGATTTCAATGATTTTAGTATCCAGCGTTTGTTGCCGCACAAGTTTTCGCAGTATGCGCCGCCGATGGCAGCTGGCGATATTAATAACGACGGGATGGAAGATTTAATTATCGGAAGCGGGCGGGGGCAAAACAGGACAATCTTTGTTCAGCAGCCCGCCGGGGATTTTCAAAGGAAAAATTTGATGGAGAACAAGCAATCGGGTTATCCTGTTTATGACCGGGGGCTTCAATTATTTGACGCTGATAAAGATGGTGACCTGGACCTGTATGTTTCGGTTGGCGGCTATGAAGCTAAAGCCGGTTCAGCATCTTACCAGGATAGATTTTTTATAAATGACGGCGAAGGGAATTTTCAGATCGACTCCACCGTTTTGCCATTAAATCATACGAGCAACTCATGTGTAAGGGCAGCGGATTTTGACAAGGATGGTGACCTGGATTTGTTTATAGGTGGAAGAGTAGAACCCGGCAATTATCCAAAACCGGTGAGCAGCTGTATATATCGGAATGATTCGCGGCAAGGTCAACTAAAGTTTACCGATGTGACAAAAGTAATTGCCCCATCATTGCAAAATGCGGGACTGGTCTGTGATGCAACCTGGACAGATTATGACAAAGATGGATGGCCCGATCTTGTGTTGGCGGGCGAATGGATGCCATTGTTTTTTTTAAAAAATCAAAATGGGAAATTCATTGACGCAACAGCCACCACAGGTATCGCTAACAAATTGGGCTGGTGGAACTGCCTGGCTGCCGGTGATTTTGATAAGGACGGAGATACCGACTATGTTGCTGGTAATCTCGGGGAGAATTCTTTTTTGACAAAAGGTGAAAAACTGCCGGTTCATGATTATTACAATGACTTTGATAAAAATGGAATTTTTGAAGGGATCACTACCAAATATTTTAAAGACAACGAAGGAAACATGCGGGAATTCACCACGCATAGCAGGGACGAAGTCGCCGATCAATTGCCTTTTATTAAAAAGAAGACTTTAACCTACAAAGGATTTGCAGAAACTCCTTTTGAGCAATTATTTTCAAAGAAGGAAAAGGAGGGGATGCTTAAACTGACTGCCAATTTTTTTTCGAGCAGCTTTATCAGGAACCTTGGCAATGGAAAGTTTGCAATCACTCCATTACCAGCGATGGCACAGTTGGCCCCGGTTTTTGCTATGGTGCCTGGTGATTTTGATAGGGATGGCAACCTTGATTTGATTATGTGCGGCAATGATTTCGGCACCGAAGTTTTTAATGGACGGCTGGATGCGCTAAACGGGTTGGTGTTAAAAGGAAAAGGCAATGGCGAATTCCAGGCACTGAGCATACGGGAAAGCGGTATTTATATTCCGGGCAATGCACATTCCCTGATTGAACTAAAAACAAGAAACGAGCAGCACATTATCATTGCAGCTCAACATAGCGGAAGCCTGCAGGTATTTGGATTAAATGTTATCAAAGGATTTAACTCCCCCTAATAATTAACTGGGTTTCCCTTAAATTATTCGTCTATAATTTGAGTGCAATTGCGCCTTCAGTCCCCATGGCGCTGAGCTTTATTTATTATGCGATCATTAATGACGATTGGACGATGGACAAGATCATAAAAATATCTGCCGGTAATTTGTAAAAGAAAGATACACTTTACTTAAAGAAGGAATTATGAGGGAAAGGCATTCATACCAGGGATGGAAATTCGATGTATTTTATGGAAGTGGTCGCATTTATTTCAACTAAAAGGGCCATCGTTACTCACGAAGGCCCTTAATTAGATTTAATGGACGGAGAAGTTGAGTGTTGGTTTTTACAAGGATTTAGAACGGTCTTTTCAATGATATTGGATGATTCAACTTCTACTTCAAATATAGAAAGCAAGGGAGACGATGACAAGAGCAAATGTACCAGTGTTGGCACTGGGATTTTACGTATTTAATAACGGGCGTTAATATTTCCGGTTGTTCAATACTGCGGTTTTGTCGGAAGACAAATCAGTAAAGAGGTTTTTTTTACCCCAATAAAGCGAAACCGTTCTTCTGATTTTGAACGATTCAAAATCTTTACATGCTGAAGGACAATGCTATGCCCGGGTTTCATGGGCTGGTATGCGCTTTGTGGTCTTTTCAGCAGCATCATGCGGGTGTTGAATATTGAAACAACCAACTCAACGACTTTAAATTACATGAAATGAGCACGGCAGGAAAATCAAATGCAGGAAGCGTCATAACGTCCGGAGAAAATATTTCGTACTGGATTGACTCCAGGAAACCCATTGAATTTAAAACATTAAATCAAAACATTGACACAGATATTTTGATCATTGGAGGCGGCATAGCAGGTATTACAACCGCTTATTGTCTTGCCAGGGCAGGACGAAATATTACTTTAGTGGAGGACGGCTTTATTGGCAGTGGTGAAACGGGTAGAACAACAGCGCATCTTACCTGTGCATTGGATGATCGCTATTTCCAAATTGAAGAAGTATATGGAGAGGATGACAGCAGGCTGGCTGCGGCATCTCACACTACGGCCATTGACTGGATAGAGGAAACGGTTGGCAATCTAAGCATTGATTGTAATTTCAAACGTGTAAGTGGTTATTTGTTTCCCGATCCTTCTGATGAGATTGAAAATCTTCAAAAAGAATTTGAAGCCACCAGGAAAGCCGGGCTGCGTACGGAATGGCTCGATCAAATTCCCGGTATCAGTTCTGAAAGCGGCCCCTGCATTCGTTTTCCCAGGCAAGGCCAGTTTCATATCATGCAATACTTAAATGGTCTTGCCAATGCAATTGAGAGACTTGGCGGAACGATTTATACCCAAACAAAAGCAACGGATATTGATGATGGCGGTGCGAAATGCAATGGCTTTAAGGTTTCGGCACAACATGTTGTGGTAGCTACCAACTCACCAGTGAATAATATGGTGGCCATGCATACGAAACAATTTCCTTTTCGCACCTATGTAATTGGAGCAAAAATTCCAAAGGGAACTGTAGAACCTGCAATGTGGTGGGATACCGGCAACCAGCACTCAAAATGGTACACCGCACCTTACCACTATGTTCGCACCGAACAATATGATGAGGAATTTGACTTACTCATTTCCGGAGGTGAAGACCACAAAACAGGCCAGGCTGATGATGAAAATATCCCGGAAGAGCGCCGCTATGATCGTTTGATCAGCTGGACCAAAGAACATTTTCCGATGATGACAGAAATTATTTATAAATGGTCGGGACAGGTGTTGGAGCCGCTTGATTACATGGCATTCATTGGAAAAAATCCCGGGAATAAAAATGTTTATATAATAACAGGTGATTCAGGTAACGGAATGACGCATGGTACCATTGGGGGAATTTTAATTTCAGACCTGATCCAGGGCAAGGAAAATGCCTGGGAAAAAATCTATTCTCCAAAACGATTACCGCTGAAAGTTCCGGGGAAATATTTAAAAGAGATGGCAGATATGGCAGCTCAATATGCCGACTATTTTGTAAAAGCGGACGTTCATGAAACCGATGAACTAAAAGCCGGAGAAGGTGCGATTTTGAGTAAGGGATTGAAAAGATTTGCGGTTTATAAAGATGAAAATAATGAATTGTTTGCTTTCAGTGCAGTATGCCCGCATCTTGGCTGCGTGTTGCAATGGAATGCTGATGAAAAATCATTTGATTGCCCCTGTCACGGTTCCAGGTTTACCAAAGAAGGTAAGGTGATCAATGGGCCGGCTATTGCTGATTTAAAAAGAATAGAATTGCATGAGCATCATTCTGCAGAATAATGCAATATTTGAATCTGGTTCTTAACTGCCCTGTCTAATTGGGGTCTTCCTGAAAAAGCAAAACAGAATTAGATTTTGAGCGGCAGCAGATAAAATGATTGCCGCTTTTTCGTTTTTTACAGAGTGGTTTTAAGGGAAATTGACATGGAAAAATCCTTGCGAAAGAGAATATATTATCTTCCTTACCGTATAGCTGTAATCTCCGTTTTGCCACCTCCCGATTCCGTTTTCACCACACCAAATCCCGGAACATACCATTCTGTTACGTCCATATTGATAGGAATACCAATCCCAATCTTCATGGTTGTTTTGCTTTGGTAGGTGATCTTATAGGCCTCCCAGGTTCCGGCAGGCGTGTTGATAGACTCTTTACCCGCTACTTTCCGGTCGGTGATCACAATGGATACATTACCGCCAAGCCCACTCTCCATTTTAAAATCCATGCTAAACCGGCCGTCTTTAAGGGCATCGCCTTCTTTCATATTGGAGGGATATTCAATGAACACATTGCTGGCAGATGCCGAGGCATTGCCCATTTGCTGCTGCTGGGCTGAAGGGATGAACATCTTCATATCCATCATCAGCACGCCGCCGGTACAGCTCACCCTGTTGCTGGCTTTTGAAATAGTTTTTCCTTTTGTGTCGGTAAAATCCGAATTAACCGTTGCTGTAGTTGTACCGCCCGCTGTAGACACATCGGATATTGCATAAGTCATCTTGCCACCTACTTTCCCTTTCTTGTTATAGATGGTCATTTCGATAGTCTTATTATTCTGGAGATAATAATAATCCTTGCAGGTTTGCGCAACAACTACATTGCCTGCCAGGCAGAGCAGCAGCATTGAAAGAAAATATTTCATGACAATGGTTTTAGATAGGAAAGGTAAAAAGAGATAAGGGAAGTGAAAATTCCACTTTTGGGGGAGGAATTAAAGGGCATCCGTATGGCTTTTCTTTTTTGCTTAGGAAATGCTATCCTGTATTTATTCAATCACAACTTTGATATCCGGTAATCAAAAGGTAAGTCACCATAGTGGCGGAAATTTATTGTTACGTCAACGGAGTAAAAGATCAAACCACAAAAAACAATAAAAGCCTGTTTATTGGAATGTTGATACTGGTGGACATTACTTTCCCATCGGCCAAATTACTTTCACGAAAGGTGTTAATGATGGTCCTATATCATACTCCTGGTATTGCATCGGCGATTTAAAAATTAATATTCATATGATTTCAACTAGCTATTTAAGTAGTAGTATTATGCTATAGTACTGTTACAGAAATTATAAAATCAATGCTTTTAGGGAAAAAGCAAGTTCTGGAATCACATGCCTGGTAGCGAAGTTTGGCATACAATGGATATTTTCCTTTTTGAATTTTTTCACTTGCCTTAAATGGTATTGTAATTTTGAAGTTTCCATCATATACCAACAGATAATTATCCGTTCCTTCCAGTTTGAATTTTTTTCCCGGGGGAAATGAGTATTTGCCTGTCGTTATTATTTCTCCTGTATTCATTTCAAGCGTGGTAGGTACTATAAATTCGTCAATTACTTCATGGGACTGGATATGAAATCCCTTCTTTACAACAACATAAACATTTATTGTTGCATTTTCCCCGGCATGAACAATAACTTCCGGCGCTGTTAATTTTATAATACTGTCAGCGCCGCTTTGATTATTGAAAGGAAAAAAATGAAACAGGAATATTAAAGGCCAATGTACCATCATCAGTTTTTATCTTTCAGCAATTCATCCAATTTTTGTTTTAGTTTGGTAAGTTTTGCATCAAAACTTACTGTATTCAGCAAAGAATAAAACCTTATTTTTCCTTCCTTGTCAATTATCAGGTTAGAGGCAATCGGCACTTCGTGCCTTGCAAGAGCCGGTTGTACCTCTTCGGGCGCATATTTTACTGATACTGTTCCATTCGTATCCAGTAATACAGGAAATGAAAAGTGGAAACGGGCCAGCGACTTTTCGACCAGGTTCTTATCTTCTTTTACATCTATTATAAATACCTGCACATTTTTGTTCCGGTATTTTTGGTGAAGTTCTTCGAGGAATGGTGCTTCTGCATTACAAAAAGGACACCAGGTTGCTGCAAAGTGAATCACTACATACTTTCCTTTCAATTGGCCCAATGAATATGTTTTATCGTCAATCCCCTTAAGTTCAAATAAAGGAGCCGGCTGGCCAATCAAGGGTTGCTCATCCTGTGCATATAAAGCAACGGTAGCAAAAAAAATACACATACCGCTTAGAAATTTTAAAAGGCGTTGCATAACATGGGATTTTAATTTTCAGCAGTTCTTTGTCTGCATCCATAGTTTTATTTTTTTTGTGCGAATAGCGATACGCTTTTTACGCCATAGTCTTTTGACGCACCTTTGGCTGATTTGGATAAAAAATGATAAGAGGGGTTAGTTCGAACCTTCAGTAATTGTAATCCACTTTTTTCAATGGCTTGTCGGTAATTATCCTGCTGGCTGGCGCCGCCTATACAGGATGCCCACAGTGTGGCATTGCCGACAACATTTTGCGGCAACTCTTTTTCGGTTACAATATCAGCTATAGCCAGGCGGCCATTGGGTTTTAGAACCCTGCTGATTTCTTTAAAAACTTTTTCCTTATCGGAGCATAAATTAATCACACCATTACTGATCACTACATCCACACTTTGACCGGCAAAAGGAAGTTTTTCGATATAGCCTTTCCGGAAAGAAACATTTTCAATACCAGCTTCCTTACGCAAACGTTCCGATTTTTCCAATTGCTCATCGGTCATATCCACACCCCACACTTGTCCGGAATTTCCAGTTTTCAAAGCTGCTATGAACGCATCCGTGCCAGACCCGCTGCCCAGGTCGAGTACCGTTTCTCCTTCTTTAATGGATGCCAAATCAAAAAAATAGCCCACACCGGCAAACGATTCTATTGCGGGAGAAGGAATGCGGTCCAGGTCTATTTGTAAATAGCCGAGTTTTTCCGCAAGCTGGCGACCCATGGCAAAATGATATTCCTGTTCGGGGTGCAACGCTACATCGCGATACATATTTTTTACTTTTTGCTCAAGGTCCGCAGTATCAAGCTGACTGGTTGCAATTGGTTCCATAATAATCTTTTTTATTTTTTAGAAGACGATCATGCATAATAGGAAGAAAAGTTGCGCTTCACCTATCTATTCAATAATTTTATTGAATAGTTGAATTTACTTATTTTTGAGCAATATTTCTACTAATTATGGAAAAAAGAATTTTTAAGGACAAAGTGTATTCCATCCTGGCGAATATGATTAAAGCGATGGCCAATCCGCACCGGCTTGAGATTATTGACCTGCTGGGCCAGGGTGAAAAATCAGTGGAGGAAATAGCAATTGATACCGATATGTCCGTTGCCAATACATCGCAGCACTTACAGGTGTTGAAGGCAGCCAACCTTGTGGAAATAAGGCGCGGAGGGAATTTTATTCATTACAGGCTAAGCCATGAAGAAATTTATAAGTCCTGGCAAACATTGAGGGAATTAGGGCTGGAAAGAATGGCAGAGATGGAAAAGCTGATTAAAGATTTCAGGGAGAAACGTAATATCCTGGAAGCAGTAAAAATAGATGAACTATTGAACAGGCTAAAATCAAAGAATATTGTCTTATTAGATGTTCGGCCGGTGGGGGAATATAACAATGGGCATATTCCCGATGCCATTAATATCCCGGTCGAAGAATTGTCAGCTAAACTCAAAAAGCTGGCTAAGAATAAGGAATATATTGCCTATTGCAGGGGCCCGTTTTGTGTTTTTGCGGATGAAGCTGTCACCCTGCTTATAAAGAAAGGGTTTAAAGCCAAACGCCTTTTTGAAGGTTTTCCCGATTGGAAACTGAAAGGATTGCCAATTGAAGTAACCAACTCTTAATGATGTTAATATGAAAAATAAAGAAATGAAGATTGATGCTGAAACCCTAAGAATATGGCTTGAAGAAAAAAAGCCGGTGTTTGTTTTAGATATAAGACCAAAAGAGCAGCGGGAGGAATGGCAAATACCGGACAGTCATTACCTGGATGCTTATAAACGTTTGAATGAGGGGGATAAGTCCGTTTTGGACGAAATCGGGATTCCGGATAATTCAAAAGTGGTAACAGTATGCGCTGCAGGCAGAACAAGCCAAATTGCCTCCGATGCTTTAAGGGAAAAAGGTATTGATGCCTACTCCCTCCAGGGAGGGATGAAGGCCTGGAGCGGGGCCTGGAATGTAGCTCAAAAGCAGTTTTCGGATTTTGAAGTATTGCAGGTAAGACGCACCGGAAAAGGGTGCCTTTCTTATATAATTTTCTCAAACAATGAAGCGATTATTATCGACGCTTCTATTCCTCCACAGATTTATGAGCAACTGATAAATCAATATAAGCTTTCTGTCAGGTACGTCATTGAGACACACATTCACGCAGATCATCTCTCCCGGTCTAAACAAGTAGCTGATCTCTTTAAAGTTCCGCTTTTCCTTCCTGGTCCCAATAAGGTGCAGTTTCCACACAATCCAATAATTGAAGATACAAGGTTTAAAATTGGGGCAGTTACTTTAAAACCCCTTCATACTCCAGGACATACCTTAGAAAGTTATAGCTTTTATATTGAGAATGTTATTGTGATTACAGGCGATACACTTTTCACAAACGGAGTCGGCAGGCCTGATCTCAAAGCCAGCATCGAAGAAAGCCGGATTAAGGCCGGCTTATTATATCACTCCTTAAGGAAATTACTTTCACTCCCTGATAATGTATTGATACTTCCTGCTCACATTAATAAACCTGTAGATTTTGATGGCGTCATGATCAGCACGACAATTGGTGAAGCAAAGAAAAACATAGCCCTATTAAGCAGCAGTGAAAATGATTTTATCAACGGGCTTTTGCAAAAAATACCACCAACTCCTGCAAATTATTTGTCGATCGTAGAAAAAAACCTGGCTGGTGAATTTTCCAACAATGAATCGTTTGAACTGGAAGCTGGCGCAAACCGCTGTGCTGTATCATAAATATAAAGGACACTCTATTATCAGATAAATAATATTGTCAGGGTATCTGAGAAGCTATGGAGAAAAGAACGACGGGATTCCGGATGCTCAGTTTATTTCAAGTTGAAAATATCTCAGGATGAAACAAGTACAATTAGGATTAAAAGAAAACTGGAAGCAGTTTACGTTGCTGGTAATCATTAATGCTTTCGTTGGCGGCATGATCGGATTGGAAAGAAGTATCCTTCCCCGGATTGCAGATGTTGAATTTCATATAGCTGCGAAAACAGCGATTCTTTCATTCATTGTAGTTTTTGGAATAGTAAAAGCAATTACGAATTACTTCACCGGCGCCCTGGCAAATAGATTGGGACGAAAAAAACTATTGACTATTGGTTGGCTGATTGGCATTCCGGTTCCTTTTATATTAATGTTTGCCGATAACTGGAACTGGATTGTCGCCGCCAATGTTTTATTGGGCATCAATCAGGGTTTAGCCTGGAGCAGTACGGTAGTAATGAAAATTGACCTGGTTGGTGAGAAGCAACGAGGTTTTGCAATGGGGCTAAATGAATTTGCCGGTTATATTTCCGTTGCATTGGTTGCTTTTCTTACAGGTTGGGTTGCGTCAGAGTATGGTCTTCGGCCTTATCCCTTTTACATCGGCGTGGTGTTATCCCTTTTTGGTTTCTTTTCGAGTTGGTTGTTGATAAAGGATACAAAACATCACGTCGCAGTAGAAACTACTACCAGTAAAATACCCAGGTTGTCAAATATTTTCTGGCAGACAACCTGGAAGCATAAAAATCTTGGATCTGTTACCCAGGCTGGTTTGGTCAACAATTTAAACGATGGGATGGCATGGGGGTTATTTCCAATTTTATTGGCATCAAAAGGCTTCAGTATCGGACAGATTGGAATAATAACTGCTATTTATCCCGCGGTCTGGGGAATAGGCCAATTGTTTACAGGAAAAATGGCCGACTACTTCTGCAAAAAGGATTTGCTTTTCCTTGGAATGATATTGCAGGGATTGGCATTAGTTGCTTTGCTTTTTGCTGATAACATGCCGCACTTTATTGCTCTTTCTGCTATTCTTGGCTGGGGTACGGCAATGGTATATCCTACATTTCTCGCCACGGTTGCTGAAAATACGCATCCTGCAGACAGGGCTAATAGTTTGGGGGTGTTTCGGCTTTGGCGGGATCTGGGTTATGCCATTGGGGCCATTCTCACCGGCATTATTGCCGACACATTTGGAATTAATGCTTCAATCCTGGTAATAGGCTTGCTTACACTATTTTCTGCAGGAGTTATTTTTTATCGAATGAAATGCAGTGACAAAAGTTTCGTAATGATTAGGGATTGGGTTCGGAATAAATTTTCCAAAACACATCAAATTAGGTATAAAAGTATTTGAGCTTTGCCAACTACTGAGAATAATCCTGGTAAGCGTAATTCCAACTGTTTAACTGCCTGCTGTTTCCTACAGGTTATCTTCCGGGCAATGATTTTTTAGCAGCATTTCTTTTAAAAATAGTGAACCTATTCATCATTATTCATATCTCTGAATCAATTGAAGTATAAAAAAGAGTAATAGCGTTTCATTACTCCTTCTGCCAGGATTAAAATTATTATTCAAATTTTTACCGGGCTTGTAGCCTTCTTCTTTTTCTTCTTTTTATCAATGATGATGTAAATAATCAGAATAATGAAAGAGATGACTGCAATCCAGATCAACGAACTTAAAATTTTGCCATTTTTTCCATAAATAGCCAGTAATACTATTAGTGGCGTGATGCCGCCCAGGGTGGCCAGTATGTATTTGCTATACCTCATTTTTAGAAGGCCCGCAACAATGCTTAATGAGTCGTTTGAAAAAGATGAAATACGGGTAATAGCAATTGCAGTTACCCCATATCGCCTGATAAATTCACTTGTTTTCTTCTGTACCTTCTCGCTCATTAACTTATGCACAGTCACGGGGCCTAAGCGGTTGCCAATCAGATATCCTATTGATGAGGATGCGAAAACTCCCAAAAAAGAAATCACAGCACCCCAGAAAGGTCCATAGCTGATGATGGCAACCATCATTACAAATACATTGGGCACAATAAAGAGAAACATCTGCAGGACCATGATCAGTATGATCACAACAGGGCCAAATAACTTAAACCTGGCCACCCATTCGCCTATCCGTTCTTCATCGTCGCTGGTTAATATATCAAAGGCTTCCCTGATAAAATTTTGAAAAGAAGGGATAATAAAGTAGAGACTAACAAGAATTGTAAGTGCGGATAATGAAACAAGTAAGGGCAATTTCTTCATCCTTTCTTTTTGAGGGACCAATAACTACCTGAACCAGATTATTTACTCTTAAAACAATTTGCAGACCAAAAAAGGCAGCAGTACTTAGGCAGGAGTATCTTTTTGCTTTTCTAAAATTTGGGAAAAAATTGCAAATAGGTAAAAGATATCCTTATATAACTGCTGCTGTGCAAGCATGACAACAGGCATACTCTCTATAAATCGGTTACAAGCGGCACAGTTTTTATAACGCCTTTAATTGAGCAGATTAGATTTTGGAGACATTAAAATTTTTATTGTATGAAAACAACCAGGCAGTTAAATTTTATCCCGGCTGCTGCAATACTGGTTTTTGTAACCTGCAATAATGATGGAAGTGTTAACAGGTCAGGAGCTGATACCACAGTTACTGGAAGTACCCGTGAGACCGGGGAAGAGGACTTCGTGACGGACATAGCAGATGACAACAATGCAAGATTAATTCTACTGTTAAATGCCGGAGTCAGCAAAGGCATGGACCAGGAGGTCAAATCAACTGCACAAAAGATGCTGCCGGATCATAAGAACCTAAGTAATGAGCTTAGGGAGTATGCTCAAAAGAACAATATTGTCCTGCCTGATCCGGATACTTCCAATGCAGTTACCATCAGGGAAAAAGCCGGTGTTGAATGGGATGAAGAATGGGCTGATGAAGTAGGCGATAACCAGTTGCACTTATTGAATCGATTTGAAAAGGCCCACCGGCAGATTGATAATGATACTACGCTCAAAAAAATTATCGCTAAGACATTGCCTGTTTTGCAATCTCACTATGATGCTTCCCAAAAGCTTGAAAGCAGGTTGGATAAAAGCAATTGATTTCGTGTTATAAAAAAAAGAGATGGTATTATACCAGCTCTCTTTGCTTTTCTAATCGTAAGGCAGGATGCACCGGATGATAGATTCTTATAGTTCCGGAAGTGCATGCAAGGCATTCCAACCATAAAACGTGTCGCCCGCTATTAAGCCGCATCTTTATTCATGAAGAATTAATAAAGGTATAATTGATTGATAGATCAACTTTTCTGTCTTGCTGCGGTGAAAGAGCTGTTGGATAAAATTGTAATTCCTGCGAACAGTGATGATCAGGGAGATATAATTTTTTTCAGCATAATCGATTATACCGCTGGTAATATCCTCTCTATCGATAAATGCATATTGGGGTCTATACTTGTCGAAAATGTGGTGCAGATGGTACATTTCTTCCGGTGTTTGTGGTGAAAAATGCCGGTTTTTATTATCTACATTCACCACAAATAAAGGCGCATAAAAAAACGCAAGAATTTTATCCAATGAATCAAGGGGTATTGTTGCTGTTACTTCGTTAAGATCACAAGCAAACAGGATACTGCGTATCGGTTCGATGGGTGCTTCAGCCGGAACAATAAGCACTGGATACTTGCTGGTTTGCGAAACAGTGACAGCATTACTCCCAACAAATAATTTTTCAAATTTTGATTTGCCGGTAATACCCATTACTACCATGTCTGCTTCTTCTTCTTTGCAGATATCATTAATGCTTTCACCCAATGAAACAGCTTCCAGTCTTGTTCTGATTATAATGTCATTATCTGTTAACCCGGATAATTCTTTTTGCAGATCTTTTAATTGCCTCAATGAAACGTCATAAGAATCCTTATAAGGGGTATTCTCAAGAGGCAGGACGGTGGTAGGCACCATTGTTTGGTAGGCATGAAGCAAAACAATGTGACGGAATTTATAATGACTTGCCAGCATGCATCCGTACCTGGCGGCGTGCTTTGCGGATGCTGAAAAATCCGTGCAAATGAGCAGCGTTTTCATATGCTAAGCTGGCTTTTATTATTCCGCTCTATCCGGATCAAGCCGGAATGAAATTTTACAAATTACCCCATATGTAACTATCCGGCCATCTTTAACATGTGCCTTGATGTCTTTTACGAACACAGAGTCAATATTATGGATTGTTTTTGCTGCTTCAGTCACAGCATTTTGGATGGCATCATCAACACCCTTTGCAGAAGATGCTATTACTTCTATCACTTTTACAATGGGCATAAAAAAAATTTAAAGGATCAATACTATTGAAAAAACAAGGTTAGAGAACCAGGCTATGGGTTTTAACCACCGTAGAATTTTATTTAATCTGCGACAATTATGATACCAACCTGGCTACAGACTCTCCAACCATGACAGCGAAATGTAGCACATGCCTGGTCCGGCGATTCATAATGTGGAATTTATACCGAAATATCCGGGTTTGAATTCAAAAAGTACAGCGTTACGGAATTGGGTTTTAGGGTATGCCCTTCATGGATTTTCAGCCGAATTGGCCCATTTTTCGAATGGTTTTATATAGCTCACAGTTGTATACAATTTTATCGCTGACTATATTATCAGAGTCAATTTTTTTCGACAGATTGGCTGGGGGATAAGCACAGTCCGGCTGTTAAATGATTTTGCCCAGGATTCCGTCAGCAGGAAGTAAAAGGAGCAACTAAAATTTCAAATGAAAAGTAAAGCCCATATCAAAGGTCACCCGTTACATCCCATTTTGGTTGGTTTCCCAATAGCCTTTTTTGTGGGTACTTTATTTTTTGATGTACTGGGACTTGTATATGACCGAAATGATTTTCACAGCACGGCGATGTATTTACTGATGGCCGGACTTGCCTTTGCCTTGTTGGCTGCGATTCCTGGTGTAATTGATTTCGTTTACGTTGTTCCGCCCAAGAGTTCGGCCAAAAAAAGAGCCATTAAACATGCCCTCATAAATATAATAGTGCTGGCCATTTTTGGCTTGGCATTGTTGGCACGAACAGATAATAGAGTATCCATCGGCGCAATAATTGGATTGGAAATAGCCGGCGTTGTTCTTTTGGGTATTGCAGGTTGGCTGGGAGGTACATTGGTCTATCGCAACCAGATAGGAGTTGATATACGGTATGCCTACGCCGGTAAATGGAAGGAGGAGTATAAAAATGTGAGCGAAGCAAATGGCGAAGTTGTAGTGGCCGGAATTAATGAATTAAAAGTTAATCAGATGAAGCTCGTTCATATACAGGGCAAACGAATTGTGATTTGCAAAACCGAAAAAGGATATACGGCATTTGACGATCGTTGCCCGCATCGGGGTGGTTCATTAGCTGCGGGTTCTATGATATGCCGGACAGTGCAATGTCCCTGGCATGGATCGCAATTCGATGTACATACCGGCAGGGTCATGGCAGGTCCGGCCGAAAAATCTATTAATACTTACCCGGTCAGGACATCTGGTACAAATGTATTTTTAGTTCTATCAAATGAACATCCCATAACCGGGTCGCATAGCTAGAAAAAATACTGTCGCTAAAACGTTGTTTATTTAGACATGCTCTTTATTGAGATGCCTGGCTTAGAAAATATGTTAAATCGGATCGTTTTTTTTTTAATGGAAGAAATCATAATTCATATTTAACTATCACCGGGGACGCCAACCCGGATTTAAAAGACAAGGTTGATCTTGAATATAATGTGACAGTTAAGGGCAAATAGATTATCGCCTTGCAGGAATTATTCCTGTTTATAGGATCTTATTGATTGCAATTGTAACCGCAATAAAGAAGAAAGGTCAAAAGCTTTATTGGCTATTGGGATCCGTTTCCTTCAAAAGATGCCCGAGCCGAGCCTTCAGAATTTTTATGTACCGGTTCATTTTTTTGACTTCCTCAAATACAATTCCTTGCTGGATCGCTTCTTTGACCTTTGCCTCTTCCTCGGTTATCTCATGGCGAAGCTGATTTACATTTTCTTCGATGATGTTCATTTCAATAGATTTTCATATAAAACATCGAACGCTAACATAATGAGCTGGCTACTTATCCTGTCATGGATTTTAGTATTTAAAAGTTACAAAAAAATGATGATGGACAAATCTATGATTATCCACAAAAAAGGAAAAGTTTTACCCGCTGTATTGGTTCGGCCAGCCGCCCCGGCACTGCGGCATCCAGGTTCGGGTCGTCTAAAATTTTGGGGATGGTAAAATAAAACAGCCGGGCTATTTTTTAATTACTATCACAATACCTGTGAATGTTACATAATTTACTGCAAGATGACTTGTGACTACTTTCGATTATGGCTGAAACTACCGATGGCTTTACTCACTTATCGTGCAACAAACTCCCCATTATCACCCGGTCAGTTGTATATTAAACAAGGATCACTCATGGCATATCGTTTGTGCCCTTTTTAATGATTGAACATTTTTTTTAAACAAATAAATGATATAGTGATGCCAAACACAAAAGCCAGGAAGTCAGCTACCGTGCGAACCAGGAAATCAACTGGTTCTTCATCACGTAATGAATCCAATTCTCAGCTGGAAAAGTTTTTTACGGATTCGCTGAAAGATATTTATTGGGCTGAGAAACATTTGACAAAGGCTCTTCCCAAAATGCAAAAGGCAGCCACATCGCAGGAGCTTAAGGATGCTATTGACGAACACACGGCGCAGACAGAAGAGCATGTGGCCCGGTTGGAGCAGGTGTTTGAAATGATGGGTATGAAGGCGCAGGCAAAAAAATGCGACGCTATGGAGGGATTGCTTAAGGAAGGAGATACCGTGGTGGAGGAGACCGAAGAAGGGAGTATGACCAGGGATGCGGGAATTATTATTTCTGCTCAAAAGGTCGAGCATTATGAAATAGCCACTTATGGTGGATTGGCTCAACTGGCCACTACCATGGGTAAGACAGAAATAGCAGAAATTTTAACTTCTACCCTGGAAGAAGAAAAACAAACAGACGCCGGCCTTACAGAAATTGCAGAAGGCAGCATCAACTGGAAGGCTGAACAGGAAGACAATACCGAGGACGATGACGCCTGATTAGAAAGTGATTACAATTTAGCGGCAAGCCGGGTTGTTTATAGCCCGGCTTTTTTTGGAGACTGAAAGAGGTTCGGTCTGCCCGCAGATGCTAAAATAGCTATACCAGTAAAAACAAAGTGAAACTTTAAGATTGACTTTTAAGGAAGAAGGAGGGACACCGGCAGCAGGTTTCAAATTTTCTTCAACCGGCTCAGCAAAAATAGCCAGGCAAACAGAAATACAAGTTCTATAAAGCCATCCAGTTGATAGATCCATCTAATGGTTCCCCAGGCCGTGTAATAAAGTCGATTATGGCTAAACCAGCCGGAGTCAATGTGCCTAACAGCAACACTACCCAAAAGTCCCTTTTTAAAAGCGGGCCAGGCAGGATACCGGTACCGATCGGGACCAGCAATGCGGCTACCGTTTTTACCAGCCAAATATCAGTTTTCGGGCCCGTACGGCCATGAAACTCTTGATATCCACAAGTGCCCACAACGCTGTGAGAACGGTATACCCACCCTGCACGAAACATAATACCGTATAGACCCACTTTTCCATGAAAAGATTTTTTAATCTTTCGCTGTAAAAAACGTTTGATAAATATGGAATTTATCAATAAATATCTATTTTAACATTGTTTCCATTGCTGTCTGATGACACATTGTAGCAAAAGAAATTAGTGATAGTTTGACTTAAATGTTGAATTTAACTTATTATGACCTCCGATTTAGCGATTGCCCCGACTTTGATCAATGTGGAGACAGCCATATTAGCTAAATGCCTGTTGCAGGATGCATGGACTACCTGTTTGGACCGGTTGGCCCAGCGTTTTCAGGCTGGCCGTATGCCGCTGGAAGAAAAAATAATGCTCGAGAACATGTATACTTCTTTTTTTTACAATGCATTCTACGCCCCGGTTAAATCATATCCTGATATTCGAAGTCTGCTGGTAAGCACCAAAAAGATGTTGGATATGCTTAAAGCTATTGATGAAGATGCCTGGTTCAATGTTATTTCGACAGGTAAGGCGGACCGATAATAAAGCGGAGATATTTAAACTCCATTTTTAATAGTAGGACAATCAATTGTTGGTGATATTAATTGACTGAGGTCGGGGCAGATTCATACAGTGTAATCGACCAAACCATGCAAAGACGAAGCTTCCTTAAATACAGCAGCACCCTGTTTGGGGTGTTGCCATTGATGCAGCCGACCCGGTTGGGGATGTTCAATACAGGGTTTCGCAGCATTGAAGATGTTGTTAGCTTTAACATCGGAGTTTTTAAATGTACGGTGTTTCGGGATTTTATGTTCCGTTACCAGGCTAAGGATTTTTTCATTAATGCCAGCCAGGAGGAGTTGGCTGCCGCATTAGATAAACACCAGGTAACGCCGGACAATATTCCTTCGCCTTTTATTGCCGTATTACTGCAGCAGGGGAAAAAGAAAATACTCATCGACACGGGTGTTGGTTTTTCAGAAAAGCCTGTTACTGTCAGAGGTGATTCTGTATTATTCAGAGGACAATTGCAGCAGTTGCTACAGCAGGAAAAGATTACAGCAGGTGAGATTACTGATGTGATCATTACACATTTCCATCCCGATCATATCGGAGGACTATTTTCAGAAAACGGGCAGTTGAATTTTCCCAATGCCCGATTTTATATGCATGAAGACGAATGGAATTACTGGCACTCATCAAGGTCCGACGAGCAGCCGGGTCAGTTTAAGCTTTTTATCGAAAAGAATATTACAACACTCAAAGGGCACGACCTGCAGTTAATCAGGGGCGATTGGGTAGAACTTCTCCCAGGCATTACGGCGTTGAAGGCTGAGGGGCATACTCCGGGACAAATTGCCCTGATCGTTCATTCCGGAAATGAACACTTATTGTATATATCGGATGCCTTTCTTCATCCGCTTCATATCGGGCGAACCGATTGGCGCACCAATTATGATTTAAGCCACGAGCAGGCGAAACAGTCCAGGATTAAACTACTCGAATTGGCCTATAAAGACAACATGCTTGTCAATGCATTTCATTTTGATTTTCCCGGACTTGGACGAATTGATAAGTTTAAGAGCAATTGGATTTGGAATTATTCGGCAAAATAAAACAGGCCCGCTTTGACACGATAGTTCCTTTAGCAGGCGATTGACTGGCAAATCTGAAAATGCCGTTTCTTTGTCAGATAGTTATATTTTACTTGTATGCTGACTGAAACACTGACCGCAATTTTCCACAGAGACCTGTCAAAACTTTACACCGAAATTGAACAATACAACAACGAGGAGAGACTTTGGGCAACAGAAAAATCGATTGCCAATTCGGGTGGTAATCTTTGTCTTCATTTAGTGGGTAATCTTAAGACCTATATCGGCGCCGAACTCGGAAATTTTGCTTACACAAGAAACCGTGACCTGGAATTTTCGCAAAAGGGAGTACCCAAAGCTGAACTATTGGCGATGATCACTGAAACAAGAAATATTATTGATCTAACCCTGCGCCAGCTATCTGCTGACAAATTGCAGGAGGAATATCCATTATTGGTGTTTGCTGAAAAAACATCAACCGAATATTTCCTTGTTCATCTTGCCGCGCATTTGAGCTATCACCTCGGTCAGATAAATTACCACCGGCGATTACTGGATACAACGGCCTGATGAGTTCACGACTATCAAAATAGTATATCCAATGCAAAGGAATTGCAAAACGTAGCAACCCATTCGGAATAAGAAAAGAAAAACAGCGTGCCGGTTTGCACCTCCCTTAATTTTCACAACGGCCATTGGTTCATTTCCTCAAACAAAGAGATGACTACATTAATGAAAAAGCAAAGGCTGTTATTCCGGCCGAACGGCTTTGGGTAAATCCCGGCTGTGGTTTGAAAACAAGAGGGTGGGAGAAAACAAAAAAAGCATTAGGTGAAATGGTCAATGCTGCAAAAGAATTAAGACAACGCGTTGGAGTTATGTCTAAATAAATCCGGCAATGAATAACGTGAACAATCAGTTGCAAGAATATTTATAGCAGTATTTTCTGTTAGCGATTGACGGTTTATCATTAGGGGTCATCTCAAAATAAAAATGAGACAGCTTTTTTATTTCACTTTTTTGAGTTGCTTTTATCCGAAGAGGGATTGTATAAAATGAAACGGGTTAAAAGGCAATAGCACGAACCGAATCAGGAAACAGGATGATAATTTCGTTACAGGATGATGTTTGCCTTTAGTTTTAATGAGGAAACATTTAGTTAAAAACCACAAAGCCAATACTTACTTCATTGGTAGCAGCAGCGCCAAGGTTGATGGTAAAACTTCCGGCTGCGGGAACCACATTCTTTACATAGGCTGTAGCGTCATTGGTTCTTATTGTTGCTATTACTATACTATTGGCACTCACTAAACTGTTTGTAACCGTGACTGTCGTGCCGGATGCTGCAATATTTACTGTGCCGGATGCTTTGTTTATGGTCTGGTTGCCGGTTGTGCCTGCTGCAGTGTTTGTAGCCGGCAATATTATTTGATTGCCAAAAGAAAAATACTCTGAGCCATTGTAAGTGTCGTTTGTATTCAGGGTTGTATTATATATACTTAAACCTGCAACGGGTGAAGCGATCGCATTACGTTGAGTTGTGGTCATACGGGGCTTAAGAAAGCCGTTGGTAGTTGAATTGATTGCCACTCCTCCATGAACTTGTAAGATGTTGACATTATCATCTGTAGTCGAACCAATAATGATTTTACCGTGTGAAATACCACCCGGATAAAATAGTCGCTTATTCAACATTAATGTTTCAACTTCTCTTATAATATTCGTAGGATCGCTAGAAACACCTGTTCTCCTAACCACACCGCTTGTAATATTTAACGGGTAGAAATCACCAAAAGATAAATAGCTTGCATTTCCACTCCATGTTGAGCTACCAGCTAAATTTAGGTTTATGCCATATACTGCCCCAAATTCACCCTCCGTATTGGGCCATCCTGCTGTAGTAATATTTGCTGCGTTTTTTTGAAAAAATCTGAATCCTGGTGTGGAATTAGATGCCGTATTCCCCAACGTGAGCATCGAGCCATTGAAGCGGCTGTGACTAATTGCGAAAGCAGGAGCTGTACCCTGTGCATTCAACACCAACGCCCCATTACTTGAATTAGCGTTCATCGTCAATATTCTATTATTCCAGCTTACAGTACCGCTACCTAAAAAGACATTGCCGTATATTTCAGCAGTGTTTGCTGCATCAAAAAATGAACTACTGTTCACAAGAAGTTTACCGGAAGTAAACAATCCGTTTATCCACGCATTAGCAGGTTGGGCGACCATATTCTGATTTAAAATATAATTACCACTTATCCAATCAGTACCATTATAGTGATCTGTTGTGTTTGTTGTAGTATTATATATCTCTAATCCGGCAACAGGTGATGCAATAGCATCACGTTGAGTTGTGGTCATGCGAGGTTTCAAAAATCCCTGCGTAGTGGAGGCTACCGTCAATTTAGAGGATGAAATATTGGTAGTTGTTCCTATTAATACATTATCGGCAAAATAATTCCTTCCTGCAGGGGCATAGAATGCATAGGCTGTTCCACCTCCCGTCGCTGTTGCGTTTGCATAATACGCATAACCAGTACCTGCATAACTATCAACCGTTGTTTTAAAACCATAGGTTGGGTAGTTAACACCGGCGGCAGTTCGCAGGTAAGATAAGTCAAAGCCGGTTGCTGATGAGGTCATATGATTATCCGTAACGTTTACGTAAAAAGGGATAATGCCTGTATTGGGTGTACCTGCAATATTAAATAGCTTCATTCCGGTTGTGTTTACCGAAGTCAAATCCATAGTCATTACACCATGTGATAATTTATTAGGGTTTGTACTATTACCTAACCCGACACTCATCAAATATGTAGGTGATGTTGGATCTATAGTCAGTTTAGACTTTGTTGTACCGTTCGCAGTGCTTTGTCCGAATATACCTTTTTCAATAAAAAAACCAGATCCTGATGCTTGTAATGCAGCTGTTTGATTTTGTATATAATTGCCACTCGCACCTTTTGCAATATTCAATGTATCGCTTCCGATAATATACAGACTATCGTTAATCTTGATAAGCCCTTTCCGAAATTCAGTTCTGCCTTTCCCTTTATTGTACAAAAAGCCAAGTGTATCTTTTGTACTATTCTCCAGGTTTAGTTCAGCATTGCAGGAATCATTGGTGATAAGAACACTGTCTGCTTTTATTTTATGTATGAACTGGGAGTAGGAAAAGACAGGAGAGATAAAAAGTAATACAACGAGTAAAGAACGTAGTTTCATATAAAAGAAGTTGTCGAAAGCATATATGGAGTTAAGTGAAATAGTATGGAGTCATATTTTTTCATAAACCAATAGTTCAGTATTTATTTATTGTAACCCGGAATGTTCCGCTTGCCGGGTCAATGGCAGTGGATGAATAATTGTTAAACCTGACCGTTACCGTATTGGTTCCACTTACCCAGGCTGAAAATGAACTGTTATCGTTGACGGCAGCATTGGGAACGCCCAGGCTTACCGCGTCTCCATCTGTTACCCCTGCTACTGTAATGGTAAGATTTGATCCGCTTTGTGCGGCTGTGCTGGAAAAGTCCAGGGTCGCTGTGGCAGTTAACGTTTTGGCCAACGTATACCGGGTGTTTCCGGATGTTACAAAATAGTTGGTTCCATCATATTCAACAGCCCCATTTTCAGGAGTAGTAAGATTGGTACCGGCTGTAAATTTGAGCGGGGCACTGCTGGCATTACCCGCACCGGCGCCTAAATGAAGCAAGGCGGTCGCAGAAGAAGCGCCAATTGATTGCTTCCCGTTTAATGCCAGGCCCCCCGTTACCTGCAGAATGTTGGTGCCATCATCTGACGTTGTACCTATGATAATTCTGCCCTGGGTTGATCCACCTGGATAAAATAATCTTTTATTACGGTAAAGCGTTTCGATATTGTCTATAGCAGAAGTTGGATTTGTGCTTACCCCAGTTCTTCTGACTATTCCAGTTCCTGTGTTGAGTGGGTAAAAATCAAAGTAAGAAAGATAGTTGCTTGCAATGGAACCCCAAGAACTTGTGTTATGTGTACCGTTAACTGAAAAATACTGGCCTTGTTCTCCTTGTGTCTCAGGCCAGGCACCGGAAGTTAATGTTGCAGCATCCTTTGAAATAAAACTAAACGGAGGCTTTGAGTTCAGTCCGTTTGTAACATTTTGCATACGAAAAATAATTCCATTATCTCTGTTATGTTGTATTTCGAAGGCAGACCCAGTGCCACTAGAAGTAAGTAATAACCTACCCTGTGTACTTGTTCCGCTCAATGTTAAGGTTTGGTTTTCCCATTCTATTTTGGGACTTGTACCACCTATAAATGTATTGCCATATATTTGAAGGATTCCATTTTCTTCGGCTGTAGCGGGACCTACTACCAACTTATCAATAAGACTTTTGCCTGTTACCTGTAGTTTAGGTGTACTATTAGTGCCTGTCAAAGTTGTAGCCGACGTTCGGCCTATAAGAGTTGTTGCATCAAATCTATTTAGTCCACTCTTTGACCAAATAGAGTAAGAACCTCCTGTTGGAACGAGACCACCTAATAAAATAGGAGATCCCTCGATATATAGAGTCGCCAAATTAGTAACGGCTCCACTGCCTGTTTTTTCAGCGGTGGGTGGTTTTAAAATAAGACCTGCAATTAATGGTGATGGTGCAGACGAATTATAGCTAACTCCTTGTTCACCCATTATAATATTTGCATAAGCATGCCCAGTCGACAAAACAGGAGTTGTGCTACCCCTCATTACTATTCTGTTCGATAAATGCGGAGCCCCTTCAACAAGTAATTGAGGTATTGAACTGGCATTTATACTTGTTCCACTTCTAACTGTAAAGTTTCCCGTATCTCCGCTTCCGGAACTCGTGATTACCGGAAAGTATCCAATTCCTGCTCTTGCAGTTCCTGAAATCCAAAAATCAGCAGTTTGAACTGCCGTATTTTGATTTTTGATATAGTCGCCGCTGCTGATACTTTTTGGAACATTTAATGTGTCGCTTCCGATAATATACAAAGTATCATTAAGCTTAATCACTCCTTTTCTAAACTCGGTCCTTCCATTTCCTTTATTATACAGGAAGCCAATCGTATCTTTTGTACTATTCTCCAGGTTCAATTCTGCATTGCAGGAATCAT
This sequence comes from Terrimonas alba, assembly GCF_042434975.1. NCBI lineage: Bacteria > Pseudomonadati > Bacteroidota > Chitinophagia > Chitinophagales > Chitinophagaceae > Terrimonas > Terrimonas alba. Next base: position 954,266 of record NZ_JBHMQM010000002.1, read on the forward strand.
TCGTGATAAGAACACTATCAGCTTTGATTTTATGAATGAATTGCGAATAAGAAAGAATAGAGACTACTAATAACAAAAGGGTAAGCAGTGACTTTTTCATTTAGTTAAGGTTGTAATGTTTTTTGGCGGAGCATCAAAAACGATGACCGAAAATAATTACAAAAAGTAATGAAAAGTAGAATCAATAATTTATTTTTTGAATAATAAGATCAATTGTGTTAGTAACTATGTTGGTAAAAAAATAATTTTCATTTCTTCTGAAAATAATTTGCCAGCTCAATAATTTCTCTATTTTTGATTTATAACTGCCTTCCATGATAATTCACAAAACCAAGCTAACACTTATTGCTTTTGGTTTTTTATTTTCAGCTCACTCCCAGTCACAGTCGCCTGTAACCGTTACTGACACTGCATTTCAGCCAAATCAAAATTTTTCAAAGAACTCCGTTTTTTCTCAGTCCGAAAAAAAAATAAATGACTCGATCGTACCCGGATTAAAAGGAATTGTTTCTCCATTAAAAAAAAATGAAAGCAAAATATTGGGCAAATACTTCAATAGTTCTATTGGGAAACCCTTAGATCAGCTGAAAAAAAATATAAAAAATGAAACTGATAAATATTTTAAGCAACCTGTTGTATTAGTTAATGCAGGTCTTGAATACGCTGGATTATCTGATAGTTCCTATTGGCCGGGCGGTAATACTTATTACCAGGGAAATTTTGCGATGAATAGTGCATGGATGGTTGCCGGTATCCCTGTTTCATTCAACCTGGACAACCAGCTTTTTGCCGATATCGAAAATTATTCTGCCAATAATTTCGATTTCCGGTTTGATAAGGATGCGTATTTAAACCAGGTAAAGAAACAACTGGCCGGCAAGCTTGATCCTTCTTCGGTGGTCAACAGTATGGACGATCCGGTTAAAACCTTGAAAGAGCAGGCCGGGCAGTTATTGAAAAAAGATATCTCCACTGTTGCTGGCAACTACAGTGGTTTATTGGACCAGGATGTCGAGGGTATCGTCCATAATCCTAACTCACTTTTTTCAAGCGATATGAAGGCATTGCGGCAGCGTTTTTTGTCGAGCGATCTTATACAAAAAGCTCAGCAGGATGAAATACTGCTTTCCAGTCTCCGGCAAAAAGCAAATATGGGAGAAAAAGTCAACCCCGACGACATGGCCCGGCTTCAGACATCCGTTCAGAAATTGAAAGGTTTGCAGGAAATGCTGTTGAAAATAGAAGAGCATAAATCCAAATGGGAAAGCTCAGGGATGATGAAAAAAATAAAGGAGTTTGAGCTATTGAAGAAAAATAAGCTCGGCCAGCTTGTAAATGATCCTTCATTTATCCGGAAAAAAGCAAAAGAACAGCTTTCTTTAAAAGGACTGCAACGGCTTTTCCTTAATGTGAACAGGTTGAATATAGGTCGTGATGCTTTATCATTAAGTCCGATGTCATTTCAGCATTTTTTGCAAAATGGTATCAGCACCGAATGGCTGAATAATAAGGGTAAGACCTTTATGCTGGTAGCAGGCAAACAAAAAGACATTAATTCAGTGCTCGATCAGGGTTTTACCAATCTTTTTTCAAATAATGGCCAGGTCAGGGCGGCAAGAATTGGGCTGGGGTCTTCTGGGATCTCTACCTCGCATCTGTCAGTATCATCGTTTGAACAATCGATGAATGCCTTGCCAGGAATGTCATTCAATACAAATGAGTTCAGAAAAATAATGGTGACGACTATTTCAAACCAGTTGAATATAGGACAGCGGGGGAGTATCGCGGTAGATTTATCCCGGTCTGCCACTACTTACCGCCAGGATAATAACACTGCCGATACTATCTTAAAGTCAAAGAATAATTTTTCAAGAATTCTTTCTTCCAAAAATTTTACAGACAACACAGCCCTCTCCTTAAAGTATGCGGATGAGAATATGGAGAAAGGCTTGTCCTACCAGTTTAGTTTTAGTAAAGTGGCCAATGGGTATAACAACCCGGGTAGCAGTTTCCTGGCCGGCGGTTCCACTGAATTGGGTTCACAGGTCAGGAAGTCTTTTTTAAAAAACAGGATGCAGGTTTCATTCAGGGCGAACCTGCGTGACTATAAATTTAATGACGAACTGGATAGCCGTTGGCGAAACGTATACATGGTAATGGATGCAAAATGGCGCATGAGAAAAGGACAGTTTATCGGCTTGAGGTATCAGCCCAACCGGATGGTAAGAATTGAAGAAAATACAAAAAGCGTTGTTACTTCAATAGAAAGACTATCTGTCGAGTCAAACCTATATAAAAAGATCGGCAGATCCGGTTATCGTAACTACTTTACCCTGTCCTGGCAGCGGAACTTATACAGTTTGACTGCAACAGATATTATCTCCAACTCATCGCTGGGAATAAGCAGTTTTCAAAACATCGCAATCGGCAAAAATGTGCTGTTTGCGAATACCAGCTATACCGGTTCGGGCAATGCATCCCGGTATGTTTATTTTAATTCATCTTTCAACACGGACATTGGTTACAGTTTCCAGCTGCTGAAAAAGATTACGGCTTCTTCCGGCATTGTGTACAGCGCCGTAAATGGGTGGTACAAACAAGCGGGAATAAGACAGGCATTGAGCGGGCAACTGAATGATAAGTTTTATGTCAACCTATATGCAGACATAAGGAAAAACCTGCAACTCATTCAACCGCTTTGGAACTCGCCGGTTAGAGCAGATGTCAGTATTAAATACATTTTAAAGAAATAAAGGTGAAGTTGAATAAGCTATATTGTTTTGTTGCAGCAGTCTTTTTGACTGTTACATCTTCCTTTGCCCAAAGCGTAATGATCAGCTTTAACCCCGTAATATACGGTCAGAGCATTGAAGGGTTGAGTTTTGTTCAACTGGTGAATGCATATCCGCAGGATGTTCTGGCCAATATCAGCATTAAGGTTCGGGAGGTAAAAGCGGGCCATGTTGTTTCAATCAGTATTCCGCGGGTTTCACTGCGTGCCGGTAATAATACAATTGACAGGACGGCTTTTTCACGTGGTCGTTTTTCTTTTGGTAATAACTACTATGGCCTTACACTGAGCCAATCCGGAAAGTTTCCGGAAGGAGAGTACGAATATTGTTTCGAAGTGGACCTGAGTGAATCCAAGCTACCGGGTACTGCTACTTTTTTTGAGAACTGTTTTACACATGAATTACAGCCGCTGACGCCTTTGCTATTGATAAATCCTGTAGATGGTGATGAAGAATGCAATAAGCGTCCGCATTTTACCTGGCAGCCGCCAATGCCAATGCCGGCTGATGCAAGATTCAGGCTGCTGTTAACCGAAATAAAAGAAAAACAGGATATCATTGAAGCCATTAATTACAACCCGCCCATTATCAACCAGGGAAACATTCCGGTCAATCAATTAAGCTATCCATTTAACGCACCGGAGCTTAAGGTGGGGAAACGTTATGCCTGGCAGGTGATAGTATATACCGGCCAGACCATTTTAAAACGCTCCGAGATTTGGGTGTATAAGGTCAAATGTCCTGAAGAAAAACAACAGGTGAATACGGACAGTTACCGTGAGATGAAAGAGACAAATGACGGAAATTTTTATGCGGCCGATAAAATAATACGCTTTTCATTTAACAACCCGTACAATGCAGGCTATTTAAACTATTCGATTGTGAGCCTTGCAAATCCGGCAGTACCCATTAAAGAACTGCCTAAGTTGAAACTGCAGACCGGGTTGAATAAATATGATATTGATCTTTCGGAAAATAAAGCATTTAAAAAAGGGGAAGAGTACCTGCTGACTGTAAAGTTGATCAATGGCAGGGAACTAAAACTGCGGTTTACTTACAAGAATGAGATCCGGTATGATCAATAAGTGGGTGCTAATTATATTCCTGGTTACAGGTTGCAAAGCGAAGATGTCTGAAACCCGGTACGTTGACTATATCAACGACCCCGGTAACAAGATAATGCAGCAGATAAAAATAGGAGAGGTAAATGCCAGCATGAAATGGATGCCAGCGGAATACCGGTGGCTGATGAATAAAAAAATGGGGCGGGAGGCAGACACTACAGCGCAGGATGGGCTTTATTATTTTGATGCAAAGTTTGAAAAGACAACCGGGGAAAAACCGGCAAAAGATAAATTACTCTACCTGGACTTTGATATGCAAAAAGATTTTGTGTTACTCATGGGGAAGGATTCTATCATGCCGGGTATCTGTCAGAAGATTGAAAATGGTGTTTCCGGCAGTTATGAATATATCCTGGCATTTGAAACCGGGAAAAAAGAAAACGGGAATGATTTTACAGTTATTTATAATGATAAAATTTTCGGTATCGGTACAATAGCATTTGTATACAACCAGGATGACATAAAGAAAATACCAAAACTAAAAGTAAAGAAGACGAATGAAGTTTCTAATACGCCGGAATAAAAAAATAGCGGCCCTCCTTTTATTGATCCTGACAATGGAACTGGTTGCTCCCAACTTTGCTTATGCATTGACATCCGGTCCTACACAACCCGAAACACAGAGCTTTCAGCCTATTGGCAATTCTGATATGGTGGATCTGTTCAGCGGAGATTTTTCATACAATATTCCATTACTGGATGTGGGTGGTTATCCTGTAAATCTTGCATATCAGTCAGGTGCATCCATGGATGATGAAGCAACCTGGGCAGGCTATGGCTGGAATTTAAATGTTGGTTCACTGAACCGGCAGCTAAGAGGAATACCGGATGATTTTAACGGTACCGATAAGCAAGAAAGGGAAATGAACATGAAAGACCATGTGACAAAAGGAGGAAAATTTTCGATGACATTGGATTTATTGGGTGTTCCAACGAAGAAAATAAAGCTTAAGAAAAAAAAGAAAAGGAAATTAAATCTCAATCTTACTATTAGCGTCGGCGTTAAAGTAGATAATTATCGGGGGATAGGAATGGATATTGGTTTAAACCCCGGCGTCAGTTTTACTGATTATACCGCAGGAGAAAATACAAAGAGCAACCCGGACGGAAGTTATGATGTGGATTCACTTTCAAAATCAACTTCACCTTCGATCCTTAGCGGCGGTCTGACTCTAAGTTCACAGGATGGAGCTACGATCGACTTAAACGCTGCTATTTTAAAGAAAAATATCGTAAAAAATGATAAGCAGTATGGTTTATCAAGTTCAATAGGGTTTGGTTACAATTCTCGAGCAGGTCTGCAAGGAATGACTTTGGGTGCTTCGTTTAGCAAAGCAAAATTGGATATGTTTGGTGAAGTAAAGAAAAAGATGTATGGAAAAGACTTTAGTTCATTTATTTCTTTTAACAGTGAATCATATACACCAACAATCGACCATGCCACCAAAAATGAATCTTTTTCATTTTCTCTTCATCCTGGTCCTGAGTTATGGGTGGCACTACTTGGTATAGGAGTAAGTGGTTTTTACTCGAAGCAAACTGTAAAAGGAGAAAATAAATTATCGCCTGCTTATGGTTACCTGCACAGTGAAAGGGCAAATGATGATAATGATGCTATGGTTGATTTCAACCGGGAAAAAGACATTCCGTTCAGCAAAGAAGTCAAATATCTTCCTATACCCGTGCCAACCTATGATTTGTTTAGCGCTACCAGCCAGGACGGTTCAGGGCAGTATCGTTTGTATAGAGGAAGCTCCGGCGTTTTCTTTGATCAGCGGATTAAAAATACCAGTGATGCCTATACCCTGGGGATTGAAGTAGGTGCGGGTACTTATTTTGATGTTGGTGCCGACTTGTATAAGCAGGATGTTAATACAATTTCTCAAAAATGGACGAAAAGAAATAAGTTTTTAGCCAAAGGTGATTTCCAGGCAGCTTCGCTTATAAATCCATTATATGAGCCGGCTTATTTTAAAAGAGTGGGTGAACCGGTGCCATATGATAAAGATTTTGTCTCGGTAATTAAAGGCACATCACCTGTTGCTGTTAGTTTGCCTCGTTCAATAGGCAATGCGATTGAAGGTGCGGAAGCTTCTGATAAATTGCGTACAAAAGCATCACCCAGTGGCGAAGCCACCAGCACATTAAAAAGAAATAAAAGAGAAGTACGTAATACTGCTTTTAGTTATCTCACGGCCAAAGAAGCTGCACAGCATGGACTGGACAAAACGATCAAAGACCTTCATCCTGATTCATTGGTATTGAATAATTGCAACTCCGGTGGAATCAGAGCCAATATTCAACGTGCCAGTGAGTACAGGAAACAGCATCATTTTTCAGAGATCACTGTAACAGGCGATGACGGCAAAAGATCAGTTTATGGATTGCCTGTTTACAATACTTACCAGGAAGAAGTTTCATTCAGCGTACCTGAAAACCTGGCGATGCGCAATAAAGGATTGATCAGGTATAATCACGGAACAGACAATTCACGCAATAATAAAAATGGAAGAGAGAATTACTATAGCAAAGAAGTGACACCTGCTTATGCCACATCCTATCTTCTCACAGGCATATTATCACCGGATTATGTAGATGTCACCAGAAACGGAATTACAGATGATGACCTGGGTACAGCAGTTAAATTTAATTATAGCAAACTGAATGGCTCGTATAAATGGAGAACACCGTTTGCTTTCGGGCAGGATACTGCTAACTATAACGAAGGGTTTTTAAGCGATCCCAAAGACGATAAGGCTAATTATGTATATGGGGAAAAAGAAGTTTGGTATCTCCACTCCATTGAGTCAAAAACAATGGTGGCTCATTTTATCACCGAAGACAGGGAAGATGCGCTTGGTGTAACGAATAACAGGGGCGGAGTGAATACTTCTGTAAAACTTAAAAGATTAAAAGAGATCAGGCTTTACTCCAAATCAGATTTGAAATTAAACGGTAACGACCCTTCCAAAACCGTTCCTATTAAAGTAGTGCATCTTGTTCATGATTATTCTTTGTGCAAGGGGCTTCCAAACAGTATAAACAATACGGGCAAGCTTACTTTGAAAAGAGTTTATTTCACGTTTGGGCAAAATGAAAAAGGCAGCCTTAATCCTTATGATTTTGTGTATGATACCTCTTATAATTTTTACAATTACCGCCAATATGATCGCTGGGGAAATTTTAAAGATGTAGCCAGTAATCCTTCTGGATTAAATAATTCTGAATTTCCTTACACATTGCAAAGTGCCGTTACTGATCAATTCGCTTCTGCCTGGCAATTAAAAAAGATCATTCTTCCATCAGGCGGAAGTATCAATATTACTTATGAATCGGATGATTATGCATTTGTCCAGGACAGACGAGCTTCTCAAATGTTTTTATTAAATGGCATACGCAATCCGGGAGATAGCACCGGGCTTGCTGACGCCGATTATATCTATGCTAATTTATCCGACACTGTAGCGAACAACAAGGAACTACGGGAAAGATATTTTGAAGGTATTCAAAATTTATATTTCAAATTCTTATTGGATCTTGATGGCAAAGGACATAAAGAATTTGTTCCCGGTTATGCTGAATTAGATCTTAGCACTCCGCCTGAATTGATAGGAGACACTATTGCCAAAATAAAACTCAAGAAGATAAAGGATACTAATCCCATTGCCAAAGCTGGCTGGCAATTTATCCGCAGCAACCTTCCTAAGTATGCTTATCCGGGTTCTGACAATCTTGATGATGACGGAACCAATCTTGGAAAAGCAATTAAGGCGCTTGTTGCTGCATTTGGAAGTATTAAAGAGCTGATACAAGGATTTGAAAAAAGAGCCAGGAAAGATAAATTTTCCGATAAAGTTGATCTTTCAAAATCATGGGTGCGCCTTTGTTCACCTGACTGGAAGAAAAAAGGTGGTGGCTTAAGAGTTAAGCGGGTTGATATTTCTGATGACTGGGCAAATATGGCTGGTACTACCGGTGCCGTAACGGCAACATACAGCCAGGTATATGATTACACAACAAAAGACGGAAAAGGCAATTTAATATCAAGCGGGGTAGCATCTTATGAACCCTTACTTGGAAATGATGAGAATCCATTTCGTCAACCCGTTCGTTATAAGCAAAGCCAATTTTTGGCTCTTGATAATTATTACTATATAGAAGAACCTTTTGGAGAATCTTTTTTTCCCGCCGCAAGTGTAGGATATAGTAAAGTCACGGTTAAGACCATTGGATCAGGTGATGCCGAAACAGTGGATCGTACCGGTGTGACCATTAGTGAATTTTATACCGCTAAAGATTATCCTACCAAAATTGATGTGCTCACGTTGGAACACAGGAAGCCGATATTTGGAAAACTCTTTAAACTTATCGGAGGTGTTTCAAGCGATGTAACAGGAGTGTCACAGGGATATTCGGTTGAGTTGAATGATATGCATGGCAAACCGAAAGCAGTGAATATTTATAATAAGTCGGGACAAAATATTTCAAGTGTTGAATACTTCTATCAATCAGTAAATGAAAAGGCGGAGAAAAAAGAGTTGCGTAATGATGTAAAAGTTATAGCTGCTGACGGTATTGTTTCTGATGGTGTGATTGGGATGGACGTCGAAACGTTCTCGGACATGCGGGATGAAAAAGTGGAAAACTTAGGAGTAAGTGTAAAGATAAGCGGAGGCTCCGGTGCTATATTATTTTTCCCGCTGCCTTTTTTCTTTCCTGGTATAGGTGTCAACTATGACCGCCGTTCTTTCCGTTCGTCTTCTACTGTTAAAATCATTAACCGGTTTGCCATTCAGTATAAAGTAAAAAAGACGGAAAACGGTTCTTCCATCACTTCTGAAAATTTATTATGGGATGCACAAACGGGTAATATTTTATTGACGAAAACACAGAATGAGTTTGAAGACCCCATTTATTCATTTGCCTACCCGGCGCATTGGAAATATGATGGCATGGCGCAGGCATATAAAAATATTGGAACAGTTCTGACCGATTTTTCCACTGGTTCAGATGGTCAGATAACAAATACTTCATATAATGAATTACTTGTACCTGGCGATGAATTGATTGATGTTAGTTCTGAGAATAAATATTGGATCATCAACTCACCGGTAAGCGGCAATTTTCAAAAAAGATTAATTGATGCTGCGGGTAATATTCAACAGGTAAATAATCTTACCGTAAAGTTGCTGCGTTCAGGCAGAAGAAATATGGCCAATACCGGGATAGCAACTATTGCTTCGCTAAACAATCCTATTGTTGGCAATAAACTGGATGTTTCGGTATTAATGAAAGTATTAGATGCAAAAGCGACCGTATTCAATGAAGAATGGAGCGTGCCGGTAAAAAAATGTACCACCTGTCCCCAGGGGTACCAGTTATCCGCCGATATGCTGACTTGCTATAAGGATACTGCTTGCATACCCGCGACAACCTATACTGTTTGTGCGGGTGATAAGAATAATGCCTACTCAGCATGTGGTACCTATGTCTACGATTGCTACGATAATAGTGACAACTTCACGAGATCAAGATTTGCTCCCGCTAATCCTTTTTGGATTGGTGACTCTGTGTATTGTGGACTTAGTATTGCTACCAGTTCGGGAAGCTGCGGTCAGCAGACATTGCAGCAAATGACTAGTTCGAAAACCAAAAATACCGGGAGGAGGGTTGTAAACAACCGGTCGAATGTGGTCACTGAAATCAGTGACTCTATACCCGGAAAGAAGAAGCAGGCAAATAAAAGCACGGGTGGAGAATTCCAGGCCTTAGCAGTAGAAGAGTTTAAAGGTCCATTGAACCGAGCCGGCATATGGGCTTGTAATCCGAATCGGCCGTTGAACACATGGCTCGGTTTCTCATCGACCTTTTATACTTCGCAGGCAAAAACTTATTACATAGGAATAGGAGGAGACAATCATTTCCGGGTTAAAATCGATAACAACCTGTTTGCACAGGATACCCTCACCAACCTGGAGAATTTCCGTGTGTGGCATTTGTTTCCTGTCTACTTGGATTCCGGCACTCACACCATTGTAATGGAAGGACGGGATCTGGGAGTCGCAGCAGCTTTCGGTGCTGAGATATATGACAATACGTTATCACAATTAGATACCGCCTCGTCTTATAATTCCATCAACCTTATTTTTAGTACCAAGAATATGGTGGGGCAGCAGTTTCAGGTAGGAGATGCCACCTGCCCGACGGGTTACACAAAGATCGCCCAGGACTCCAGTTGTCTCTGCCGGAAGATTGATCAAACAAAAACCAATGAGTTTAATCCCTACTATACCGGCATCCTTGGCAACTGGCGACCGAAATCCCAATATGTTTACCAGGTAAAACGTGAAAATCTTGTTGGTGATCCCAATAAATTCGGTAGCACTAATATTCGTAAATCAGGAGCTTACAATATTTTCAATCCTTTCTGGAGTTATTCATCGCAACAATGGCAGCAAAACTCAACGAGTGACGCACGATGGATCGCTGCGAATGAAATGACCTATTTCAACCGCAAAGGATTGGAGCTGGAAAACAAAGATGCTCTCGATCGTTACAGTGCTGCTTTGTTTGGTTATCTCGAATCGATGCCGGTAGCAGTAGCCTCCAATTCAAGGTATAGAGAAGTGGCTTACGATGGATTTGAAGATTATGGATTCACCCTGGATTGCAGTTCCGCGGATACCTGCAACCCGGGTCATTTCAACTTTAGAAAAAATCTCAATGGAAGTTCCATCGATACAACAAGTAGTTATGCGCACAGCGGTAAATACAGTTTGAAGCTGAACGGTACTACTACCATTGCCAAAACTGTTTATACAAATACAACAGCAGGTATTTTCAGCTTTGACAATTCAGGCAGATATATCCTGACCTCTAATGAACTGGCTAAAGGATTCTCACCCATACCCGGAAAAAAATATGTGCTTAGTTTCTGGGTAAAAGATGCAAGCCCAAGAAACCCATCTACTACGGTTCAGGCCGCTATTAACGGGGCTTCGTTGATTGATGGTTTATCCAAATGGCCGGTTGTCGAAGGATGGAAGAGAGTTGAAGTGCCGTTCCTGCTCCCATCATCTGCTGCAAGCTTTAACCTGCAGTTACAATCAGGCGGGGGCGATGTATTCATTGATGATCTCCGCATTCATCCGTTTGATGGCCAGATGAAATCTTTTGCTTACGATCCTTCCAGCCAGCGGCTGTGGGCTGAACTCGACGAAAATAATTTCGCCGCTTTTTATGAATACGATGATGAAGGAACGCTGGTCCGGGTGAAAAAAGAAACGGAAAGAGGTATCATGACCATTAAAGAGACAAGATCCGGGTACCGGAAAAGATAATTAACTGATTAATGATTTAACGTGTTTTATGCTTAATAAAAAACTGATCAAAATCTTAACTGCGCTTACTCTTTTCATTGCGCTGACATTAGTCTACACTTTTGCACAAAAAGGTAAAGCCGGTGATGTTGAGCAATCGGTAAAGGAAGAAAAAAACAATGAGGAAGTTGAAAAAACCGGCACACCTACCGGGGATGATCCGTGGAAAGAAATGGATAAGCTGGTAAATGTTTACTACGGCGCCAGTGGCATTACTTACAAGGGATTGGTAAAGCTGATTGATGATAATGGTGACCAGGAAAAAGTAATGGAAGAACATGGGTTTGAATATGCGTTTTCCGGGAACAACTTCCAATACTCGCTGGACTCCATGGAATTCGTCAGCCAGGATAAATATATCGTGGCCATTGATCATCGCAGCAGGTTGATCACGTTATCGGCAGCCGGAAAGCAACAGGCGGGTACCCGGCTTTTTGACATGGAAGAATTCAAAAAGATAATGCAGGAGCAAAAAGCCAATGCGGAAGTTACCCAATCAGGCAATGAAAAAATGCTGACCATCGATAATATCCAGCATCCGCAGATACAGGGTTACCGCATTTATTATGATCCGAAAACCTATAAGATCAATAAAATGCTCATCGGGGTGTTGCGGCTTTCACCGCTGACCGACGAAGAGGAAAATTATATAGAAGACAATAGTCCGGTTGCAAACGGAAGTCCTGCTAAAGAAGCGGAAACAAATGAAGCAGGCACGGAAGAAGAAACAGAAATAGATGCCTACAGTTATTACGTGGAGATCATTTACAGGGAAAGACATGAGCTGTCAGCAGGTGAGAAAGGGTTTAACCCCGTACAAAAATTTGTAAAAATCAGTAAGGATAAAGTTGAATTACAACCGGCATTTTTGACCTACCAGTTGCTGAGTACAACTGGACAAACTGAATAGCTTAACCACTAACCGGCACTGACGAATGAGAATATTGCAAAAAAAATACAACCTGGTAACAGCGGGCAGACTGATCCTATTTGGATTACTATTTTCCTGTTTTGCCGGAAAAGCGCAAACCACAGCCGAGCCTTATATCAACGAGCTGAAGGGCCCGCAGGTGGCTGTCGATAGCTTTTTCACCGTCGCTGATGAAAAATTTAATAGTACCGCCTCATGGAGCCTGATCAACCAGCATATCAGTGTGGATGATATCGTTTCTTTCGAGATCAACTTCGATACCTCGGTCTATTTTTACAACCAGCCTTTTGCCTGTACGGTTAATTTTAAGATCTATCTCTACGGCAACCAGGCCGATACCAGCCAGATTACCGATTCTGTTACCCACAGCAATGTTTCATTGGATGTACGGTATGACACCGTTACCGGAAAACCGTACAAGGGCATTGCTCTTTATAAATTCAAGGATGCACACAAATTCAAGGTCAAGATACTAAGCATAACTTCAGCAGAGCTAAACCCCATTCCTGCTATATTCCGGGTAAAAGGGCAGATCATCGTCAACAGGAAATATCACTTTAATGATAACAGCACGGATATAACGAGTTTTTCAGTGGTTAATGGCAACCAGTTAAAATTAGACTGGATACCCTCTTTGTATCCCGGCGCTGAAATGTTTGACCTCGAATATACATTTATAGACAAGCATACACAGATTGCCAATTCGATTGAAACTTATGCCAGCGGGAGCAACTATACCGGGGTGCCAACTGACTCACTGGCTAAATGGTTTAAAAATAACAGCTCCAGGATAACGACATCTGATCCTAATTACCTGGTGAATATGGCTTATGACAGTGGTTATGTTTTGTTCCGTATACGAGGTGTACAGATCAGTACAGACAATGTACGATGGGAGGGCAACTGGAATTATAATGCGAAAAGAGCTGGTAATAATTGTTCGGCTGTAGTGAAGATTGACGGGCATGAACAAAACCTCAACTGGCAATTTTCGGTTTCATTTGCTGAAGAAGGAAAGCGAAAAGAAGTGATCAGTTATTTTGACGGCAGCCTTCGCAACAGGCAATCGGTTACGCTTACCAATACAGATAATAAATCGGTAATACAGGAAACAATTTATGATGCTTTAGGCCGGCCGGCTGCTGCTATCTTGCCTGCGCCAACCGATGACAGTACCATTCATTATTTCCGCGGTTTTAATAAAAATGGCAATGGCACGGCTCCTTATAGTTTTGCTGATCTGCTGTATGCTGATTGTAATACAACTGCCGACAGTATAGATTACGAGTCGGGCGCAGGAAGATATTATTCTACCGCCAATCCTTTCCTCAATCAATATCATTATGCCAAATACATTCCCAATGCAGGTGGTTATCCATTGACTGTTACAGAATACATGGCTGATAATACAGGCCGTATCAAGAAACAAGGTGGAGTAGGCCCTGCATTTCAACTTCATTCCGGGCATGCAACAAAATATTTTTATGGCAAGCCCAATAGCCAGGATGAACTTGACCGTTTGTTTGGATCAGAGGCCGGAATTTTTACGCACTACCTGAAAAATATGGTGATTGATGCCAACAACCAGGTTAGTGTAAGCTATGTGGATGCAAGTGGTAAAACAGTGGCTACCGCTTTGGCCGGTTTAAAACCAGACAACCTGCAGGCCTTGCCTTCGAATACCGAAGGAACTGTTGTTACCATAAACAGCGAACTGATCACTCCCGGTGATTTCAGAATCAATACCAGCGATTATTCACTCACGGCTTCCGCTACTTTCCTTGCGCCCGTTACAGGCGATTATAAGTTTAAGTACCGGGTTGATCCTTTACGATATTCCAAACTCTACGGGCCCGATAAAGACAGTACCATCTGCAGCAATTGTTATTATGATCTTGAAGTATTGGTAAAAGATGATTGTAACAATTTATTGATGAGAGATACAGTACCGGCAGGTAATGTTTTTGATACAACCTGCAATCCTTTACCTCCTGTCATTGAAGATTCTGTTACTGTTGGCATACCAAACATAGGCGAATACTATATTACCTATATCCTTAGAGTAAGCAAAGATGCTCTTGACTTTTTCGATAGCACTCATCTTGTCAAAAATTCAGACATTAAAAAGTTGAACTATTTTTTGCTGGAAGAATTGAAGAATACTGATTTTACAGGATGCTACAATAACTGCGAGACCTGCATTGATGAGTTGGGAGAAAAGGATGAGTTTTATGCCCGGTTCAAATCTATGTACATAAATGATTCTGTTTATTTTGATGCGCAGGATTCGTTGTACATAGACTCGTTGTACCAGTCACTGCTTGCGCATTGCCAAAGCATACAAGCAGGCTGCGGTGATAATGTGTGCGATGAAAAACTGGCCATCCTCAAACTGGATGTTTCACCCGGCGGCCAGTATGCTTTGTACAGCGATAACTATACTCTTCTTGAACCAACGATTAATGTTTTAAATAGGCGAAACCAGATCAGCTATTTCGTGGATGAAGAAGGCAATCGTGATTCCATCATGCTTTATGATCAGTATGGTGAGGACTCAATAAAAGTGGATGTAAGAAATTTGAGCGACTCCAATTTTATCAAATACTGGAAAGATAGCTGGGCTGATTCACTCGTAAGATTGCATCCTGAATATTGTTACTATCTATGGTGCGTGGCTAACACAGCCAGCTCCAAGTTTGACAGGGACATACAGGATTGGGAAGCTGATACGGCCATGGCCCGTGATTGGTTTGATCCCAACGACTATGAAGCGCTGTTGAAAAAAGATCCATTCTTTAATGGCGGTGGCGGCAGTGCATTATATAATAAAATGAAGGATTCGCTACGGCTGTTTTCAAGAACGATGGTGAGACTGGCGCAAAGTGATAAGAATATATTGCAGGTTGTGGATATTGTTTTGTATTGCAACCAGCAATACAATGGCTGGGATGCCTGCAACCCCGACAGCAGTTGCCGCAGCCGTAACCGTGAATGGTTTATGTACCAGCAATGGTATCTCAATCTGAAAGCCCGTTTTTATGAAGAAGCAAGAAGAACCAGCAGCAATCCAATATTTGCCAACTGTGTCAATTGTTATATTGGCGACGATGTAGCGAGTCCGTTAATATCCTGCCCTGACACGGCTGACTTCTCAATAGTTTCACCGGTAAATGGTACAGATACGGTGTTTTATAAAGACGGAGTTTTGCCCGGTGTGTCAAAAACTGTTTATGTAAAAGCAAAAGGACATACTACTTCGGGCGGCACTGTGTTTGAATCCACATTTGTATTCAAACCCGGAGATAGATTTAAAGAATACCCCAATGCAAACAGTATCCTGGATTCAATAACTTTTGTATCCTGCGATACCTCGGCCTATTCTTCCTTTGTTGATTCTACCTGTAACTATAGCTGTCCCGGTGGTGTGTACAATCCGTATGACCGTGACAGTCTCTCTTTCTTTGTGCAATATGGTAATCCCAATACATCACCCTCGGGTGTGCCATCGGGTTATGGTGCATGTCGCTTCTATGCCGTGTTTGATTTAAAAACAGGAGCTACAACATCCTGCAAATTCTTTAATGTATGGGTTTGTGTGTACGATTCCACTTGTGGTGGTATTTGCAATACTCCGCCAACTTATCCATCTTCTTGTCCGTCTGATACCAACGCAGTACACTATAAAAATAAACAACGTCGTTACCCTGAATATGTCAACCCTGACCAGTTTATTAATAATGCACAAAACAGTAACCCGCAACAGTCATCAGATGAAAGCCTTCAATCTATATTGGATGAATGTGCTTCTAACTGTGAAGCGCAGGCAGATGTTTGGATCAATTCATTATCCCGTTGCGTGGCCGACCCGTCTAACCCAACTGATTCATTAAAGCTGGTAAATTTGAAAGCAGCACTGATAGAGGTATGCTCCAAAGGCTGCTCGATGGAGAGAATATTTGGTGCTTCTACTATTCCTGAAAGCATTCCTGCTACTTACCACAGCTTTGAAGAAGCCATCGTTGGTATATTAGGATCAGGTGCATTGAACGACTCATGCACTGCCGAACTGCTGGAACAGCCTTATCCATACGATAAGCAACCAGTAACAATTGAAAAGCAGATCATGCAAACCGATTATGCTATCTGCCAAAAACTCAATCAATATAAGGCTTCGTGGACAGCTTCAGGTTCCGCTCTTTCTTTCCATAGCTGGCTAAAGACTAATTACAGTGGCGTTTATACACTCGATTCACTGGAGTTGGATGATATGCTCAATAGTTGCACCAATTGTAATGGCATACTCAAAGATGATATTGTATTACCTGTTCTCTTTGATCCGGGTTCTTCGCCTTGTCAAAGCTGTGATTCGATAGAAACAGCTTTAACGGCATTTCAAACTAAGTTCCCGGCCATAACCAGCAGCGATGCTGATTATGAAACCCTGTTCCGCAATTTCTTTAATCATCGCTTTGGTTTTTCACTTGGCTATGAGCAGTACAAAGCTTTTCTCGATAGTTGTGAGAATGCATCGTATGCGTTTACACTTTGCAACCAGGCCGCTGCGGAAGAACAAACCATTACCGGCACTTCCAATAGTTGTATGGCCGACCTGTTTGCTACGGCACTTACCAATGCTACGGCCACTTATATTGCTTACATTGATTCGGTGCGGCGTGACTTCCGCGATGCATGGATGACCAAATGCCTGAATGTGCAGCCGAAGCTGAATATGACGGCTGACCTTTATGAGTATCACTATACCTTATATTATTATGATCAAAGCGGCAACCTGGTAAAAACCATTCCGCCCGAAGGTGTGCAATTGCTGAATGATGAAGACCTGCAACTGGTAAAACTGCATCGCCTGCTGCAAAGTGAAGGCTGCTATCAATACTCTGACAGCATCAAGTTTAATAACAACGGGCAAATTGAATGGGATAGCCTTGCTGCTTTTGAAGCGCAACCTTATTCCATCGAGATGCGCATCAATGCCAGTTCTTTTGCGAACCAGGTATTGGTATCCAAGCTGAGCGAACTGGAGTATGATACTTCAGCTACTGCAGATCCTTTTTATCGCCATGCCGGTGTTGTTTTAAAAATAGAAAGTAATAAACTGGCCGTTGCGCTGTATGGCATCAGGCCCGATACAACGCAGAAGTCATATCTCGCTGCATCGGTGCGAAATGTTTCATCGCTTTTTGCATTGAATACATGGACACATCTGGCATTGCAATACACAGGGGATACACTTAACCCGGTGCGTATCTACATCAATGGCAACCCGGTTACTTTAACAGCCAGTGTGAATGATCTTACCGATTCGCTAACGCTGTCGGGATCGGCGCCGCTGATTGCCGGTTCTCATAGTGCAGCTCACCTCACACTGCCCGGTAAGCTGCGGGGCAGTATTAAAAACCTGCGCATCTATGATCGTTTGCTATCAAGTAATGAGATGAGGCAGAATGCATTTAATTTCTGCCAAACACCATCGAGCCAGGCGGGCCTGTTGTTTTGGTCAGCGATGAACGATGCTGCCGGCAACCTGGTGCCTGAGATGATCACAAGAAGCACGGGTGTATTGACAGGATTTACATGGCAGCCTTTTGCCGGTGTGTTCCCCGATCATGGTTTGCCAACGGTTTACCAATATAATTCACTGAACCAGGTGGTGCAGCAATACAGCCCTGATGGTGATACATCTGTATTCTTCTACGACAGGCTGGGAAGGCTTACTGTATCTCAAAACAAAGAGCAAAAAGAAAATGCATCGTACAGCGGAGCAGCCAACCGCTTTAGCTATACAAAATATGACGGGCTGGGGCGCATAACAGAAGTGGGTGAAAAATCAAGCCCCTCTGCCGATATACGCACTATCAATATGCTGGATACAACCGCTGTGAAAAACTGGCTGGCCAGCGGTACCGACAGGCAACTGACAAAAACCATTTATGATGAACCGGTAAACCTGGAAATACAAACCATCAGCACCAGCCGCAAACGGGTAACGGCAAGCATTTATCTCGAAAATAAAAATGATACCGAGGGCGACTCTACTATTTACAGCTATGATATAAATGGCAATGTAAAAACACTGGTGCAGCATGTAAAGACATTGGTGGCTGTTGACGCCAGCAATGGTAAAAAGAGAATAGATTATGATTACGACCTGGTAAGCGGCAAAGTAAATAGTGTAGCATACCAGCATGGCAAGGGCGACCAGTTTTATTACCGCTATAGTTATGATGCCGATAACCGTGTGGTAAGCAGCTATAGCAGCCGCGACAAACTGGTATGGACGGAAGATGCCAGCTATACCTATTACCTGCATGGCCCGCTGGCCCGCACAGAGCTGGGGCAATACAAAGTGCAGGGTATTGACTATGCCTATACACTGCAGGGATGGCTGAAAGGCATTAATAGTTATGAACTCGATTCTGCAAAAGATATAGGGCAGGATAGTAAACCGGGTTCCATCTTTGCAAGAGTAAGCCGTGATGTATATGGTTTCTCATTGGGTTATTATAACGATGACTATACGCCCATAGGCACAGGCGCCAATGCATTTGCATTAACCTACCAGCCCGTTACGCCTGTATCATCTGCCAACTCAGGCAACCAGCTATTTAATGGCAATATCAGCTATACTACGCTGGCACTTTCTAAAATAAGCAATGGCGCTGTGGCCGGTTATACGTATAACTATGACCAGCTTAACAGGCTGACGGAAATGAACCGGCATACTATAACAGCCGGCGCCGGCACCTGGAGCAACAGCTCGATCATTACCGCTTATAGCGAAAGAATAAGCTATGATGCCAATGGTAATATTTTAAAATACCTGCGCCGCGGTGCAGATGCTACCGGCCTGCCATTGGATATGGACAGCCTTGGCTATAAATATAACCGTGATGCCAATGGCCGGCTAATAAATAACCGGCTGAACCATGTAAGAGATGCTGTGAGTAGCAACAACTATACTGTAGATATAGATGACCAAAGCAGCAGCAACTATACTTACGATTTAATCGGCAACCTGAAAGCTGATGCTGCCGAAGGGCTTTCTAATATAAACTGGACGGTATATGGAAAAATAAAGAAGATTGATAAAGCCGCAGGCTCCGATATTGAATATGGGTATGATGCCACAGGTAACCGCACTGTAAAAAAAGTATATGGCGCTTCCGATACCCTTACTTATTATGTAAGAGATGCACAGGGCAATGTGCTGGCTGTTTATACAAAGAAAGGAAGTGATGCACTGCGGTGGAATGAACAACATCTCTATGGTAGTAGCAGGTTAGGTATTTGGCAATGGGATACTATTGTGCCTACTGCGCCGCCGGTTGTGGGTGGAGCAACTTATCTGTATGATAGCTTATTATTGGGCAGCCGTGCTTATGAATTGAGTAACCATTTGGGTAATGTATTAAGCACTATTAGTGATAAGAAGATTGGCAACGACAGCAGTGGTGTAGTGAATTATTATATGGCAGAAGTTCTTTCACAAAATGATTATTATCCTGGCGGGATGGAAATGCCTGGAAGAAAATGGAATAGTGGAAATAGCTACCAATATGGCTTTGGAGGGAAAAGAAAAGACAATGAGATGTATGGCGAAGGAAATGCGTATGATTTTGATAACAGGATTTTAGATCCTCGTTTAGGAGGAAAATGGTTAAGTGTTGATCCATTGCAACACAAATATCCAGGAGAAAGCCCTTATCTCTATACAGGCGGTAATCCGATTATATATACTGACCCTGATGGAAGAGATAGGATAATAACAATTACATTAATTGGTAAAGATGGAACAACAACACAAATTCAAAAAATAGATAAAAGCTATTTTAAATATAGCTGGTCATTGAGGGAGGATGGCTTCTATTTCAGGAAAGAAGATGTGAAACAAAGCTTGACAATTGACCTTAGGGGCATTGAAGAAAATGCACAATACAGTAATTTCAAAGACATCGTTAAGTCTACTTCTGAAGATGTAAATACCCAATATATTGGATTTGGAGAATACTTAGATGGCCAAGTGCGGGGTGATAACAGCGATAACGTGTCCTACGGGTATCGCATTTATGGAAAGGGAAAAGATACGGAGTGGCAAGAGGGACTTCCCACTGCAGCACCAGGAACGGAATCAATAGATTTAAAAGATTGGTTAGGTCTTGCGGGATCAATGAGTCCAAATGATAGTCCCAGAAAAATGTTTGATAAGATAATCAATAAGTTTGGAGGGATTCAAGGATCTGATGCGAAACAGCTAAAAAAGGCCGTAGATATTATGGTTAAGCAAATTGAGGGAATAGTTGGTACTGTTAAAAGAACCAAAGCTATAATTGAGCAGGTTGATAAGATTAAAGGAAATAATACTCCAAGTAGTGAACAAGGGAAGTCACAGCCGGTTATTGTGCCTGTGAATAAAACAATATATACAAAAAACGGATATAAGTACAAATCTGAGGGCAACGGACGTGGCGGTACTGTAGGTGAAACTAAGGATAGTACAAATGCAACTGGTGACACAACTTACCGCATAAAAACTGAATATAAGAAAAGTCAATAGCATGAGTAAAAGCTGTTTAATAATTATGCCTTTTCTTTTCTTATTCTTTTCTTGTAAAGAAAAGGATACTCTTAAATACATTAGAAAGTATAAAGATGGAAAGCTCGATAGTGAGGGTTATTTTTTAAATGATACTACTAAAATAGGCCTGCATAAAACATTTTTTATCAACGGAAATATTAAAACAATTGACAATTACGATTCTTTAGGAAACTTAAATGGTGAGTCGTTATTTTTTTATGATAACGGTAAATTATGGCAAAAGCGATTTTTTAGAAACGATTCTTTAACAAACGATTTCTTCGAATATTATCCAAATGGAAATCTTAAAACGAAGGCTTACTATTTTCTGAATAAGCGAGTAGGGGATATTTTTTTTTATAGAGAAGATGGAACGCTAAGTAACTACAACTTCATCGATTTTAATGACCGCAATTTGATATACGGAGAATATAGTCGGGGAATTCGAAAAGCAAATATTTTAGAAGGAGCTAATCAGTTTATGGAAGATTCTTTACTGGTTTCATCGGATAATTTTATTCATAAAGATTCACTTCAGATTTATTTATTAATTGCTCATGTTCCATTTACGCAAGCCAAAGTAAAAGTAGTAGAGTTGGATACGATAAATCATTTATTAAAAGAACATTCTATTTCTGATACAAGTTCTTTTTATAACTTAAAATTTAAAACTGAAGCTTCTTTAAAGCTTTTAAGAATAATTGGCACCTTATACGACTCTGTAGAAGGGAAAAAGAAAACAATAATATCTGACCACAAAATAGAAACAATCGAATAATCTCCTTCGCAGCCGAGTCTGGCAAAGCCGACTCGGCGTGCTACGGAGCAAGAAAGTTTAATGAAAAAACAGATGACCTGCCTGCAGGCAGGCAGGTGCCATGAAATGAAAAGCCAACGATTGAAGTAGATAAAAGAAGATCAGTGTTAGACATAAAAGCAAATGAAGTAACTATACAATTTGGTTCAATGAAGAAACTACTGCTTATCCCGGTTTTGTTGCTGGCAGCCATACTATCCCATGCTCAATACATTCATAAAATAAAAGCCGATAGTGTGCTTATCACCAATGATTCCTGCAATGCAGAATTGAATTTGGAGAATAGTACAAAAGATACACTTGGCTTTTTGTATAATAAAGGAAAGGGAAGGACGGAGTTTCGGCGAGGGCTTATTAAGATTAACGATAGCCTGTATATTATTGGCAGTGATACATTGAATACTGCAAAAGGTGCCGCCGCCCTGCTAAATGGCAATTATATACAAAATCAAACAGCTGCCTTACAAGCTGCGGGATCAGGTTTTTTTATTGAAAAAGGCATATTCGGACAAAGTGCTGCCAATGGAACAACAAAGTCAAAATTGACGATCGACCCTACTAATAGTTCTTATCTGTTTAATATCACTGGTGGTAATAGTACAAATCCTCATAAATTATCACATGGTATAATGACGATGGATTTGACTTCGGTGAACACAGTCGGAATGAAGTTGTTTAATGTTGCGGGTACACCCAATACAGGAATTATTCCTTATTATATAAATCTTACGGATAATCATATGACCTCATCGGCAACCGGCTTTGACTTATCTTACCTGAGAACTGCTGCCGGTATTAACTACTCTACCTATGGTTTTAAATCAACCGTTGATAGTTACGCCGGTACTGGTTATGCATGTTATGCAAATGCAACTGCGACAGGAGGTGGTACGGCATATGCTTTTTATGGAGCAGCCGGAATGAACTATTTTTCAGGAAATGTCGGTATAGGAACACTTCCTACTTCGGCGTACACATTAAATGTTCTTTCAAGTACAAATGCATCCTCACAAATACAGCTCGTTAATGGGGCTTTGCAAGTCACGAAGTCTAATTCCCAGGTTGCATCAACTTATCAATCATGGGCAAGAACATCTCCGACGTCTACCTTCCGCCTTCAATATCAAAATGCCAATACTTCGTATTCAGGCGTCCCTGAAGTAGGAACGCTGAACGGTCACAATATCGGAGCATCATACTTTGTTACTACCGGTGCGCATTCATCCGGCAATGGCCTGGCCACATTGATATTCGATGACCAAACTTCTGCAACGAACCCCAATTCACTCATTATGATGCTGGATAATGGGAAAAGGCCAATGAGCTGGAGAAAAGATGGTTCAACTACTATATCATCAGATGGTTTGATGGCTCATTATGTAGCAGGAACTGACGTTGCCGGAAACAGGTTAAAATTGTCAGGCGGCAGATCTACAGGTACAGGTGCAGGCGGAAGTATTGAGTTTTATACTACTGCTGCGGGTGGTACTTCAGGTACAACCGTGAACAATGAAATGCTAAGGATGAAATTGTTGTCTAACGGCCGGCTTTTGCTAAACACAAGCACAGATAATGGCCAACAGCTGCAGGTATCCGGCAATACTTTATTGAATGGACATTTAACCGTATCAAATAATACAAGCTACGCTGGTACCACTATTTATGGTAAAGTGTCAGTAATTGCGTCGGGCAATCAGAGCACATCCTTTGGCAGCGTCTTTACAAACGAAGGTTTAGGTTTAAGCAATACTTATGTAGGTGCCAGTGCGGGCAGATTTTTGAATTCAAGTTCAGACTATAATACAATTGTGGGAACAGGAGCAATATCCGCAGGCTCAACCCGGGATGTTGATAAGACCACAGCGTTGGGATATATGGCATTAAACCAGGTAACAAGCAGTTCGAATACCGCGATAGGAAATCAAAGTTCCGCTGCGTTAACGTCGGGCACCGGCATAACTATAGGCACATTAAGTGGAAATGATATTGCAACGGGAACTGATAATATCATAGTCGGTAGAAGCGCTTTTACTGCCTCTGAGTCCGATTGGACAAACTGGGGGAGTGTACAGCATAGTAATGTTATTGCTATAGGCCATTATATTAATAACGGAGCCAGCTTTGGGCAGCCAGGCGGCAGCAGTTATGCTTCCATCAATCCACCTACTATTACGAATAGCATTATCCTGGGCAATGGTATCGCCACCGACAAGTCTAATGCAATAATATTGGGTAAGGTTAATCAATCAACATACATTGCATCGCTTGACACAGATCTCACGCCTCCATCTACCACCGGCACTACAAAAATGGTGATTGCAGATAGCGAGGGCAAATTAAGTATCGCAAATGCACCCGCTTCTGTTAACTATACTCCACAAACATTAACGGATGGTGCCACCATTACATGGGATGCTTCCAATGGCATCAATGGAGAAATTACATTGGGTGGCAACAGAACTCTTGCTTTTTCGAATCTGACTTCTGTAGTGGGTCGTACTTTAAACCTTATAGTTTCACAGGATGGAAGCGGCAACAGAACGTTGACTTTGCCATCTTCCTGCAAGGTTGTAAATGGCGGCAGTGGTGCATTGTCATTAAGTACAGCAGCTAATGTTGTTGATATGATATCTTTTTATGTTCATTCAGCATCCGTAGTATTTGTTTCTTATGGTAAAAATTTTAATTAAGCGGGTATGAAAAAAGCTTTACTTCGCAGCCGAGTCTGGCAAAGCCGACTCGGCGTGTTGCGGAGCAAGAAAGTTTAATGAAAACAGATGACCTGCCTGCCGGCAGGCAGGTGCCATGAAATGAAAAGCCAACGATTGAAGTAAAATTTGGTTCAATGAAGAAATTACTGCTTATCCCTTTTTTGTTATTAATGGCATTGCTATCCGATGCTCAATACATTCATAAAATAAAAGCCGATAGTGTTTTAATCACTAATGATTCCTGCAATGCAGAGCTAAACCTGGAGAATAGTACAAAAGATACACTTGGGTTTTTGTATAATAAAGGGAAGGGAAGAACGGAGTTTAGGAGGGGGCTTATTAAACTCAATGATAGTCTTTACCTGATAGGTGGTGATACACTAAAGTTAATTGGTAGAGCTCCGGCAAGCGGATCCGGCAACTACATTCAAAATCAGTTTCAACAAAAACAAACCGCTAACGCTTGGATTGATACGTTAAAGGGACAAAAATTAATTTCCTCTGATACCTCTGGAAAGGTTACCACTATCATCAATGAAGGAAAGATATATATTACTGCCCGTGTAAAAGATGCCGACACTTCGACGGCTGATCTGACAAAGGGAGGCGGCTATTGGGGGGCGCAGGGTGGACCTTACGGGGAAGATGCTATATTGACGGTATCGCAGCCTGCCAGTCGTGGCTCCTACGATCTGTGGGGAGGTCCCGCTTTTAATAGCCATGTATATCGCAATATTGACACTTTTTTTAACAAAGCACGGAATGGCGCTAATCTTTTGTATTATATGCCCAATGCTAATTCACTGTACATGATACATAGATTTAAGGGTTATCCGTCTTACCCTAATTATACGCTTCATACCGATGATTGGAGAAACCATAATCTTTGGCTTACCTCTAACTTTGGTAAGACAAGTGGCTCCACTGGAAAGTTCAAAGCCACCTTTGGCGGTGCTGGATGGGTTAATATGCTTAATTATATTGATTTTAATAATAATTCAGGTGGCAACCGATATGCTGGCGCTGTGAATTGGTATCAGGCAGGATGGCAGGTAAACAGGGCGGACACCTTTGATAATGTTGTTTTTTACACTTATATGATAAATCCAGTTGGTTCGAAAACTACTGGATCCGGAGCAAGGAATCTTATAGGCTACTTTGCCCCAGCTTTGGCAGCTTCCAATACGGCTGACAGGTATTGGTCATTTCAACAGGTGGGGGTCAATGATAAAAATTATTTCGCAGGGCAGACCATGATTGGAGATTCAAACTTGGTAAATGCGGACGTACATAAGTTCTATGTAAATGGTTCCTCCAAGTTTTCGGGAAACATTTTGCAGCCAACAGGACGAACCATTTTGGGTGGGGCGGTTGATGACGGGATTAGCTCTTTGCAGTCAAAAGGAGCTTCGAAATTTACAATGCCTAACAATACGAGCATTTATTTTGAAAGCGGCCCTGTTCATAATGGAAGCCAAATAAGGACAAGTAGCTATATGCAGTTGAACCCACAGCCAGCGGCGGGGCGTGGCTATGTAATGATACAGCACCCAACAACACCATCTTTAAGATTAGACAACACAAATGACCCGGATACAACGGCAGCCGGGCCAAACAGAACTGCCATTTTTGATGTTTTTAATCTTAAATCTCTTAAGGGGCGGCTTGACTTATTAATGGCAACAAGTGGTTGGGGGAATCCTGGTATAGGGGAAAATGTAAAAGCTGGCGATATAAAAATATACTCCGGAGTAAGTTCGTACAACTACGAATCACCACTTACAAAAACAAATTATAATATTCATTTAATGAGCACGGGTGACGGGTACATAAGGTTTAAAAACGGATTAAATGAAGTTGGAAGATTTTACGGTGCCGGTTTGTTGATAGGCGACACCTCTATTGTCAATTTAGGTTCATATAAAATTTATGTGAATGGGGCAAGTAAGTTTTCAGGAAACATTTTACAGCCGACAGGACGAACCGTTTTAAGCGGGGCGGTTGACGATGGCGTAACAGCATTACAGGTAAATGGTGGAATTAAGGCAAATAGTTTAAACCTTCCAGCATCAACAGCACCAACAAGTTCAAGTGATCCCTCCGGTAGTGACGGAGATATTAAGCGGGATGCAAGCGGCAATATTTATCTACGAACATCAACTCAATGGCTAAAATTCACAGGCGTAACATTTTAATTGTTTCGTCCAAAGCCCCGGTTCGTGTCTCCACGAACCGGAACCAAATAAGCTAATTGTATAGTCGAAGATATTTTTAAGCATAAATGCAAGCCAGATATTGAAACAGGTGCTGTGTTTTTTGTCAAAATATTGGTTCGTGAGACACGAACCAAGGAGCCGGATCAAAAGAAGGAAATAATAAATAAAATCGAAAACTGTTATCTTCTCTCCATGGCAACTAAAACTAAAATCACTATAGTCAATGAGAAAAATATTGTTTATCCTGGTATTGTTATTGGCATCCATGCTTTCCCATTCTCAATATATTCATAAAATAAAAGCCGATAGTGTTTTAATCACCAATGATTCCTGCAATGCTGAGCTAAACCTTGAAAACAGTACAAAGCATATACTTGGCTTTTTGTACAACAAAGGCAATGGCAGAACGGAGTTCAGAAAATCAATGATAAAAGTAAATGATAGTGTATATGTTTTTGGAGGAGATACACTTAGACTGGGTAATCTGTCCGGCAGTTACATTCAAAATCAAAACGCATCAGGACAAAATGCAAATTTTTGGATCACAGGAAATGGGCGGGTAGATGGAAAAATTTTTGTCAAAGATGCGGCTATTGTGTCAAGCTCAAACTCCTCCGGCTATGATATTGTTTTTAATAGTAATCCGGGTTTTTATCAATCAATTGAATTTGGGTTTCCTTCTAATCCTTCTTACCAAAATAAAGGATTAAAGTTCATTGAATACCAAGGAGCGAGTTGGGTTTGGGCCGATGGAAACAATGGCGCAAATAATAGATTTTTAAAAGTGGGTGGTTCAGGGGGGATAGATATTTTCACAGGTGGCAGCACAGTAAGGCTCAGAGCAGTCGCTAATACAGGCAATATATTGATTGGTAAAACGACGGATGACTCGTTAAATAAATTACAGGTAGAAGGAAACATAAGTGTTAACACCACTCTGCGTACTCCTAATGTCTCTGGAACAAATATTATTGGTAAAACATTAAAGATAGCAGGGGAAAAAGTACAGGCTCAGCCGCAGGAGGCAACATTGAATTTTACACTACTCCTGTAGGTGTTAGCGGCAGTACATTAAATAGTGAAATACTGAGGATGACACTATCGGCTTCTGGCAACTTAGGCATAGGCATGACACCAACCGCAAAATTACAGATTGCTGCTGGGTCTGCATCGACAGGCATGGCTCCAGTAAAATTAACGGCTGGCACCAATTTGAGTACACCTGAGAACGGAGCTATCGAATACGATGGAACGAATTATTTTGTTACTTCTGCAAATACAAGATATACATTAGCTAAAACGCTGACCGCCTCTTCAACGCTTGATTTTGCCAGTACAGCAGCGCAAAGTGGATCTAATCTTACTGTTACAATAACAGGTGCAGCAGATGGTGATGCAGTAAGTCTGGGTGTCCCCAATGCTGCAGTTAATGACAACAGTTCTTATAGTGCCTGGGTAAGCGCTGCCAACACTGTGACGATACGATTTAATAACAATTCGTCAGGAACAATTGATCCTGCAAGTGGAACATTCAGGGTTTCAATTGTTAAATATTAATTCATTCAATTTATTTCATCTCTTAATCTTATTGTTTACTTGTACGTCAGGTTTTGCTGATCTCCTGTTGTAACCTATTGAATGGGCTGGTAAAAAATATATTATAAATGGTGATGCCTATAAAAAGAAGCTCTGCACAAACAGCCTGGTAAGGAAAAACAAAAGGAAAATTATGCAATAATAATAAGCCGGTTATTAATAGAATAAATTGAGGCTGGTTAAATCTGCTCTGTAAAAAAATAAGTGCTAACGGAAATACCCATTGTATCAGGTTATAGCGACCACGTGGCACTGTTACAAATAGTTCCGCCAGGAGATACAGCAGGAATGCAAAAAGAAATAATGATTGAGGTGTAATATCTTTTTTTTGTACTTTGAAAAAGAAAAAACAGAGGATAAAAACCACTAAGGCATATAAGATATACGACTGATTTTGTGAAATAGTAATGCCTGTCTTTTTTAAATAATCATATACAGTATCTAATGAACTAATATTAAAACCCTGCCCCCGACCCAGGTTATCTGCCCCTTCAATGACAGCAGGTTTTGTATATTCTTTTGCATTACTATTTATATGTGCATTGCCAGTGTATTCATTGCTATATTCATGCATCGCTTTAAAATAGTCTTTCCAAAGAGATGGTTGCGGTAACACAAACATGAAACATCCTGCTATAAAGCCTGTAATACATCCGTACACCCATTTCTTTTTTCCGCTTAGTAAAAAGACCAAACCAATGATAGCGGCAAAAGGGCGGAATAGTATAAAAAAGCCGCCGATAAATCCCGATAATAGCATGCTATGCTTACTGGTTGAAGTGTATAAGCTGTATATAAGAGCAAAGAGGAAAGCATAAAATATGTAAATCTGGCCACGTTCAATATTTAGCAACCAAACATCTGTAGCTATCAAGCCGATCAGCAATACAGAAGTTGGTACAAACGCCAGAAAGCTGTCTTTGTTTTTTAGCAAAACAAATAGAGTGATAAAAGCCAGGATAAATTGCACAATCGTCCATATTATCCGTATCATCGGATATGACTGCCAGGATAAAGGATAAATTAAATACAGCATTGCAGGTGTCACGACACTCCCATTTACCAGTCTGTTTGCATGGTCATTGGGATCTAACAGGTATTCGCCATCCGCAGGATTCCATTTATAGAAATAAGGTGAATGGTTAGTAGCTAACAAGCGGGAGGCTATCACACGGATGCGAAGATCAGTACCCCCATTCTTGTTGGTGAAATAAAGTGATTTGAATATCGTTAGCAGGAGAAAAAATCCTGTAATACAAATAATCAAATATCTTGTGATTTTTGGCAATGTATAGTTTATAGCGGTTAAAAATATTTCTTTTATAGCATGGATCAGTATTATTCCTGGTAATCCTGCTCACTATTTATATCCCATATATTTTGTTTGCTGGTTGAGTTTAGTATAATGTTATCAACGGCTGCCATAGCAGTAAGCATAGAGTGGTCTGCATTATTATATTTATGCATACCGTTTCTCCCTATGAGAAAAAGATTTTCGAACTGATCAAGATATTCCCTGATGAGATGAAACTGGTTGTATGTTCCAAAATAAGCCGGATATGTTTTTTCCATACGTATCAAAGTATGATCCAGTACATCTTCTTTTTCAATGAGGTCGATTTTGGCCAATTCATGAATAGCGATTTTTTTAATCTCTTCATCACTCAGTTGCCAGAAAGCGTCCTCCTTATTGCAAAAATACTCAAGACCCACCCAGGTAGTACTGGGATCTTTAACCAAATACGGACTCCAGTTATTGAATATTTGCAGCCGGCCTGCTTTTACCTCATTTTCCTGGATGTATATCCAATTATCTTTTATAGTTTTATTTTTATTTCCAACTTTTAATTTTTTAACCAATAATCCGACAGTGATAAAATCCCTGTATTGAAGTCCTTCAGCAACTTTTGCTACTTGTTCCGGTACTCCGGTTTTAATACCTGCAATCAGCTCTTTTACCGGCATTGTAGAGAAGAAATAGTCGCTGTTGAATATCATGGGCGTACCATTTTCAGGAACGGCTTCGACAGAGATAATCTTATTTTTATTTGTAGTTATTCGTGTTACGTCCTGGTTATAATGAATTTCACCGCCTTTGGCTTTAATAATGTTAGCAACTTCTTCCCATAATTGACCGGGCCCGTATTTAGGATATAAAAAACGTTGTATTAAACTGGTACTCGTATCCTTTTGGGCAAGGTCTTCTTTTTTGCGAAAGGGCAGTTTCTTTTTGAGGGAATGCAATAAAGCTTTTGTTATTGATAATTCCTTGATTCGCTGGGCACCCCATTCAGCAGGTATTTCCGAGCAAGGAATTCCCCATACTTTTTCCGTGTAATCTTTGAAAAAAGTGCGGTAAAGATTTTTGCCAAACCGGTTGATAAAAAAATCTTCTAAAGTTTTTTCATCTTTACGAGGGAAAAGCCTGATGTACGAATAAGAAAAGAATATGCGAATGATCTTTGTAAAACCTAATTTCCTGATAGTGTCCCATGATATAGTAACAGGGTAAGTAAAAAATTTTTTTAAGTAATAAATATGTGAAACCCTATTCCTGACCAGCATCACCTTTTCTTCGTTTTCATTATTGCTGTTTGAATAATTACGGGGAAAAATTTGTGTCTGTTTGTTTTGATAGTGAAGTGAAAATTCCTCCGTCTCTGTTTTTTCAAGTGAAAGGATATTGAGCCACCAGCGCATTACTTTCTCTGACTTGGAAAAAAAACGATGGCCACCAATATCTATACGGTTACCCTTATAATTTACAGTTTTTGATAATCCCCCGGTGTCGCTTGTTTTTTCGAGAATGATCGGTTTAATATTTGTTTTATGTAATAGCTCATAAGCGGCTGTAAGCCCTGCAGGCCCAGCTCCAATAATGATAGCTGTTTTTGACATTTATTTTTTGAGAAAATTGTAGTAGTAAATGATAAGTAAAAGATATTATAATTTATTACTGAAATAAGTAATAAGTTAACCAAACAAAGATAAGCAATGGACCTAAATGCTATCGTTTTTGCCCGGCTAATTAATAATTTGAGGTGCCAGGAAAACTAATGAACTGATCGATATTGAGCAAGAGGCTTAGTCCAATTCTTTTAATGTTATGTTTCAAATGGCCTTGTGTTTCGGATTTGTGGCATTCGCAGCGCTCCGAAGACTGGAGAATAAGTCGTCTTTTACGTCATGATGATTGTTTTAAGAGTAACAACTTGTGTTTTTCAAGTTCGAAATTTACCTTCGCTGCCAATTCTTAAAAATAAATAAACAGCCAATCTTTAAACTTTACCAGATGATCCGGACCTCAACACTAATCGCATTGTCCTTGCTGTTTTCTTAGAGTTGAAATTGAGGCTGCCTTTCCGGGCGGCGAACAGGCATGGCGGAAATTTCTTGAAAAGAACTTAAATCCCGGTGTACGGGTAGATAACGGGGCTCCCTGTGGACGGTATTTGATCATTGTTCAATTTGTTGTCAATAAAGAAGGCCGTGTGTCCGATATCACAGCGCTGACCAGGGAAGGATACGGAATGGAACAGGAGGTGGTACGCATCATGCGCAAATCAGGTATGTGGACTCCCGCCATACAGAACAGTAGACCGGTTAATGCGTACAGGAAACAACCCGTTACTTTTATGACTTCCCAGGATGGTTTTAATATTCTTACAAAGACACCTTACGTACTTTATGCTGATGCAAACAATGAGCTTACCATTGACGTGGACAAAGTAAAACCGGAAGACCTTGAGGCAACCATTTCGGAAGGAACTATTATCTATAATGAAGACGGCAAATTCATCGCCCGTGTTTCCAAACCGGGAAGAGTGCTGGTCACTGTATTTAATAAAAAGAAAAAAAATAAAGAGATTGGTGCGATGAGCTTTGAAGTAAGAGCCGTGAATTTGCCACCTGCAGGTACAAAATCGTAAAATCAAGCTGGCTGCTTCAGGCACATCGCAATTATGAATACAGATCATACTGAACTTGCCGAAGCATGACATCTTCCTCAACACTACATGAATCTTGCAGCGCCTCTTTTTCGCCATTTGTCAACCTCGTTCTGCTGTAAACACTACAAGCGAAAAAGTAGCGCCTTTCGTTGCCCCGCATGGCACGATGAAGAGTCTTCGACCTTCCAATCCGAAAATGGGAACGGCTCACAATTCAATAGGGTAATCACGTGCGTTGGCCCGGCAAAACGGCGGAGCCATCGTGTTTGCCTTGATCTTTTTGTTTCTTTTTCCATCTAAGGGAAAAAGAAAAGAGAGAAATGATTGTAAACACTACAAGCGAAAAAACAGCGCCTCACATTGCTTCCAACAGCAAGACACAGGGACTTTATCCTTCCATACCTAAAACGGCAACGGCTTACAATTCATCAGGCTCATCACGTGCGTTGGCCGACCCGATTGTTATCGGGGCTTGATCTTTTTGCCTGCCTGCTAGCAAGCAGGTTTCTCCAGAGCTTGCCGAAGTATTCCATCTAAGGAAAAAGAAAAAGAATAAAAATCATTTATAAACTCCATACTCCTATGCCCGCATGTCATCAGTCTTCTCATCACGGCGCCGGCACATCACAACAAAATTTCTCCTTACTGATTTTCATGTCACCAAACAACAACAACAATACTTCCTCTCCAAACAATATCCTCTCACTACTATTCTCTTTTGCTAAAACAACAGGGATATCCTTCACCCACTGCCGTTGCAACAAATCCCTCACTTCCTCGACTGTTTTATTTTCTTTGAGTAACCGCATCGCCTGGCCAGTAAGTTGGCGATACGAAACCAAACCTTTCCCGTCTTCCTTTATTTTCCGGTATATAGCAGCAGCAATTTTAGCCGCTTTACCAAGCAACCCTGCATAGCGCATGGTTTCCCGGAATGCCGGATCCCGTTTTACCCGCTTCCTGTCCAAACTGCTTTTGGCCCGGGCATAATACACCCCATCCATTTTATAAAAACAGATGCCGTCGATGGTACCCCTGATAAAAAACGGGCCGATTTGTTTTGCCATACTTCCAAATTACAAATCGGCTGCCACAAATCATAGTGGCCGATGTCCATATGGGCCATTTATGCCATTTATGCCGATTTTGCCGTTTTTGACCGGCGTTCTCCCTGCTGTATGCCCGGTTTCATGTAGGGTTACAGTAGGGATACTCCCTATTAACGTCAGGGTAAAAGCGCAGCCGGTAAATAGCTGGCTCGTGGGATGCAACCTTTAGGATTGCATCCCGGATAGTGATGAATCATAAACTCACCTACTTATTCGGCAAATGTTTCTTCCGGTATTCACCGGGGCTGCAACCGTGAATTTGCTTGAATTGACGGGATAAATTATTGGTGAGCGTTATGCCCGCATCGAGGGCAATTTCTGAAATTCTCTTGTCTGTTTTCAGCAAACGCTGCGAAAACCGCTGCATCTTCAATTTTAATATATACTGGTATATACTTGTTCCCGTTACTTCATAAAATCTCTTTTCAAGCGATCGCCGCGAGGTAGGAATTTGCGTCAAAACATTGCTCACGTTAATGTTCTTCTCTATGTTTTTATGAATGTAATTCAAAGCAACGGCAATATGCGCATTGGTGGTAGCGGTGATGTCGGTGGATTGACGGGTGACAATATAAGTGGGCATCACCATCACATTTCGTGGTTTTTTTATTTTGCCCCGGAGCATCAGGTCCATTAGCCTGGCGGCTTCATATCCTCCCTTCTCTGTATCAAGGCTGATACTCGATATAGGAGGATCTGATAGATTGCAGGTCATTTCATCATTGTCTACTCCCAGCACCGCTACATCTTCCGGTATTTTGATATTGGCATGTTTGCAGGCTTCTGTAATATGCTGCGCCCGGGCATCATCGCAAGCCATGATTGCAATAGGCTTGGGAAGCGATTTTAACCATTTACTCAACGCCGAGGGTCTATAAAGCCAAAAATCAGTCACGTGTATTTCTTCATGTTCAAAATTGTATACTTCAAAACCACGTGTATTCAAATATTCTTCAAAACCTTCCAACCGTTCCCTCGACCAGACAATATCCCGAAAGCCATAAAAGGCAAAATGCTTGAATCCTTTTTTTACAAAATATTCTGCACCCATTTGACCTGTTTCATAGTACCCGCCGGTAATATTTGGATATTCATCAAACCGCTCTTTAAAATCTTCCAATATCAACAGGATACCTGAGTCCGCAATTTTTTTTACATCCCGGGTATTATCCAATTGCGCTATGATTCCATGGGCGCCCCATTCTTTCGCAAACTTCAATATTCCTTTAATACCAATTTTTTCCCGGTAATAAATGGGCATGCGGCAAAATAAAGCAGGTTCATTTTCCTTATAATAATTCACGATGCCTGATAAAAGGCTCTGACCATATTGTTCAGAGATATCGAACAACAAAATAATCTTATTCATTGCAGTGGTAAAATGTGTTCATTCAAACTTAATACAATTTGAAGAATTTGGTTTTACTATACTTCATGGCGTATCACAGATTTTCGTTTTTCCAAACCAACCCCAATTGAATTTCCTTTATGCGAAATCACTTCTACCCCTCCGACGGAGGGGATGCAGAGTTCATTAATTGTAACAGCGAAAAACCCAACACTGCGAAGATTTGGAGCGCACCCCTTATTCATTGCCTGGAATAAGCCATAGCAGCGGCTCCTAGAATGGCAATGTTTTTTACCGAAGAAGGGCGTATCTGTACTTGTTTAAGCAGGCCGGGATAGATAAAATCACTCATGCTCTGGTACATCGAGGTTTCAAAAAAAGGAAAGGCATTGGACAAGCTACCACCAATAAATATTGCTTCAGGAGCATAGGTATATAATATCACCTTCATTACCTGTCCTAAATGATGTCCATACGATGCCCACATTTGTAATGCTGATTCATCTTTGTTTAAGGCAGCATCGTAAGCTGCAAGGGCAGTAGTGGAAAAGGTTTCAAAAAAAGCGCCGCTGGCATAAAACTCAAGGTTCTTGTCCAGGTAAGGGATATAACCTATTTCACCCGATCCGCATTGTACACCTTCATACAATTTATGATCGATGATAATGGCTGCCCCAAGACCTGTGCCGATAGCAATCGTCACAAAAGAAGAGAACGAGGAAGCCTGTCCAAATAACTGCTCTCCGAGAGCCAGGCAATTCACATCATTATTTACAAACGTCGGAATGCTAAACTTGTCCTCCAGTATTTTTTTCAGATCAACTTTTTTCCAGGAAGGAATATTAACGACATCATAGACAATTCCTTTTTTTGTGTCGACTATTGACGGAACGCCGATACCGATTCCTTTTATGTCATAGCTGGTAAAAGAAGAAATGCTGGAAAACAATTGTTGAAGAGTGCTCTCTAACGAATTTTTTTCGGAAAGTTCCGACTGATGAATTTGAAGGATTCTGCCATTGTCAACCAACCCAGCCCGGACATTTGTGCCTCCCAAATCAATTCCAATGATCATGATTTGCTATGAATGAATAAAATAAAGGGAAATTTTTTTCGGTTCTTCCAACAAATATATTCTTGCCTTTACAAAGCAACAGATTCAATTGCGCAGTAATTTCTTCAAAATGCGTAGCGGATTATTTTTTCAATATCAAAATCAGGTCTTGCGCAATTAGATGGTTAATATACGCATTTGCGCATTGTTCCCGGACAGTTGAAATTTATCTTTAGGAAAGAAAAAACGATAACTGTCTTATTGAATGAGTGCTTCAAATACTCCGATTACGTGAAGCACTATAAAAATGTATTGCCATACTATGCATTTCACCAAATTAACTGACAAATACCCAAAAAATATGACAATAACGCATATGCGAAGACCTGTATTGGTTTTTGCTTTGACTATGTTAAGTTGTGCAATAGCTATCGCACAGTCCACTGTTAGAGGTAAACTAACTGACCAGGGCTCGGGCCAGCCAATTCCCAATGTCAACATCACGGTAAAGGGAACCACCAGGGGCGCAGTGTCCAATAATGATGGTGCGTATTCAATCGCATTAGCTGCCGGTGATACTGTATTAGTATTTTCAAGTTCGGGTTATTCAACGGAAGAAGTGGCCATTAATGGGAGATCGACCATTGATTTGTCGCTGGCAACAAACGTAACCGGCCTTGGCGAAGTAGTAGTAGTAGGTTATGGAACACAAAGCAGGAAAGATGTTACCGGTGCAGTTGCATCAATTAAAGGCGATCAGTTTGAAAACCTGCCGGTATCAGGTGCAGTGCAGGCATTGCAGGGGCGCACCGCTGGTGTGAATGTGGTAAGAAATGGAGGAAGTCCCGGGAATTCCGGGTCTATCCGCATCCGCGGAACAGGTACCATTAACAATGCAGACCCACTCATTATTATTGATGGTGTTCCTGCAGGAAACCTGAATTCAGTGAATCCAAATGATATTGCTTCTATAGAAGTATTGAAAGATGCTTCAGCGTCCGCCATCTATGGTACCCGTGCCGCAAACGGTGTTTTAATTGTAACGACAAAACGTGGAAGCTTTGAGCAACCGACTAAAATTTCG
Source organism: Terrimonas alba (assembly GCF_042434975.1). Taxonomy (NCBI): domain Bacteria; kingdom Pseudomonadati; phylum Bacteroidota; class Chitinophagia; order Chitinophagales; family Chitinophagaceae; genus Terrimonas; species Terrimonas alba. The sequence continues at coordinate 990,970 of NZ_JBHMQM010000002.1, forward strand.
GTGAATGCTTACACGGGCATTTCCAATGCACGAAAAACCATCGACATGTTAGATGCTGCTTCTTTGGTGGAACTGAAACGGGAACGATATACCAATGATGGGTTAGCTATTAATCCTGTTTGGGATGAACCTTCCAATAAAATTCAACGTACCAATTGGCAGGATGAATTATTCCGGCAAGGAAAAGTAAATAACGTGGATCTTAGCCTGACAGGTGGCTCCGCGAAATCATCATTTATGTTATCTGCCGGATACTATGATGAAAAAGGTATCATTACCAATTCTTATTTTAAGCGATACAGTGTGCGCCTGAATTCAGATCACAAGGTTGGAAAAAGATTAAAGATTGGTCAAAGCCTTCAATTGACCCGTTCCAATGATAATAGTCTTAACACCACATCTGCACAGGATGGTTTAATCTGGAGCGCTATTCGTTTCATGCCGTTTATACCGGTAAAAAATGATGATGGTACCTGGGGAACATCAAAGGCTTCCAATGAATATGGAGATATCAATAACCCGATTTTTACGGCCAATAGTGTGGATGCATCCAATGTCAACACCCGCCTCCTCGGAAATTTAAATGCTGAATACCAAATAATAAATGGTTTGAAATTGAAAGTCAATTTTGGTCTCGATGGAAACCACTATACCGGACGCAATTTCAATATTATTGTTTCAGATCAGACACGTACTACTAATAATAATTCCCTTAACAAAAGCTTTAGCGAATCCTATTCTTTACTAAGCGAGTATTTTCTTTCTTATAACAAAACATTCGCCGGCAAACATAAATTAGATGTTGTGGCCGGTTACACGGCCCAGACTTTCGATGGCGATGTGTTTTCCGCCAGTAAACGAGACTATCTTAATGAAGATCCGAATCAACGTTATCTGGATGCCGGACAGACACTGGGGAGCATCTCAGGCAACCGCTACTATGATGCACTGCAGTCTGTATTCGGCCGGGTAAACTATGATTATGATAAACGTTACTTGTTTACCGGTACATTTCGTGCAGACGGTTCTTCAAAATTTGCAAAAGGAAACAAATGGGGATACTTTCCAGCCTTTTCTGTTGGTTGGAGAATATCGCAAGAACAATTTTTCAATGTAGGCTTTATCGATGAATTAAAATTAACTGCCGGATGGGGACAATTAGGTAATCAAAATGTAGGCGGGTTACAGTATTTGGCATTAATTGGCAATGGAGGAAGATATTCCTTTAATGATAATACGGTTGTATCAGCAACACAAACCCGCTTGCCTAATTTGAATATTTCATGGGAAACAGCAGAGATGAGCAACATCGGTCTTACTGCAGACCTGTTTGACAATCGCTTTCAACTTTCACTGAACTATTTCAACAAGACAACCCGCGATATGTTGCTGTCACCTCCTACAATTGGAACCGTAGGTACATTATCTATTCCGGATCAGAACGTAGGCGTTCTTAAAAATAGTGGGGTAGAAGTTGACCTGGCTTATCGCAATAAATTGGGTGAGTTTACCTATGGTGTAAGTGCTAATGCTTCTTTCATCAAGAATAAAGTGACAAAATTATATGATGGGAATTTCATTGGCTCGCAAACCTATGGTCGTCCAAACGAAGAAATTTCCAGAACCTACGAGGGACAGCCGCTTGGTATTTTCTGGGGTTGGAAAACAGATGGCCTGTACCAGACAGCAGAAGATATCAGTAAAGATCCAAGCATTGCCAATGATCCCAGGAGAACCGGAGGACAGATTGAACCAGGCGACGTTAGGTTTATAGACACAAACGGGGATGGTTTGATCGATGACAAAGACAGAGTTAAATTGGGTAGTCCGCACCCTGCAGTAGTATATGGCTTAAATGCTGATGTAGGATATAAAGGATTTGATTTGTCGCTGTTCTTCCTAGGTAATGCCGGACTGGAAATTTATAACGCAGACAGGATGCAGGGAATAGATCCTACTTATTCATTCAATATGTATGCAGAAACAATCAACCGCTGGACGGGCCCCAATACGAGTAACACTATTCCCAGAATGACGACCCGCCGCAGTAACCGCAACTACAGAACTTCCGACATGTTTATTGAAAAGGGTGACTTCTTCCGGTTAAAAAACCTGGTGATTGGCTACACGTTGAATGAAAAGATCACCAGTAAAATGGGTATAGGGCGTACAAGATTTTACATCACGGGGCAAAATGTATTTACAATCACAGACTATTCGGGGTTAGATCCTGAACTCGGTTACACAGATGGTAATAGACAAATCAATGTGGACTTTGCCCAATATCCGCAATCCCGTTCATGGATTTTTGGTGTCAACATTACCTTTTAATTGATTAACGTACTAACTAACATGAAACCGAGCAAGAGAATTTTTTTACACAGAGGAATGATTATCTGCGAGGTTCCATCCCGAAAACAGGTTCGGGACAAGTTCTGGCCAAAAACAATAATAAATAGACAGATGAAACATATTGTAATAAAAAGCGGACTCGTTTTGTTGACGGTCCTATCAATAAGCAGTTGCAAAAAAAATCTCCTGGAATCGACACCTTATGGTCAGTCCACATCAGCTGATTTCTGGCGCAATGCGGATGATGCGATAGCAGCTTCCAATGCACTTTACTCTTTTCTTGGTGATGAATATATGTTTGCACATACCGAGCAAACATGGGATATCTGTTCAGATGATATGTGGAGAGCGGGTGACCATCCCGAGGATCAGGCAATTGAAGAATTTACTTATGAGCCAAGCAATCCGCAGCTTAATGAAAGTTGGTCCCGGAAATACGAAGTGATCTCCCGTGCCAATGCAGTGCTTATTAATGTTCCGAATATCGATATGGACCAAACGTTGAAAGACAGGATACTGGGGGAAGCTCATTTTATCAGGGGATTTATCTACTGGCATTTCTACCGGATCTACGGACAGGTTCCTATTATCAAAGAAGAGAATGTGCTTAGCAATACTTACAACGTGGCGAAAGGAACAGTGGATGAAATGAAAGCGATCATTGAATCTGATTTGACAACTGCAGCAGAACTTTTGCCCTTGCAACATGATGAAGCTAATCTTGGCAGAGCCACGAAAGGTTCAGCCTGGGGATACCTCACTAAGTTTTATGTGTACCAGGAAAATTGGGCTAAAGCCATTGAAACCGGCAATAAAGTGATCACCGGGCCTTATGCGCTTGCTCCCAGCTTTGGAGACAACTTCAAACCAGATACGAAGAATAATCCTGAAATGTTATTTGCTATCCAGTGTACAGATGGTTGGACAGAGAATGTTCAGGCTATTTATGCCGCTCCCAGGCCCTGGGGTGGATGGGGATTCACAGAGCCTATCAAAGACCTTGCAGATGAGTTTGAAGCCAATGATGAAAGATTGACGTATACAATAGGAAAAGTAGGTGATATTATCGATCCGGGTGCGTCAAATGGCGGACCGCAAGCTGTTCCCGTTGGTCTTACGAATACAGGATATTTTTTCAGGAAAAATGTTAGCTGGAGACCCGATGGTGGTTTGGATAATAATATGAATATACCGATGCTGAGAGCGGCAGATGTATACTTACTCGTTGCGGAGGCTAAGATCAGGTCGGGAGCAAATGGGGATGTTGAAATAAATAAATTACGAAGCCGAAACGGTTTAAGCAATGTTACCAATGCTACGATGACGCAATTGATCCACGAGAGAAGAGTAGAATTGGCTGGTGAGAATGAAAGACACCAGGATTTGATGCGTTGGGACAGAGCCAGTTTAATAGATATCAAAACGCATTATGCAAAAAATCGCGGGCAGTTTAAACCGGGAAGAAATTTTCAGCGTCCGAAAAATTATCTCTTTCCGATACCACAACGGCAAATTGATCTGAGTAACGGCGTGCTGATACAAAACCCGGATTTTAAATAAAGCTACTCCAAAGGTTTTTTTTCTCGCGGCGACGCGGCGACGCTGCGGCGCTACGTTTAAAGTTGTTGATGACCAAAGCACGTTGCGACGCTGCGCCGTTGCGTGATATTTATTTTCGTCCTAAGTTAACTGGCAGTTTATTCGGTCTCTTGCTGACTACACCTTATTACCTTAGTAACTTTAAATGCCAAATGGATAATAACCTTATTACCTTATTTTGATATAGTCGAATGACAAAATTATGAGTTTGGGAATAGCTGGTAGAATTTTAGTAGTGGCGTTATGGTTAGCCTGTGTATCCTGTAACCAATCAGCCGATGTTCAAATCATCGGTAATTGGCGCATGGATTCTATTTATGATAATTATAATGGATTTAGTTTTACCAATACAAATCCGTATCCGAAGGAAGTGTATGAATACCGGAAAAATAATACGGTGTTGCGAAAGGGTATGGGTGAGCAAATGGAGTACCGGTATAACTTAACGGATTCAACGTTGACGTTAACTGATACATCGGGTAATCAGCCTTCAGCATTTATTATCCTTCACCTTGACAAAAACAGGATGGCGCTTAAAAAGAATAGGAAATTTTTATTTCCCGGAAAAAACCAGGTAAGATACGAAGTACGATATTTTACCAGGATTGATGCGGTTGAATTAAAATGACATTAATTTGCGGAGCACAAAGGACACAACGCAGGACACAAAGAACACAACGTTTGAACACAAGTACTGATTTCTTTGTGCCCTTTGTATTTTCTTAGTGTCCTTCTTGCTACTAAACACTTTTCAGACAACCTCCGGGTGCAAACATTTATAATATCAACCCACCATCGGTTCCTAACGAGCAATGAAAGGCATTTATCATCGAAAAACATCCCAAACTCACGTTAAAACGATAATTTTCTTTTCACGCCTTTGTAATTGTATAGCTCCACCGATTTCACATTGCCAGGTAGTCGCAGATATCTTGCAGTGCCGGATAAATAGCCGGAACCATAATAAAATTCCCTCCTGATTGTTTTTCCATTGTCAAGCTGAATAATCGCTAAAGCATCATCAGCGCTTGCCTTCAGTATTCGAAGCCCTTCGTCAGGAGAAAGACATTCCATTGCAACAAGGGAATCACTATTCAATGCCGCCAGGATAATGGGTGCATTATTTGCCCGCAAAATTTCTGCAAGGCCCTTGCCATCACCTTCGATACGAAAGCCATTCTCTTTAACCTTGAATTCTCCCTGGCCATTCCCTTGCAGGAAAAGCCCTTTAAATGCATCATACTGTCCATTGATTACTTCCGGTCCATAAAAGTTTCCGGTAAGCAATATATCTTCAAAGCCATCTGCATCGTAATCATTGACGAGAATGCCGAATACCGGGGCGAATTGCGCCTCCGTACAAAGTGGAGAAATCACCCAGGGTTGATCGCCTTTATTTTGCAGCAGCACCGACTGAAAAGTATTTGCAGTGACCTGCTTCGCCTGCTGCAAAGCCTGCGGGGAAAATAAATCAGTGATGCTGGCTTTTGCATAATCATGATACAGGGGAAATTTCTTTCTCAGGCCGGGTAACTGCATCATCATATCATCCCGTGGATGAATGGGGTAACTGTTCCCGTTTTCTTTATAAGTGATGACCGGATTGCGATTCCCCAGGTTTCCAAAATCATAGGTATAAATGCTCAGGGGACTTGTTGCCGACGTGGTATAGCGGCTATTGCTGCCTAAATTACCCAGGATAAAATCCATCCTTCCATCACGATTGAAATCTCCGGCATGGATACTATTCCACCAGCCAACAGTATTCTCCAGTCCAAACTGGCGTGTCGCATTCCTGAACTGTTGCTGTTCGTTAATGAATACGGTAATCGGCATCCATTCACCTGCTATGATTAAATCGCGGCGATGATCATTATTTACATCAGACCAGATCGCGGCATTTACCATCCCGATATTTTTTAACCCGGGAGCTTTTTCATCAGTGACATCAATAAACTTTCCATTGCTGTTTTCCAGCAAAAAACTATTTCCTCCTTCGGGATAGTGTTGTGGATTTATTTTACCTCCTACAAATAAATCAAGATCACCATCCTGGTCAAAATCGCAAGCGGTAACACAGGACCCACTTGCGTTTTCGACAGGTAAAGCGGCTGTGTTAAGTTTAAAGCGACCGTGACCATCATTGGTATACAAACGATCCTGGTAATACCTGGAGCCGGCGGCGAATTCATTACCACCACTCACCACATACAGATCAAGATCTTTATCGTTATCCGCATCAAACAACAATGAACCCATGTCTTCTTCCGGCTTCTTCCTGTTTTCCAAAGGCATGGAAATAAAAGTCCCATTTTTTTGTTGAAAGAAAAGTTCTCCGGATTGATGATATGCACCACCGACAAAAAAATCATCCAGGCCATCTCCGTTCATATCGCCAACTGCAATGCCTGGTCCGCTTTGCGAAAATTTGTGCGGTAGCAAAGGCTGTATGTTGAAATCTGTATAAGGCGTTTCTTTATGCAGGAAGTGAATGCTGTATTGCTTGTTCACCGGCTGAAAAATTATTTCATCCCCTTTACTTATTTCTTTGTCGGAAAAATTGCCGGTAGAATAAGCGATTTGAATTTGCTGATCAGCCTTGATATTATATAACCGGGTTATTTTTCCGTCCGGCCATGTAATGATGACGGAATCTGCTTTTGATTCCTTGTTAATGCCAAAATAAACAGGACCCGCAACCGATGACTGGTATCCATGCACCGGGTTATACTCCTGGGACAATGCCAGCTTATTTGCATACAAGTTGATTTTTGTACCATAAGCATTCATGTTTCCAACAGGGCCGGCCAATGCAATACTTAGATAATGATGCTGTTTCAGGCTATCGGTATTGTTCCGGTATATGCTAGCCGGAGTTCCGGTATTTACAAGGACCAGATCCTGGTCGCCGTCGTTGTCGAGGTCGGCATAAGCAGCGCCGCTGGAATAAGCACTTTTAGTAATGCCCCATTCAGCAGATACGTTTTTATAAATAAGATTTTGTTGGTTGTGATAAACAAAGCTCTGAAGTAATGCGCCATCAAGTTTCTGCAAAGCAGCAAATAAATTTTTACTTCTACTTTCACTTCCACGGTCTTGCGTCCTGTAAGTAATAAAGTCACGATTGGTAATATCCCGCGGATAACCATTGGTTACCACCAGGTCCTTCCAGCCATCATTGTCGAGATCAACCAATAACGGGCTCCAGCTCCAGTCAGTTGCTGCTATTCCCGATAGTTGGCCAATTTCACTGAAACTGGGATTTCCATTTACATCAATGCCACGATTCAATTGCAGGGTATTTCGCATGAATTGCGGGTCATACCCGTATTGCAATTCTGAACGGTAGCGGTCATGGTTCGTTGAACCCAGCATCATTTTTTTTCGATAGTTATCAGGAGGCAACATATCTACCTCGATAAGATCAGGTTTTCCGTCATTGTTGATATCACCAATATCATTTCCCATGGCGGAATAACTGGTGTGTTTAAAGACAGTACCGGCCACATCGGTAAATGTGCCGTTTTTATTATTGATGTATAACAGGTCGTTGGAAATATAATCGTTGGATACAAAAATATCGGGCCATCCGTCTTCATTGATGTCAGCGACCGACACACCTAATCCATATCCTTCGTGTGTTATGCCTGCTTCCCTTGAAACATTTGTAAAAGTATTATTCCCATTATTGCGATAAAGGCGGTCCGTATTAGCCATTTCTCCATTGTTGCGTTTGGGCCGGATGATATTGGGTCCCGTTTCATCAGTAATATTTGTGAGCAGGTACATATCAAGATCCTGGTCCCTGTCATAATCGAAAAAAACAGCCTGTACACTGTGACCGGTATCCGCCAATCCATATTCACTCGCTTTATCCGTAAATGTGTTATTACCGTTATTAATGTACAGTGAGTTGGCTCTTTTCTCCGGATTGTGCGGGCCCGCAAAACATAGATATATATCAGGCAAACTGTCCTGGTTAATGTCCACAATGGAAACACCTGCGGCCCATCTGCCGGTGGTATTGATTCCGGATGAATCAGTGATATCATCGAAAATAAAATTGCCCCGGTTAAGGTATAACTTGCTTTGGCCCATGTTGGAGCTAAAAAAAACATCCTGCAAACCATCCCCGTTGAAATCGCCAATGCCCACACCGGCGCCGTTATAAAAATATTCGAATGATAAAATGTTCAGGTTTTCATCTTCCCTGATTTCATTAGTGAATGCAACACCGGTTTTTTCAGGTGGCAGTAGTTCGAGCAGTACAATATTGTTGCTGTTTTTCTTACATCCGGAGATGGAGAACAACACGATCACAAAAAGAAAAAGCGGAATGAGTTTGTGCATTTTAATGCCTGTAATTAAGAGATTAAAAATAGTTTCTTTTCAAAAATATTTTGGGGTTCAATTTATTTTCTATTGCGTATTTTGAAGTACTAATTGCGCAATTGCGCAGCAACGATATTGCCACCGGGGATATCTTAGCAAGGGTAGCTTTTTAACCGATTACCTTTATCTTTTATAATTTATTTGCCATGGATTCACGAAGAAAATTTTTACGCAACAGTGTAATAATAGCTGCTTCAACAGCTGTCCCAGGTTCTGTACTAAAAGCAAATGAAAAAAAAATCCACAAAGGTGAAGAGATCGCTGATGGTGGCTGTGAATTCAAAAACACGTATGTAAAGAATGTGTTTGTAACCGAGAATGAATTTCGGAATGCCAAACCAACTATTGTAAACGCTCCTGCATTTCAACAAGCGAAGGAATTGTTGCCGGCGCCGGTGTGGAAGGGTAATGACCTGGCCATTGAGATGTATTGGAAGGCCTGGGAAATCGCTTTCAGAAATATCAAAAATCCTGCTCCTGAATCAGGTTTTATCTGTTCCTACATTGATACGGCTTACAACGGAAATATCTTCATGTGGGATTCCGCTTTTATCACCATGTTTGCCCGTTACGGATCGAAGGCATATCCTTTTCAACAAACATTAAATAATTTCTATTGCAAGCAACATCCGGATGGATTTATTTGCCGTGAAATTTGGGGCCAAACCGGGGGCGATTGTTTTCATCGTTTCGATCCTACGAGCACAGGACCAAACCTTATCCCCTGGAGTGAACTGGAGTACTATCACCAATTCGGAGACCTGAATAGAATTCATAAAATTTTTCCGGTTCTCTGCGGATATTATCAATGGCTGAGACTATACCGCACCTGGCAGGATGGTTCCTACTGGTCAAGCGGCTGGGGCACAGGAATGGACAATCAGCCACGTGTGCCGAAACAATACAACCCGATTTATTCAAATGGACACATGACCTGGCTTGATACCTGTTTACAACAATTGTTTATCGGTAAGATCCTGGTAGATTTTGGTTTTTATACGGAGAGGTGGCAGGAAATTGAAGACATCGAGGAAGAGACCAAGTTTCTTAGAAAATATATCCGGGAAAAATTGTGGGATCCGAAAACATCTTTCTTTTATGATCGTTACGCAGATGGTTCAAAAGGGACACTAAAAAGTATAGGCGCTTATTGGGCGCTATGGACAGATATACTTACACCGGAAGAGCTCCAACGTTTTGTCGCACATTTAAATGATCCCAAAACTTTTGCAAGAAAACATCCCATTCCATCCATGCCCGCCGATCACGAAAAATACCAGGCAGACGGACGTTACTGGCAGGGCGGGGTGTGGGCTCCTACAAATTACATGGTCATTACAGGATTGAAGAAAAAAAACTTCAGGTCAATGGCTTTTGACCTGGCAATCAAACATCATCAGCAAGTAGCGGAAGTGTATAAGAAAGAGAAAACTTTTTTTGAATATTATGCTCCTGAATCTGCAGCGCCTGGCTTTTTAGCCCGTCCTGATTTTATCGGCTGGACGGGGCTCGTTCCTATTTCCATTTTAATTGAATCTATTTTTGGAATGACAGCCAATATTCAACAACAGTTGATAAAATGGGATATCAATTTGACAGAAGAACATGGCATTGATAAATACCCGGTGGGTAAGGATGGTCTTATCTCATTTCGTTGTGCAAGTCGAAGCAATGCAAAACAAAAACCACAACTGCTGATTGAATCCAATATGGCGATAAAGCTGGCGGTATCCTGGGCGGGAGGGACTGAGGAGATCGAAATTAAACCTGGTATCAATAAATATTGAACGGGGGAGATGAGGCAGGACATATAAAAGAATTGAATGAAGGTGAAGTCAATGGTACAGCTTATATACCTGCCGAATCGGATGTTTCCATTCGCCCAAGCTGGTTTTATCATCCCGAAGAGGATACAAGAGTGAAAACGGTTGAAGAGCTTTGGGATATTTATTTTAATTCCGTTGGACGAAATAGTGTGTTATTATTAAACTATCCACCGAATAAGGAAGGATTAATTTCTCCTATTGATGCGCAAAGAACAGATAGCCTGCGCTATTTAATCAATGGCACGTTTAAAACCAATCTTGCCACCGGAGCGAAAATAAAAACATTGCATTCCCGTGGAGCGAATTATAAACCATCTAACATGTTGGATAATAATGAAAGCAGTTATTATGCAACGGCTGATGCTTTTGCAACTGATACCATCACTTTTGATTTAGGTTCCCAAAAGGATGTTTGACGTTGTAATGCTGGAGGAAGTAATTGAGTTGGGCCACCGCACTACAGGCTGGTCAATTGATTATTCAACAAACGGCAAAAACTGGACAGCGATTCCGGAAGCAGCAGGCAAACAATCTATCGGGTATAAATGGCTTGTCAAATTCAAACCTGTAACGGCATCAAAAGTCCGTCTGCGGATTACATCTGGCAAAGCATGTGCTGCCATTCATACGTTTGGAATCTATAAGCAGCCTTAAACCGGCCAGGAAGATCCGATAAGTGAAAAAATAGCACAATCGGTTGTGCATTCCGGGAATATTAAAGTTAGCTATATTCATAACGGTATTATTTTTTCATGAA